>CAZDKK010000023.1:0-58430 GCA_964506245.1 uncultured bacterium | reverse complement strand
TTTTCAATACCTTTCACTCACGAGACCGCTCTCAGATTCGCCGGATCAGGGTTAAGTTGGGATATCGTGCGCGCTTCTCGCTCGAACCGGGCGCGCGCCTCGGGGTTCGCCGCCAAGCGCGGGGCGAGAACCTTGATCGCGACGTCGCGCCTGAGCCGCGGATCATGTGCGCGGTAGACTTCGCCCATCCCACCCGCACCGAGTACGGTGAGGATCTTGTACGGGCCGAGGTTTGTCCCGACAGGCAGCATGTGTCCTATCCTCGCGTCATCACTGGTCTTCCTTCAGCGCCGACTCCCAGTTCAGGAGCACCGTGATGCCGGGCGGGGCCGTCCCCTCGACCGGAACCACCCTCAGGAAGCGCTGCAGGTCACGGGTCGCGGCAGTGGACGGCATGAACGGGAGGGCCTCCGGAGGCTGGGTGAAGAGCAGGCGCGGGGTGCCGAACTTGAACGCGGGCGTCGTCTGCACATCCACGACAAACGCCGAGACAGTTGGTCCGGCGAGATCTCCGCCAGCCCAGAAGAGAAGCTCCTTGCCATCCCCCGACCACTGCGCAGCAGTCCCGCCCGACGCGGAGATCCGGTACTTCTCCCCCGGCTCCGGGAAGGACGTTACGTAGACCTCGGACCTTCCGGTCTCGTCCGAGGCATAGGCCAGCCAGTGCCCGTCCGGCGAGATGTCCGCCCCAAACTCGTCGTACGGGGTACAGAGATAGGGCATCGGTTCCCTTTCCCCTTTCAATGGCAGCAGCCATAGATCCCAGAGGGACGACTTGCCGAGCTGGCCATAGAGTAAGTACTTTCCGTCAGGCGACCACGCTATCGGCTGCGTGAACGTCGCCGCCGGTCGAACGAGCTGCTCCGCCGGTTCCTTGCCGTTGGCCAGCACCTGACAGATATCTTGGCGACCAGAGCGATTGCTGCTGTATGCGAAGTGGGTGCCGTCGGGTGCCCACCTACCTTCGCTGATCGCCGTGCTGTCGAAAGTGCCAGGCGTGGCGACGGCGCGCTGCAGATCGACGATCCAGAGATCACCTCGCTCCGAGGAGTAGAGCTTCAGCACCGTGGCCCAATGACCGTCCGGTGAGAGCCTCGGTAACTCGTAATGACCCGGTGGCAGCGGCACCGTGCCTATCCGGTGCCCGGCGCGGTCCAGCCACGCCAATTGGGTGTCAGGGGTCTTCGAGCCAATGAGGACGAGGACACTTCTCGACGGCGGAAAGAGAATGGGCGCACCGGTGTTCGTGGCAAAAGGGGGTGCGTCTTCCAGCGAGGTCACTCGGCCCACGGGTCGCATTTGGGATGGATCGAACCGCTGGGCCACCAGGCGGCGATCGCGCTCGAAGAAGAGACAAGCGGATTCGGCATAGACCGGCGCCGAGGCGGCGGTCATGATGCGCTGGGTTTTGTTCGATTGCACATCCCCGAGGTAGACATCGAACTGTCCCCTCTTCGCGGGAATGCTCACGTAAAGGAAATGCCGGCTGTCGGATAGGAAGCAGGGCCAGCGCAGCCCCGTCTCGCCCCGCGCCGAATCCGGCTGGGCGATGGGGACGACCTCCCCTCCGTCGGACGAAACGCGGGCCAGGGGGCCGGTGGCCAGCGGAGCGAAGACGATGGTCCCGTCTCTGTTCCAGGATCCGCCGCGCCCGTCAGGAGCCTCGCAGATCGTCTCCGGAGGACCGCCGGCCGCCGGGATTCTGCGCAGTTTGTTGCCGGCGAAGAAGGCGATGAAGCGGCCGTCAGGCGACCAGAAGGGGAAGTCGGCGTTCTCCGTTCCCGCGAGCGGCTGAGCGGAGGATGAATCCAACCGGCGGATCCAGAGCCGCCGCGTGCCCGCGGCGTCAAAGACCCCGAAGATCAGCGTCCTGCCATCGGGTGAGATCGCGGCCGACGGATTGTCGGCCCGGATGGTCTGGCCTGCGGGCGCCGGAACGGTCAGGCGCACAAGTTCGGGGGCAGGCGGCCGGCGGGCCCAATGCAGGGCGCTCACCCCCACCAGCCCGGCTGCGAGGGCGGCGACCACGATGGTCCAGACGAGTCGTTCGCGGTGTCGCCGGACTGTTGAACCTGACACCCGCGCACCCGCCTCGCTCTCGGCCTGGGAACTTCCCCCAGCGATCCATCTCAGTTCGTGCATCACGTCGCGGGCGCTCTGCCAGCGCTCCGCCGGTTCCTTGGCCAGGCAGCGGTTGATCAGATGCTCCAGCGCTGGTGGCGTCAACGGTTTGAGAACGGTGATTGCAGGCGGTTCGTGCTCCATGATTGCAGCGATCAGGCTGGCCTGGCTCGTTCCCTCGAACGCCCGCTTGCCCGTCGCCATCTCGTAGAGCACACACCCCAGCGCCCAGATGTCGCTGCGCGCGTCGGCCTCGCGGCCCTCCAGCTGTTCCGGCGCCATGTACTGGAACGTGCCGACAATCGTGCCTTCGGCGGTCAGCGGACGGTTCACGGTCGGGGACTCGGTCAGCCCGCTGGGCGCCGTCGCGATGGCGGCCGCACGCGCGAGCCCGAAGTCCATCAGCTTGGCGCCGTTCTTCGTCAGCATCACGTTCCCTGGTTTCAGGTCGCGGTGCACGATCCCGGCCCCGTGGGCACGATCCAGGGCATCCGCGATCTGCGCCCCCAGTGCGAGCACATCAGCCACCGGCAGCGGGCCCTTCTCCAGCCGATGTGCCAGCGTCTCGCCCTCGAGCAACTCCATCACCAGGTAGTCGGCATCGCCCTCGCGGCCGACATCGTGCAGCGTGCAGATGTGCGGATGGTTGAGCTGGGAGATGGTGCGGGCCTCGCGCTCGAAGCGGGCGCGGGCCTCGGGGGTCGCTGCCAAGCGCGGGGACAGCACCTTGATGGCTACATCGCGCCCCAGGCGGGTGTCGTGCGCGCGGTAGACTTCGCCCATGCCGCCCGCGCCAAGGAGAGCGAGGATCTCGTAGGGTCCGAGCTTCCTGCCTGCGCTCAGCGACATCGGAATGGGGCCCTCGGATCTCATCTCTTCAACGCCTCCTGCCAATTGAGCACCACCTCAAGGCTCGGCGGCGCAGTTTCCTCGACCGGAACGATGGCCAGAAAGCGTATGTGATCGCGAGTAGCGGTTATGCCTACGAGGTCTCTTCTCGGTTCGAAGAGCAGCTGCGGCGTGCCAACCTCGAAGGCGGGCTCTGTTCGCACCGCCACGGAGTAGACAGGGGCTTGAGCCCCGATCTGGGCGCCGGCTCCGATGATCAACTCGTGACCGTCCTCGGACCAATGGGCCCAGCGCGCTCCCGGAGTGAGAATGCGGTAGGCCTCGCCCGGCACAGGGAAGGCCCGTACGTAGGTTTCTAGGCTCCCGGTTTCGTCCGAGGTGTAGACCAGCCAGCGACCATCGGGCGAGATGTCCAGCGGATATTGGTTGGCGGGAGAACAGAGATAGGGTATCGGCTGGCCACTTTCTCCCAGTGGCAGAAGCCAGATGTCCCAGCCGGTATCGTGGCCAATCTGATAGAAGACGAGGTACTTGCCATCCGGTGACCAACCCAAGGCACCCTTATTGACCACGCGCGACTGCAGAAGCGGTTCAGGTCCCCCGGAACCGTTTGCGGGCAGTTGGTAGATGTCGTAGGTGTCCGAGCGATTGTAGAGGAAGGTCAAGCGGTAGCCGTCCGGCGACCATGCGGACAAAGGGACGTCATCGACCAGGCCGTCGAACGTGAGGCGCGTGGCGAAGGCACGCCCCAGATCGACCGTCCACAGGTCGCCGAAGATCCCGGTGCGCTTCTTGATCAGTGCGGCCGATCGGCCGTCCGGCGACAGGCTGGGACTCACGTAGCGGCCAGGCGGGAGTGGAACCTTCCCCGCCGGATGGCCGGAACGGTCCAACCACTCCAGTTCCGTGTTCGGGCTTGCCGCCACCACCCGGACCAGCACGTCCCTTGCCGGAGAGGATGCCGGCGGGGCGCACTCATAGCCTGGGTTGGGAACATCGGCCAGCGCAATGGGCGAGCCCGTCAGTCGGAGGCGCGGCAGATCCAACCGCTGAGCTACAGTCCGGTCGTGGTGCGCGAAGAGCAAGAAACCGGGTTCGGCGTACACTGGCGCCGACCCTGCGGTCATGAAGTGACGATTCTCTCCAGACTGCACATCGCCGATGTAGATGTCAAACTGCCCTTCCCGCCGGGGCATGCTCGCATAGAGGAAGTGGCGGCCGTCCGGAAGGAAGCACGGGAAGCGAAGCCCGTTCTCGCCCCTCGACAAGTCCGGCCTGGCGACCGCGACGGCTTCTCCCCCCTCGGAGGAGACCCGTTGCAGCGGACCCGCGGCACCGGGAGCGAAGACAATCACCCCTTCCTTGCTCCACGAGCCGCCTCGCCCGTCGGGTGCATCGCAGATCGTCTCGGTGGCGCCGCCGGTCGCCGGCACCTTCTTGAGCTTGCCGTCGGCGAAGAAGGCGATGAAGCGGCTTTCCGGCGACCAGAACGGCAGGTTCGCACCTTCGGTCCCAGGGAGCCGTTGCGCGGACGATGAATCTAGCGGCCGGATCCAGAGGTGCTGAGTTCCGGCGGAATCCAGCACCGTGAACACCAACCTGCGCCCATCCGGTGAGACCGCAGGCGAAGGAGAATCGGTCACGATGTCCATGCCGGCGGGCGACGCGATGGAGAAGCGAACGGGTTCCGACACAGGTAAGCGGTGCGTCCGCAGGAGAGCAGCGAACGCCAGGAGCGCGAGCGCGGTGGCGGCGCACGTTCCGGCCCAGGCCAGCCGCTCGCGGCGTCGTCGGTACGCGAGCACCGGCAAGCCGACCTGCGGGACAGCGGAAGTGGCGGCCACCCACTCCAATTCGCGGGCCAGGTCGCCGGCGCTCTGCCAACGCGCATCGGGGTCCTTGGCCAGGCACTGACGCACCGTCCGATCCAGCGCCGGCGGCATGAGCGGCTGGAGCTCCGTCATCGGCCGCGGCGTCTCCTTCAGGATCGCCGCGATCAGGCTCGCCTGGCTCGTGCCCTCGAAGGCGCGCCTCCCCGTCGCCATCTCGTAGAGCACGCAGCCCAGCGCCCAGAGGTCGGTGCGGGCATCGGCTTCCTCGCCTTCCAGCTGTTCCGGCGCCATGTATAGGACGGTGCCGACGATCGCGCCCTCGGCCGTCAACGGGCTGCTCGCCGCGGGCAACTGCCCCACCGTCTTCGATTCGGAGGCGCGATCTGGTCCCACTTCACGCGGGGCGGTAAACACCGTCCTCCGCGCGAGACCGAAGTCCATCAGCTTCGCGCCGCTCTTTGTCAGCATCACGTTCGCTGGCTTGAGATCGCGGTGCACAACACCCGCACGATGCGCGCGATCCAGCGCATCCGCGATCTGCACACCGAGAGCGAGCGTGTCCGCAGGCGGCAGAGGTTCCTTCTCAAGCCGATGCGCGAGTGTCTCCCCCTCCAGCAACTCCATGACCAGGAAATCAGTGCTGCCTTCGCGGCCGATATCGTAGAGCGTGCAGATGTGCGGGTGGTTGAGCTGGGAGATCGTGCGCGCCTCACGCTCGAAGCGGGCACGGGCTTCTGGAGTGGCGGCGAGGTGCGGGGCGAGCACCTTGATGGCCACATCCCGCCCGAGCCGGCTATCGTGGGCACGATACACCTCACCCATTCCGCCCGCGCCGAGAGCAGCGAGGATCTTGTAGGGACCGAGTGTCGTTCCTGCCGACAGCATCCGCATCATCCTTACATCGTTCGAGCGCAACCTCGTCCCTTGCTTCCGATCAGCAGCAGCCCTCCAAGCACTGGAAGGGTACATCTAGTGCCTAAGCATCGCCTCCCAGTTCAGGATCACCGTGATGCTGGGCGGCGCCGCTGGCGCCGCCGGAACGACGCCCAGGAAGCGCTGCAGATCTCCGGTGGCGGTGATATCCGTGACATCGCTCGTCGGGGTGAAGAGCCGGCCGGGCGGCCCTACCTTGAACGCAGGAGCTGTCTCTACTTCGACGGTGTAAACCGAGCTGTCGGTCCAGATGAGCAGCTCTTGCCCGTCCGTGGACCACTTCGCCCGGTACCCCCCTGCCAGGGACACGCGATGCTTCTCTCCCGGCTCAGGGAAAGACTGTACGTAGATCTCGTTGTCCCCAGTCTCGTCCGAGCTATAAGCCAGCCAATGCCCGTCCGGCGAGATGTCCGCCTCCGCTTCGTAGAAGGGAGAGCAGAGATAGGGTCTGGGCCTGCCTTCCCCATCCAGCGGCAATAGCCATAGATCGTAGGCGGTCGCCTGGCCGACCTCGCCATAGACGAAGTACTTTCCATCGGGCGACCAGGCCAGGGGCCACTTGAGGACCGTGCCGGTTTGGACCAGCGGTTCCGGACGCCCCCGGCCGCTGGCCGGCACTTGGTAGATCTCGTAAGGGCCCGAGGAGCAGCATCCGTAGGCAATGCGGCTGCCGTCCGGCGACCATCGTGGAGCGTTGCCCGCATCTGCCATCCCGTCGGTGGTGATCCGGGTGGGCACCGCCCGCTGCAGGTCGACCAGCCAAAGGTCTCCATTGCCTCCGGAGGACGGCTTTACCACGGCGGCCCACCTGCTATCCGGTGATAGGGCAGGATACCTGTATCGCCCGGGAGGAAGCGAGACCACGCCTGCCGGTCGGCCCGCGCGGTCGAGCCACGTCAGCTGCGTGTTCGGTGTCTTCGCGGCCACGTAGACCATCACACCTCTCGCCGGGGAGCACAGAAGCGGCGCGCCTTCGGTGTCGGTCGGCGGCAGCTCATCATCAAGCGGAACCAACGGCCCCGCGGGCCGAAGCCTGGACCGGTCGAACCGCTGCGCCACCAGCCGGTCGTTGCGCGCGAAGATGAGGTACCCGGGTTCTGCATAGACCGGGGCCGAGCCAGCGGTCATGACGAGCTTGGTCTCCCTGGAGTCCAAGTCACCCACATAGACATCGAACTGCCCCTGCCGCCGGGGCAGGGCCACATAGAGGAAGTGCCGGCCGTCGGGGAGGAAGCAGGGGAAACGCAGCGCCGCCTCACCGCGCGCCGAATCCGGCCTTGCCACCGTGACGGCCTCTCCCCCGTCGGCCTGGACCCTTTGTAGCGGGCCCAGACCCTGAGGAGCGAAGACGATCACTCCGTTCTTGCTCCAACACCCGCCACGGCCGTCCGGCGCGTCGCAGATCGTCTCCGGGGCGCCACTGGACGCCGAGATCTTCTTCAGCTTGCCGTCGGCGAAGAAGGCAATACTGCGACTGTCGGGCGACCAGAATGGATACGCTACCGAACTCGCCGTGACGGCTAGCGGTCGCACAGTGGACGACTCCAACGGCCGGATCCGCAGCCGGATCATGCCGGCGGAGTCCACGACAGCGAAGGCCACCAGCCGTCCATCGGGTGAGACGGCGGCCGAGGGGCTATTGGTGTAGATGATCTCGCCTTCAGGTGCGGTGATGGTCAGGCGCGCAAGCCGCGGCGCAGGCTGGCGGCGCGCCCAGAGGAATGCCGCGATGGCGGAGACGGCAACGATCGCTAGTGCGATCGCGGCGATGACGCCGGCCCGGGCCAAGCGTCGGGATCGCCGGTGTCCCGCGGCCGTCCGCAGGGGGGCAGCCGCCATGGATCCAGCCAGTGACGTTGCGTCATTGATCCATTTCAGCTCATGCGTCACGTCCCGCGCGCTCTGCCAACGATCCGCCGCGTCCTTTTCCAGGCACCGCTTCACCAGGTGCTCCAGCGCTGCCGGGGTCAGCGGCTGCCGTTCCATCATCGAAGGGGGCTCGTGCTCCAAGATCGCCGCGATCAGGCTCGCCTGGCTCGTTCCCTCAAACGCCCGCTTGCCGGTTGCCATCTCGTACAGCACGCAACCGAGCGCCCAGATGTCGGTCCGTGCGTCCGCTTCCTTGCCCTCGAGCTGCTCCGGCGCCATGTATTGGAACGTGCCGACGATCGCGCCTTCGGCTGTGAGGGGAAGGCTTGCGGTGGCCGTCTCGCCCGGCGCGGCCGCGTTCACCGTGAGCGCCACTCCGCCGTCGCCCGGAGTCACCCGACCGGCCACGATCAGACCAGCTGCTCGCGCCAGGCCGAAGTCCATGAGCTTGGCTCCGGACTTGGTCAGCATGACGTTCCCCGGCTTGAGGTCGCGGTGCACCACCCCTGCCCGGTGCGCCCGGTCCAGCGCATCGGCGATCTGCGCCCCCAGTGCGAGCACATCAGCCACCGGCAGCGGACCCTTCTCCAGCCGATGCGCCAGCGTCTCGCCCTCGAGCAGCTCCATCACGAGGTAGTCGGTATCGCCCTCGCGACCGATGTCATGGAGCGTGCAGATGTGCGGGTGGTTGAGCTGGGAGATAGTCCGCGCTTCGCGCTCGAAGCGCGCGCGCGCCTCGGGGGTCGCTGCCAGGTGGGGGGCGAGCACCTTGATGGCCACGTCGCGGCCGAGCCGGGGATCATGGGCGCGATAGACCTCGCCCATGCCCCCCGCACCCAGCGGGGCGAGAATCCGGTACGGTCCGAGTGAAGTACCCACGTTCAGCATCAGCTCCCTCCTGCGGGCGCGGCCCGTGACCGCGCCAACGAGTGAGCTTGCGCCCGCCGAGACTACACCTAGCTTCGCAGCGCGTCGTGTGGATTCCCGCGCGATGCTACGGAGGAACCCTGAGGGAGGAGAAGAAGGAGTGACACCGTAACCAGCTGCAGATCAAGTGATTGGAGGCGGCAGGGAGGGTTCTCGCCGCCCCAGCGGCAACGACACCCCACTGCTTGAGCTGCGTCACACCGGGACGGCGATATCTCACTGCAGCCGGACCCTCGGATCGAGCACCGCGTAGCACAGGTCCACCAGGAAGTTCGCCCCCACAACCATCACCGCCGAAACCAAGGTGATCCCCATGATGATCGGCAGGTCCTGGTTGGTGATGGCCAGCACCGCTTCACGGCCAAGGCCTGGCAGCCCAAAGACGACCTCGGTCACGATGGCGCCGCCCATGAGACCTCCCAGATCGATTCCGAACTGGCCAACGACGGGTGCCAGCGAACTGCGGAGCGCGTGGTGGATGGTAATGCGCCACTCACTCAGACCCTTAGCTCGAGCGGTTCGGATGTAGTCCTCTTCCAGAACGTCGAGCATGGCACTCCGCGTGAGCCGGGAATAGACGGCCGCCGTGACCAGGGCGATCGAGATCCACGGAAGTGTGAGGAATCGCGCCCATTGGAGCGGGCTCGTCTGGAAGGCGACGTACGAGCCAGGCGGGAAGAGCTCGACCCCCGCCATGTAAAGGCGGAAGAACAGGAAGTAGAGCAGCAACTGGCTCAATAGAAACGTGGGCATGGAATAGAAACCGAGCGCGATGATTGTGATCGCTCGATCGGTTCGCGAACGGCGCTTCTTTGCAGCGATCACGCCGGCCCCTACACCCAGCACGAGCCAGAGGATGCCGGCGCCCAGGGCGAGCGAGGCGGTCACGGGGAGGTCGCGGGCGACAACCCTCCCGACCGGTTCCTCCGTGCGGAACGACTCGCCGAGATCCCCCCGCAGTAGCCGGCCCAAGTAGTGCGCGTACTGCACGGGCACGGGTCGGTCGAGGTCCAGCTTGCTCCGCACGAGCCGGAGGGTCTCCTCACTCGCCTGGCGCCCCGCGAGCAGGCGGGCCACGTCATGAGGCGCCGCGAAGAACATGGCGAAGACGATCGTAGCCACGACCCAGACGACCAGTGCGCTCCAAGCGAGTCGCCCTAGGAGGTAGCGGATCATCGCCCACCCTCCCGGCCGGCGCCAAAGCTGCGGTCGTAATGCGGATCGAGCGCGTCGCGCACACTGTCACCGAGGACATTGAACGCAATGGTCGTCACAAGGAGGGCCGCGCCGGGGAAGAGCACGAACCACCAGGCGACCTTGTAGTAGGCCATGGCGTCGGCGAGCATGTTGCCCCAGGAAGGCGTGGGCGGCACCACGCTGAGGCCGAGGAAAGACAGGGTCGCCTCGGCGACAATGGCCCCCGGGATCAGAAGCGTGGCGTACACGATGACCGTGGAGATCACGTTCGGCAGGATCTCGACGAACATGATCCGCATGTTACTGGCGCCAAGGGCGCGGGCCGCTTGTACATATTCGTGCTCGCGTATTGAAAGCGCTTGGCCTCGGACAACCCGGCCGACGGAGGACCAACTGAAGAAGACAATGACCGCGACGCTGATCGTGAGGCTGGGTCCCACGGCGGCCACAAGCGCGAGGGCGAACACAAGGAACGGAAGTGCCAGGCAGACATCCATAGTCCGGGAGAGGACGCGATCCACGAATCCCCCAAACCAAGCAGCGATGATCCCCACGACGGCCCCCAAACACACGGCAAGCGCGCTGGCGACCACCCCAACGAGCAGCGAGACCCGTGTTCCGTATGCGATCCGAACCAGCACGTCCCGGCCGAGATTGTCGGTTCCCAGGAGGAAGCCGCGGTTCGGCCCGATGGGGATCCCGGAGGGGGATAACCCCACGCCCAGGAACTGCTCCCCGGGGCCGTGCCCTGCGAGCTTGGCGATCCAAGGAGCCAAGGTCGCGACAAGGGCGACGACCCCGATGGTCGCAGCCGCCGTGATCGCCGCGCGGTCGCGCCGCAGTCTCGCGAATGCCAGTTCCCACGGCCCGCGCCCCCGGATGATCCTCTTCCCTTCGATAGGCATGGAGACCCTCCTCACTGACCGGGCGGCGTCAGCGTCTCGCCGTCCGCGAGCGGAAAGTGACAGGCCGTGGCGTGGTCCTGCGGATCGTCAAGGACGGGGGTCAGGGTCGGGGTCTCGCGCGCGCATCGTGCTTGCGCGCGTGGGCAGCGCGGATGGAAGCGACAGCCTGCGGGTGGGTCGAGCGGTGAGGGGGGATCACCTGCGAGCACGATCTCCTCGCGGACGGACTTCCGCTCAGGATCCGGTGACGGCATCGCCGACAGCAGCGCGCGCGTGTAGGGATGCCGCGCGTACTCAAACAGAATACGGACCGGTGCCAGTTCAACCACCGTCCCCAAGTACATCACCGCGACGCGGTCGCTGACGTGTCGCACGACCGATAGATCATGAGAGATGAAGAGGTAGGTCAGCCCCAGCTTCTCCTGCAGCTCGGCGAGGAGATTCAGGATCTGAGCTCGGATGGAGACGTCGAGGGCGGAGACCGGTTCGTCACAGACGATGAAGTCCGGATTCAGAGCAACCGCACGGGCAACCCCGACCCGCTGGAGCTGCCCACCGGAGAAGTCGCCCGGGAAGCGGTTGTAGTGCTCGGGGTTGAGCCCGACTATCTTCATCAGTTCCTGGACTCGCCTCCTGCGCTCGGCGCCGTGGGCCAGGCTGTGGATCTCGAACCCGTCCCCGATGATCGAGCCAACCCGACGCCGAGGGTTCAGCGATCCGTAAGGATCTTGAAAGACCATCTGCATTCGCCTGCGGAAAGGCGCAAGCTCCCTGTCCTCCACCGCTGTGATATCGTGTCCGTCGAACACAACGCGTCCGGCCGAGAGTCGGTGCAGCCGCACGATGCATCGCCCGAGTGTCGACTTGCCGCAGCCCGTCTCCCCCACAAGCGCGAGCGTCTCCCCGCGGCGGATCTCAAGGCTCACGTCACTCACCGCATGGACGCGATCCCGCCCGCGTGCAAAGAGGACGGCGGACTTGACGGGGAACTCCTTCACCAAGTGCTCGACACGGACCAGCGCATCCCCTGCTACAACCGGCCTCTTCACTTCGAGGGTTGCCATATCGCCTCCCTCGGTGCGCCCAGCCAGCAAGCCGATTGGTGGTGCGTGCCATCGGCAACCTCGGTCAGCGGTGGCGTCTCTAGGCAGCGCTCGAAGCACTCTGGGCACCGTGGCCCAAATGGACAGCCCGCGGGCAGGTCGATCCCGCTCGGCGGCTGGCCGGGGATGGGCGTGAGCCGTGCGCCCTCCCTGCCGGCGCGTGGGATCGAGGCGAGCAGACCGCGCGTGTACGGATGCCTTGGGGCGCGGAAGAGATCACGACTGGGAGCCACCTCGAGAACCCGCCCGGCATACATCACGACCACCTGATCGGCGATCTCAGCTACCACGCCAAGGTCGTGCGTGATCAAGATGATCGCCATCCCGAACTCTTGTTGCACGCGCCGCAACAGCCGGAGGATCTGCGCCTGCACCGTGACGTCGAGGGCCGTGGTCGGCTCATCCGCCACCAGCAGCCGGGGGCTGAGCGCGAGCGCCATCGCGATCATGGCCCGCTGCAGCATGCCCCCGGAGTACTGGTGCGGGTAGTCGTCCACGCGCCTGTCCGGGCGCGGAATCCCGACCAGACTCAGAAGCTCGATCGCTCGCGCCCGTGCTCGCCGTCTTGAGACCTTCTGGTGGGCGTGGATCAACTCGACGATCTGCCAGCCAACGCGGTAGAGAGGATGCAGGCTCGAGAGCGGGTTCTGGAAGATCATCGCGATGACCCGGCCGCGGATGGCGCGAAGCTCGTCGGGCGACATCGCAAGCAGGTCCCGGTCCTCGAAGAACGCCTGCCCGGATACCCGTGCCCCTCGGGTGAGCCCGACCATCGTCTGCGTCGCCACGCTCTTTCCCGAGCCGGACTCCCCCATGATTCCCAGCACTTTGCCGCGATCGACTGAGAAGGAGAGACCGCGGACAGCTTCGAGCACGCCATCCGGGGTGGGGAACGCGACGCGCAGGTCCCGCACGGCGAGCAAGGGCGTTGCGCCCGTTGGCTCGCGCGAGGGCATCATGGCCTCGCCGCCGATCTTGGCGCCGCGTCCGACAGCCACACCGCGTTGAGGTCGGCGCTCATGCCCTGCACGGACCAGCTGCAATTGCGCACCCTACGTGACCGCGCGTAGGCCTGTTTGACCTCCACCAATGGCACGATGCCGACGTCCTCCATCACCTGCCACGCCGCATCCGCCCAGGCCTCTTCCGCGTTCGCGGCACTCAGGGCCGCCAGCGCGCGATCGATAGCGGCGTCAACTTTGCGATTTCGGTATCCACCGTAGTTCTGAGCGTAGTGGCGCCCGTCGAAGAGCGGCGAGACAACCGATCGACCGTTGTTCGCGCCGTACCAATCGGGGAACCAGCCAAGTAACGCGAGATCCCACTCACCGCGCCTTGCGGCCTCGGAGTTTGCCAGCAGCCGCCCGATCATCTCGGCCTCCGTGAAGGGGTGGAGGCTGACTTCGAAGCCCGCGCGCTTGAGGCTCGCTTGCAGCGCCTGGGCCGTTTGGGGAGTCCCCGGGAAGATCCCATACGCCAGTCGCAGGGAGATCCCAGCCGGAAAACCCGCGTCCGCTAGCAGTCTTCGAGCCATCACGGCATCGCCCCGGTCACGCGGGGTCACGTATTGGTCGGCTCCCTCGCGGTAGCCTGCTGCGCAACTTGGCGTGGCCTGTCTGAGCGGACGATTCAGCTGTGGCCCGCCTAGCAATTGCACAACTGCGGCTTTGTCCACCGCCAGCGCCAGCGCCTGGCGCACACTGCGCAAAGTGAGCGCGCCACCGTTGTTGGGGCCCATTTGATTTATGACGAGATACCAGAACCCAGCGTAGAATTCCCCTGAAGGCGCCACCCAGGCTGTGGGATCATCGGTGGCGAGCAGTGCGGCCAGTTCTGCCGTGGGGATCACCTCGCCAAACGACATGTCTGCTGTGCCAGCCTCGATCTGCAGTTGTTGGAGCTGGGGGTCCAACCCAAGACGTATCCGGATCCGGTCCATGTAGGCGGGCCGGATCGCGTCGGTGCGCGGATCCCAGACCGGATTCCGTTCCAGAAGATACTCGCGATTCTGCACATACCGAGTGATACGGTAGGGACCGTTCGAGATCGTGTGCTGGCGGAATTCCGGGCTATCGGTCAGATAGTCGAGGTACTCAACCGGCACGGGTGCGGTGAAGGGCGATGCTACGAGGTAGAGAAAGTCCGGAGCCGGGGACCTTAGACGAAAGACCAGGGTCGTGTCGTCGGCAGCGTGCACGCCATCGATCTCGTGACTGTTGACGAACTCCCGGATCGCCTCCACGGTTCCGGGCACGCGCGCGAACTCGTCAGCGTATCGCTCCATTCCCGCGATGGTGCTGGTGTAATATGCCGGCGCTCCGACCGGACCCACGGGGTTGAACATCAGCTTGAAGGCACGGACAACATCGTGCGCGTTGACCTCCCGGGGCGGGCTCGTGTCCCAGCGGACACCTCGCCGGAGGTGGAACGTGTACGTCAGACCGTCCGGGCTGACGCCCCCGTTCTCGGCCGTCGGCACCTCGCGCGCGATGTCCGGCACAGGTTGTATCTTGATCGAGTTGTCCGATGACGGCGGGTAGGCCAGCAGCCGACGGGCGAAGGTCCCGAGCAGCCACCACGACGTGGTCATGTAAGCGTCCGTGGTGGAGAGATGGTCGACGTCGCTGTTGCCGACGATCTCAAGCGTCCCGCCCCGGATCGGCGGCCCCGCATCGTCGGAGGCCACGCGCGAGCGGGGGTGCGAACAGCCGACAGCGAGGCAGGTGCAGATCAGAAGTGCAGCCCTGCCCTGCTCTCGCCGGCGATATGCAGCTTTGCGCGCATTCATGGCTTTAGCCAGCTACGGTACCCAGTACTCGGCGTCACCATGGCGGCCCAGGTCGTGCTGCGTACAGACACGCGGGTGGCCGAACTGCGAGATGGTCCGAGCTTTGCCCCAGCGGCGAGCATGAGATCCAGCGCCTCCTCACTTCAGGCCTGTCACCAGGTAGAGGTCGTCGAGCCACCGCATGTAGTTGTACGCATAGCCTGCGCCGTCCGGAGTCATGACCAGGGCTCCCATCCGGATGCCAGCGGGGTCGGGCACGCGGAACGTCTTCCAGGGCACGCGCCGCCCGGCACCAATGTCGATGCAATCCACGTTCAGGCTTGCTCCTGCCCTCCGCACGTAAACAGATCGCCCGTCCGTCGACCATTGGACGGGGATCTCGTCCGGGAACAACCGCGCCACCGGCTGGCAGTCTCCACCGTCGACGGGGCACACGAAGAGCTGCTGCTCCCAGGAGACTGCCGCCACCTGGCGGCCGTCGGGTGAAACCAGGGCGCCGGCGATTCCCTCGGGTGTCACAGGACGCGGTGGCCCTCCCCTGAGATCTTGCACGTACGTGCGCTGGGCGTGCCCCGCCTCGGAGGCGGCGAGAATGACGCCTCTCCCGTCGGGCAACCACCGAGCCGCGTAGTACCTCTCGATCGGCCCGCGGGCCAGGGATGTGGAGTCTCCCGTCCCCGTCGGGTAGAGCAGCAATCGTTGCGGCGGGCCCAGCCGGATGGACAGCGCCCACTTGCCATCTGGCGACAGGGCGCTGGCCCTTCCTTCACCGAGCCTCACCGGCGGGGAGCCGTCCATGCCGCGTAGGCAGACGGCATACTGGGGACCGGCGACATAGCCCTGTTCCTCGAAGAGGAGTGTGCGGCCATCGGCGGAGATGTCCCCGACCACCGACCATTCGAACCAGCCCAGCTCGCGCTCCTCATCCGACGGTGAACCCCGGCCTCGAATGCCAGCTTGAACATGCCTTGGCAGGAGCAGCACCTGCCCATCCGGCCCGACGTCACCCAGCACCACGATTCCGATCGTGCGTGTCACGATGCGCTCGCGTCCGCCAGGAGTAATGGCTCTCAGGTCCTGGAACGGGGCGGCCTCCGCCTGGACGCAGTACCAGACCTCTCGACCGTCCGTGGACCATGCGAGTCCATCAACGCTGTACCACTCTGGGGTGCGAGCAGCCAGATGCCCGGACTGGTCGATGATGACGACACTGCCTCGCGTGTCAGCGGGGAGAGGATGGTCATGAAAAGCCAGGAAACGACCATCACGGGAGACGCGGACGTTGGTCAACCTCCCGGATGTTTCGTAGAGCACATGCCCGGGTGGCATCTCAAGCCGTGCCTTGCCTCCGACAAGGCGCATCACTGCCAGAGTCTTTCCATCGGGGGTCCAGTCAGCCGCGTCCACATCGTCAAGAATGGGACGTGGAGCACCACCAGAGATCGAAACCTCGGCCAGCGTGCCCGCACCCCATGTTGTCTGGGCGAGTGTGACCGCCATCATCCCGTTCCGGGAGATGGAGTTCAGGGTCGCCTCCACCAGACCGAGAGACCGTGAGGTCGGGAAGCCCGGCCGCGTTTCGAACACCTCACGCGGGCGGCCATCCCAGGCGGCGGAGTAGAAGACCGTCTTGCCATCGGGGGAGAACCGGGCGCTCACGATGGTGCCCCGCTGGACGGTGAGCAGCGTGTAGGCAACCCGTGACGGATCAGTGCCCTGATGGGTCCGGATGGCGAACCCGTACCCCATGGCCACCAGGAGCGCGCCGGCGAGGGACCCGGCCGCCCAGAGGGCGACCCGGCGCCCGGAACGTCGAGGCGTGGGCAGTGAGGCGGGCACCTCCGCCTCTGAACCGGCCGCCGCGACCCATCTGAGCTCGTGCATCACATCCCGGGCCGCCTGCCACCGCTCGGCCGGGTCCTTGGCAAGGCAGCGTTGTACGAGGTGCTCCAGGGCCCGCGGCGTGAGGGGCTGCAGCTCGGTCATCGGTGGCGGCTCGTGATCCATGATCGCCGCGATCAGCGACGCCTGGCTCGTTCCCTCGAACGCTCTCTTGCCAGTGGCTATCTCGTACAACACACAACCGAGCGCCCAGAGGTCGGTCCGCGCGTCTGCGTCCTTGCCTTCGAGCTGCTCAGGCGCCATGTATTGGAACGTGCCGACGATCGCCCCCTCGGCCGTCAGCGGGCTGGTCGCCGTGGGCAGCTGCCCCACAGTCTTCGATTCCGAGGCGAACTCTGGCCCACGTGCACCCGGGCCGGCAGACGCCGTCGGCCGCGCGAGCCCGAAGTCCATCAGCTTGACACCGCTCTTCGTGAGCATCACGTTCCCGGGCTTCAGATCCCGGTGGACTACGCCAGCCCGGTGCGCCCGATCGAGCGCATCCGCGATCTGCGAGCCAAGCGAAAGTACCTCAGGCGCCGGCAGCGGCCCCTTCTCGAGCCGATGCGCCAGTGTCTCCCCCTCCAGGAGCTCCATCACCAGGTAGTCGGTGTCGCCTTCGTGGCCGAAATCGTGGAGCGTGCAGATGTGCGGATGACTGAGCTGTGAGATGGTCCGCGCTTCTCGCTCAAAGCGGGCACGCGCCTCGGGAGAAGCGGTCAGATGCGGGGCGAGAACCTTGATCGCGACGTCGCGGCCGAGCCGGGGGTCATGGGCGCGGTAGACTTCGCCCATCCCCCCTGCGCCGAGTAGCGCGAGGATCCGGTACGGTCCGAGCGAAGTCCCCACGTTCAGCATCAGCTCCCTCCTTGAAGCGCGGCCCGCGACCGCGCCAACGAGTGAGCTTGCGCCTGCCGAGCCTACACCCAGCTGCGCCTCGCGTCGCGTGGATTCCCGCGCCATGGTACGGAGGAACCCTGAGGAAGGGGAAGGAGGGGCGTCATCGTAACCAATTGCAGATCAAGTGATTGGAGGCGGCGGGAGTCGAACTCGAATTCGGGCGAAAGCCTAACTTGTCGACGCTTCGCGACTTCGGACGCGACGGATTCGTAAACCACGAGTTACCGCCGCCTTTCCATTTCCCCTCTGTCTCCTGGAGTCCCCTGAAATCCCCCCTGATCTTGGAGGACTCAGCGAGAAGCAGCGAACGCCGGGATTCGCCACCTGCGGTCCGCGGCGCACCCAGCGTTCGCATCCAGTCAAGCCCATCACATCCTCCGAGGATTGTCGACGAGACGGGTCGCCTCACGCCACCTCCTTGGCCAAGAAGCTCGACAGCCTCTCGAGGTAGATCTCGCCCTTGTCGGCCGACGCCTTCCTCGGATCTCCGATGACGCCGTTCTCCGTGAGGGCGGGCATCCCCTTCTCGAGGATCGTCTGGAATTCCGTCTCCCCTATCGGTCCGACATACCCGGCCGCGAGCCGATCCTGCCGAACGAGCGCGGGTTCCAGGGCCATCATGAGGGAGGTCTCGCTCTCACCCGCATGGGCCCCGCACTCGTCCTCGGAGATGCCGAACTCAGCGGAGGCCCGATTCAGGCAGCCCATCAGCCCAAACAGGTCCGTGTAGCCGGTGACATCGATGTCGGGATACGCCTTCCTCGCGTCCGCGATCGCCTGCGCAACCGGGGCGAAGTTCCCGCCGTGGCTGGGCAGAAAGATGATCCGCTGGAACCCGTCGCGGACGAGGCTATCCACGTAGTCCAGCACGATCAACTTCAGCGTCTCCGGCTTCAGCGAGATCGTGGCTCCGAACGCGAGATGGTGGTCGGAGACCCCGACGGGGATCGTCCTGGCCTGAAGAGCGTGGCCCAGCTTCAGCGCGACCCGGTGCGCCATGGCGTCGCCGATGCGCGTGTCGGTCATGGTCGGAAGGTGCGGACCGTGCTGTTCCGTGGAGCCCACCGCGACCACCACCGTCGTGAAGCCCGCCGATATGGCCGCTCTGACGTCGGGCCAGTTCATCTCTTCCATACGGATCGTGTTCACGACAGCTTCTCCTCGCATCTTGCGACCGGACGCGGCTCCAGGCACATCCCGCCTGCGTGTCGCCTTCACCCCTTCGGGCGGATGAACTCACGGAATTCCGGATCGTCCCAGAGCGGCTCGAGATCGATGTCGCAATGGATCCACGCGTCGAACTCGAGCCCCCGCGCCATCGCTTCTCGCAGCAATGCCATCCCCTCCCGCCGGTCGCCGAGCTGGACCGCGATGCAGGCGCGCCAGTAGGTCGCATCCCCGTCACGGCAGTCGGGCGCACGGTCGCGCAGCGTCGCCGCGATCCGGCGAGCCTGGACCTCGTCGCCGAGGCGCGCCGCGAGCGTGCCGGCACATCCCAGCCGGTCGATGTCGTCCGGGCTCTCGGCCAGCAGGGTATCGGCAATCACCTTCGCCTCTGCCCACTGCCCGGTCTGGATCAACGCGTACAGGAGCGACTCCTGGTAGTCGCGAATCTCCGCCGCCGGACGCGCCTGATACCAGGCCACGGCGCGCGCTGCCATTGCAAGCCCGGCTTCCCGGTTGCCATGGGCCCTCAACTCCACTGCTGCCGCTCGCATGACCAACCCGGCAGTTCCCGCCCGGGCCCTGAGCGCGAGCGTCTCGTCGACCAACCGGTCCAGCTCGGCCAGCCGCCCGAGCGCGGCCAGCGCCGCCGCCTTGCGGGAATAGAAGGTGAGAATATCGGGGGAATCGCGCAGTCCTTCTTCTGCGACCGCCAACTCCGCCTTGTAGTCGCCCGACATATGGTACGCGGACGCGAGTCGGTTCCGCGGCCACCATTGGCTAAACGCCCTGCGAGACCACGCCTGGCCCATCGCGTGGGTCAGTGTGGCCGCCGCCGCCCGCGGCCGGTTCAGCCCCATCTCGCAAGAACCTTCGAGGTAGTAGACGAGGGCACCCGGCTCCCCAGAGGCCAGCTCCTTCACCTGGCGCCAGATGTCGAGCGTCTCGGCCACTCGGCCTTCGTGACGAGCCCGCAAGGCGGCGACCCAGAGACGCTCCACGGCCGTGAACGTCTCCAGACGACTCTCCAGCTCGGCCAGCACACTGGCGCACTCTTCGCAGCGACCCTCGTTCGAATACGAGGAGAAGATGAAGAATCTCGGCAACGCGAAGTCGGGGTCGATCTCCACGGACCGGGAGAGGTGCTCCCGTGCTGCTTCATAGTCGCGCCCGAAAAGCTCCATGCCGCGAGCGTACTCCGCGTAGGCATCGAGCGTGGGGGTGTGCATGAGTCCCAGCAGAACAGCCGACCCAGGCCGGCAGGCCACGGCCCCCAAGACCCGCTGGCGGAGTGGTTCCAAGAGGGACAAGCGGTCCTGGTTCCTTCCGGTGATCGGTGCGAAGGTCAGGATCACGCCGCCCTTCGCCGCATCGAAGAGCTGCGCCTGGATCCGCAGGTCGTCCCCCGTCAGGTAATAGGCCCCGGACACGACCAGTGCTGCGCTGTTCGCGCGAGCCAGAGAGACCAGGGCCTCTGCGCTGGAGCGGCTCCCGCCTGCGCCGACGAAAGAGGTGCCCGGCAGCACGGTCGTACCGCCCGCCAACGAGGCTTCCCGGGTCACCGCCTCCGAGATCAACGCGCCGAAGTTCTCGAGCGAAGGATCGCCGGTGCGGTTCTCAAACGGAGCCACCACGACCCTCATGGGGTCGAGGTCCCGCGACGGCACCGAACGTTTCCACTGAGTCCACAAAACGGCGGCGACCGCAATCACCACCACGCCCGCCGCAGCGGCCGCACCTATCCACCACCTCGGACGCCGCGGCAGGGCCAGTGCGGGCCGCGTGGCCACGCCGCTCGTGAGCAGCGAGCGCAGATCGAACGCCAGATCATGGGCCGATTGGAACCTGCGCTCCGGCGCCTTCTCCAGGCAGTGGGCCACGATCCGATCCAACTCCGAACTGACCTCCGGATGCGTGAGCGCGATCTCCTGCGGCTGATCCTTCAGGATCGCTCTCAGCGTCTCGACCGCGGTATCTCCCCGGAATGCCCGTCGTCCCGAGAGCATCTCGTGGAGCACGCAGCCAAACGCGAAGATGTCGCTCCGATGGTCCGCCGGCTCTCCTCGCACTTGCTCCGGCGCCATGTATCCCACGGTTCCGAGGACCGTCCCCACGGCTGTCCCCTGCGGAGGGGAGGTGACGGTTTCGGTCTCCGCCAGCGGGCCTGGCTGCACCTTCGCCAGGCCAAAGTCCAGCACCTTGACCCGTCCGTCCCGGGTGACGAACACGTTTTCCGGCTTGAGGTCCCGGTGCACGATCCCCGCCGCGTGCGCGGCGCTCAAGCCCTCCGCGATAGCGGAGCCGATCTCCACGGCCTCCCGCCAGGGCAGTGCGCCCCTTCCGACCCTCGAACGAAGAGTCTCCCCCTCCAGCAGCTCCGTCACCGCGTAGGTGACGTCCCCCTCTTTGCCGAAGTCATGGATGGCCAGGATGCTGGGATGGGAAAGCGCGGCCAGCGCCTTGGCCTCGCGCTCGAAGCGGGCCAGGCGGTCGGGGTCTCGAGAGACTTCCGCAGGGAGCACCTTGATCGCCACATCGCGTTCGAGCCGTGGATCGCGCGCGCGATAGATCTCGCCCATGCCACCGGCGCCGATCGGTGCGAGGATCTTGTACGGCCCCAGTGCGGTGCCTGCGGCGAGTGTCATAGGCGGGCCTCGAGTTGCGCTTGTTTTTCCCGCGCCCGTGCCATCAGCGCCTCGAAGCGGGGATCTCCATGCAGCGGAGGGAGGAAGGGGTCAATCGTCGAAAAAAAGGCGTGATTCACGAACCCGAGGTCGATCGCGTTTCCCAGCCAGTGCAGCGCCTCGTTCGTCTCGCCGGCAAAACTGCACGCCGACGCCAACCACCAGGAAAACTCCTTGTCCTGCATCGCAAGGTCTTTGAGGGGTTGACTGCCGAGGAGCCTTGCGGCCGTCTCAGCGTCTCGTCGATACAGGGCCCTGAGCGCGGCCGCCACGGTCGAGATGCCGGCGGCCCCGGTGCCGACGACCCGGTCGAGGAGGTCGCCGGCTTCGTCCAGCCGCCCTGCATAGGTCGAGCAGACGGCCAGAAAGAAGACCTGAATGGGCTCGCCGCTGCCCAACTTGGCTGCCTCCTGCATTCGGGTCAGGGCGGTTTCGAAGTCTCCATCCAGCATCGACACCCAGGCGTAGGCCCAACGGGGGATCCACTGCAGGGGATCAAGCGCGACCTGTTCCGCCGCGTACAAGCGCGCCTCATCCATCCGGCCGACCTCCGACAAGATCCACGGCAAGAAGCCCAGATGGAAGCCGCTCCCCCGCAGCTCCTCGGCCTGCCGGAGGTCACGGATGGCCCGTTCCACATCGCCCTTTCGCGCCGCGACAAGACCTCTCACCTGGAGCCCCTCTGCACTTCCCGGATCACACTCCAGCGCCTTCGCAGCCCAGGACTCGGCGCGGTCCAGGGTGTCCTTGTCGGGATGAATGCCCTGGTCGTGGAAAGCGAACTCGATCATGGCGGCCAACGCGTACAGGGGCGCGTTCGGACCCACGATGTCGATCGCCTCCCGGGCCAGCCGGCGGGCCGATTCGAGGGCGCCCTCCGAGAACCGGGACAACTCCTGACGCGCGCGCAGGTACAGATCGAAGGCCTTGACGTCCGGAATCATGCGCGCGGCGAGGCGATGCTTTTCGCCGGCGGTCAGCGTCAGCTTCAGCGCGTCCACGATCGAGCGGGAGACGCTCTCCTGGATGGCGAAGACATCGTCCAGAGTCCCCCCGTATTTCTCCGCCCAGAGGTGAGCGTCGTTCGCGGCGTCTATGAGCTGGGCAGTGATCCGCAGGCTCGGCCCCGCGCGCCGCACGCTGCCCTCGAGCACGTAGCGAACGCCCAGTTCCCGGGCGATCGTCGGCACGTCCTTCTTCGAGCCCTTCAGCAGCATCGCCGACGTGCGCGAGATCACGCGCAGCGCCCGCACCCTGGAGAGGTCGGCGATCAGCTCTTCCGTGAGACCGTCGGCGAAGAAGGCGTTCTCGGGATCGGGGCTCAGGTTCTCGAACGGGAGCACCACCACCGACCCGGCCGGCAACGCAGCCGCCGCCTCGGCCTGCGGCTGGCCAGTGAGCAGCGACTCCGCGACAGCACTCAGGGCAAGTGCGAGATCGTGGGCGGAGGAGAATCGGTCCTGCGGACGTTTCTCCAGACTCCGGCGAACGACACCCTGCAGTCCCGGAGGGACACCGCCGCCGAGACTGCCGAGCGGCGCGGGATCCCGGCTCAGGATCGCCGTGATGGTGTCCGCCGCCGTCTCCCCGGCAAACGCGCGCTTCCCCGACAGCATCTCGTAGAGCACGCAGCCCAGAGCGAAGATGTCGGCACGGTGGTCCACGGCTCGACCGCGGGCCTGTTCCGGCGACAGATACCCCACCGTGCCCAGTACGACGCCTGCCTCGGTCCCGTTGACCAGCGTCGACGCATCGGCGGCGCTCAGCGAACTCCGCGGCGTCTCGACCAGTTTGGCGAGGCCGAAGTCGAGGATCTTGACCCGGCCGTCCCTGGTGACGAACACGTTCTCCGGCTTGAGGTCGCGGTGGACGATCCCCTTTTCGTGGGCGGCGGCGAGACCATGGGCGATCTGCACGGCGAGTTCGACCGCCTTGCGGACCGGCAGCGCCCCGTCCTTCAGTCTCTGCCGCAGCGTCTCGCCTTCCAACAGCTCAGTGACCAGGTAGGGCGAGCCTTCCTCGCTGCCGATGTCGTGGAGCGAGAGGATGTTCGGGTGATCGAGCGCAGCGACCGCGCGAGCCTCCTGCTCGAAGCGGCGCAGCCGGTCTGGGTCGTGCGCGAACTCGGTGGGCAGCAACTTGATCGCCACCTCGCGGCCCAGGCGAGGATCGTGGGCGCGGTAGACCTCGCCCATGCCCCCCGCACCGATGGGTGCGAGAATCCTGTACGGTCCGAGCGAAGTCCCCGGGTTCAGCATCAGCCCCCTCCAACGAGCGCGCCCGCGACCGCGCGGCCGAGTGAGCTTGCGCCCGGCTAGACCACACCCGGGTGCGCGGGGGCTGGTGCCCAGGAGAAACAGGCCTCCGCCTGGCTGCCATCGTCAGCGCGACGGCAGGAGCGCGTAGGCCCGTTCCTCCGTGCCTGCATCCTCCCGCCAGCGGTTGATCATCTCGATCGTGTAGGCGCCAAAAGCCCCCGGCCTCTTGCCCAGCCGGTGCAACAGCGCCAGGTGGGGCCAGGCCGATCGGCCGACATCGATGGTGTAGTAGCCAGTGCAGAGCATCCCGTAGGACCGTTCCCATCCCGGTTGTTCGGGCGGCACGGCCAGTGTGACCTCGGTCTCATCGCCCCGTTTCAGCCGATGGACCTGGCCGTCGGTGGCGGTCAGGTCCGCGCTCACATCGCGTCCCGCGCGATCGACCGCCGTCCGGATCATCAGGGGGACGACGGTCACAGGAAGATCCGGCGTGTAGTCGAGCTGTACGCGATCCACCATCCATAGCCCCGGTGTTGACTCCAGGCGGATCTGCGTCTCGTCCGACTCTGTCTGCGAAAGATCGAGGGGGACGACCACCGAACGTGCGACCGCGGGTCCCACGAACGGCAGGTAGTCGACCCGCATCCAGCCCCCGTCCCCCCAGAGATCCACGCGCAGTCCGGCTTCCTGCCGGAGAACCTCGTCGAACTTCTTCCGTGGGCCAGCGAAGGTGTTCAATTGCGCGTACCAAAGGCCGAGTGTCCATCCATACAGACTCAAGAGGTGATGTTCCATCTCGATCAGCCAGGGCGTGTTCCGGATGGTGCAGATGAGCTTGGCGTGGCTTGCACCGGCGGGGCGCCGGAACCGGAGCACCAAGCCATCGCGCAATGCTCCAGGATCCTCCGGGCTCCGGCCGGCTGGATCGCTGATCCAGAAGCAAGAGTCCCGGGAGGCGACGAGGTCCGTGAGATCACGGTTGCCATAGTCAATGGCGGAGAGAGGTGCCGCGGCATTGCTGATGGTGTGGAACCGACTCGGGCCGGAAGGGAAGATCTCCGTGCCCCGGGGGTGATCGATCGCGACCAGCGTGAGATCCTCAACGAATTGCGTCTCCGGAAGTCGGTTCGCGAGCTTCAAGCGGCATAGGCCGTCTACGGCCGTGAGATGATCCAGCAGGCAGCAGTCGGTCTCCTGCCGTGACCGCATGATGGCGCCGGAGAACGCCTCCGCATCGAGCACGAAAGCGTGACCGTCGAAGCTGTACAAGTACGGGCAGGATCCTCCCCCGCCCCCGCCTCCGCCTCCCCCGCCCCCGTAGATCAGCTCCACCGAACGCGTCGTCCTGGCCGTCATCCCCGCGGTGTCCTTCACCTCCAGGGTAGTCGTGATGGTACCCGTCCCGAAGAGTGGCTGGAGCACCGTCTTCGTCGTATCGTAGTCAGTGTCCCAGCTCCCGTCGCTCTCCCAATCCCAACGCACCTTCAGGGCGGTCAGAGGATCCTCCCCGTCCGTGCAGCAGGAGGCATAGAATTGGAAGCTAGTTCCCGACAGTGCCGAATCCGGACTCACGTTGAAGCAGGCCGTGGGAGGAGTGCTTCCCCACCACTCGGTCCGCGCCAGACGAAAACCGACGGTGCTGCTGGTCCTATCGGGTTCCCCGGGACGGCGATGTGCTGACCGGGTGTCCGCCGTCTCGCTGTCCCAGGCGCCGCCGCGCGTGATTCGGGTGTTGCCGGATTCAGGACCCGTCGGATCCGTCTCGGGTCCAGCGTAGCTCCCGGACCGGTCCCAGCACCACTCGTAGACGTTCCCGTGGCAGTCATAAAGGCCCCACGCGTTTGGCTCTTTCGTTCCAACGTCGCGGGTGCGGGCACTGGAATTCGTGCAATACCACGCTACCTGCGACAGCAGCGGCTCGCTGCCACAGGCGCACTGGCTGATCGCGCCGTTGCACAAGGCTGTCGTACTTCCAGCACGGGCGACGCACTCCCATTCCGCCTCGGTCAGCAGGCGATAGCCATCGGCAAACTGGTTCCAGGTCACGGTCCCGTCCACGATGTGGTGGCCATTGTACACGGCATCCGTGATCGTGTAAGCGGGCAGTAGCCCCTCGGCAGTCGAACGCTCGCAGCAATACTCGACCGCATCAAACCAGGTGATCCCCTCGACTGGCAGATTCCAACCCCTGAAGTGGGACTCGTTCCAGCTCATCACAGCCTGCCACTGCGTCTGGGTGATCTCAGTCGTCGAAACGTGGAAGGTGCGCGTCAGCGTGACTTCGTGCTGCATCTCATGCGACTCGCGACAGCGTTCACTGGCGGGACTGCCCATCATGAAGGTCTGCGGCTGGATGAGGACGAAGACCTCGGGGGGCGGGGGGGATCCCGCGACCGTCACCGTGTGCGTCTCGGTATCGAGCAGTCCGCCCGTGTCTTTCACCTCGAGCCTGATTGTCTTCGTCCCGGCCGTCGCGTACTGGAGGCTCTCCGTCTGCGTCGCGGTGTACTCCGTGTCCCACGTCCCGTCATCCTCCCAATCCCACCGCATCTGCAGCTCTGAGGCCGAGTCCTCCGCATCCGAGCTGCACGAGGAGTCCAGCAGGAACGTCGTTTCCAGCGAGCCCGAATCTGGGCTGGCCGTGAAGCAGGCCACGGGAGCATGGCTTCGCGGCTCGGCCGAACCCTCATCCTCATCGCAACCCGGGATCATCGCAGCCAAGACCCCGACCAGCACGAGCCATGAAGACCATCTCCCGGTCATGGGCGTCTCCTCGCGTCAGGTCTGCGGGTCGAGCCAAGCCAGCACGGACGCTCTCGACCAGGTTCGCCGGCTTGGAGGAGTCGGACTGGGGCGGGCCTGGGATGCAGGACAAGCTGCAGTCGGAACGGACTTCCTGAAGTCGCGCCCGCCATGGCCAGCACCTCGATCGCAAACTTCACCCGGTCACAGCAGCAGTTGTAGGGTCGATCTCGGTTCCGTGGGAAGACTAGGAGAGGTGGGAGGCGCGGTCAAGCCTGAGGAGTTGTTCGCCGTCTCGCCGAAAGGCAGGATAGGCGCCAAGGCTTGCGGCCGAAGCGGGAGACCGGGCCGGACTCGAACGACTCTGCCGCTACGCCTGCGGCCACCCTTCGCCCAGGAGCGCCTGGCGCTGCGTGAGGATGGATGCGTCCTCTATCACCTGCGCCGGTCGTGACCTCTTCCTTGGGACCGCATCCGCAAGCGACGACCTGCCTAGTGCCCGAGCCCCTCGACTTCATGCGCCGCCTCACCCGCGCTCATCCCCGCACCGTGTGCGCACACGATAGCCGCGCGCTCCCGTGCGCAGCACCCCCGCCTCCGGCATGCCGGCCCCGTCCCCTTCCGGGGCTCTGGGCGCGGAAGGCGGTTGGATCCTCTGATCCGCATCTTCCTGATGTGCCACGCGGACAACCCCGGGGTCTCCGGGAAAGCGGTCGACAGATCGGCGGCGAGGCGATCGATGGATACCCCATTCCTGCTGCTGCCGCTCGACGGTCGATTCAGTCACTGGAAGGACCTACGAATCCTCGATTCCATCGGCCGCCCGGACACGCGTACACTTAGACTGGTCATCTCAAGATCTTCACATGGCGCCCGGCAGGTCGGGGAGTTGAGTGAGAACAGGCGATCGCGATGCGGGGCTGGGCGGTCCCGCGGGGAGCACTCGCCGGCTCCCGAAGCTCCAGGACAGGGGGCGCGTGAGGGCGGGTGGAGGAGACTTCCATGAACGAACGTCCGCGCTCGATGAAGCCGCGCTTCGCCACGCTGGACGCCAGCGTGAGCGCCAAGCAAGTGGCGGTCCTGTTTCTGGCCCTCGCTGTGGTCCCCGCCCTGGCATGTCATGCTTTGGCCTTGACGGCGCCGGGATTCGATCGGGACGGCACGGCGGCCTTCATCCGGGAGCAGGCCGATCAGGATCGCTTCTCGGGTGCGGTGCTCGTAGCGAAGGACGGAGTCCCCGTCTTCACCGTCGCCTACGGCTACGCCAACTTGGATTACCAGGTCCCCAACAAGCTCGACACGAAGTTCAATCTCGGCTCGATGGGCAAGATGTTCACGGCCGTGGCGGTGGCGCAGCTCGTGGATGCTGGCCAGCTCTCGTTCGACGATGCGATCATCGATCACATTCCGGACTACCCCAATGAGCAGGTAGCCCGCAGCGTCACGGTTCATCAGCTCCTGACGCACACCTCAGGGATGGGCAACTACTGGACGCCGGAATACCAGAGAACGTCCAAGGACCTCTTTCGGGACGTTGCGGACTACCTGCCGCTCTTCGTCGATCAGCCGCTTCTGTTCGCCCCAGGGAGCGCATGGTCATACAGCAACTCGGGATTCATGGTGTTGGGGCTCATCATCGAACACGTGAGCGGTCAGAGCTATTTCGACTACGTGCGGGAGCACATCTACGTGCCGGCGGGCATGGTCAACACCGACGCGTACGAACTGGATGGCGTCGTGCCCAATCATGCCGTCGGCTACACCCAGCAGGGATCCCGAGCCGGCGAGTTGCGCAACAACCTCTTCCTGCATGTTGTGAAGGGCGGGCCCGCCGGCGGCGGTTACTCCACGGTGGAGGACCTTCTGCGCTTCAGCCAAGCCCTGCTGAACCACAGGCTTCTGAGTCCCGAGATGACGCGGCGCATCCTGGAAGGCAAGGTGGAGACCGATTGGGCGAACCAGACCTATGGCTACGGTTTCATCGATCTCTTCGAGAACGGACAACATGTCGTCGGCCACGGCGGTGGTTTTCATGGAATCAACTCCGTTCTCGACATCTACCTCGATCTCGGATACACGGTGGCGGTCATGTCAAACCGAGACATGGGAGCCGCTGCCGTACGCAACCATCTTCTGGCCCAACTCATCGGCAAGACCCAGGAGATGCGGGACAGCGAGCTGAGCCAAGCGGTTCTGGAGGAGATTGTCCGCGGTGGCTACGAACGCGGGTTGGCGCTCTACGAGCAGAGAAAGGACGAAGGCGTCATGGCCGAGGCGCGTGTCAGCCAGTTCGGCTACATACTGCTGTCCGAGAACAAGATCCCAGAGGCCATCGATGTCTTCCGTTTCAACGTCTTCCTGTATCCGGAGTCGGCCAATACCTACGACAGCTTGGGAGAAGCATACATGGCGGCCGGCGACATCCCGCTGGCCATCGAGAACTACGAGAAGTCCATTGCGCGGAACCCCGGCAACCAGAACGGCCAGGAGCGGCTGCGCAGACTGCGCGAAGAGCAGGGTCGCTGAGGCGTCTCAGGGGCCGGGAAGGCAAGAAACTCCAACCCCGCAGCTCCGCCCCACCCCCTTTGCACGGACGCCTTGCTCCCCCGATCGTGGCTAACCAAGGCACCGTCGGCGTTCATCAGTCTGTGCCTCTGCTTTGGAAACGCGCCGATACGTGGAGAAATCGTGGAGACGACGAGTACGTCAGACACAATCTGTTGGCCTATAACAAGTTAAATGTGGAGGCGGCGGGAATCGAACCCGACTTGGACGAAGACCATAACTGGTTGATGGCGCACGCCTTACGCTGCAGGTCGTTGTCGGGAAGCCGCTTGGCAGGAGCTGACGAGTCAACTGGAGTCGGCTGGAGTCTGCGGGAATCGACCCGGGTCGTGGAGACATGTTGGAGACTGGCAGGTGCACCCTCGCATTCGGTCCTCCCAGCGATGCCCCCTAGGCTAGTCCCGGGCTCCAGGACAACAGGTCGCATCCTGCCTCACGACATATGCTCTCCAATTCCCCATTCACGTCTGGCACTTCGGTGACATCGTGGGGTCCACCTGAGAAGAACAACAGATCATGTCCGAGAACGCCTCTGCACCTGACGAGAATCGCCCAGTCGCTCGGGGGCTGGCTCGGCGCGCTCTCGACATCTGAAACCTCTGATCGAGACTCCAGCAGTCCTTTGAGCCTCCGCACGTCTTCTTCGTTTCCGGATACGGTCATTCTGAAGCTCACAGCACCCTCCTTCCAGCATCCGCAACCAGCACTGGCATCGCATCTCCCAACAAGGACTCACCGTCCCGCGCCGATTGCTGATGGCCAGCTACCGGCAAGCGGAGCTGCAGAAGTCCCCCAACTGATGGACTGCGGCGCCGTCCAAGCGGAGTTCTCCCTTCCGATTAAGGCAAGCGACACTCTGCTGAACCATATGCCACCTCTACTTCAGTCACTTCGGAAAGACGACCCGGTCCATCGCGGCAATCAGACACTCAATCCAAGCAAGATCTCGCTTCACCGATGCCGGATCGACGGGTTCATGCCGAACTTGGCGCGGGCGTGAGCTGCGCTGCAGGTCGCTTTCATGAACGATTCTGTTCCGTCGATGGACCAGTCTGTCGAGTCGGCTCTTGAGGGTCCCGGCAGCGGTTTTTCGCTTCTCCGCAATCTTCTTCCACGGGTTGTTTATGCCGCACATTCGCAAGGCCCCCTCAACGGATCGCGACGACTGAAACGGCACTCTGAGAAGTCGCCCTCGTAGGGCATCCTTCACCTGAACCCAGGGGCGTGAGTTCTTGTCCGCACGGCGTCGTTCGACAGACTCCGCGACTAGCTCGCACACCTCGTCGAATCGGAACTCCTGCTGCGCAAGGGAAGCCGCTGGCTTCCACGCCTTCACTCTTCTGTGCACAGCCTCATGAAGGTAGGTATCGATTGCGGCGATTCCCATCACCAAGCCGCTCCGCACCAAGTCGTCCGCCAAGCCATCTGGTAGATCGTACTCCTGACTGAAGCTGACGATTCCTTTCGCCCTGCGGAGGGCATCATCCGCTGCTTGCTTCGGTGATAGAGGCATATGATGTAACCTCCTTTGAGAATCATCATGAGCTGTCGAGAGTGCGCCAAGATCCTCTCTGACACTCAACCTGTGGCATCATTCTAAACAAGCTTCCGTTCAAGGCTCCGCCCCACGACCCAGACTCTCCCGGGCAGTCACCCCGTCAAGTGAGATCAACAGAAACCAGCTAGAGCTCCGGGCAGTATCGCGCGAGGAGCGCACGAGTGATCTGCTCCCCCCGCGTGGCCAGCTTGTTGATCGTCCGCTCCGCCATGGGCGAGAAGTCAGTTGGGTACCCTGACACTTCCCCCCTCGGAACCAGGTCAGATGGTCGTTCCGGCAAGCGCTCGTCCCGAACGCCGAGATAGGCATGCACGAAGCCCTGCAGCCGTCCAGAAGCAGCCAACGTGTGCAGCCGCCCCCTGGCAGCATCTTGGTTCTTCCGGAACAGAGCCTCAAGAGACCGTTGGACTCGAGAGGGCCACCAGAATGGCCGGGACATGCCGTCGAAAAGACCAACACCGGCGTCGCAACTGACGATGTACTCTGGGGCAAAGACGTTTGAGCTGATCTCGGGGGAACGGCCGGGTTCCATGCAGCTGGTAGCCAGGTTGTCGAAGACGCCCCCGTCGACCAGAATCACGCGATGCTGCTCGACCCGGTCGTCCTTCTGGAACCACATCACCTCATCCAGTGCGGGCAGTAACGTCGGGTAGGCGGCCGATGCCGCCACGGCTTTGGCCACTGCCGGCGGCGACGCCAGATTCCCGAAGCGCCAAGACCCCGACTCGCGGCTGCCGAACCGAAATGCTGAGCCAGTTCGGATTTCACACGCCGTGAAGACGACGTCGATTCCACTCCTCAGCGGAGCATAGATAGGGCGATCACCGAAGAGACGTCGACGGAGCACTTGCTCGAACGCAGTGGTACGGCTTCGCCAGCGAGGCCATGGCGGCTGGATCCACTGCAGGCGCGAGGCACGCCGGGCATCCCACCTCTGGAATCGCTGAAGACCGCCAACGCAGACGCGCGTCAAGTCGGCAACTGCGGCCGCCACACCCGACGTCAGGATGGTCCCGAGGATTGGCCCGAGAGCTGGGCTCAGGAACGCTTGACGGGCGATATCGTTGGCCAAGCCGCTCTGGAGCAGCCTTGTGACGCGCTTCTCGAATTCAGGAAACGGGTCGTCGCTGTAGGCGTACATCGCGGCGATCACCGATCCTCCGGACACAGCGGAAATCACCTCGCATTGATCCAGGACACCGCGGTCATGAAGTGCCCGAAGACAGCCGAGGTGAAACGCGATAGCCCGAGACCCGCCTCCGGAAAGGGCGATGCCGACACGGTGACGTCGCGTCGTCTCTCGGACTTCCGTCGCCAGCACTGGCCGCGGCCTTCGCCATGCGGGCTCTCCGACCTCCGTCCGGTGGAACACAGATGCCCCGATGTGCGGCGTTCCGCCCGCTGTGCCCACGATGAGCATCAAGGAGCGAGGCGTCGCTGGCTCGGCCGCGGCCACAACCTGGTTCATCCCGACGAGATCCGTGGCACTCGGAGCCGCGACACCGCCTGGGTGCGTGTGCCACAGTCCGACCGCCCGGACCGATCCCCGGGTCCGTTTGCTCTTCTCGTCGGTCAGATCCCGGAGCCCCTCGACACCGCACACGAAGCCGCCCGGCCTTGCGGTGCTGTCTGGCGGTGCGCCAGATGCCTCGCTGACCCATACGATCTTGACAACGTCATCCCGCTCACCAAAGAGAACGCCTCCGGTCTCGGTCTCCGACCCAAACCGGCGCGCGGACTGGCGCATGCTCGCGCGGATCTCCGCCCACGCCTCCGGCGCCAGTCGAGTCTCGTATCCGGATCCCGGGTCTTGAACGACTTGATCCGGGGGCCACGCGAACGCTGCTGCTGCAATGCGTCCCGTCGCGTCGGTGAAGGAGGCAGATGCTGTGCTCAGACCGCCGTCAGAACTCAACACCTTCGCGATCTCGTTCATCATCATTCCTGACAAGACAGCAACATCAGCCTCCGACCCCATGAACGTCGCGTCCGAGCACCCTGGCTCGGGCTGGAAGACGGGGGGAGGCGGACCCCAGAAGGCATCCGCGAACGGCTTGAGGCTCTCATTCCCAACCACGCGGATCTTGGCGTGCCGTGTGACATCTCGGGTCCCACCGCTATGTCCTGGTAGGGAAACGACAGTGAGGCCGAATCGCGCATTCTGCGAGATAACCATCGAGGCAAGCGCCGGTAGATGACTGCCTGACTGGCGGCGACGGAGCTCGAGCTTCGCAGCAACCCTGTTCGAGGCCGTAGCGTCAATGACGACGTCAATATCACCAGCCCAATCATCAGCATCGAGCACGTCGAGTACGTTCGAGCGATACGACTCGATCACCGCACCAGGTCGGATCCGGCGCAGTTGCTCGGCGAGGACATGCGCCTTGGGTTCGCCGACATCCGCATCGCCGAACGGTTGGCGTGACAGCACCCCGGGCGTCACCTTGCCCCGGTCTCGCAGCACAAGCCTTTTTGCGCCTGCCCGCACCAGCATCTGCGCCACGTGTCCGCCAAGGGCTCCACAGCCCCAGACAGCTATGCTCTTGCCTCGGAACCAAGTCAAGGGAGTGTCTTCGTCACGCGGCCTCACTATCTCTTTGCGATCCTCGATTACGGGACACCAGTCCACAGGCGCAACTCGCGCCCAGTCGCGTATGAGTTCTTCGATCTTCTCACCGAACTCCCGTCGCTCTGGATTGCTGCTGTACTTCTCGATTGAGAGGCGAAGCCCCGCGACGACCACTGAATCCACACGCCAGACAGCCAAGTGCTGCTTCAGGGCGCCGGAGCCCCGGATTCCTCTCATTGGGGTCCCGACAACGACGTACACAGGAGTGTTCTCGGCATTCTGCAGGGCCGCCAGTTGCAGGATTGCCAGGATACGAGACTCGGAGACCCCACGGCCGGTCAGTTCCTGGAGCAGCTCTCCGACTTTTCGTGGGTACTCGAATGGCAGCGGCTCATCGAGAAGAACTGCCGCGCCAACCCCGGCCACGTCGTTCATCTCCTCGATAGTGACCCAGTCGCGGATGTCCACCCGTCGTCCCGAGACGTGGTGCAATCGAACTCCACCGAACCAACCGCTCTCGGGCACCGCCGGGCAGTCAATGCGTGAGACAATGGAGGGAACGTCGTCAGACACCGTGTACGCGACAGGTGGATGTAGTGCCCCCCCAGTTGGATCGAGCTCGCCGCGTGCGCCCCGTTCGAGCCAGAGGTACAGTCGGTCAAGGAACCCGAACATGCCGTCGCCCACGTCCCACTCGGTGTCGACAGCAAGGTAGAGACAAAGCGACCCGCCCCACTGGACGTGGGGGAACCCTGCAAAACGCCTGTGAGGTGTCGACACTGATGGGGGGCTGAACGGAAAATCCGGCGGGATGTCCACGAAGAGCCGCTCGCGCGGCCGAAACGGAAGGCCAGCAGACGATCGTTCGAACTGCCTCGTGGCGATGGAGATCTCCGCGCGAACCGTCCCCGGTCGGGGTACTCCTTGCTCAACGCTCAGGATCTCAAGCGGGCCGTCCTGCCCCGCTTGGTGGGCGACTTCTCGAAGCTGTTCGAGCGCGAGCTTCTGGCCATCTGTCATTTCTGACCAAAGCCAACTTGCTGTCGTGGAGGTTCTCCCGCGCCGCGAGCGCCAGCCACGGCCGCTCGCAAGTCAACGCTCCGTGAACCCGCCTCGGAGGATCCCTTGGTGGGCCGGAGTGACACAGCACCTTTGTCGAGCTCGAATACGATCGGCTCAGGACTGGCTTCGTTTGGACGCTCTTGCGTGCAGAGGAACTCGTCCGGGACGATCTCCTCGTATCGCGCCTTGGCCTTCGCGTGCGGAGGATTGTCGCCGGACTCATTCCTGGCCGGCACGGGCTCCGAACTGGAGACGACATAGCCAGGTGATGCCACCGCGTTCTCGAGCCGATTCAGGAGGTCCCTCTTCAGGGTTGCCTGCTCTTCTTCCTTGTCCTGCCAGTACATGACGGACTTCGAGCAGTGATGCGGTGCCAGGAGCACGTTCCACGTGAGATCGGCAATCTCACTTCGGTCCAAGATCCGCGAGAGCGTGGGGTACGCCAAGTCACCGAGAAGAAGAGCGGTGAACTCGCCATCTCCGTCCTTCAATGTGACCTGCATACCCAGACTCGCATTGTTCCTATCGTCGAACGAGTCATCCTTGAAGGGAGCGTGGATGAACGCTCGAAAACTGTCGGAGTAGTCTCCCCCGTCAAGTTCGGTGATCTCGTTTCCCGGGATCGTGAGCCGATCCATTGGGAAGCCCTTGTAGTCGTCCTCCTGAAGGAGGTCATCGTATCCGACGATACGAACACGGTCCCCCGATTCCGCTTTCCCCTCAGATTGAATCGTCTGCTTGACCCTCCGTAGTGCCTCCGTCTTGAAAGCCTTGGCGTCATCGCAGAGGTCCTTGTTGAACTCGCGGAACACGCGCGGAGTGAACCACAACTCGCCGATCGTCACGCGGTCGAGAAGATCCGCGAACCCCTTGCAGTGGTCTTCGTCCGGGTGAGTGAGGACGAAGACCGCCAGGTAGGGCTTGTCATCACGCTTCGGGAGGAGCTCCTCGAGCTCGTCAATGACGGGGCAGTGGGGGTCATCCTCGTCGTTGGCGCACTCCAAGTGCCGGAGATCGACTTGAACGACGACTTTGTCCGATACGACGATCGTCGAGCTATCGCCACAGCCGACTGGCCAGAAGACGAGACCTAGGTCAGGTAGTTCAATTGCCATGTGCTCCCTTCCTGCTTCACAGTGACGCTCGCTGGAGCGTCTTCTTGCAGCTGGCCGCGCAGAATGAGCGCGGCCCTTCCCTTCATGCACGCTTGTGGCAGCTGCAAGTCTCACGCCAAATTGTGCGGCGCAAGACCTATCCGGTTGCACCACAGTACATTAGGTAGATCTATGGCTTCGAGTGACGATCCGCGACTGATCCACTTTGTTACACCTCATGTGTTTCAGATCGAATCACCGCACCTCCAACGGTGGCCCCCACCGCGGCGCTCCTCACAGGGGGCGACGTTGGCTGTACGGCCGGAAGAAGACGCCCCGGCTGGTTGCCACGGGCGAGAGGATCTGCACCCGACGGGCACCATCCTGCATTGCGAGGCGCCTTGTTCCATGACATAGCCCGACAGGCCCTGGATAGCGATGTCTGCCGGAGCATCATCGACTTGGATCGCTGCATGCGGCTCCACGACAGCGGATACGATGTGCTCCATGGACGGGGCTGTTCTCTGGGATCCGAAGGGCCCCCCTGGATGCGTGTCAGGCATCCCCTGGACCAGCCCGATGACGCTCACATGGCCGGGGGGCTCGGATGGCTGAGCGCGGCTCGCTCTCCGGCTCGTGGCGAGCGACGCAGAAAGATTCGGAGCCAGGAAGCGTGACTCGAGTGCCTCCGCCCATGACCGCCGACGCTCGTGGCCATGGTGGAACTCACCGACCTTGCCGACCTCGACCACGCGACCGTCAGCGCGGGCCGCACCCTCCTGATCGGTCACCAGGGTCGCGACTTGCGTGGACGGCTGAGGGTGGAAGAGGCCGTGGACGAAAACGGCGGCGGCGCGTAGGATCGGAGGTGTTGGCCCAGCTTGCCCCCTGGATGCGTGTGCCGGGTCGCCAGAACTGCGAGTGGGGGCCTACGGAGCAGCCGAGCACGTCAGGGGCATCGACGGGCTGATTCGAGGCATTGGAGCGCAGCCGAGCCAAGTCGCACCGACCTGAGAGGAAAACGATGGGAACAGCCATGAAAGACCTCCTCGAGCGCCTCGCCAAGAACCTCGTGGATCGGCCCGAAGAGGTCGAGATCCGGGAGGTCGAAAGTACGACCACATCCATTCTGGAGCTCAGAGTTGGTGATGGGGAGATCGGCAAGATCATCGGCAAGCACGGGCGCACGATCCAAGCCATACGCACCATCATCAGCGGCGTCGCCGCGAAGGAGGGGAGGCAGATCACACTGGAGATTCTGGAGTGAGCCGACATGCCCAGCCCGCTCGATCGTCTGCCCGCGAAGGGACACCGCGGAAGCCGGCTGCGGTGTGTGCCCCTGACCGACGGCCCTGCAGAGCAGGTGGTGCAGCGGCTGACCGCGCCCGTGTAGCCTCGCGCACAGGTCCAGCCTGAGCACCACGCTTGGCAGCCGAAGGGCTGGGAGGACCCGACCGAAGGCGAAGCTGGGCGACATGCCGCCATTCCTCTCTCCAGAATGCCGTGAGCTCGTTTGCCGGTGGTGGCTTGTGGCTCGCCAAGCTGCGGGTACGCCGAGCTGGGACATCGTCAGCCAGGCGACGATCGAGGGGCAAGAAGGGCTGATGCTAGTCGAAGCGAAGGCCCATGACGAGGAACTGAAGGTGGAGGGCAGGCGGCCGGGCAACGCTGAGAACCATGATAGGATCGGGGCGGCGATCCGCGAAGCCAGCGACTCGCTGAAGGGGATTCTCGCGGGCTGGAACCTGCCGCGGGACTCGCGCTGCCGACTCGCCAACCGCTTCGCCTACGCGGGAAAGATGGCCTCTCTTGGAATACCTGTCATCCTCGTCCACCTGGGCTTCCTTTGCGCGGACGAGATGTCCGATGAAGGGCCGGCCCTGGCCAGCGCAGACGCGTGGGCGGATGTCCTTCGTGGGCATGCCCGGGGGCGCGTTCCCGATGAGGTGTGGGGAGAGAGAGTCTCGGTGCGGGACACGCCCATGCGTGCGCTGATTCGCTCGGTGCGCTGGGATCTCCCGATCGAGCGTCGGCCATGATTCTCCCACTGGCGCGAGCGAGAAGTGCCGCGGGGGGCTCCTTGCACACCCGGGGCGCCGGCACAAAACAGACGCGGTCGGAGGTGGAACCACATGGCCGAAAGCCCGGCGGATGCGATCCGGTCGTGGCGAGCTCTGATTGATACGCAGAGCCATTGCGCCGTGTGCGTCACCCACTCTCTTCTGGATCCGCACGCCTTCCCGCTATTCGGGAGGTTCCGCTCCATTTCCAGATTCGTCTTGTTTGTCTACGAGGCCCCGAATCGCGGCGACACCGTGGATCCGCAGAAGGGCTACCTGACCGTCGACGCAGGCACCGATCCTTCCGGCGCCTTTGCCAGTGAACTGCTGACAACGGTGCTGGGCCTCAGCCAGGAGACCTTCCAGATCACAAACGCCGTGCTCTGCCTTCCAGTTCGTCATTCCGGCAAACATCCGGTCACGCAGCGACAAATGCGCTTGTGCTCACAGAATCTGCGCCACCAGATCGAAGTCCTCGATCCCATAGTAGTGGCGTCCGTCGGTGGTCGTGCCTTGGCGGCGCTCAATCTCATCTCCCAGCACCCATACCGTACGATGAACGCTGCAGTCGGCAGACCAGTGCAGTGGTTTGGCCGATGGCTCTACCCTCTGTTCCACACCGGCATGCTGGGGCGCAACGGACCGCATGGCCGCAGCGCTACGCTCCAGCGTCACGACTGGCAGGCCCTGCGGACGTTCCTGCGAGACGTGGGGGCTATGGACTGAGGCTCTGTGCCGACGGGAGCTGGCAGGGACCAGGACGCCGAACCGGCGTGGCTAGACCTTCGGTCGGTCAGTCTGAGCGAGGCTGCCTTGCAGGCGGCGTTGATGCCGTTCTGCCAGGAGCGGCAGCCGAGGGCCCTCTGCATGCGCGAATCGATTTTGACTGATGGGCTTGACCCGCCCCACCCCACCCCATGGCCGCCGAATAGCGAGTTCTTGCCAGTCAGGTCCCCTGGGACGCCAGCCTGCCGGGGTTCAAACCAGGAGGCACCGCGGACCGCGCCCCGTAGACTCGGCGCCTGTAGCGACGTGCTGCGGTGACGCTTTGTGCCGAGGGCGCGGGCAGCTTAACCACGCGCCAATGCGCTCGAGGAGGAACCACGTCTCTGCCAGGCTTCGATCCCGGCGAACGCGCGACCTCATCACGCCCCCCCGAACCTTGACCGGCCGCCGGCTTCGTAATGAACCGAGCGGGCCGCGCATGCTGACACTTCATAAGGACGGTGTTCGACCGCGCCCCCGGAATTGACCGGCGCCGGATGAAACTGTGACAAGCGACTCTGCCACGCGTCGGTAGTTGTCCTCCGTGTCCGTAAGACCCTCGGTTCCATAGGCATCCATCGTGGTTGAGTAGCTCGCATGGCCTAGGATGCGCTGGAGGGACTCAAGGGAGGCCCCCGTCTTCTTCCAGTTTCGAGCGAAGGAATGACGCAGAAGGTGAGGGCTCACGAATCTCCTCCGAGGATTCGGGTGCGGTACTCCCGCTCTGCGCCCAGCATCTGCAACGATCTTGTTGACAGCCCGCATAGACAGCGGTCCGACGCGGCCAGGAAAGAGGGGCCCGGCGCCTGAAGCTTCGCATTGTCGGGCGATTCCGTCGTCCAGCGTTGGCGGGTAGAAGACGATGCGCTCCCGCCCCCCTTTCCCCGCGCGGATGCGGATCTGCCGAGCCGCAAGGTTGATGTCAGCGACCAGGAGGCCAACCAGCTCAGCCCGACGGATGCCCGTGAAGGCAAACAGCTCAAGGATGACTCGATCCCTGAGACACCTAGAAGCGCCAAGCAACCGGGCGACTTCCTCGGGACTCAGGTGGAATTGCGAGTTGCGCCACATGGGCGTCGCCGCGGATTTCAACCTCTACTCCCCCATCTGTACTCAGCTCGCAGTTGATATCGGATTCCCACGCCCCGATCCTTAGCCAGGCTGGGGCGAAGCAGTCACGGAAGCACGATTCTCGACTTCACTTAGCCTCGGCTACCTGGTATCCTTTCCTACATGAACTGACTTCCCACTTTGCGGAGACTGGGAACGTCCATGGATCGGCAGCTCCAGAGTCCGGCCCATCCCTTCGTCGGGCGAGATGCTGATCTCTCCGCACTTGGACAGTGGCTGGACCCGATCGAGGTCACCGCCAGCAGGGTTGTCTTGCTGAGGGGTGATTCGGGAACTGGCAAGACGACACTGGCGCTCCACGCTCTGGCAGAGCTTGCGCGAGGCATGCCAAGGCAGTCGTTGCTGTACCTGGACCTCCAGGAAGACGAGTTCACTACCGCCAACTTCTTCGAAGCACTCGTCTGCTTGTCCTGGAATGCCAACCCGGGCGGGCTCCCGCCGGAGCCGAGAGTGCCTGAGAAGACCTCGTTTCGCGAGTTCTCCAGACAGCGCCGCTTCCGTCACGCAGCCTGGGAAGGGCTCTACGAGGGCGTGCGGAGGGTTTCGAGCGCCATACCGGGCGTCGGCCGCCTGGCCAGCGCTCTCCCCGATGCGAAGGTCTTTGCCGCGACCAGCGCAGTGGGTTCCCAGGTCGCCTCCGTCTTCACCGAATACCTCAAGTGGGCGGCCAAGAGGGTGCCAGTCCTCATCTGCATTGACAACTACCAGTTCCTCGGGCGCGACGCACGGCTGCTCTTTGAGTCGCGGCTCGCTGCGCTCCGCACGCGGGTCCGCATCCTGATCATCGATCGCACGATCGATGGCCAGTCGGCTCTTGGTTCGGTGCTCTGCTTCCCAGGAGACCAATGGGAGCGGGCGATCGCACCGTTTGACCCCCCGCAGACCCGAGCGCTGGTCGGGGCCACACTCCCCCGCATGCCGAGGAACGCTGCAGACGCGCTGGCGCGGGACTGCCAGCTGAAGACGGGCGGGAACCTGAAGCTAATCGATCTCTATCTCCGCTCAGTCCTCTCCCGTGTGGGAGAGGAATCGAGCGACATCCAATCCCCAGTCGAGCTGCTTGCGCGACTGCCGAAGCTTGCCCGCAGCATCGTGTTACTGACATCGATCTTTACCGCTGGGCTGCGCCAGAAGTACGTGGAGAGCATCCTTCGCACCATGGTCGGCTCCGATCCTGAGTCAATCGAGCGGGCGATTAGGGAAATGACCGCCATGGGTTATGTTGTCATCAACGGTGGAACTGGCGACACCTTGCGGGCGCATGAGCGCGTCGTGGCAGCAATGAAAGAAGCCGTTGATGAGAGCGAGTTCCTTGAACTTCGCGATGTGGCGGTTCGGACGTTCGACAGCGTGCTCGCCGGGCATCGCTGGTCGGGTGAGGAATACTACTACCTGATCCACTGCCTCATCGGAATCCTCCACCTTCGGGAGGTAGTCGCTCGCATCGACTGGGTGGTCGAACTCCTTCACCATGAGTATCAGATGTCTCACTATGGCTATCTCGCTCACATCTACCGGTCCTTTCCCGAGGTGGTCCGGTACCTGCCAATGGTGAGTGTCCGGGAGGTGTTGGACTCCCTCCAGCGGACGTGCGAGATCGCACTGGGCATGACAGCCGTCCAGTCCCTTCGCACTGGTGGTGTCCCCGACGGGGGACTTCTCGACCTGTATGAAGCCAAGTACCTGATCCAGCAGTACCGGTACCGCGAGGCGCTCACCCGCCTGGCGACAATGCCGGAGTCGGAAGATGCATTCCTGCAGAAGCTACTTGCGCTCGAGTCTCTCTGCAGGGATGAGGAGGCCCTCCGTCTGCTCGAGGCCAGCCTCGACAGCTGCCCATCTGTAGAAGTGAAGCACATCATCCTCCGCAACGCGGCTCACCTCTACACATTCGAGTCAGCGGAGCAGCATCTCAAGGCGGCAGTTCTGCATTTCGAGACAATCCGCGATGGCTTCGCCGCAGGAACTACCCTGAACAACCTCGGAGTGGTCTACCTCTGGGCTGGGCGGTGGGAGGCAGCCGAAGCGAGCCTGAATCGAGCCCATGAGACGTTGATGAGGGTAGGTTCGCATGAGCATCTGCAACCCACCGTGAATCTCGGCGTACTTGAGGCGGCGCGAGGGGACCTCGCGCGCGCGGAGTTGAGACTCAGGGAGGCGCGGCCGTTCGTTCCTCCGCAAATGCTCTGGGACATGACCCTGATTGACACGAACGCGACGGTGATCGCGCTCATGCGGGGCAGCCTCGATCCTGCTGCCGCCCTGAGCGAGCTCCGGGTTCGCTACGGCGACGGGTTGCGCATCGGTGATCCGCGCCTCTACAACCTGATCGCCTGGAACATTGAAGCCTTGGAAATCGTCGGGGGACTCCCGACGACCGTGGAGCCGGAAGCCTGGTTCAGGACGACGGTACGATCGCGCGTGCGGACGGGGTACGAGGTCGAGTTGCCCTGGAGTAACGGGCGTGAGACTACACTGCTTCTGGGTTTGTCGCCACAGTGGCGGCACTAAGCTGACGGTGGTACCGTTTTCGGAACTCCTCGAGGATAGCGACCGGCCCCGTCGCTGGCGCGACGACAAGGTCAGCGATGACCTGCCCTATCCCAGCCAGGTCCGCAGGTGCTGCCCCGAGGATGGAGACGGCGGTCGTGCCGAGTCGAAGACCCGAAGTCACGCGAGGTGACCGTGTGTCACCTGGGACCAGGTTGCGGTTCGCCAGAACGCCCACGGCGTCGCATCGCCGCTCGAGTTCGAGCCCGGTGATATCAGTCGATCGAAGGTCAAGCAGGACCTGATGGGAGTCGGTCCCCCCGGTGACGATCGAGAGCCCGCGGCTGGCGAGGCTAGCTGCGAGTGCCTTCGCATTCTCAACAACGAGGCGGGCAAGGGGCTCTGATCCCGATTGGGCCAGAACCTCGAGTGCGACCATCTTTGCGAATAACACATTCTCGTTCGGTCCACCTTGGGTCCCCGGAAAGAGAGCCGGTATGACCGAGGGCTCGAGATCCCGTCGGTAGATGAGCACTCCCCCGTTCGGTCCCCTGAGTGTCTTCATCATGTTGAAGGTCACAAAGTCGGCAAATGGAAAGACCGGCGGGTGGAGCTTGCAGAGAACGAACAGAGCTGTGTGTGAGATGTCGGCGTGAAGCAGGGCACCAACAGAATCACAGGCAGTGCGCAACAGGTCCCATCGGACCGCGCGAGGGCAGGAGGATCCCCCGGCGATGACGAGCTTGGGCCGCACGGAACCGGCGAGGGCCTGAATCGCGTCGTAGTCCAGCCATCCCGATTCGTCGACGTTGTAGTGGACAACGCGGTGTCGCCGTCCTACAAGGACGGTGTGCGAGATGTGCCCGCCGTGGCTGGGGGCCAGACTGAGCACGGTGTCGTCCGGGCTTAGCGCGGCGTTGGCGACCACCTGATTGGCCTGGGTGCACGAATGCGGCTGGATCGTCGCAGCGTAGTCGTTGCCAGTGTCAAATAGGACCTTCAGAAGCTCCGCGGCTCGGAATTCCACCTTGTCCAGGACTCTGTTCCCAGGATGGAATCGTCGGGTTGGCATGCCCTCGGCGGGGAAGACCTGCATCGGAATCGCGAGCGCCTCGAGCACCTCGGGAAAGGGGTAGCTCCCGCTCGCGACCAGATGTATGTACCACTGGACAAGGCCGAACTGCTCGTCAATCAAGGCGTTGATCCGCGAGAAGCGGGACCCTGCAAATCGGCGGATAAGGTACATGAGAGTTCCCAGTCTCCGCAAAGTGGGAACTCCGCCGCCCTCCATCGACTCGGCGGGTCACAGCAGGCGCAGCCGTGTCGAACCAACCCCTGATGGCCGCCTTCTGGCCCGGCGCAAACCTCCCCAGGCAGGCTTGGCTCAACCCCGGTCGGTCTTGAAGACGTTTCCGAGGCCGTGCACACTGAGCCGCGACACAGACTGGGCGTGTTCCTGTCGTACTGAGGTTGGCTCGCTGATCCGATCCCTCGCGTCCCTCGCCCAAACCGCTGGCCTCGATCCTCGCCCCCCGTTCCGGCGCATCCTCGCGTCCGTGTCATCGAAGACCCGTACCCCGCCACGAGCGAGCGCTCCCAACCCTGTTCTCTGCGCTGGGTGCCGGGAAGCTGCTCGAACGTTGGCTCCAAGGGCTATGATCGGCAAGTTCCTGGAGGTGGGGCGAATCGAACCCGACAACGACGCGGTCCTGCCGGCTTCCCGAGGGCCTCTTCCTCTGTTACGGTTGGCCCCATCCGCCAGGAAGCACGAGCCGTGCCTCCTCAAATGAAGGTACGGAGAGCGAGTTGCGCACCGGGAGGCGGATGCGCGATGCCGCACCCGACATCGCCCGCGCAATGGATCCGGCCGCCACCGGGACCGCCCCTGGTGCCTGCGCTGTAGGCCGCGGGTGAAGACAGCGTTGACGGATAGAAGGACGTCGACAATGACGCACGGGCCGTTCATGAATGGGTCAGCCGCAGGTGCCCCTCCGGGGACCGGAGGCGCTGCAACCGCCGCTGGCGTGGCCTATCAAGCTCTGTGGGTCCTGCTCCAGGCAGCCGAAGCAACGCTCGTCGACGCACACAAGACGGCCGACGGCCACCTGGACGAGTTGTGCCTGATCCTGGAGCCCTACGCCGGAGATGCGCAGCTGCTAGGGCCTCAGAGCCGCCGAGTGGTCCAGCTTAAGACACTCACTTCTGGCACATGGTCCCTGAAGGATGTGATCGTGCAGGTCCTGCCCAACCTCTACCGAGCTGTGACACTCCCGCCGCAGGGCGAGGAGGTATTCGAATTCGTGACAGAAGGCCGCCGCGGAGAATGGGACAGCGTAGAGCGCTTCTTTCTGAGCCTCCAGCATCGAGCTCCGGACCCCGGACACGATTCCGGAGCAGACCAAGCCGCCGACGGCCTGGACGACAGCAAGCCCTTGAAGTTCCGCGGATCGAATGGGCCCTTCTGGAGCGGTTTCAGGCCAACCGAACGAGGCGTGTTCGACCGGATTGTCGAGTACGTCCGCTCGGTCGGTGCGGCTCCGAATGAATCTCCCGACCAGACACGGCGAAAAGCACGGCACCTGCTGTCGCGGTTTCGATTTGAGGGGGGCAATGCACGAGAGTGGGTGCGCGCACAGATCGATGCATTGCTCCTTGGAGTCGTCGAGGATCGCGATCGACTCGCAAACATCCGTGAGGCCATGGTCGGCTGGCTCATTGAGCGGTCGGATCAGAACAACACGAGGCTCACGCCCCAGGAGTTGTTCGATCACTGCGGGCTGGGTGGAGTAGTCCCTGTGAAACGTGCAGTCGTGCACGAGGGGTGCAAGAGCCGGGTTCGGGCGGCCGCTGCGTGCCTGGGGTATCGTCATGATTGGGATGTGCGGGACCCCGCACTACTCACTTCGTGCTCCGAGCCGCACGCGACACTCATCGCTGTCACAGGCGAGTGCGGCTGCGGGAAGTCGTGGCACCTGTTCGCCGAGGCGCTAGCAGCGACCTCAACAGCCGTCGTACTCATTGACTCGAAAGGTGACGCGGAGACGGACCTACAGCGCGTGGCCGACCGTGTCTGGCACGACGTGCTGCGGCACGAGTCCTCTATGTCCATCGGCAACCTGGCTGCCAGATTCGCTGACGTGCTCGGACCGGAGAGGGGTGTGCCCTGGCTGACAGTGTGCATCGACCGCCTGTCTCCCGTGGCCGCAGCCACCGGACTGCTGGGCCTCCCGCTTGAGGATTGGGGCCTTCGCTTGATAATTGGGTGCGACCCGCATATTGCCGCAGCGCTCGAGCAACGCAGCAGAGCAGACCCGCAACGCGTTGTTGTCGTGAGGCTCGATGACTTCACGGTTGCAGAACGAGACGAATACCTGAGGCGCCGGGTCGGCGACCATCGGGCCCAAATCCCTAGCGATGTTGCCGACCTTCTGAAGCGACCGCAGCTGGCTGGCATGTATGCGGACCTTGTGTGTGGGCAACAGGACGTGGCAGACGGGGTGATTGGCTGGCACCCCCAGAACGAATATGACCTGGTGGACCGATACTGGAAGCGTTTGGAGAGCGGGGAGAATGCCGAGCATCCGTTCGATGCCGCACACCTGCAGAGACTGGCCGGAGAGGTGCTCGATGGCGCAGCGTATCCCTGGACGGCCGAGCAGCTCATGGACGACGGGGTCGACGACGATGCGACGTGGCGCCTCACCAGGTGTGGCTGGCTGCATCGGCTGGAGGACGGCCGCTATGCGATTCCGCATGACCGGCTACTCAACTTCGCGATCGCACAAGCGCTGGTGAGTCGGCGGCACAGAGGGGAACTCGACGCCCAGAGGATGGGGGATCTCCTTCGGAGATTGCGGGCCGATGAGCTCCGCGCCGGCCCAACCCAACTGGGCTACGCGCCGTTGGACTGGTTCTATTTGATGACAAGATCTGAAGACACGCGGGATGCGGCCACGGAGACACTAGCGGTACTCCAGGAGCAACTGCAGGAACATGACCGCGCGGACATGGCCCGGGAACTCCTGCCTACCCTTGAGGCCGGAGCCGTCCCGCTGCTGAAGTCCCGGCTGATCAGTGCAGCACAGCGCGACCGATCGCTCGAGCGAGCGGCAGCCGTCGACGGGCTGGCCACCCGTCCCATCGAGGAACTGCGCGGGCTCATGCGGGAGCTGCTGTGCGACCCGAATCCACGTGTTCGGCGGTGCGGCCTCGGGCTGCTGTTCAGGAAGCCGGCACCAGAACTGCTCGACGTCGCGTGGCAGCTTCACAAGGAGATGCAGTTGGATCCCATTCCGTTCTCGGAGGACGATGGCCGGGATGGACATTTCAGCCGCTATCTTGCCTACCAGGACGCCTTCAGGGCTCTCCGTGCTTGTGTGCGCGAGTCTCCTGCGTGGCTTGTCCGCGCGATTGAGCATGCAGATCCAGCCATTGAGCCGGTGCATGATCTTGCCTACCTTGTTGCCGATCTCGATGACGGCGGTGCGACCTGGAGGGCATGCAAAGCCCAGCTCTTCTCAAAGGTCTCCCCTGAGAAACGGCGCGCGCTGGCGTTCAACGTAGGGAACCACTGCGACCGCGACGAAGTCGACAGGATTGCCCAGTGGGTCTCAGTCGAAGGGGATCACACGGGACCGGCGGTCGTGCGCGCCCTTGCCAGGGTCGATGCACCGCGGGCGATTGAGTCCATGAGGCATTTGGCCGAGCAGTCCCTGTGTCTCTACAGCGGCTGGTTTGTGCCCCCACTCCTGGTGGCTGAGCGGGAAGCGACCTTGCAGGCCCTTTTCGAGCGCATCGCGTCCTCGGACAAGCCGTTGCGCACAGCGATGGTCTATCATGGGCATGAAAGCGACATGGATTGCCGCACGGTCGAACTCCTACTCAACGAGCTGGAGCGGGAGCTTCGTCGGATACTTGGTCGACCGCCCGCGGAGGACGGCAGTCCCATTGCGGAACAGCGCGGCGACGGCAATTCCCTCTACCAGCCGCTGAACCTTCTGGCTTCGGTAGGCCGTGCGGATCTTCTCGAGTGCTTCGCTGCTCGGGCAGGATCCTCCCTGGAAGATGAGCTGGTGCGGTTCCTGATCGAAGTTGTCGGGCCTCAGCGTGGCTCCATGCGCAGTGGCCTGTCACGCGAACCCGGGCTCCTCCTGCTGTTGAAGATCGATGGTTCTGGCTATCGCAGGGTGGTCAACGCGTACTTGCGTGTTGACGACTACTTCGGCCTGCTGGACGCTCTGCACGCAGCGGTGAGAGACGCAGACTCCGACACTATAGAGCAGCTGCGAATCACCAGTACGAGGGACGAACCCCCCGATGCTGGAACGCGACTCTTGCGGATGGAGGCGATGCGCGCCCTCGCCGCGCACGGTGACGGCACGGGGCTTCTCACAGCGATGCTGCACCGGGCGCGCGGGCTGCCTGCCGATATCATGGCATGGCTGAAACCTCACGCAACTCCGGACCCGGCGCTGTTGAGGAGAGCCAAGGAGCTGCTTTCTGCGGATGACGTGGGGCAACTTGAGGCCGCGGTTTTTGGGGTCGGCGTGTTCGGTGCGACCGAGGCCGTGGCGGATCTGGTCCGACTGCTAGAGCAGTCGCGCTCCGAGCAAGTTCGCAGGGCGATCATGCTGTCACTGAGCCTGCTTGGCCCTGCTGGAGCTCCTGCCACGTGTGCGATCGCACGAGAACTTCCGAGTGAGGACAACCGGCCCGCAGCCGTCGGGGCGCTGACTAGCATTGGATCACCTGAGGCGTTGGAAAGGCTCCTGCAGTCTCTGGAGGAGCGCTGGGACGCTGGCTTGGCGGTCTGGCTTGCCGACAGACCCGGCGGCCAGGATCGGCCGCGGGAGCTCCTGACGCGTCGATTGCAGGCTCTGGCGGACGCACCGGTCTCTGAGTGGCGCGATGATCTGGCGGCGATCCTAGGGCAGGCGTCAGACGAGCTGCTGAGAGTTCTCCTTCGCGCCTGCCCATCGACCATTCAGGATCGGCTGCGCGAAGATGCTCTTGTGGGGGAAGGCAGCTTCTGGGTGGTAGGTTCCAAGGCTCGCGCTATTCGGGGACTCGCCGCTTTCGATCCAGATGCGGCGTGGCTGGCCGCCGAGAGCGCGCTGATGAATGCTCGATGCCACGATCGACACCTCTATGCTCCTCTGCTGTCTGCCTTGGACGGTGGCCGCGCACGCGCTCTCTTCCTGTCTCTTGCGAGCCTGGAGAAGAGCCGCGCCGTGCTCTGGTCGATGGCCCACTCCATCGAGGACCGGGAGGGGGAGTGGCTGCGAGAGCAACTGGCTGCTGGGGCAGGCTCCCAACGTCTGGCGGGATGCCGGCTGGCGGGGGCGACGTCAGTTGCCGATCTGCGGACCATGGGATGCCTCGAGGCGCTCGCCGCCGACTCGTCGTCAGCGCTAGCCGAGTCGGCGATAGGGGCACTGTGGCACATGCGGCATCAGCTGTACGCAGAGGATCTTGCCAAGCGCCTCGCCGAGGAGCTGCGGAGCCCCGGTATTCGCTGCTGGAGCCTGGCGGAATCCTTGCTCCTGCTCGGAGACCCTGGTTACGAGGACACGGCATTACCCATGTGGCTGAGAGCACTGCGTGAGTCCGATGCCCTGCAGAATCTACCCAGTCTGTGGAAGGTGACCCACACCAAGCTTGCTGAGAAGCGAAAGGAAGCGTCTACGAAGGACCAGCGGCAGACAGCTGAGATCTGAACCGCGCAAGACAGGTCGGGATCCTCTGGCGGGAGGTGGAAGGTGCCATTCAGCCAAGACACTCGGAGACGCGTTCTGCTGTGGTCGGATCGCCATTGCTGCCTCTGCAAGAAGGCGTGCGGGGTGAACATAGAAGTGCATCATCTGCTTCCAGCCGAGCGCGGGGGCAACGATGACGTCAACAACGCGATCCCCCTGTGTTTCGAGTGCCATGGCCAGGTTCAGCACTACAACGACCGCCATCCGCGAGGGACCAAGTACTTCGCAGATGAGCTGAAGGCACGCCGTGAGCAGGTCTACGAGGAGTTCACTCGGAATCTCGTCCCACCTATCCACGTCGCGATCACCCAGCATCTGGGGGGAGATTCAAGGCGGCATCTTCCCGACGTCGGCTGCAATGTGACCCACGTCGGGCATTCCCTCCCCGTGAGGGCACGGGTCTCCCTTGTCCCCAAGCGCGGTGGAAAGGGCTTCCAGCTCCGTGGGCACCACCTGTCTGGAAGACAGCTCATCCACCTGAATCCGGGATTCGTCCTGCGGGACCACTTCAGACTCCCGGCGGGCTGCTGGGCCTCTCGGGGCGAGCTCGCGGTTCAGGTGCTCCTCACCCTCGTTGACCAGTACGACCGGGAGCACGAGATGCTTCCCGTCCATTACGTCTATCGGAAGAGGCTCGGCGATTGGTTCTTGCGACCTTACTGAGCGCGGAAGAAGAGAACCGGATGGCCGGGCGGCTTCTGCTTTGCAGGGCCTCTGCGGGCCATCCGTACGACACTGCTTCTTCAGCCGCCATGGGGGCAGGCAAGCGGTCCGGCGAAGCCAAGGTGCGGGAACGCGCCCACCTTCCCAAATGCATCTTGGCCACGCTCGGATCCATGACGGGAGGTATCGAACAATGAAGCCATTCCTGCGACCGACCACCGGTCCTGACGACTGGGAGCCCCTTCTCGCTCGGCCTGGCAAGCAGTGGAAGCCCGGATACTCAGCACACTCCCTCGCCCACTGCTGGGAGTCCGCGGGCGGCCTCCCGGCCCGAGTGCGCGAGACCTTCCAGCGGAGCAATCGGTTCCGGGGTTTCCGGCTACTGCTGGCGGTCCCAGAAGTCCGGGTGGATCTTCCGGGTGGCCGCCGCCCGTCGCAGTCGGACCTGTGGTTGCTCGGCAGTGTGGCAGACGGGCTCGTGTCCGTCGCCGTCGAGGGCAAGGTGGCAGAGTCGTTTGGCCCCACGCTCGGGGAATGGCAAGTCGCCGCCTCCGCCGGCAAGGCCGAACGCCTGTCGTACCTGCTGGAGACGCTTCACATGAGATCACCCGCGCCGCCGGAGATCCGCTACCAGCTTCTGCACAGAACGGTCTCGGCGATCGTCCTGGCGCAGCGATTCCACGCACCACATGCCGTGATGCTCGTTCATTCCTTCAGCGCCGTTGGCGACGGATTCGATGACTACTGCGCCTTCGCGGCCGCCCTTGGCCAGTCGGGCTCCTCCGAGGGCGTCATCGAGATTCGGGCACACAGGCAGCCGACGCTGTCCCTTGCATGGGTGCGGGACGAGATTGCCGGTGTGTGAGTGGTCACGCGGCCCGCTTGTGGCCGGGCTGTGAACCGAGACCTGGCCGCGGGCCCCGACCGTCACGCCTTCCGCTGTCGGTAGATTCGCCCGAGTAGATCCAGAATGAGCTCGAGCTCCGCCCGGGGACGCTTCGCCAGGAGCGTGTGTAGGCGGGCAAGGACATCGGTCTTGTCGGAGCCTCGTCTGCGATACCGAACCAGGTCTCCAAGATCGACGCCGAGAGCCTGGGCGACGTCGTCGATCCGAGCCAGGGACGGGATTGCGACCCCGCGCTCCAGACGGCTGATGGTCTCCGGGGTGACCCCGACCCTCTCCGCGAGCTGTTCCTGCGTGAGGCCCGCCAACTTGCGATAGGAGGCCACGTTCTGACCGAGCTTCTTCTCGACTTCTGATGACATCAGCATGTCCCCTCAGGGCGAGATCCTGGAGGTGGGATTGGGGACGCGACAGGAGGTAATTCGGTGGTATACTAGACATAGCGTGTTGTGTACCTGTGACCCTGTTGGCCGCCCGCGGAAGGAGGTTGCCCGATGGCGATGTTCGTTGCGTCCGTCCTGATCCTCTCCGGCCTGGGCTGTCTGATGCTCGCAGTCCTGGGCGCCATCCATCCCCGGCTGACCGTCCGATTCTGGAAGGTGAGATCACGCAAGACGGCGTTCCCGTTCTACCTCGTGGCGAGCCTTGTGCTGGCCGCTGTCGGCGGCCAGGTCTACAGCACCACGCCAGCGGCGGCCCGCCAGCGGCAAGCGCGCGCCGACGAGCAGGCCGCGACGGTGGAAGCAGAGCGCGTGCGCGAGGAGGCCCAGCGCCGGGTGGAGCAGGAGAAGCGGGACGCGATCACCAGACTGGAGCGGGAGGTGCTGGCCATCCCGGCGTCCGACGCGACCGCGAACTTGGCAGGCTACCAGCAACTGCTGGCGATGGATCCGGGGAATCCGAGCTACCAGGCGAAGGTCGCGCACTACGAGTCGCTGGTCGCGGACGGCAAGCGCCAGGGAACGGCCCATGCCGGCCAGGTGCCGTCCGCGAAGGGCTCTCGGAGAGGCCCCGGGGATCTGGCTGCCACCGGCGCTGCCGAACCCCTCGCGCCCGAGGAAGCCCTTGATCGCTGGATGGCGGTCTACGCCGACCTCGGCATGACCGTCACCAAGGCTCTCGGTTGGACCTACCTCGCCGACAGAGTCCGAGCACGGCGCATGCGGCCCGCGGAGGCCAGACTGGAACTGATGGACCTCGAGTTTTCCGGGGACACCAAGATAGCCGAGTTGAAGCGACTGTCGGCCCACCTGCCCCCTGCTGCTCGCGACCACGCTGCCCGGGCGTCAGAGGGCCTTGAGCAAGCGGTTGCCCACGCCCAGGAGGCGCTGCAGTGGGCTGACAACTACTTCATCTGGGAGAAGCCGGGAGACCTCCGTCAGGCGATGACACGCACCGAGCTGGGCGTCCGGATCCTCGGTCAGGCAGACGACCGGGCCGACGCGGTGATCGCGAGCAAGGAGTGACCGACGCGGGTCGTGCGGCTCGGCGCGCCGCATGACAGCCCAAGCACGATCTGCTCCCCTGGCGATGTGCTTTCCTCAGACCGCCTTGATTCCTGATTCATGTCGCACCCCGCAGGCACTGCCCCCGCCCTGGAGTGGCAAGCGAGAGCATGTCTGCTCGCAGCCAGCATGAGTTTCATCCCGCGGAGTCTACACGTGTGCCACCCCCCGCCCCCCCCGCTTCTCCCTCCCTCCCCTTAAGGGGGAAGGGGAGAGGAGAAAGGGGTCATAGGGCGCATCGAGTGAAGGGGCAACGAGAGGCAGAGCCTCGCAACTCATTCCAAGGACTCGTCTTGACGCCCGCTGTGTCGTTCTTCATCTGCGATTCCTTCCGGTCCCCACACACGCACCCTTCCAGTAGGAGAAGAACCCGTGACCGCGGTTCTACGCGACTCTCTCGTACGTGCCCCGCCTGACCTTCCGGATCTTGCCCTCGTCCAGCAACCGCTTGAGCGCCTTGTCGAGCGCGCCGCTCTTCACTGAGTGTGGCGGCTTGCTGAACTGCTTGATCATCTGGTCGCGCGTCTTCGGCCCACTTACCAAGTGGACCATGATGAGCTTGGCAGCATCGTCTACTTGATCACCCTTCTCCCACGCTTCACCTGCAGCCGCGCCCAGCCCGACCAGTCGGATGGCTCCGTCCGGATCATCCTTCTCTTCTCGGATCCTGAGGGAGAGCTTCTCGGCTCCCCTGCGCTTTGCCTGTCTCAGCTCCAGTACCCCGTGACGCAGTTCTGCGAGCCAGACGGTGTCGGCCTGGGCCGCGTAGGCCGTGCTCCCCCGAAGTGCATCGACCGCTCTCGATCCAGGTCTCCTCGTCTTGGCTGCGTGGTGGACCAGGACGAACGTGCAGGAGTGCATCATGCGAAGCCGGCGGAGATCCACGAAGACCGGCGTGACCTCGTAGGCTCGGTCCTCGTTGACGCCCGGAAACAGCGTGCTGATCGAATCCATGATGACCAGCTCCGCGCCGTGTTCCGCGATGACTCTGTCGAGCTCCTTACGGCCCTCTGCCGTGTTCAAGTCGAGACCTTGCGAGGAGTAGACGCGGAGCCACGGGTGGGCAGGGTCTTCACCGAAGGCCAGCCCCGTTCGCTGGTAGAGCCTCGTCGTGAGAGGCCCGGACTGCTCCTCGTCGAGAACGAGAACGCGGATCGGCCTCGTGGGCTGTAGGCCGCAGCACTCGTGTCCGCGGACAAAGGCATTCGCGAGTCCGGCGAGCAACGTGCTCTTGCCTGTTTCGGCTCCGCCGCACAGTAAGGCGATGTCACCCTCAGCCAGCCAGCCCGGTAGGAGCCAGGGCAGTTCCGGAACCCCTCGGCCGTCGGATCGGGAGAGGTCGAGGGGCTGCATCCGGAATCCCGTGAGCGAGCAGTCCAATGGAGCTGCAGCCTCATGCTTCGCTCGGCGTGCGATACTTGCGGCGATCCTCTCGATCTCGCCCAGTTCCAGTGGTTCGATGCAGAGGACCTGGTTGACGAGTTCCAGCGCGCTCTGCAACCGCTCGGCACTCCGGATTCCTTTCAGATTCCACAGCTTGCCGGCGATGCTGGTGAGCTGCACGTTGCGGGTCCCTTCAGGGATGGTCCCATGCTCCTCAAGATACGCACCAACGACCTTGTGGATTGGGGCGTCCATGCGAGCGAGCTGCTCAATCCACGCAGGCAGCGCGGCCAACGGTGCGTCGTCCGGGCTCCAGATCCACCTGTAGCGACGTCGGCATCGGTGCAGGCTCGGCGGCAGAATGACGTATCCCCCCTCCGCCTTGAAATCGATGCCCGGCAGGAGGCCGTTGCAGCTCTTGAGGGGCTCCGCGGGCGTGCGGAAGAAGAGATGCCGGCCTCCGCTACCAGTCCGGCTGGTCGGCGTTCGCGGGAGTTTCTTCCCACCCTTCATGAGCTTCTGCAGTATGGCCTCGCCGTCGATCTCGTGCTTGTCAACGTCGAGGACCACGGCACCCGCAGCGCTTCCAGTCGCAACCCCGATGTTCATGTCCGGCCACCTGCGTTGCCACTCTCGAATCATCGGGGCATCGACTGGACCCACGTCCCGCCATCCGGTGATGCATGGATGCTTCCCCTTGCTCCCCTTTCCGCACTCGCGGCCGCAGGTGCACCTGCCCTTACGATCGATTCCGTGCACAGGGAAGATCCGGAAACCACGCTTCGCGTAGTTGAGAGCTGCAGAGAATATCGCGCGTCGCCGATGCTCCCGCGAATGGCGCAGTTTAACCCGAACGGGCGCCAGCGTCTTCGGTACCGGTGCCGCAATGGGACGCGTGCGCGACGTTGATGTGCTGACGATCGACCATGTCGCCTCGTCGAGCTCATCGTTGCTCCTTGTCGCCCGGGCCGCAGCGTCTTCTCTCATCAGGCCCAAGTTGATGGCGCCGCCCAAATGCCTGGGCACCCGCCGTTTGTGCGACGGCACGATGGCGCCGCCTACCAAACTCAACCTCGGGGAAGCCCCGCATCCGGGCCTCGCATCCTTTCGTAGATCCGCTGTTATCTTCATGGTCGTACCCCTCCATTGGTGATCACGTGTCAGGTCGAACAAGAACGTCTGGTGAGGTGACGAAGCCTTGATTCGGAGGCACTTTCAAAGCAACTGCGACCCAAGCGCCGATGCCGCAGAGCTACTCCTCCATCATGCCTGGCACCTCACCCTTCATGGCGGTGCCGGGCCCGGGAGGAGCACGCGTGTCGTGGGGTGAGGTGAGGGGCTGTGGCGGCGGGCGGTCCGTCAAGGGATCGATGGGCCAGGGCTCGGACCGCGGCACTCGAACCTGGGTACTGCAAGCAGCCAGGATCGCCGCAAGGCGCTCTCGCAACTCCCGGAGCAGGCGCTCCAGCCATTGGCGGAGCACTGGAATAGGCCACAGCGGGACGCTGCCAGAAGGAAGTGCCAGGACATGAGCAACGACTACCGCGGGCATCCTGCAGATCACCCGGAAAGCCTCGCTGAGCCTGTTGGCGTAATCCAAGTTCGCTTCTAGAAGGGCGACTCCGCCGAGCTGCGAGAAGATCGAGAGGATGGAATCTCCACGATCAAGGGCCGGCGCCTCCGTCGAGCAGCGGCCAAGCGCTCCCCAGCCCGTGCAGTTTGGCCACACGCGCGACAGAAACACTTCCGTCCGCGCGAACTCCTGTATCGCCCTGAAGCCTGTGGTGTACGGGCTGCCGATGCCTGGAGATGTACAGAATGCCGAGCCGAGGGCGGACAACGGTCTCTGCCCCGCGGCCGAGGCCCATTGGCCCTTGACACACTCCCCGATGATTGCTTGAATGGACATGTTCAGGCGTCCTGACAGGACGCGCCCCTTGACCCCGACGGCCGCCAGCTTGCGGGGTCATCGCGCATCTGGAGCCGGAGAGCTACCCGCTTGATCCGACTCCGACCCTCTCGGATTCGGAATACCCAAATACACCCGCTTCGCGACCTGTGCAAGAGATTCGCACCACCGCGTCCGTTCTGGCGTCGTGGTCTTGTACGGTGCGCGCGGGACTCAACAGGGAGGGGTCACGATGCCCAAGCCGAAGACAACCTGTTCGCTGCGCACTGTTTGCCGCCGGTCGCGGGTTCCGCGACGGCTTGCAGATGCGCTGTTCCTGCAGATCCTGGAGGAGGCTCTCGCAGGCCAGGCCGTCTCTGTTCCATGCATGGGGAAGTTCTGGCTCCAGCCGTTTCCCGCACGCCGTGTGGCGGTGCCCTTGAGGAAGGGCATGCGCCAGACCCGAATCCTGCAGGTCAACCGGGGGTACGCGATGCGGTTCTCGAGTTCGAAGGTCCTGCGCCAGTACGTGCGGCGGCGGGTGGCGGGGCGCGCGCGGGGCACGGCACCGTCGCTCCAGGATTGATGCGGACGGCGGGCAGTGCGTTGGGCTGTAATGGAATACGAGCGCGCACAGGGGACTGGCGGCGTCTTCCAACGTGACGAGAGACTCGGCGAGAACGTGTGCGCGTGCCTGCGGCGTGGGTCGATTGCTGCATCTTGCTCATGCGAATAGCATCTGTAGATGCAGCGTTGCTCCGCGCTGTTGATGCTGTGCGTCGTGATCCCCATCGCGCCGCGCCTAAGTATCAACTTTCGCATGCAGTCGGTGACGGATTCTTTCGTTCTTCGCGATACGGCTCTTGAACGTTTCATCATGCGATGTCGGACGCGATCTGTGATGTCATGTTTCCATGCGCGAGCTGTGGCGAAGATGATGCTGAAACGCGATGCGGACACGCAGTGATGAACGATCATCATTTGCGCCCGCGCGGCTCCCGCCGCAGCTCGAATTCCCCCGCAACGACCCGGCGACCCGGCGTGCCGGCGCACGGCGTCAACGCGCCGGTGGCATTGGGCGCGCGCCGGTCCGAATGCGGGAGGCTGTTCGGCCGTGGGGGCCCTCCTGGGGGCGATCGGCCGCGATTCCGATTCGGGATACGTGGAACGGGCCAGAAGCGGCCCTACGCGCTCCTGTGGAGCTCGGGGCGGCATGATCGGGCCGCGTCCGGATCCCGTTTCCGGGCCATCGACGGGGTTGCACAGGGTTGTACAGCGCTGCTGAGCGACCCGAGGGGGCCGTGGTCTGCTCGCGGAGCGCATCTGCGCGGATGGAGCGGGGGTGCGGAGGCGTGCGGAGGGCTGGGGCGCGGGGAAGTCGAACCCGTCCGAGCGGGCTTGAGGGAGTCTCTCGGTCTACGCCAGCGCTGGGTATCGATCCCAGATCTCGCCGTCGAGGGTTCGGCCCGCGCGCTTCTTCTGCCTGCCTACGCCGCCCCACTGCTTGAACAGCAAGGGCACGCTGGCCGCCAGGCACTGGTCGCGGAGGTCACGGACCCATTCTGCCTGCATCGGTCTGGCGCCCGGGCCGGACTCGCCGCCCACGATCACCCAGTTGATGCCCCGATCGGGAACGAGTAGCGGGCGGAGGTCCAAGGGACCCAGCAGGGGCTCGGCAGACACGAACCGGACCCGCGCCGGCAGGCCCGCGACCACCTCGGCTCGCCAGACATGCTGCTGGTCCTCGACCGTCGCGCCCAGCCAGGCGTTCGGGTGGCTCTCCGCCAGTCGCCCCTGCCCCCCTTCAAGCCGCCGCACGTAGGCCGCCATCCGCCGCGGGCGCTTCGTCAGGACCTGGAACTGGTGCCAATGGGCTCGCTGAATGGTCGCGAAGACTTGGTCGATGAAGGCGGTGGGTACCTTGGCATGGAAGAGGTCGCTCATCGAGCACACGAAGACCCGTCTCGGCTTCCTCCACCGCAACGGGAGCTCGAGGCGGTCGGGCCAGAGCTGGAAGTCGAAGCCCCGCTCGAAGGGATGGCCCTTCACGCCCCGGAACCGCTCCGCGAACGTCCGGGCATAGCAGTGGGCGCACCCCGGGCTGACCCCCGTGCACCCGGTGATCGGGTTGAACGAGGCATCGGCCCACTCGATTCTTGTTCGATCACTCATCCGGATTCTCCCTCCATTTGCGCTCCCTCATCGTTCGGATCACCTCCTGCGGGGCGATGTGGTTGATGTACCGGCTGGTCGTCGCCGCGTTCGCATGCCCCAACTGGGCCTGGATGATGTTCAGCGGGACCCCCTCCCCGGCCAGCTCCGCGGCATGGGTATGGCGGAGACCATGGGGATGGACGCGCTTGAGGATCCCGGCCCGCATGGCGAGTCGGGGCAGGAACGCACGCACGTACGCCGTCTGCAGGCGCGCCCCCTTGAGGGTACAGAAGACCGTCCGCCGGCCGTCGATCCCGAGCGCGCGTCGCCTGGCGAGCCAGACCTCCACGACGGCGAATCCCTCGGGGTCCATCCCAACCGTTCGCTGACGGCCACCCTTGCCCTCCAGGACGCGGATCGTGCCGGCAGTGGAGTCCAGGTCCTTGGGCCTCAGGGCGAGGGCCTCGGAGATCCGCAGGCCGCCCCGGTAGAGCACCGCGATCAGCGCCCGATTGCGGATGCCCGTCGGCGCCCTCCGGGAGCACGCCCTCATGAGGGCCTGGACCTCCGCCGGGGTCAGGGTCTCGACTGGGAACCTTCTCCCGCGGCTCGACGATCGCCGGATATCGCTGGAACCATCAACAAACACCGGGTTTACCTCCTTTCTGCACCCCTTCGCCAGTTCCAAAGCATTACGCTTTCATCTCTAAGTGATACTATATAACATGGGAACGGCGGGGTCAAGACGAAACTGATACTATTTCAGTGGGTTATGGGGACCGCAGTGCGGCGATCCAGGGGGCCCGGGGCCGGGTGAGGTGCGGCGTGAATCGGGGCACACCGGGCGGCAGCGCCCATCAGCCGGGCACGGCCCGGGACAGGGTGGTGAGGCCACGTTCGATCAGCCCTACCCCACCCCCACTCCCTCCGGAAGCGCGATCAGGGAGAGCCGGGGGGCAGTGTCTGACGTGCGCTGCCTCTGCACCCGTGGTCCCACCGGCGCCGCGGCGCCACGGGCCCCGGGCTGCCTTGCGGGACCCCGTCGTCTCTGCACCCACTAGCCTCTCGTCAGCCTCGCGTGCGTGGCTCTCCCCGGCGCCAACCCTGGGAGTCGCCAGTGCCTGTCATTCGCTGTCGGTGTCCAGGTCGAGCAACTGCTGCTCGTTGCGCCACCAGAGAAGGGTGAGAACCAGGTCACTTGCCAGACGGATGGAATCCTCACGGATCGAGTACCGATGGGCGTCCGGATGATCGATCCACTCATCAGCGGGCACATCCTGTGCCTCGACTTCGGCGATACTCCTCGCGCCCAGGAGTTCGGCGGCGAGTGTCTTCTTCCCAGGACCATCCAGCGGCTACAAGTTCTCCGGCACCCCCGGTCCGCGTCTGAAGGACACCCGCCGCTCGGGCGTGCTCCATACAAGCATCGCCGGATACGAACCGTGCTCCACCAGTCGCAATGCAGCAGCGGTCAGGCTGGTCTCGAACATCGAGGCGAGGTTCCGCGCGGTCACGAAAGTCACCGGCCGCTTTCGCAGCCACGGAACGACCATGGGGACCGGCAGAAGAAGATCGGCAGCGTACTCATTGGCTCTTCGCTCCACACTCTCGCGGAACCACGCAGTGCGCAGGACGTTTCCCGAGCACTCGAATGCCACGCGCCCCCGGTTGAGGATCCGTAAGTGCTCGCCGAACCCCGTCGCGTGTTTCGAGGCCCGAGAGCGGTTGGCG
>CAZDKK010000022.1:0-58504 GCA_964506245.1 uncultured bacterium | reverse complement strand
GGACGTGGTGCCGCCGGCGGCGACGGGCGCGGACGCAGGCCCGGTCACCGCGGCCGCGGTCACGGCGCCCGGCGCGGAGCGGCGCGAGGTGCTGCGCCTCGACCGGCTGACGGTCGCCTTCGGCGGGCTGAAGGCCGTGGCGGACTACGATCTGCTCCTGCGGGAGCGCGAGCTGGTGGGTCTGATCGGACCGAACGGCGCGGGCAAGACGACGGTGTTCAACGCCATCACCGGCGTCTACCCCCCCACCGCGGGACGGGTAGTTCTCCTCGGTCGCGACCTGGCCGGAATGCCGCCGCACCGCATCGCCCAGCTCGGGGTATCCCGCACGTTCCAGAACATCCGCCTCTTCGGCAACCTGAGCGTGCTCGACAACGTGCGCACCGCCTGCCATCTGCGGGCCGCCGACAGCCCCTGGGCGGCGGTGTGGAACACCACCTTCCATCGCCATGAGGAAGCGCGCACGCTCGAGCGCGCCCGCGCCATGCTCCGCCTGATGGACCTCGGGCACCTCGAGGATGCGCAGTCGGCGATGCTGCCCTACGGGCTCCAGCGCCGGCTCGAGATCGCCCGTGCGCTGGCGAGCGGACCGAAGCTCCTGCTGCTGGATGAGCCGGCCGCCGGGATGAACCCGCAGGAGACGGCCGAGCTGATGGCGCTCATCCGCCGCATCCGCGACGAGTTCGGGCTGGCCGTGCTGCTGGTCGAGCACGACATGAAGGTGGTCATGGGCATCTGCGAGCGCGTGAGCGTGCTGGACTACGGGGTCCGCATCGCCGAGGGGACACCGGCCGAGATCCGCCGCAACCCCAAGGTGATCGAAGCCTACCTGGGACCGGAGGGCGCGGCGAATGCTTGAGGTCCACGACCTGGTCGTCCGCTACGGCGGCATCGAGGCGCTGCACGGGATCTCCCTGCGCGTCGAAGATGGACAGATCGCCACGCTGATCGGCGCGAACGGCGCGGGCAAGACGACCTGCCTGCGCACGATCTCGGGGCTCAATCGCCCGGCCGCCGGGCGAATCCTCCTGGACGGCCAGGACATCACGCACCGCTCTCCGCATGAGATCGTCGACCTGGGCGTGATCCACGTGGCCGAGGGGCGCGGCGTCTTCGCCAATTTGACGGTGCGCGAAAATCTCGAGCTGGGCGCCTGGCGGCGCAAGGACCGCGCCGCGATTGCCCGGGATCGCGACCGCGTCTTCGAGCTCTTCCCGCGCCTGAAGGAACGCTACAACCAGTCGGGTGGCACCCTGAGCGGCGGCGAGCAGCAGATGCTCGCGATCGGCCGCGGCCTGATGGCCGAACCGCGCGTGCTGCTGCTGGACGAACCCTCGCTGGGGTTGGCGCCGGTGCTGGTGGTCACAATCTTCGAGATCATCCGGACCATCCACGCCTCGGGCGCGACGATCCTCCTGGTCGAGCAGAACGCGCGCATGGCGCTCAAGGAGTCCGACTTCGCCTACGTGCTCGAGACGGGGCGGATCGTGCACTCCGGGCCGGCGGGGGAGGTGGCGCGGGATCCCAAGGTGGCGGAGGCGTACCTGGGGTCGGGGTAGGGTTCACGCTACCGCCCGAGCGCGATCGTGCGACCGGATCGACGCCGTGCGCAAGAGGGGCCCGATCCCACACGGGACCGGACCCCTCTTCATCTGGCCAGGTGCGGCGCTCGGCGCTGGCTGTCTACCGCGTCATCACCAGCATCCGTGTGGCGGTGAGATCCCCCGCCTGCAAGCGGTAGAAATAGACGCCCGAGGGCACCGGGCTGCCGGCCGCGTCCCGGCCGTCCCAGCGCACGAGGTGCGTGCCCGGTCCGTAGGCCTGCTCGCCAAAGGCGCGGACCGTCCGGCCGGTCACATCGTAGACTGCGAGCTGGGCCTCGACGGTGGCGGGCACCTCGAAGGCGATCTCGGTGGCGCCACTGATCGGATTCGTGCGCGTGCCGTGCAGCGCGAAGTGCAACCCGCCCGGGGCCTCTTCGCCAACGGCCGACAGCTCGAATTCGAATCCGTCGATCACCACGTCGTCGACGTACCAACCTTCGGCCGTGTCGGCACCATCGCTGCCGAAGCGGAAGCGCAACCGCGCCATGCCGCTGAACTCGCCGAGGTTGAAATCGATGGCCTGCCAGTTGCTGCTGCCCGAGAAGACCTCGGTGCCGACCGCGAAGGGCCCCGGCGTGCTGCCCGCGCGGATGGTGTGCGTGTATCCGCCGTCGGGGAAGATCTGCGTCCACGGGCCGCCGTCGACGCTGATCTCCACCAGCCCCCCGTCGTAGGCGCGCCCGGGATAGGCAGAGCTCTCCTCGGCATCGATCCACTGCCAGTAGTGCAGATAGGAGCTGTTACGCAGCTCGAACTCCGGTGTCACCAGCCCCGCATCCAGCAGATTGCCGTAGTCGCCGGTACCCGTGTCACCGCACTTCCAGCTGCTGACACCCTGCGGCGTGTGGTTGCGGGTCGCGCTGATGTGCCACTGATCGCTGAAACCGCCGCTGACCACGCCGTGGGTCCAATTGGGCGCCCCTGTCTCGATGGCGTCGACCAGGATGTCGACCTTCGGCGCGACAACGAAGTCGTAGAGCTCCGCGGGGGCCCCGGCTGGCGCCGTCGCCTCGTTGCCAGCCTCGTCCGCCCCGTGGAGGAAGTACTCCACCATGGTGCTCTGGGTGATGTTCGGGATGACGGCCTGGAATTCATCGGTCGCCCCACTCGGGGTCATGACTTCTTCGATGAACTGGCCGCTGTTGACGCGATAGGTGAGCAGCAGCGAACTGGGAACGAGCGGGGCGCTATAGGAGAAGATCCGCGCGGTCACCGCCACGTCCCCCTCCTCCTCGTGGCTGGCCACCGGGGTGTGCACGATGTGGACGCCCACCAGGACCTCGGGGCACTCGAAGTTGTGATTCGTGGCCGCCTCGCAGAGGAACGGGTGGTGGGGCGTGCCGTTCTCCAGGTTGCCGTCGTCGTCATCGGCGATGAAGGTCGCCAGCACCTGTGCCGGCTGCGTCATCGGGTGCTCCAGCACGCGGGCGAAGTGCCAGCGCTCGCCAGCCATGACGGTCCCCGTCTCCTGCCCGTAGGCACCCTGCATGAGGACCATGAAATCCCAGTGGAAGCCGGCGATCACCTGGCCAGCGGCGTGGATCTCCTGGCCGACGACGTTGTCGGGGTAGATGAGGGTGTTGAGCGAGTTGCGGATGCCGCTGGTGCAGTTGCCCAGATAGAACCCGCGGCCGATGATCGACTCCTGGGTGAGGAGATTGGATGTAACGTCGCTGTTGCCCTCGCCCAGACCTTCGTTGCCCTGGGAGCCAAGGATGTAGTCCTGGATTCCGTGGGTGAACTCGTGGTGTGGAACGCCCTGGATCTCCCCGGTGTTGGCGCAGCCACCCCCCTCGCGGAAGAAGTTGATCGAGCCGTCCCAGTAGGCATTGCAGGTGCTGTTGAGGCTCACATTGCACGTGATGCGCTGGTTGATGTAGCCGAAGGTCGGGTCGAAGAGGCTGATGAAGTCGTGCACGTCGTTGATCGCGTCGAAGCAGTCGCGCTCGTCGTGCTGGGCGTTGGCATCGTTGAACACTACGGGGATCGGCGTGCCCGGCGTGAAGCTCCCGGTGAATGTGGCCTGGGGGGCGCCGGTCATCTGGTTGTTGACGTCGATGTAGGGCCCGTAGAGATCGGCGTAGACCGTCTTCGGGTCGGAGCCGCTGTAGGGAACGGTCCACAGACCCTGCTGATCGGTAATCGTCTCACCGACCGTCTGGACCTGCACGCGGAGATACTTGAGGGCCTGTTCCTCGATCCCGTTGCAGTAGGTCCCCGGCTGGATCTCACCGTTGGCGTCGCCGGTGAAGTCAATAAAGTGGACGTCGTTGTAGCGCCAGATGATCTGGCCGCTGTGGGCGTCCACGTGCGTGACCCAGATGCCAATGGGATCAGCCGTGTGCACGCGAACCCGCCAGACGAGGTGGTAGGCCACTTCTGTTTCGCTCAATGGCTCCGGCAGCACCAGCAGGGTGCCACCTGCCTCGATCCAGTCGGTCATCCCGTTGAAAGGCAGATCGCGCTGCGCGATGCGCTCCGCATCCGCCAGGGTTAACGTCGGCTGCACATCGAGCTCGATGCCCTGGTAGTACTCGGACCCGATCACGAACAGGCGGCCGCTGTCGGTGAAGGTGAGGTGCACACGACCCTGCCAGACATCGAGCCCCTGGTAGGTCTGCTGGAAGTGCACGGCCCACTTGCCCATGCCGTGCGGGGTGCTCGCCAGGCGCAGGTCGGCCAGGTTGGCCTTGAAGACGCCCGGATTGGCAGCGATGACCTGGCGGGCCACCTCAGCGGCTTCCTCGCCGCTGGTCAGACCGCGGCTCAGGTCCACGCCGCTGCCGTAAAGGTAGCTGGGCGTTCCTGTCTGGGGATTCCAGGTGTAGACGTGCCAGGTGCCTCCGTTGTCCTCGCTGAATCTGCCAACCGCATCCTGGCCGGCTCGCTCGATCGCGGGCGTGCGGTATCCAGCCAGGTCGAACTGCCGTAGCGGAATCTCGTAGACTTCGTTCCCGTCCTGGGCGACAAAGGCATGCGCGCATGGATAGCTGCTGGCCAGCAGCAGGAGCGCGGCTGCCAGGACAATCCATGGGAGCCTCGAGTGAGAATTCATATGCAAGACCTCCTCTGGTGACAGGACCCTGTGGAGATGCCGAAATTGATTATACAGCACGTTCCGGGCGGGTACATGCTATCGATTTCGCGGTCCGGGCCAGCCCGCCATGTCAGGCGGCACCGGCCCGGACGAAGTGCCTGCCGCCCCGCGCTCAGCCACGCGCTCAGCGGACGATGACCCACCTCGAGCTCGCCTGCCCGGCGGACCCGCCGACTGTGACGAAGTACGCGCCGCCGGGCAGCGGCCGCCCACGCTGGTCCGTGCCCGGCCAGAGCCAGGTCAGCCCGTCCTTCCCGACTGGCACCCGCTCCGTCCAGACGATCCGCCCGCTCGCATCGCAGACACGCAGCTCGCACGCGCCGCCTCGGCCACCGGAGAGCTGCAGCCGCGACGATGCACGGAACGGATTCGGGCTCAGGCGAATCAGCGGCCTGCCACCGGACGGGGGCGCGAGACGCGGATCGACGCCGGTGACATCCTCGTTGATTCCCCTCACGCCGTGCCCGCGCAACCCCGCGAAGACGTACTCGTGCGTCTGTCCGTACACCAGGCTCCAGACCGTGGTCCCTTGGATTCCCTCGTTGTAGGGCACCCAGGTGTCTCCTTCATCTTCGCTCAGATAGACACCCGCTCCCTGGGAGCCGGCGTAGACATCGGCGGTCCGCGTTCCCATCACCGACCAGCACAGGGTGTAGAAGCTGCCGGCGTGCTCCCAGCTCACGCCGCTGTCGTAGGAGCGGTAGATTCCGCGATCCGTGGCGCAGTAGGCGATCGCGCCCGCGCGCCCGTCCCCCTGCCGCGCAGAGGGCAAGCGTACCGAGAGGTCGTTCTGATAGGACGTGGCTTGGAGTCCAGTCCCCGGCAGGTAGCTGGCTCCCCCATCATCGGAGTAGTAGACGGCCCCGTTGCCGTTCTGCTGGAACCCCACCAGGACGCGCAGGTTGCTCGCGAGGGCGGCGAGCGCGATCTTCGGGTAGAGCCCGTTCGAGGGCTGGCCCGTGCCGGTGAGCCACGTGACGCCCCCGTTGGTCGAGCGCACGACGCCGCCGATCTCCTTGCCCGCCCACATCTGCTGCGGATCGGTCCAGCGGATGGCGACCGAGGTGAGGGGCACGCCCGCCAGCCCGGCGCGCGTCCAGGTCGAGCCCTGATCGTCGGAGAGGAAGACTCCATCACCCGTGGCGACGATCATCCGACCCACCTGGAACTGCTCGTGATCGGCAGGGGCAATGCCCCCGATCCCCCAGTCCAGCAGCCCGCTGACGCGCATTCCCCAGGTCTGTCCCCCGTCGCCGCTGCACCAGAGACCGCTTTCATCGGTCCCGGCCCAGAGCTGGCCCAAGTCCGCGTAGTAGGCCACGGTGTAGACGAAGGCGTTGTCGATCCCCTCCTGGGACACGACCCACGGTGCGCGCGCGCCGGCGGAGCGATAGACGCCGCCCCAATGACCGAAGAGGGCACCAGCCGTGCCCGCCGCGCCCGCCTGCCAGAAGTCGGCCACGATCCCGGCGCTCGACGGCACCCAGCTGTCGCCCCCGTTGGTGCTCTCATAGATGCCCTGTCCGATGATGGCGGCGTAGAGCACGCCGTCCCGCTCGACCACCGGGGCGTAGCTGACCCCGTCGAGGACGCGCACCCAGCTCTCGCCACCGTTGAGGGTGCGATAGATGCCCGCCGTCCCTTGGACCGCCACCGTGACGAAGACCCGGTCGGCGTTGTCGGGCGTGACGTAGAGCCCGTAGCCGGAGCAGCCGGAGGGCCCCATGCCCGTCCAGCTCGCGCCGCCGTTGTTGCTGCGGTAGACGGCGCTCGTGAGCCCCGACATGGCGAGATACATGCGCTCGGGCTGGAGCGGGGACGCACCGAATCCCTTGAAGTAGCCGGTATCCAACCCCACCGAGTTCCAGCTCACGCCCCCGTCGATGGAACGGCGGATCCCCTGGTTCGAGGAGAGCCCCGCGATGAGGACGTTGCCGTCGTCGGCCTTCACCCCGGCCCCCAGCAGGAACTGCCCGGCAAAGGCGATGCGCGTCCACGTCAGGCCCGCATCCAGCGAGCGGTAGAGGCCGTCGTACACGGCGGCATAGTAGACTCCCGGCTGCGCGGGCGAGGATGCCAGGCCGTAGACCGGTCGATTCCTCAGACCGGTGTCTTGCCAATCGACCCCGCCGGAATGGCTGATCCAGACGCCCCCGGCTTCCGTCGCCCAGGAGAAGCCACACGCGCACAGAATCTGCGCGGGGTCATGGGGATCGGTGAGCAGCGCGCGTATGTTCCCACCCCAGGGACCCCGGCCGTCCCAGATTCCAAGGCCGCGCTCTTGTAGGCACGGCCCGCGAGCGGCTTCCGGATAGCGCCGGGCGCTCTCGGAGCGGACCACCGCTCCGGTCTGTGAATCGATCACGGGCGCGATGGACTCCTCTGCCCACGCCGCACACGGCACCAAGGCCATCACGAGAGAGACTGCTGAAGCGACACGTCTCCATGCCGACATGGCTGCTTCCTCCTCTCATGGAAGTCACGTTCGACCATCCGGCACCCAGCGCCCGGGTGCGCTCCCGGCTGCATTCTAGCACCGCTGTGCACGCCAGGCGGCCGAGGTGTGGGCCGGAGCCACGCGAGGGCGGACCGCTGAGGCCGCTCGAGCGCGGACCAAGTACGAGCGGAGTCTCGGCAGAGAAGGCGTGGATGCGGCGCGGCGCGAGTTACGCGAGATGGTCGACCGGGATGAGCGGGTGAGGGATGCGCTCAACGGTGTGGCAGAGGCCGGCGCCGGGTCCTTGCCCTGACCGGGGGACACCGGCGCGCGGCCTGGACTTCCCGCGAGGTAGCTGGTGACTACCTGCGCTTCCTCCGGAGGGCGATCAGGCCGGAACCCGTCAGGCCGACACCCAGAAGCACAAGGGTGGCCGGCTCGGGAACATTCGGGCCTATGAGCTTCTGATGGTCAACGAAGTAGCCGGCAACGCTCGTTCCGACCGATCCCGCCAGATAGCCCTGCGCGTAGGGCAGGACATCCGAGTTGTTGCTGTCCCAGGCCACATAGAAGTTGCCCTGATTGGGACCTCCAACGACGGTGCCGAACGTGCCGCCGCCATCGTAGATGGCCTCCCAGATAGCGATCTGAAGCCCAGCTCGGGCCTGCTGGTACGGCGAGGCCGCGGCCGTGGCCGCGTAGGTGTTGTAGAGGTAGGCCGCCGTGGCCAGTCCTTGGGGCGTTCCCTGGAATCCGGGGATGGCCGGCACGGCCGGGTGATTCGTGGGGTACAAGTCCCACGTCGGATCGCCGAACTGGAACAGGTGGGCCAAGTCCACGCAGTAGTACTGGTAATTCTCGAGCCAGCCCCAAGGGTGCCCGGCGGGCAGATCGGCCGTGAATGAGGTCCAGGCGCCGAAGGCAGTCCCCGAAATGCCCGTCTGATAGTCCAGGAAGTACAAGGTGCCCCCTTCGGCGTAGGAGACGGGGGTGAAGAGCAGGTTGTCGAAGTGAACTGGCCACTGCGCGCCTGCCGGCGCCAGCAGGAGCCCCACGGCTGCGAGGATCGGGACCCAACGAAACATGACTACCTCCTGTTTCTGCCCTGTGCTGCCACGGTGCGTGCTCAACAAGATCCGGGCCGGGTCGGATTGGCATTTCCTATGCCAGCACGGCCCTCGGGTTCTCTACCGACTTAAGGACGCGCGACGGACGGTCAAAATACGTGGGCAGACCCGGGCGGGCGGCCCTCCTGCGCAGGGGGCCTGGGACCCCAGACGGGGCACGCGGACCAGCGGCGGCCAAAAGGCCTATGCGCGGCTGTACCCAGGCTGGCATACTTCGCTTGGACCCGCCGAACGTCTCATTGCCCACAGGAGGCCCGCCATGCGCTCGCGCGCTGATTTCCGTCTTGCACGCCCGGTGATCATCGCCCTTTCCCTCTTCCTGACCGGGCCGACCCTCCGGTTCTCGGCCGGGACGGCCCAGGCTGATGAGTGGGAGGCCCTCCGGAGCGCCCCCGGACCTTCCATTCAGGACATCTGCATCCTCCCCGACGGACTGCATGGCTGGGCCGTCGGGGGGTCGGGCGCAGGCGGCCAGGTCTACAGCTGCGTGCTGCGCACGACCGACGGCGGTGCAAACTGGGTCCCGTTGCCCTTCCCCTACCCGACCAGCGTGGTCCTGTGCGGTGTCGACTTCGCGGATGCGCTGAACGGCTGGGTCGTCGGCAGCGCCGGCGCGATCTATGCGACCACTGACGGCGGCGACACCTGGGTGCGGCAAACCAGCGGCACGGCGCGCAAGCTGACCAAGGTGTGCTTCCTCGATGCCCTGCGCGGCTGGGCGACCGGGGGCTGGCAGGACGGCTCGAGCTATCTCGTGCTCCACACGACGAACGGTGGCACCAATTGGGTGAACCAGAGCTTCGGCACGACCGCTTATTCCTGCGAGGACATCTGCTTCATCGATGCGCTGAACGGTTGGGTCTGCGGGTACGACAACGCGATCACCCCGCACATCCATCACACCAAGAACGGCGGGGTCTCCTGGGAGCGCCAGACCGTCCCTACCAGCGGCAACGGCAACGTCTCCTCGATCGACTTCGCCTCTCCCACCGAGGGCTGGGCCACGACTTCCAGCCTCTACATGAGCCCGGCGGGGCCGATCCTGCACACGACGAACGGCGGCGACACCTGGACCATCCAAGGCTACACGGGCCTCCATTACAACTATGCGGTAGATGTGCGAGATGCGTTGCACGCCGCGATCGCGTCCGTGCAGATCCTCTCGCCGGCCTCGGAGAAGGTCTTCGTCACCACGGACGGTGGTGAGACCTGGGTTCCGCACACTCCTCCGGTCCTCGCGTACACGTACGGCGTCCAGTACGTCGACACCAGCCTCTGGATCTGCTCCGACTACGGCCAAGTCGTACGCAGCCATGACGAGGGTCTGACTTGGGACTTCGAATACCGGGCCGCCCTGTGGCGTTCGCTGACCTGGAGCGACGATCAGCACGGCTGGCTGGCCGCGGGCTCCAGCGTGGGGATCGACGGCTACTGCCTGCGGAGCGACGACGGCGGCTGGAGCTGGTGGCGGGATGCGAATGCCCCCGGCGGCGCGCAGGTGCAGTTTGTCGATCCGAACACCGGCTGGATGCTCTGGGAAGGGAACAGCGCCTCGGTCTGGCGCAGCACCGATGGAGGCCTGAACTGGAGTCGGCATTACGTCGGCAGTTCGAACTGGGTCGGCGGCATCTGTTTCGCCACCGCGCTGCGAGGCTGGGCCTGCGGCAGCAACGGCACGATTCGCGTGACGCAGGACGGCGGCGTGACCTGGGCGTCACAGTCGAGCGGAACCGCCAACTACGTCCAGGAGGTATTCTTCGTCGATCCCCTGGAAGGCTGGGCAGTCGGTGGCTACGGCGGCGGCAACGGGTTCATTCGCCACACGGTGGACGGCGGCGACCACTGGGTCGCACAGACGCCCGCGTCGTCCAGTCACTTCCAGGCCGCCTACTTCCTCGACAAGCTCCACGGCTGGCTGGGCGCGGTGGGAGGCTCCGTCCATCGGACGGTGGACGGCGGGCAGCACTGGCAGCTCGTGGGTCAGGTGAGCCACACCTACATCGACGACGTCATCATGCGCGATGAGCTGGTCGGATGGCTCGTCGCGCGCAATCCCTCCGGGGGCGCGGCCGGCGAGGACGGCCGGGGGTTCATCTACCGGACCGACAACGGCGGGGAGAGCTGGTCGCTGGAGTGGTCCGGCCCGTACGTGCTGAGCTCGATCAGCGAGCTCGCCTTCCGCGTCGCCGGGGAACCCTGGGCCTGCGGCGCCCACGATGCGGTCCTGCGCTACGCGAATCCCGCCGGTCTGGCCGAAGAGGGCCCAGCGTCTCCCCGACTTCTCCTCGGGCGCGCGGATCCGAACCCGTTCACGCAGTCGGTCAGCATCGGCTACACGCTGCCCCAGCCAGGCCATGTCTGCCTGGCGGTCTACGATCTCCTCGGACGGCCCGCACGGGTGCTGTGCGATGGCGTTCGCGCGGCGGGCACCTATCGGGCCTGTTGGGACGGACGGGACGCGACGGGGCGGGCGATGTCCAGCGGGGTCTACTTCGCGCGGCTGGAGGCCGGCGCCCAAGCCGCAACCTGGAGGATCTGTCTGGCGCGCTGAGCGCGGCGCGAGGAGCGTTCAGCGCTCCAGTTGCCGGTTGGCGCTGAGCACGCTCTCAATCACCTCGTCGTAGTAGGGCTTTTCCTTCAGGCTCGCATAGGCCCCGGGGAAGAGGACCAGCGTGATGTCCGCCGACTGGTCCGAGAAGCTGTTGAGGACGACCGCGCACCGCTGGCCCCCGGCGAGCCGCGTGTTGTCGATCATCGGGAAGTCGAAGTAGCTGACGCCGAAACTCGCCACTTTCGTCTGCCGGCCCAGCTCGGGATCAGGTGTCTCGATGCTGAGACCGATCCGGATCTCGCGATTCTGCCGATCGACATCCAGGATGTCGATGCCGAAGGTCGTCTCGGTGCCATCCAGGGTCAGCGTCCCCGGTTCGAGGGAGGTGCCGACGGGATCGTCCGTCAGGTCGATGGTTCGATCGAAGCGCCGGCCGACGCCCTCCAAGACGATCAATTGCCGGCGCACGATCTCCCGCGCCGTCATCTGCAGCCGCTCGAGGTAGGCATCGTTCTCCGCGTGAGCCTCCGGGGTCTTCGCCTCCTCTTGAGCGTGCATCACGCGCCGGCGCATCTCCGCAAACAACGGCTTCAGGTTGAGCGATTCATGGAAGTTGTAGGCCAGCATCTCCAGGTTGAGGATGGAGGTACCCAGACCCGTTTCACTCGGGGTCACGAAGGAGTTGATGATGGAGACACACATGTCCTTGCGCAGCGCGCTCTCCGCTTCCTCGCGCCGGCTCATCAGCTCCGTGTAGAGGCGGGTGTTGGTGTCCATCGCCTGGCGCTGGTTCAGCGCGTTCGAGGTGATGAACCCGAAGATGGCGATGGCGGCCGCAGTGAACAGCCCGCCCACCGGCCGCATGACGATGTCGATCTTGTCCCACGTTTCCCGCTTCCGGGTGGGCGCATCGCTCATCGCTTGCTCACTTCCGTCGCAGGGAGAGCTTGCCATCCTTCTTCTCGAGGATCAGATCATAGCGTGTGGCTTCCTTGTAGGAGAAGACCTCGAGCGTGAGCAGCTGCTTCTCGTACAGGAGGCTCAGGATGCACTTGCCTTCTGCCTTCACGGCCAGTTTGTAGGAGCCGAACTTGTCGGTCACCGTGGAGTCCGCCCTCACCGGCGCAGGTTTGGCCGTGTCCCCGGGCGCGCTCGCCGGCGGCACCAGATCGATCACGACCGGCAGGCCGGGCGCGATCGGCTTGCCGTCCATCTTGATGTCCCCAAACACCCGGCCGGCCGACGCGCTTGGCGCCGTCAGGCAGAGCAGCAAACACACCAGGAGCGTGCCGATCCGTCGCATGGCTCTCTCCTCCTTGCGATCCCGCAGCACCCCACCGCAGGGATGCTGGAACCCCTCAGGAGTAACTACGCGCCCCCGTTTGAGTTCCAGTGCCCAGCACCGTAAGAGACTCCCGGCCGTTCGTCAAGGCGATGTCGGCCTGCGCCGCGGCGCGGTGGATCCGAACGCACGGATCGCCTGCGACGCGTGCAATCCTTGGCCCGGACATGGCCGGTATGAAACCGCCGCTCGAAGACGCCGCACCCTCGGGAATCAGGGCAGCAGGACCACTTGCCGCTCCTGCCCGCCACCGGGCCCGGCGAGCCGGCAGAAGTAGACCCCGGCCGCGACGCGCTGACCCTCGTCGTTGCGGCCATCCCAGGCCACGTCGTGCTCACCCGCGGCGCAGGCGCCTTGCCGCAATGTGCGCACCATCCGCCCATCGACATCGAAGACCCGCAGGGCCACGCTGCCCGGCCGAGACAGCGTGAACCGCAGCACCGTTTGGTCGCGGAATGGGCTGGGCCCCGCAAGCCCCAGGCTCTGCGCGACCACGCCGATCGGGCGGGTGGGATCAGCCGTCGTCGTGCCCGTGGTGAAGTCGGCCAGGATCCAGTCGTTGGGGTCGAGGGTCACCGACAGGGGTCTGTCCGCGACCTCGAAGGCAAACCACTGCGTGCGCAGCGAATCCCAGATCACGGTGCTGAAGGACCCGCCCGTGGTCTGAATCACCAGATCGATCGGCATCTTGTAGGTTGGGTACGTCAGCGACTGGACCTGCGCCACGTTCAGCGCGACCTGGTACGGCCCCGCGCCGTGATAGGTCCAGCTCGTCTCGTAGGTCGGTTCGCCCTCGTGGTAGAGCCAGGGCTCGAAGAACCAATCGAGGTCGCCACCGTACGCGCTCTCGGCGACGGCGATCATGTCGTCGGTCACGACGCTGCTGTACTCGTACGCGGCACGGTAGTCGAGCAGGAACTGGAAGAACGCGGCGTCGCCCATGACGTGCCGGAGCATGTGCAGCAGCCACGCGGCCTTCGAGTACACGATCTCGTGCCAGATGTAGGGCGGGTTGTAGATGCTCCCCTGGTAGGGACCGTTGTCCATCGACAGCATGTAGGTTCGAAGGGCGGCTGCGCCGCCGAGGTGCTCTTGCCACAGGGCCTCCGCGTAGGAGGCAAACCCCTCGTTCAACCAGACATGCTCCCAGCTCCGGCAGGTCACGCAGTCGCCCCACCACATGTGCGACATCTCGTGCACGACGACCCAGTCGTACTGGTGCGAGCCGTTGATCAGGTAGTCCGGGTAGGCCGTCATCGTCTGCTCCTCGACCGCCGGGCCGGGCGGTGTGCAGAACATGCCGTACTTCTCACCCATGAACGGGTACTCCCCAAAGAGCGACGCGAAGCAGGCCAAGGCCTCGGCGGTGATGTTGAAGCTGGTCAAGGCCTGGTTGTAGCGCTCCGGGTAGACGAAATGCTGGATCTGGGCCGTCGCGCCGCCCGAGCCCTGGTAAATGCCCTCGATCGTGCGGTAGTTGGTCGCCCCCATGGTGATGAGGTAGGGCGCCACCGGGTACCCGTGCGCCCAGGACAGAGTGCGCGTTCCGTTTCCGTTGTTCACGTCCGAGACCAGGATGCCGTTCGAGCAGGCCAGCATGGTCTCGGGAACGGTGATCCGCATCGAACAGGTGCTCTTGTCGTCCGGCACGTCTTTGCAGGGACGCCAGTAGTGGCTGACGGGGATCACCGTCGTCGGCGCGGTCGAGTAGGGCGTGCTCAGCGTGTAGACGACCGGGGTGCCGGCGTGCACGTTCCAGCGCATCGATTTGGTGCCGACCGTTTCCGGGCGGCCGTGGTAGTCGATGGCCACGGCGATCGCGGTGCCCGCCGGCAGCGGGACCGCCGGCGTGATCACGACCTGTTCCGGCTGCTGGGCGAAGGGACGGGGGACGCCGTCCAGGGTCACCTGGTCGACGGTCAGGGCGTCGTTGAGATCGACCACGATCTCGGCCAGCCCCTGCGTCGTGACCTGGAGATTCAGCGTGCTGGTCGCGTCGATCATCTGCTGGGTGAAGTCGACGGTCAGGTCGAGGTCGACATGCTCGACGTCGTAGCCGTACTCGGTCCTCTGCGGCCAGGCGCTCAGGAACTGGCCCGGCAGGACGTGGGCCAAGGCTTCCTCGGAACGCCAGAGGAAACTGCGGTCCGCAGGATCGGCCAGGCTGCTGGCGGCGGCCAGGATCAACGCTGCTACGAACAGACTCGCTCTCATGGGCGCACCTCCTCCGTCGGTATCTGTGCGTGTTCAAGTTTAGGGCATGCGACGCCGACCTGCCAAGAAAGGCTCGCCGCCGATCAGCGGTCTCCGGTACTTCGGCCCGGCGGCCGCCCCGGACCCGGTGGTCCCCCTGGAACCCATGGCGTGCTACCCTGTTCTGACTGCTGCCGGGCGAGGGGCCCGGCCGCAATCGGTGGCTGGGAGATGGATCAGCAGCCCGCGTCAGACGATCGGCAGAGCGGGCCCGCCCGGACGATCAGCCGGCGGGCGCTCTTGCGCTACGGCCTGGCGGCGACCGGATCGGTCGTCCTGGGCGGCTTCCCGCGCATCGCACGGGCGCAGGGCCGCGGGCGCGTCCAGATCCTGATCGTCGTCGACACGCTGCGGTGCAATGCCCTCGGCTGCTACGGCAACCCCCTGCCGGTCACGCCCGCCATCGACGCGATCGCCGCCGACGGGGTCCGCTTCGCGCAGGCCATTTCCACCTCGGGCTGGACGCTGCCGGCGATCGTCTCGATGCTCACCGGGACGTGGCCCGCGATCCACGGCGCGAAAGGCAAGGGTGCGAAGCTCACGGGTATCCGCAAGGAGGTGCCCACTGCCGCGGAGATCTTCCGGCAGAACGGATTCCGCACGCTGGGTTGGGGCAACTGCGCGTTCGTCAGCCCGCTCCTCGGCCTCGATCGCGGCTTCGACGTCTACGATGCGCGCCATGCCTTCACCACCGCCATCCGCCGCGCTGACGAGACCGTCACCGCCGCGATCGGGCAACTCCCGTCGCGGCGAGACCAGGACGTGTTCCTGTTCCTCCACCTGTTCGACCCGCACCTGGACTATGACCCGCCGGCCGGCTACGGCGAGCTCTTCACGGGCGGCCGCACGAGCCCGCCCCTGCCCCTCGGTCTCTTCAAGTGCAAGGATCTCCAGACCAACGCCGGTCAGAGTCCGCCGCTGCCTGCCGACATCGCGTACGTCCAGGGTGCCTACTACGGGGAGGTCCGCTTCACCGACGACCAGATCGGGCGCCTCGTCCAGGAGCTGAAGCGCCGCGACCTGTACGACGCCTGTACGCTCGTCATTGCCGCCGATCACGGCGAGGAGTTCTGGGAGCACGGGGGATTCGAGCACGGGCACACCGTGTACGACGAGCTGATCCATGTTCCGCTGATCCTGAAGTTGCCGAGCGGCTCGGGGGAAGGGGGCCGCGTGGTCTCGACTCAGGTGCGGACGCTCGACATCCCGCCCACCCTCTTCCAGATCGCGGGCATCGAGGGCCCCACGTCGATGGATGGGACCTCGCTCTTGCCGCACATCGCCGGACAGACCGAGGTCGATCTGCCTGCCATGTCCGAGAGCACGCTCTACGGCACCGACAAGGTCTCCTGGCGCACCGGACCGTACAAGTACATGTACGACATGAACACGCGGATCGAGCCGCACCAGTGGCTGTTCGATCTGCGCCGCGACCCCCAGGAACAAGAGAACCTGATGGAGATGCAGCCGGACGTGGCCGCGGCCGTGCGCGCGCAGTGCGAGGCGTTCCAGGTCACGCTGCTGAATCGCGCGCGCGCGATGTCCCGCCCGCGGGTCAAGGACTTGAGCCCCCACGAGGTCGAATCGCTCAAGAGCCTGGGCTACATCCGCTGAGACGAACGGCGGCAACTCCGGCGCCAGATGTCTCGCGTGGCGCGCGCGGGCGCTGGCCGTCGCCTCCCCGTCAACCCCTCCCCCACCCGGGACCCGATCCAGCCGATCGTCCAGAATAGATTGGCGACCAGCAGCCCGCTCGACCCGTAGTAGGTCCGGAAGTACCGCGCCCGGGACTCGTAGAAGTAGGCCGGCAGCCGCCCGGGTGATGGTCTTGACCAGCCGCGGTCGAGGTGAACGACGCGGGCTGACGGGCAGTACCAGCTGAGCCACCCCCGCGCGCGTGCCCTGCGGCAGTAGTCGTTGTCCTCCATGTACATGAAGTAGCCCTCGTCGAGCGGTCCGATCGCGCGCACCATGGCCCCGCGCAGGAGCACGCAGACGAAGCTGAGCCGTTCGACCACGCGCGCCGGTCCCGCGGGCGCCGTGACGACGTCCTTGACGCCCAGCGGGCCCAGGATCCGGCTGAGCAGACGCGAGCGCGCTGCTCGCAGGAGCTCGTTCCAGGGCGTGCGGTCGTGGATGGCAGCCGGCAGCAGGGTACCGTCCTCGGCCAATACCGACGGGCCTGCGAGGCCCACGGCGGGATGCCGTTCCAGCACATCCCACAGGGCGGCCGCGGCCCCAGGCCTGACCTGCGCATCGCTGTTGAGGAGCAGGTAGGCCTGCGCCTCGACCGCGGCGATCCCGAGGTTGTTGCCGTAGGCGAAGCCGCCGTTGCGGCCGGCTTCGATGATGCGGACGGGCACGCGCCGGGGGGCCGCCTCGAGTGCGGTGCGCAGCGGCTCCCACGATCCGTCGCCCGAGTGATTGTCGACGACCACGATCGCGTCGCGGGCCGGATCGAGCTCCGCGTCCAGAGACTGAACCGCGGCCTGGGTGAGCTCGGGCGTGCGGTAGTTCAGCACCACCGCCGCCATGCGCGCCACGGCGGGCCGACCCACCCGAGGCTGTGCGGCTTCCTGGACGCTCATCGCACGCCACGTCCCCCGGCGGCGTCCACCGGCCGGTTCGCTCACCCGCGTGCCGGCCGGTTCACGCACCGGCCCTCGCCGGCGCGAGGTTCACGCCGGACCGATGGTGACCTGCCCAGGGCCGGACCACAAGACCCACGGTTCCCCTGGATCAGGGGACGCCGGGCACTGCGTGCACCCAGGCGGAGTTGCTCTTCACACCGGTGAAAGGATGAGACCCAGTACGGCAGCGTGCGGTTCGCGGACCCTACGCTGTCCGTCCCTCTTCGCCGTTGTCCTCGGGGTGGTTCTCGCCGCCAACGGCTGGGCCCCCACGTTCGCCGCACGCCGGGTCCCCCCTGCCCTTCACCTGGCAGATCACTTCGCGGATCTTCTCGTCGCGGAAGGGCTTGATCACGTACCCCGCGGCCCCGCCGCGGATCGCCTGCCGAACGACCTCCTCCTGGTTCCTCGCTGTCACCATCACGACCTTGGTTCGTCTCTCGGGCGGCAGGTGCGCCCCCATCTGGACGACGGCCTCGAGGACTTCGAATCCGCTCATCTCAGGCATCACGATGTCGAGGAAGAGCACGTCGTAGGGGGTCGAGGCCTGGCAGGCCGACCTGAGGGCCTCGAGCCCGGCGCGGGCGTCCTGAAAGCCCTCGACTTCGCAGAAGTCCTTGGCGGCTTCTCTGAGCCGCAGGATGTTCATGAACACGTCATCAATGACCATGATCCTCATGGACGCGCACTCCGCTCTTCTGACCGCCTGACCCGTTCGCGGTACCAGGCGGCCGGTTCCTGTCCCGTGGAATCGACCTGCCCTACGCCGGGCGCGCGAGGAACTCCTCGAGCTCGTGCTGGACGTGCACGAGCAGCGGACGGACCTCCACCCAGAGCTCGGCCACGCCCTCGAAGCTCCCCTTCCGTCCCTTCTCCTCCATCCGATAGAGTCTCTCCTCGACAGGCTGAAGACCCAGATTGGCCGCCATGCCCTTGAGGGTGTGAGCACTGAATGCCAGCAGGCGGGCGTCGCGCTCCGCCACCGCGCGGCCCAGTTCCGCCATGTGCGGTTCGACCTCAGCCAGGTATGCCCGGATCACCTCCCGCCGGAATGCCTGGTCACCGGGTATGGCCGCGATGACCGCTTCGGAGACCCGCAGGGCCATGACCGGCTCATCAGCCGGGGCGGCCGCCCCATCGCCGCCCAGAGTGGCCACCGCATCGCCGCCCAGAGCGGGCATCGCATCACCGCCCAGGTGATGCGCCAGCATCTGCACCAGCCGGTCCGGCCGAATCGGCTTGCTGACGAAATCGTCCATCCCCGCTTCGCTGCAACGGCCGCGGTCCTCGGGCATCACGCTGGCGGTCATGGCGACGATCGGGGTATGGGTCCGGCCGCCCTCGAGCTGCCGGATGCGGGTTGTCGCCTCGAACCCGTCCATCTCGGGCATGTGGCAGTCCATCAAGATCAGGTCGTAGTGGGACCGACCAGCCATCTCGACCGCCTCGCGGCCGTTGGAGGCGACGTCAACGCTGCACGCGAGCTTCTCCAGGGCATGCGTGATCACCTTCTGGTTCATCGCGTTGTCTTCGACGACCAGGATCCGACGGGTCCCCTTCCAGGGAAGCGGTCGCTGGGAATCGCCCGCCAGGAGGTGCGGAGCGCAGGACGCGGTCGGTCGCAGCACAGTCCCGGTCGCGAGATCGATCGGCAGGGGCAGGGTGAACCAGAACGTGGAGCCGGCGCCGAGTGTGCTGGTGACCCCGATGGTTCCACCCATCAGCTCCACGAGCTGCTTGCAGATGGCCAGGCCCAGCCCGGTGCCTCCATACCGGCGAGTGGAGGAGGCGTCCGCTTGCTCGAACTTGCCAAAGATGCGATCGAGGTGATCCGCGGCGATGCCGATGCCCGTGTCTTGCACCTCGAACAACAGCGTCACCGTCTGGTTCGTTCGCTCCGCGCACCCCACCCTGACGCAGACCTGTCCCCGCTCGGTGAACTTGATCGCATTGCCGATGAGGTTGTGCAGGATCTGCCGGATCCGACCCGCGTCCCCGATGAGCTGCACCGGGAGGTCCGGGCTGGGCTGCAGGAACAGGTCGATGGCCTTCTCCGCAGCGCTGAACCGGTGCAGCTCCCCGACCTCCTCCAGGACGTCTGTCAGACGGAAGGAGACCGACTCCACCGCGAGCTTGCCGGACTCGATCTTCGAGTAGTCGAGGATGTCATTGAGGATGGAGAGGAGGTTCTGGGCGGAGATCTGGATGCTCCTCGCCAGCTGTCGCTGATGCGGGTCGAGGTCGGTGTCGAGCAGGATGTCGGTCATGCCGATGACCCCGTTCATCGGCGTACGGATCTCGTGACTCATGTTGGCCAGGAAGGCGCTCTTGGCCCGGCAGGCCTCCTCGGCGCGCTGGCTGGCCTGCTCGAGCTCCGCCTCCGCCCGCTCCAGGGATGTCAGCATCTCGTTGATCCCTGCGGCCAGGTCGGCCAGTTCGTCGGTTCCTCTGCGCGGCACGCGCTCCGACGCCCGGCCGTGTGCGGCGATCTGGATCACGCTGCCCGAGAGTTCGAGCAATCTGGCGATGACCAGTCGGCGCAGCAGCTCCAGCGTCGTCACCGCGACGATCACGCCGACCGCCAGCAGTCCGACGGCGAAGTACTGCAAGGTGTGCTGCTGCTGGAGGTAGAAGTCCCGCGGCATCTGCAGGCGCAGATAGAGCAGCGGATCGCCCGCGAGATCCGGCAGCGCCGCGTAGGCCGCCAGGCGCTCCCGGCTCAGCGGGCCGTTGGCCACGGCGCCCGGTCGCGCGAGTTCAGCGCGCCGGGCGCGCACGTCGGGAGGCAGGTTCGGATCGCTGCAGCGAAAGAGCTGCAAGTCGAGGTGGGTGGTCCGGGCAAGCCGGACAAGGAGGTCCCCCTCCACGTACTCACCCAGGATCACGTGCCCCCTGACCGGTCCGCTGCCGTCGGTGTGGCGGATGGATCGCGACACGTAGAGCACCGGTCGACCCAACACGAGAGCGATCCCGTGCAGGCTCTCCTGCGCGGGGAGATCGGAGCGAAGGAGCTGGGGGAATGGAAACTGCATCCCCTGCGCAATGGGCGAGGGCAGCTCGACCGGCAGGGCGAGATCGTAGGCCTTGGCCAGGACCACCTCGCCCGAGCGGTCGGTGAATGCAATGAGGTCGGCCCTGAGGGTGACCACCGTGGCAGCGCTCGCGAAGTTCGACTCGACGTAAGCCGGGTCATGCGTCTCCACGAACTCGTAGGTCTCGTCCCAGAGTCCATAGTCTCCCGCCAGAGCGCTCAGGTGGCTGATTTCCTGCTCCAGCGCGTCTGCGACCCGTTGCATGTTCAGGACGGAGACCTGCCGCTCGGTCGCGCGGACGTTGCGGGACACAACCAGCACAAATCCCAGGTAGAGCGCCGCGACCAGGATCAGGAAAGTGCCGGCAATGGTCGTGCCGACTTTGCGGTACAAGTTCATGGGCCCCCGCGCCGTTGCTCCTCAGGAGCGCTCCCGGCCACGCGTCACCCAGGCGCTCGCCGGCCTTCCGCCCCGATGGGATCGGACGGCTCACACTCCCCGCTGGATGGATCGGGATCGGTTCCGGCGATGATGAGGGGCCCTGAGGAACGAGGCCGGGGTGCGGCGCGTTCAGCCCGGCAGGCCCGGGCGCGCCTGGATCTTCCATCTTATTCACATTCAATGAGATGGCTACCTGCACCCAAACGACAAACCGCCGCGGGAAGGCCGAGAGGCAATCCCGCAGCGGCCTGGCACATGGTCGCAGTCTGCTGACAATGGCGCTCAACGAACGATCAGAAGCCGACTGCAAACCGTTCCCGCACCGTCCTCCGAGAGTCTCACCCAGAAAACCCCCGCTTCGACCGGCCGGCCGGCGTCATCCCGCCCGTCCCACGCGAGGGGGCGTTCCCCGGCGGCCAGGGAACCGGTGGCCAGCGTGCGCACGCGGCGCCCCGCCAGATCGTGGATGCTCACGGATCCCGACCACGCGGCGGGTAGATCGAGGTCGATGGTGGTCTCGTTGCGCAACGGGTTCGGGCGTATGTCCGTGATCCGCGCCGCTCCCGCAGCCGTGGAGCGGGGCCCTTCCTCGACCGCACTCCCCGAGTGTCCCACGAGGCCGACGCGCACGTCGTCCAGGAGCGGCGCGCCCTGGGTGTTGGCGCCGAACGTCACATAAACCTCGTAGACGAACTTCAGCGAGTCCCATTGCGCGGTCAGGGGCTGCTCCGGGAGCGTGGTCAGGTTGTAGAGGGTCCGAGCGCAACTGGGCCCCCCTGCGGTCCACCACACTGCCTGCCCCCGACGATCCGACCAGCCAGGTGTCGGGCATCCGGGACGTGTGTAGGGATAGACCATGTACCCCGGACGGAAGACCATGGCCATGCCCCCGTTCATGTACTGGCTCAACTGCACGACCACGGTGTCCCACAGAGCGGGGCTGTACTGCCCCCGCGGGACAGGACCCGAGATCGCCATCTGGCTCGTCTCCCCGGGGATGCCGGGGGGCCAGTAGGGACTGCTCACCTCGTCGACGAAGTCCCAGGCGTTCCCGCCCAGTGGGCAGTCCGGCAGTCCGATCGCAGCGAGCCACGGACCCCACACCGTCTCGGGCAGCACGCCCATGTAAGTGCCGGCGCCCGGGCAGCGATCGAAGGTCCAGCCCTGAGCCCCGCCGTCGAAGTCCCAGATCTGAAGGACGCTCCCCATCGTCACCGAGACATCGTCCAGTCCGAACGGACCGCAGGCGCTGTCGTAGTAGCCGTCCTGGTCCGACCAGCCGCCGTCGGAGGTCATGCGCACCTCGAGCTGCACCTCCGCTGTCCCCGGGGGAAGCTCGGCGTACGGGACCAGGCGCGCATAGGTCGCGGGGGCACCCGGGGCGCCGATGATGCCCGTGAAGGAGTCGAGGAGCACCTCGTGAAGCTGGGCGGCGGTGTAGCAGCGCAGGTAGACGTGCGTGAAGTCGTACCCCTCCTCCGAGTCGTTGAAGTACGAGAACTGGATCTCGAGCTGTGTGGCCTGCGGGGGCTGTACGACCTCCAGCACGGGTGACCTAGCCCACTGGCACATGTCGTTCTGGTACCCCATGCCGGCGACGAAGCCGCGGCAGTTGGCCTCGTCCTCGTGCACGCCGCACCAGAGTATGCCGCCCGTGGCGACGGGAACGCAGGGATCGCCGTGGGCGGTGAAGTCGCCGCTCGTGACACGGTAGAAGTAGACGGCGGGGTTCAGCGATTCGTCGAGCGGGATCCACCCCTGGAGCGGGTCCGCGACGAGGGTGTCCCAGTCCCAGATCCCACCCTCGAACGCCACGCCCGAGCCGTCGTCGCCGCCGAACCAGACGGTGTCCCGTGTCGCCGCCTGGTTCCCGGCCGGGTTGCCCAGGACACGGAATACCTCGCTGCGCACTTCGGGGGATAGCGCGTTTGCGGTCGAGGGCAAGAGCGCCCCGACCACAACCAGAGCCTGGAGCAAGCGTCGCATGGTCCAGCCCTCCTCATCGTCACGGTGGACTCGCGCTCCACGTACGATCGGCGGGCGGGGAATCTAACGCACGAGGATCACGCGCAATCCGCTGGGCCCACCCGCCCCGACCGGCCGCACCCAGTAGGGACCGGCCGCGACCGGACGGCCGCCCCCGTCGCGCCCGTCCCACCGGACGGTCGCCGGGCCGTCGCCGGTTGCAGCCGGCGCCAGCACTCGGAGCACACGCCCCATCGCATCGTGGATGCCGAGGGCGGGCCTGGCCGCTCCTCCCGCCCCGGCCTCGAGTTGCAGGCGCACCTCCCCCGCCGCCGGGTTGGGCCCGGCCAAGCTGAGTCGCCAACCGCCCAGCGCCGGCGGCAGCTCGACCACGCCCTGCCCGGCCGTGACGAGATCCGCGAAGTGCGGGAGGTGGTCCGTGGCCGTGCCGGTGTCGGCGGCCTGGAGGCCGTACTCGAGCAGGTAGCTCTCGGGCAGCAGCTCCGTCTGCAGCGTTGCGCTCAGCGTGATGCCCAGGTTGCTGTCGGTCGAAATGATGTAGTCCAGGCGGCTGGGCCAGTAGTCGCTCCAGGACTTGTACCAGGTGTAGCCCACGGGCTCGGTCACGTGGCGCGAGATCCGGTCGACCAGGTCGGTGCCGTCCCAGTCGGGCGCGCAGTCCGGGCCGTAGGTCGTGTTGTCGTAGATATCGCCCGTGAGCAGCGTCTCGAGCTGCCGCCGCCAGCCGACGAAGTTCGTGTCCCCGGTGATGATGATCGGGTTGTCCGCGGTCAGGTCGATCAGCCCGCCGGGCTCGTGCGCGTCGCGGATGAAGGCCATGATCGCATCGCACTGCGCCTGACGTTCCTCGTTGGCGTCACAGCAGCTCAGGTGGACGTCGATGACCAGCAGGTCGTCATCCACCTCGTTCATCGGTGCGATCAGGTAGGCTGCTGCCCGCCCGCCGTAGATCTCGTAGTGCGCGAGGACGCTCGTGCGGGTCAGGAGCACCTTGTCGCTGATCTTGTACGCGTCCCACGCGCCCCCCAGCCAGGATTCGATGAGCTGGCGCGTCTGGGTCGCCGTGTGGTCGTAGATCTCCTGGAAGGCGATCACGTCGGGCTCTATGGCCTGGAGGATCCGGCGGAAGGACTGCCCAGGCGTGTAGTCGAAGAGCTGGTCCGAGAGGACATTGTAGGTGACGAGCCGCATCGGCCCCGGCTGGCGCACGAGCTCGATCGGCTCGAGCGCCGGCGGGCTCTGGCTGTCGAGTGTGTAAGGGATCGCGCTGCCCATGTTGGGCGCCCAATCGCCCCCCCCGCCTTGATCGCGGAACGCGGCGCGGATCGAGCTCGTGCCGAAGAGCGGATGGGTCCCGTCGGGCACCGCGTCGCGGGCGACGGCCAGCTCGAAGACCGTGCTGCTGTGCGTGGGGCCGCAGAGCAGCTCGATGTCGGGCCAGGTGATGGCGACGTAGCCGCCGGGGTAGAAGAAGTGGCCGTTCCGGTTGCCGAAGTTCCAGACCAGCTCGGCGCCCATGAAACCCAGGGGGTACCCCGTGGCCGCGTTGTTGTCCGTGTCGAGGTAGAGCGTGAGCAGGTTGTCCTCGCTCAAGATCAGGTCCGCCCCGACCTCGAAGGCGATGAAGAAGCGCGCCTCGTCGTGGGCCATCCAGATCGACGCGAGATCGATGCCGCTCGAGCCGCCATCCCCGGTCGGGTCGACGTAGGCGGGGGTCACACCCTCCCAGTCCGCCATGGCGCCGTCGAGGAAGATGCGGCGGGCGTCGGCCTGAGCCGCCGGGGCGGCCAGGAGACCCAGGGCGGCCAGGGCCGCCAGCAGCTTGAATGCGTTGCTTGGATTGCCCACGTGCGTCGCTCCTTGCTGTGTCCCCCAATGGGCGCGGCACCTCCGCCGCGGACGCCGCCAGTTCATGATTGTACCTGATTTCAGACCTCCGGCGGCAGGCTGCCGTGAAACCCCGGGGCCCAAGTCCCGTATGCTCCTGCATCTCCCCCAACCTCGGGTAAGGAGGCTGGAATGCGTCGATTCCCCGTGGGGCTGGTCGTGGCTGCCCTCGTTCTTGCCGCATCCTGTGGCGCCCCGCAGCGGGTGGTCCGCCAGGCGGCCTCGCTCGAGGAAGCCCAGAAGCTGGCGGCGGACGACGGCGGTCTGATCGTGGTCGAGTTCTGGCGCGACGGCTGACAGCCCTGCGCGAACTTCGCCCGGGCGGCGAAGGAAGATGCCGTCCTCATCGACGCGCTCGCGCAGCATGTGCTGCTCATGCTGAACGGCGGTGCGGAGGTGAATCGTGCCCTGGTGGAGGAGCACCGCGTCTCGCTCTACCCCACCTACGCGCTGCTCAACGCGCGCGGGGAACGGATCGCGAGCTGGATGGGGTTCGGATCGCCGGAGGAGTGGGCCCAGAAGCTGACCGCCCTGGCAGCCGATCCGCTCACGCTCCCCGAGCGGCGCGCCCGCCTTGCCCAGAGCCCCACCTTCCGCGATGCCCTCGTCCTGGGCGAGGAGGCGCGTCAGAGCCAGCGCTATCGCGAGGCGGAGGGCCATCTGCGTCAGGCCCGCGCGCTCGACCCCGCGGCTGCCCGCGAGGCGGAGGTGATGCTGCAGATCGCCCGCGGCGCCTACGATGGGGCTGGCCAGGGGCAGTACTCGATCGCGGAAGCCAGCGCGATCCTGACCGAGGCGTTGCAGGCACCCGACGCGGGGACCACCTGGCCCCTCACCATCAGCGAGTGGCTCTTCGGGGCGGTCAACCAGGGCGCGGTTCCGGTCGCGGCGGTGGAGCCGATCCTCACGCTCGCTCACCCCATGGCGCTCGCGATATCGGATGAGCGCCTGCAGGCGCGCCGGCGCGGCGTGCTGATCGACTATGCCTTCCACATCGAGCGCGACCCGGAGCAGGCCCTGGGACTGAAGCGTGAGGCGCTGCCCGCCGGCTGGGAATCTGACCCCGTGCAGTTGAATGGCTTCGCGTGGTGGTGCTTCGAGCACCAGGTCAACTATCCGGAGGCCGAGCAGCTCGCTCGAAGGGCGGTGGAGCTCGCCCCGCCCGGTCCGGATCTCGCGGACAACCTCGACACGCTGGCCCAGCTCGTTCACGCGCGGGGGGACACGCAGGAAGCCCTGGCGCTGATCACGCGCGGGCTCGAGCAGAACCCGGGCAGCGCGTACCTGAAGGAGCAGGAGGCCAGGTTCCGAGGGCTGCTGGCGGCGCAGGGCGGGCGGTAGAGGCGCTGCTCATCCCCACCCCAGCGCCCACCCGCCCTGGTACACGGCGAACGCCAGCCCCCACGCCAGCACGAGCTGGTAGCCGACGTCGAACCACATCCAGGACGCACCCAGCTCACGCCGCATCGCCAGGATCGACGCCACGCACGGCGTGTAGAGCAGCACGAAGACCATGAAGGCCGCGGCGACGAGCGGCGTGAATCCGTGCTCGGGGTCACGCAGCACCGCGCGCAGCGCAGGCACCCCCTCTTCCCCTGAGGCGCCCACATGGTAGAGCACCCCCATCGTCGAGACGACCACCTCCTTGGCGACGAACCCCGAGACGAGGCTCACGCCCATGCGCCAGTCGAAGCCGAGCGGCCGGAGCACCGGCTCGATCACCCGTCCCGCGCGGCCGATCGCGCTCTGCTCGATCGAGGCCGCGGCCGCTTGCTGGCGCAGCGCTCTGACATCGGAGGCCGCGCCGCCGTCCGCAGAGAGCCGCGCCGCCCGCGCCTCGAGATCCGCGGCCACCGGGCTGCTGGGGAAGTTGCCCAGCACCCACAGCACGACCGACGCGATCAGGATCACCCCGGCCATTTTTCTCAGGTAGTGGCGCGATCGGACCCAGGTGTGCGCGAGCAGGCCCCGCGCGGTTGGCCAGCGGTACGGCGGCAGCTCCATCACGAACGCCGCCTGCTCCTCGCGCAGGATCGTACGGCTGAAGAGCGCGCCCACCCCCAGCGCGACCAGGACGCCGAAGAGGTAGATCGCCAGCACGGCGTTGCCCGCCTGCGCGCCGAAGAAGGCGCCGGCCAGCAGGACGTAGACCGGCAGCCGGGCGGAGCAGGACATGTGCGGCACCAGGAGCGCGGTCAGGATCCGATCGCGGCGCGACTCGAGCGTGCGCGTCGCCAGAATCGCCGGGACCGTGCAGCCAAAGCCCGTCAACATCGGGATGAACGACTTGCCGTGCAGCCCGAAGAGGTGCATCACCCTGTCCATGATGAAGGCGATGCGCGCCATGTAGCCGGTGTCCTCGAGCAGAGCGATGCCGAGGAAGAGGATCATGATGCTGGGCAGGAAGATCGCCACCGCGCCGACGCCGCCGAGCACGCCGTCGACGATCAGATCCCTGGCCAGACCGGCGGGCAGGACCCCGGCAACCAGCCCGCCCAGCCAGCCCACCAGCCGCTCAATCCAGGCGGCCGGATGAGCCCCCACCACGAAGGTGGCGTTGAAGAGGAGCCACATGAACGCCAGGAAGATGGGCAGACCGAGCAGCCGGTGCGTGAGCACGCGGTCGAGCTGGCGCGAGCGGTGCATGCGGTCGAGCGGCGCGCTGCGCAGCGTCTCGTGCAGCAGGCCCGCGATGAAGCCCCGGCGCCCGGCCCCGATCACCCGCGCCGGCTCCGTCCCGGTCGCCTGGCGGATGTGGCCGCGCGCCTCCTCGGCGGCCAGGAGCAGCGGCTTGAGCTCGGGCAAGCGGTTGTGGATGAGCTCGACAGTCTGCGCGTCACCCTCGAGCAGCTTGGTGGCCAGGTAGCGCGCGGGCAGGTCGAGGGTGGAGCCGGCGGCAGCGACCAGCCGCTCGGCCTGTGCCGCGAGCTGCTGCACGACCGTCTCCACGCGCGTCCCCAGCGATACGGGCACGTGACGGTGGCGCCGGCTGCGCCCACCGGCCAGCCGGGTGATGGCCTCGAGGATCTCCGTGCGCCCCTGGCCACGATGACCGACCGTCGTGACCACTGGCGTGCCGAGCAGCGTCCCGAACGCCTCCAGATCGAGCTGCGCTCCCGAGGCGACGAACTCATCCCACATGTTGAGATCGACGATGACGTCGACGCCCATCTCGAGGAGCTGCGCCGTCAGGTGGAGGTTGCGTTCCAGGTTGGCCGCGTCGACGACGTTGACGATCACGTCGGGACGCTCTTCGAGGATGTACTGGCGGGCGATGCGCTCCTCGAGCGTGTAGGAGGTGAGCGAATAGGCGCCGGGCAGATCGACGATCTCGAGGTCGAAGCCCCCGTGCTGGACGCGCCCCGACTTGCGCTCGACCGTCACGCCCGACCAGTTGCCCACCTGCTGGTGGAGCCCGGTGAGCAGGTTGAAGACCGAGGTCTTGCCCGAGTTGGGGTTCCCCGCCAGGGCCACCCGCAACGTGCGCGCCTCAGCCTTCATCGCGCGCGGACCCCTCACCCGAGCTGCCTCGCCCGCGGCCCCGACGTCTGGGGAGCCAGCCGAGACCCGGACGCTCCGCGTGATCGCACTGCCGCCGGCCACGCCAGCCCCAACCATGGCGTCCGGGCTCGCCGGCGATGCACACCTGCCCGACCGTGATGCCGCGGGCATCGGCGTGCCCCAAGCTCAGATGCACGTTGCCGACGCGGTACTCCCGCGGGTCGGCCAGCGGCGCCTGCTTGACCACCTCAACGCGCTCGCCCTCGCGCAGCCCCATGGCGCGCAGCCGCTCGCAGTAGGCCTCGTCACCCGCGAGCGCGCAGATGATCGCGCTGCTGCCCGGAGGTACGTCGTCCAAGCTGAGGACCTCGCCGCACTGGCCGCCTCCGCGATGCCTACGCCCGTGCATCGGTGTCCCCCTCCCGAGCTTCCCCCGGCTCGACAAAGATGGCCTGGGCCTCGGCCCGACTCAGGCGCAGCTCACGGTCCTGCAGCCGGATCAGAGCGCCACCGCGTCTGCCACCACCGCCCACCTTGGTCACGTGCGTGCCGGGCAGGATGCCCCTGCGCTCCAGCGCGGAGCGCATGGCCGCGCTGCCGCTCATGCGCGCCACGTCCCCCGCGCGACCGGGGCCCAGCTCCGCGATGGCCACCAGCGCGCTGTTGCCCCGATGGAGCGCGGCCCCCCGGGGCGAGCCCAGACGGCCCGCGCAAGCGGCGCATGCGGCGGTGACCTTGGATTCTCGGCCAAAGCACTCCCGGAACCGCTCCAGCAGCTGCGATCCCACCTCGGGGCACGTCTCCAGGTACTCGACGAATGCGGCCAGCCGCTCGAGGGTGGCTGCGGAGAGCCGGTGCTCCATGCTGCAGGCATCGGCCTCCGCCGCGCCGCGCGGGATGCCGAGCACATCGGTCAGAAACCGCGTCAGAAACCGGTGCCGCCCCGCGACGCGCGCGGCGGCCCCCGAACCCTCATCGCTGAGCTCCACGTACTCGCGCGCCTCGTAGCGGACGAGCCCCATCTCTGCCAGGCGCTTGAGCGCCGCCGTCACCGATGGCATGCGCACCGCCTTCGCGCGGGCGATGTCGCGCACGCGGACCGTGCGTCGCTCGAGCGACAGCGCCAGGATGATCTCGAGGTAGTCCTCGAGCGTCTCGCTGAGCGGGCGGGGGGAGGCAGGCACCGGTCCCATAGCCACCTCGACTTGTGATAGACTCGTCTATCTAAACAGGATCGGCCATCGGACGGTTCCGGTCAAGCGTTTCCTGGCGCCGGGCGAGTGGTCTATCCCCCGATTTTTGTTGGGCTTGTCTCCCAGTGCCGGGGTGCGGATACTGCAGGGACCCTCAGCGGAAGGGGTGCACGGACGTGACGGACAACCTCTCGACACCCAGCGATCGACATCGCCTGCGCGGCTGGCTCACCCTCGGGGCCATTGCGGCCGCTGCCGCGGCGGGAGCCTGGGTGCTGCGCTGGGTGGCCCCCGCCGTCTTCTCGGACCGCGCCTCGCTGATCACCTTCCTCGCGAAGCAGGGACCTTGGGCACCCTTGGCCTTCATGGCCCTGCAGGTTGGCCAGGTCGTCCTCGCTCCCATTCCGGGACACGTGCTTGGCATCGTCAGCGGCGCCGCGTTCGGACCCTGGCGCGGGACACTCTTCACCGCCCTCGGGGTCGCCCTCGGCAGCGCCATCGCCATGCTGCTTGCCCGGCTGGCGGGGCGTCCCCTGGTCGAGCGCCTGATCCCGCGCCGGGCGATAGCCAGCGTGGATCGCTGGGCGGCGCGGAGGGGTCCATTGTTCTTCTTCCTCTTCTTCATGCTGCCCTTCATGCCGGATGACATCGCCTGCTTCGCACTGGGCTTGAGCTCGCTGCCCATCCTGCCCATGCTGGGTCTGGTCGTCGCGGCGCGGCTGCCCGGCCACTTCATCTCGGCCTGGATCGGCGCGACGGCCACGCAGCTGTCGTGGGCCCTGTGGATCGCCCTGGCCGCCGCGGCCGGTCTGCTGTTCGCGCTCTGTTGGCGCCACCGCGAGGCCATCGAGATCTGGATGCTCGCCCGCGTCGAACGCATCGGCGACAGACCCCCCGCGCCGGATGCGCCTGCGCACCGGCCGCGCCCGGGGGACTCGGAGGAGACCCAACGATGACGCACGAACACATCAGCATCTACGCGACCTTCCCCGATCGCGAGTCGGCCCGCCGGGTGGCCCGCGCGCTGGTCGACGAAGGCCTGGTCGCCTGCGCCAACCTGGTTCCGATCGAGTCGATCTACGCCTGGCAGGGCCGGACCGAGGAGGCCAGCGAGTGGGCGGCGTGGCTCAAGACCCGCCGCACGCTCTATCACCGGGTGGAGGCGCGCATCCGTGCGCTGCACAGCTACGACGTGCCGGCCATCGTGGCCTATCCCCTGTTGGGTGGACACACGGCCTACCTCGAGTGGATTGCCGGCGCGACGGAGCCCGGCGTCGCGGCCTGGTTGGATGAAGGCGCCGGATGATGCAAACGCAGACCGCAGCGTGGCAGCCCAAACACCCGGCGAGATGGCCTGGGCAGCTCGAGACGTGGCCGGCGCACCGCTCGTCCTGGTTGCGGGGCGCTCTCGGCCGGATCGCGGTGAGCACCGGTCACCTCATCGGCGATGCCCGCCGCCGGCTGGCCCCGCGCGAAGCCGCGGCGGTGCGCCGGAACCTGATGGGCCTCGGTCTGCCCGCGGCGCAGGCCGAGGCCGCGAGCCGCGATGTTTTTCGCGCCTATGGGCTCTTCGTGATCGAGTTCTTCGTGGGGCTGTGTGTCTCACCGCGCTGGCTGGCGGCGCGCTGGGAGCTGGTGGGGCGCGAGCATCTCGAGGGCCTCGCCGCGGATCCGCGCGGCTGGATCCTGGTGGGCGCCCACACCGGCAACTGGGAACAGCTTGGCGCGCTGGCGGTGCTGACCGGCCGGCGCATCGTAGCCCCCGTGGGGACGCAGTTCCATCCGGTCATTTCGGGGCTCGTCAAGCGGCTCAAGCGCCGCCGCGGCGTCGCGTCGGTCTCACCTGCCCGGGGACTGCGCGGTCTCGCCCGCGCTCTCGAGCGCGGGGATCTGGTGGCGCTGCCGCTGGACGGCGGCACCTTCCAGCGCGGCGTGCAGGTGGAGCTGCCCGGGGCCCGGATGCGCCTCGCCGCGGGGCCCGCGCGTCTCGCCCTGCTGAGCGGGCGGCCGATCGTGCCGGTCTTCTCACGCCGCACGGGCTTCTTGCGCCAGCAGGTCCGCGTGCTGCCCCCCATCGACCCGCACGCCTGGAGGCGCGCCGGGTCGACCGCGCTGTGCCAGCACCTCGCCGACCTCCTGGGTGCGCACCTGGAACAGGCGGCCGCGCAGTGGTGCATCTTCCGCCCCGTGTGCGAGGGTGGTGATCCGGGGGTGGATCCGGTACGCTGAGGCAACCGCGTCCGGGCGCGGGGAGGGCGAGGCCGAATCGTGTGGATCCTGGGCATCTCGTGCTTCTACCACGACAGCGCCGCCGCGCTGGTGCGCGACGGAGAGATCATCGCCGCCGCCCAGGAAGAGCGGTTCACCCGTCGCAAGCATGACCCCAGTTTTCCCGCCGGCGCCGTGCGCTACTGCCTCGACGAAGCGGATCTGGCCGCTGAGCAGCTCGACCTGGTCGTCTTCTACGAGAAGCCCTTCATCAAGTTCGAGCGGATCCTCGAGACCTACCTGACCTTCGCGCCGCGCGGTTTCCCTTCCTTCATCCTGGCGATGCCCCTGTGGCTGAAGCGGAAGCTCTGGATGAAGGACCTCATCTACCGGGCGCTACCGGGCTACGAGGGCAAGATCCTGTTCGCGGAGCACCACGAGTCGCATGCGGCCTCGGCCTTCCTGCCCTCGCCCTATCCCGAGGCGGCTATCCTGACGCTCGACGGCGCCGGCGAGTGGACCACAACCACGATGGGCGAAGGTCACGGCAACGATGTGCGGATCCTGGCCGAGATCAAGTTCCCGCACTCGCTCGGGCTGCTCTACTCGGCCTTCACGTACTTCACCGGCTTCAAGGTCAATTCCGCCGAGTACAAGGTGATGGGTCTGGCGCCCTACGGTGAGCCGAGGTATGTCGACGTCATCCTGAACGAGATCATGGATCTGAAGGACGACGGCTCGTTCCGGATGAACATGGCCTACTTCGACTACTGCGCCGGCCTGCGGATGACCTCCGAGAAGTTCAGCCGCCTCTTCGGCGGCCCACCCCGCCGGCCCGAGTCCCCGCTCACGCAGCGCGAGATGGACCTGGCGCGCTCGGTGCAGGTGGTGACCGAGGAGGCGGTCCTGCGCATGGCCCGTTACGTGCACCGAATGACCGGGCAGCGCAAGCTCTGCCTGGCGGGCGGCGTCGCCCTCAACTGCGTGGCCAACGGCCGCGTGCTGCGCGAGAGGCTCTTCGACGACCTCTGGATTCAGCCCGCGGCCGGCGATGCCGGCGGCGCCCTGGGTGCGGCCCTGCTGGCCTGGCATCGCCACCAGGGCCGACCGCGCGAGGCCGACGGCCGCCACGACCGCCAGCGCGCGAGCTACCTCGGGCCCGGTTGGTCGGATGCGGCGCTCGCCGCGTTCCTGGCAACCCACGGTCTGCCCCATGAGCGGCTGGCGCTGGACGAGTTGCCCGAGCGCATCGCCCGGCTCATCGAAGAGCAGCACGTCGTCGGCTGGTTCCAGGGCCGCATGGAGTACGGCCCGCGGGCGCTGGGCGCGCGCAGCATTCTCGGCGATCCGCGCTCGCCTCGGATGCAGTCGCTGATGAATCTCAAGATCAAGTTCCGCGAATCGTTCCGGCCCTTCGCGCCCTCGACCCTCGTCGATCACGCCGCGGAGGTATTCGAGATCGACCGGCCGAGTCCCTACATGCTGCTGGTCGCCCCCGTGCGCACTGAGCGGCGCATCCCGATGACCGCCGAGCAGGAGCGGCTTTTCGGCATCGACAAGCTCAATGTCGTGCGCTCCGATGTGCCCGCTGTCACACACATCGACTACACGGCGCGCCTGCAGACCGTCGCGCGCGAGGACAACCCGCTCTACTACGACTTGATCGAGGCCTTCCGACGGCGCACCGGCGTGCCGCTCGTCATCAACACGTCGTTCAACGTGCGGGGCGAGCCGATCGTCTGCTCGCCCGAAGATGCCTACAGGTGCTTCATGCGGACCGAGATGGATTACCTCCTCCTGGGTCCCTTCCTGCTCGACAAGCACGCGCAGCCCAAGGCACACGCTCAACTCGACTGGCACCAGGAGTTCGCCCTTGACTGACCGCGAGCACAGAGGCTGTGGCGCGGGCTCGAGCGCGGCGACCGGCGGCGACCGGCACGATGCCTCGTCCGCGGGTGCGATGCAGTCCGCCGAACGCCGTCGCCTGCGCGCCTTTGGCCTCATGGTCGGCCTCGCCTTCCTGGTGCTGGGAGCGTTCCTGCTGTGGCGGCACCGTCCGGTCTGGCCTGCTTTGGCTGCCGCAGGCGTGGCGCTCACGCTGCTCGGGTTCGCAGCACCAGCGTGGCTGCGCCCGATCGAGCGCATCTGGATGCGCCTGGCCGGCTATCTCGGCTGGTTCATGACGCGTCTGATCCTGGGAGTCGTTTTCCTGTTGGTCTTCTCGCCGGCCGGCTTGATCATGAGGCTGCTGGGGGCGGACCCGCTCAAGCTGCGCTTCGACCGCCGAGCCGCGAGCTACTGGGAACCGCGCGCGGCGGAGGATCGCAGCCCCGAGCGGATGGAGCGCATGTTCTAGACGGCGCGCGCCGCCGAAGGGGGAGGCCGCATGGGCAAAGCGAGCATCTTGAAAGAGCTCTGGCTCTTCCTGCGCGTGCGCAAGAAGTGGTGGCTGGGACCGGTCATCGCCCTCCTCGTTCTCCTCAGCCTCGTGATCGTCGTGGCGGAGGGATCACCCCTGGCGACCTTCATCTACGCGCTGTTCTAGTGGCGATGGCAAGGCGTTGAGCCGCGGGGGGCGCGGAGGCAGGGCGGCCGCCGAGGCAAGGCCAGCCGTCGCCCGGAACGCTGAAGGAGCGAACCTGATGGCCCACGATCGCCGGCCCGCGGCGGATCTCGCCGATCTCGAGCCGCGCCTGCTCTGGCGCTACTTCGCGGAGCTCTCGCGCATTCCCCGCGCCTCGAAGAAGGAAGAGGCCGCGATGGCCTGGATCGAGTCGGTGGCCGCGGCGCACCAGCGTGAGGTGCGCCGCGATGCGGCGGGCAACCGCGTGATCCATCTGCCCGCCACGCCGGGCTGCGAGCAGGCCCCGGCAGTCGTCCTGCAGAGCCACGTCGACATGGTCTGCGAGAAGGACCCCGAGACGACCCACGACTTCGACCGTGACCCCATCCGGCCCCATGTCGCCGGCGAATGGGTGACGGCCCAGGGCACGACGCTCGGCGCCGACGACGGCATCGGCGTGGCGGCCGCGCTCTCCTTCCTCGATGACGCGCAGGCGGTTCACGGCCCCCTGGAGCTGCTGTTCACGGTCGACGAGGAGACGGGTCTCACCGGCGCGCGCCAGCTTGACCCCGGACTCGTGACAGGCCGGGTTTTGCTCAACCTCGATGCGGAGGAGGTCGGCCGCTTCACGGTCGGCAGCGCCGGCGGCCAGGACACGCGCCTGCGCCTGTCTGCGCCGCGGCGGCCGTGGCCGGAAGGCTCGCACTACGCGCTCTCGATCGGCGGCCTGAAAGGCGGTCATTCGGGCGTCGACATCGACAAGAACCGCGGCAACGCGATCAAGATCCTGGGGCGCCTCCTGCTCGCGGGCATCGAAGCGCTGGAAGCCGGTGGGGCGGGAGGGGCGGCCGGTGCGAGCGGCGTGCGCATCGGGAACGCGCAGGGCGGCAGCAAACGCAACGCCATCCCACGCGAGGCCGAGGCGGTCGTGGCCGTGCCCGCGGGCGCGTGCGGGACGTTCGAGCGCGCCGTGAAGCAGAGCGCGGCGCTCGTTCGACGGGAGCTGGCCGGCACCGACGGCGGTCTGACGATCGCCCTCGAGCCCCTCGCCGGAGATCGACTCGCGGCGGCGTGCGCGACGGGGGTCGCCGCGGCCGATGCCTCCGCCCGCGTCGTGCAGCTCATCAACGCCCTCCCGTCGGGCGTACTGGCGATGAGCACGGAGTCCGCCAAGCTGGTCGATACTTCCTCGAACCTCGCAGTGCTCACGGACGCCGGCGATGCGCACGACCTCGTCTGCTCCAGCCGTTCCGCCCGCGCGGCCGCACTTGCGGGCGCGCTGGCGCAGATCCGCGGCGCGGGTCGGCTGGCCAACGCCGCCATCGCGCACTCGGACGGCTACGCACCGTGGGAAGCGCGCCCGGGGTCTCCGCTGCTGCGCACCGCGGGGCAGCTCTATCGCCGGCTCTTCGGGTCCGAGCCGTCGTTCGAGTCGGTCCACGGAGGGCTCGAGTGCGGGCTCTTCGCGGAGAAGTTCCCGGGCATGGACATGATCGCCTACGGGCCCTTGACCAAAGACGCCCATTCGCCCAGCGAGCGCGTGAACATCGCCTCGGTGCAGCGCTTCTGGGTCTTTACCCGCGCCCTGGTGGAAGAGCTGGCACGCGCGGCCGCCCCGGCGAGGTGATTCGCTCCCCTAGGAGCGCGCCGTTCCCCCGGCGCCCGCCGCCGGCAGGCGGTCGATGAGCCCGTGCACGTAGTCTGCTGCCGCAGGGTCCCCCTCAGGCGGGGCCCAGGCGGCGAAGGCCTTGTCGGTGTGCGGATCATAGGGCCCATTCTTGCCCTCGAACACGACCGTGTCCGGGCGCAGCGCGACGAAGGTGTGCCACACCCCGGGTCGCAGGTCCACGGCGAGGACATCGGCCTCGGGCCCGACGCGCACGCCTGCGGCCAGCCGGCCATCGTCATCGAAGCAGAAGAAGCCGGCTTCGCCCTGCAGCACGACGAACGACTCCGATTTGGGCGGGGTCGCATGCCGGTGGGGCTGGATGTAGGAGCCCGGCTGCAGCACGTTGAGGAAGCGCTGGTAGGCATCATCCGGCTCGTGGAAGTTGCGATTCGTGCGACCCCGCCGGCTCGCGCCCGCCTCACGGCAAAGCCGCCGCACCAGGTCACGGGACACGTAAACCACGGGCTCGCGCCCGTGAGCAGCGCTCTCGACCGACCGTATACTCATGTCTCCTCCGGTGCCGGCGCCCTCAGGGCCCGGCCCTCGAGCGCCTCGCGAAGGATTCACTGGAACCCACTATCCGTATTGCGTTTATGGGCAAAGCCCCTGGGGTAGCTCCGCCCAGAAAAACGAGTGTAGACAACGATCTAGCAAAAGAGTTAATATGGGACCAAGCGTCGGCAACTAGGTGAGGACATGCAAGGAGACGCTTGAGGTAGCAACGGGGCGCATCCGGCCACAGACACGGCATCATCGAGGTGTCCCAGCGAACTCCCTCTCTGCGCATCCATCCGGCGCGTACACGCGGGAATTGCCGTGGACCCGGCTCGATCCCCGGGTCTCGGTTCTGAACGATTGAACTGGCCCGAGGGACTTCCATCGGGATCAGCCTCCGCTCAGAAAATTCTCGGCAAGCGTGGGGCGCCCGATTATCCCTGCAGGCTGGGGGGCGGTCGTTGCGGCGGCCGCCCTTATCGTTACTACCCGGCGCTGGCCGCTCGGTTTCGCCGCTGTCCCTCAGGTGCGCAAGGGGCGCCCCAGGCGCCGCTCCACCGAGGCGATCTTGCCCGCCAGACGCCCCTCGTGACCCCGGCGCCAATCCACCTTGATCGACACGGAAATGCGTTCGCAGTCCTGAGCCATGCGCTCGAAGCAGCGCGTCACCACCCCGAGCACCTCATCCCAGGTCCCCTCGAGCACCGTCCCCATGGGATTGAGCCGGTAGGGAACTCCCGACCGGTCGATGATGTCGAGGCTGCGCGACACGTAGGCACTCACCGACGGCCCCTTGCCGAGCGGCGACATCGAGAACTCCAACAACGCCTCGCGTGGCTCGTGCACCGCGGCCGAGCGTCTGCCCGCCGGCGCCATCGCTGGCGCCGTTCGCTTGCCTGCTGCCTGCGCGGCGCGCGGCCTGCGCGCCCGCTCCGCCCGCCGCGGCTTGCTCCCCGCCGTAGCGCGGGTCGCGGGTCGTTTCCGTGGTGATGCTCCCCCGCGCATCCTCGTGTTCCTCCTCATTGCCAGCAGTGATCGCACAGCTCTGCCGCATGGAGCATCGCCACGCCGCGCCGCGCCAGGCGGCCCTGGAGCTGCAGTCGGCAGCCGGGATCGGACGTGAAGACCCACCGGACACCCTCGGCCGCCAGCAGGTCTGCCTTGCGTTCGCCGAGCTGCGCGGACAGCGACGGCTCGAGCAGCGCATAGAACCCCGCGCCGCCGCAGCAGAGATCGGCCTCCGGCGCCGGCCCGCAGGCCAGAACCGGGGGCTGATCGCCGCGCGGACCGAGGGCGGCGCAGAGCGCATCGAGACAGCCCGCCTGGCGCTGCCCGTGGCGCAGGTGGCACGGCTCCTGGATCCGCCCCGCCGCGTGCACGCCCCCCGCGCTGCGTGCCGCCGCCTCTCCCGACTCCGCAGCCCCCGCGCTGCGCGCCGCCTGCGCGGTCAAACTGGCCAGAAAGCACGAGGCGTCGCGCACGCGCGCGCTGAAGGCCCGCGCGCGCTCGGCAAACTCCGCGTCGTCGCGGAGCAGGTCCCCGTACTCCTGGAGGGCGCAAGCGCACCCGGAGGATTCTGCCAGAATCAACGCTTCCCCGGTTCCTTCGAACGCGATGATGTTCTTGCGGGCCAGGGCGCGCGCTTCTTCGAGCAGACCGTGCTGCCGGTGCAAGGCACCGCAGCAGACCTGGCGCGGCGGCGTTTCGTGCTCGAGCCCGAGCTTCTTCAGCACGGAGCGCAGCGCCGTGAGGACGGCGGGATAGAAGATCGGCGTGATGCAGCCGCGGAAGATCAGCACCTTGTCTCCCGGTGCGGCACCGGCGCCGGCAGGTGCGCGTCCGCCGGGCACGGGCGGGAGAGCCTCGCGCGCCTCGGCCGGCCGCACGCGCAACGACTCGAGCAGCACCAGGTAGTGGGCGCGATGCTCCGGCGCGGTGAAGCTGTGCACCAGCAGATCGGCCAGGTGCAGCCGGACCACGAGCCGCACGTGCCCGAGGGCGAGCCGGGCGAGCCACGGCCGCGTGAAGACCCTGCGCAGCCACGACCGCGCGCGCCCGTAGCCGGGGCGTGACCGGCGCACGGGCAACCAGGCGCGCACCTCGGCCATCAACCGGCTGTAGCGAACACCCGAGGGGCAGACCGCCTCGCACGCGCGGCAGAACAGGCATTGGTCGAGCAGGGTGCGCGCACCGCGCGAGAACTCACGCCAAGAGGGACCCGCGGCGGCACGCTCACGCGTCTCCAGGCCGGGCTCCGTGTCCGGGGCTGCGCCCGCGTCCGCGGGCTGCGGCCCGCCCGTCAAGGCGTGGATGAGGTGGATGCGCCCGCGCGGCGAAAGGCCCTCGTCCTGGCTCAGCACATAGGTCGGGCAGGCCTCGATGCACAGGCCGCAGCGGATGCAGCTCCAGTGATCCTGTCCAGTGAAGGGCTCTTCCCGGGCCATGCGCCGATCCTCTTTGCCCGCGCCTCACGCGCTCGCCCACGGCGCCAGCACGCCGCGCGGATCCATCGCCGCCTGGATGCGCCGCATGCGATCGCGCACGAGCGCGGGCACGCCCCAGACGTCCCAGCCCCACCAGGGATGGCTGGGCGCGCGATCGATCGCGCGATAGCCGCCGGCTTCCCTGACGATCGTGGCCAGATCCAGGAACAGGCGGCGCAGGGGAATCTCCTCGTAGCCGGCGGCGAAGACGACCCGCATCAATCCAGCGGCGGGAACGACGTGAATCGTATGGCGCCACGCGCCGCCCGCGCAGGCCTGCGCGATCCGCTCGGTCGCGCCCCGCATGTTTCCGTGCGGGATGACCACCCGCAGCACCAGGGGTGCGCCCCCCCAACCCAGCTCCTCGATCCGGCGGCGGTGCGCCGCCTGCGCCGCCGACTCCCAGAGTATCTCCAGCTCGAGCGCGCTCGCGCCCTGGTCGCGCAGCAACGTCTCGAGCCCCGCGCGCCGCCGCTGGATCTCGCTCTCGTGTCCGTCCAGGCCGACGAGCAGCTGCGCATCCCCATCGCGGAGAAAGAGGTCGATCATCCGCCAGCCGAGCGCGAGTCGGACCAACGCCTCGGCCGCATCGAGCAGGCGGTCCCGATCGCCCGTGACCACGGCCAGGGCGCGGCGTGCGGGCCGCGGGTAGGTGCGCAGGACGAGCTGCGTGAGGATGGCCAGCGTGCCACGCGATCCCACCAGCAGCTTGCCGACATCGTACCCGGTGACGTTGCGCGCCACACGGCCGCCGAAGGACAGGAGCTGGCCTTCGCCGGTGATGGCGCGGAATCCGAGCAGCGAGTGCTTCGGATGGCCGTGGCCCGTGGTCATCGAGGACCAATAGCCGGCTGACACGATTCCGCCCAGCGTCGCCTGCTCCGGATCCGGCGCTTCCCAGATGAGTTGCTGATCGGCCTCGGCCACCAACCGGTCGGCAGCCGCCAGCGTGACGCCGGCCTCGACGGTGAGGGCGAAGTCATCGGGATCGAATCGCACCACGCGGTCGGCCGTCCACGTTTCGAGCGCCTGCACCGGGACGCCGGAAGCGCCCTCGGAGCCGGCGCTCTCGCCCGGACCAGGCAGCGGCCAGGCGAGCAGCGTGCGGCCGCCTACGGGCACCACGTGGGTCTTGGCCTCGTGGGCCTCGGCCAGGATCGCGACGATCGCCCGCTCGCGCGGCGTCTGCTCGCGCGCGGGCACGAAGGCCCCGCCCTCGGCACCGCTCGCCGGTCCCGGCTCCGGGCCAGCGAGGGAGGCGTGCGGCGTGCGGGCGACGCGCACCGGCCCGACAGCCTCCTCGTCGGTCAGTTCCCGGTCATCCGTGTCGATCTGGATCGGCAACAGCTTGTCGGGGTTGACGCGCATGCTCGGATCGAAGGACAACCGGAGGCGGTGCATCAGGTGGATCTCCGCCTCGCTGCAGACCCAGGACAACGCGTCGCGCTTCGCCAGCCCCACACCGTGCTCGCCCGTGAGCACGCCGCCCGCCGTGACGCAGAGGCGCGCGATCTCGCGCTCGGCCTCCAGCGCCCGGGCTCGCTCGCCGGCGATCCGGTCGTCATAGAGGATGGCCGGGTGGAGGTTGCCGTCGCCGGCATGGAAGACGTTCGCGATGCGCAGCCCCGCGCGCTGGGCGATCTGGGCGATGCCCGCGAGCACCTGCGGCAGCGCCGAGCGGGGGATGGCGGCATCGTGCTGGATGTAGGCTGGCGCGCGGCGTCCGAGCGCGCCGAAGACGAGGCGCCGCGCCGACCAGAGCTGCTCGCACTCCTCGGGCGATGTGGCCACGCGCAGGTCCGTGGCGCCTGCTGCGCGCAGGATGCGCGCGACCTGCTCGCTCTCGGCCGCGACCGTCTCGACCAGCCCGTCGATCTCCCCCAGCAGAAGCGCGCCCGCGTCGGGCGGCAGATCGAGCGCGAAGGCCTCCACCATCGTCTGCAGGCCGAGCTCGTCGATCAGCTCGAGCGCGGCCGGCAGGATCCCCGCGCGCAGCACCGCGCCGACCGCCTCGGCCGCGGCTGCGACCGACGGGAATGCGCCTGAGAACACCTCCGCCGCTTCCGGCCGGGGAATCGCGCGCACGGTCGCCTCGAGCACGCAGCCCAGCGTGCCCTCGGACCCGACGAAGAATCCGAGCAGGTCGTACCCGGGCGGTGTCTCCTCGTCCCCGCCGAGCCGCACCACCGTGCCGTCGCTGAGCGCGACGCGCAGCCCCAGCACATGCTGCCCCGTTGCGCCGTACTTGAGCGCGCGCGGACCACCGGCGTTCTCGGCGATGTTGCCGCCAACCGTCGCCACGCGCTGGCTGGCAGGATCGGGCGCGAAGCGCAGTCCGTGGGGCGCGAGCGCCTCGTCGAGGGCGACATTGACCACGCCCGGCTCCACGCGCGCCCGTCCCTGCTCGGGCCGGATCTCCAGGATCCTGCGCAATCGGGCCAGCGAGATCACAGCCACCCCGCGCCCCGGCGCCGGCACCGCGCCTCCGCTCAGTCCCGTGCCGGCGCCGCGCGCGACCCAGGGGATGCGCGCTTCGTGCAAGAGACGCAGCGCGGCCAGCAGGCGAGCCTCGTCGCGCGGCACCAGCACCATCGATGGGCGGCCGCGATAGAGCGGCATGGCGTCGGTCTCGTACGGGATCAGCGCCGCCGGGGCGGTCAGGAGGGAGTCGGGCCCGAGCGCGGTGCGCAGGCGTCCGATGAGTTCCGGCGACGGCGCCGCCGGATTCCGTGTCTGGGCGGAGTGCATCCGTTTCGCGGATCCCCATGGCCTCGAACGGCACGACGGCGGATCGTACACGAACGGCCATGCCGGTCAACGGCGCCGCCGCGTCACTCCTCGCCCCAGTACGAACAGCGGCTCCAAGGCGTCTCGGAGATCGTCACGCGGCTCAAGCTGGGCAGCCCGGGGAAGAGCTGGTCCCAGATCCAGCGGGCGAGCAGCTCGGAGGTCGGGTTCTCCAGACCGGGGACCTCGTTCAGCAGCCGGTGGTTGAGCCGGCCGATCACCGGCTCCACGATCTCCTTCAGGTCGCCGTAGTCGAGCAGCCAACCGGTGCGCGGGTCGACCCGGCCGCGGACCTGGATCTCCACGGTGAAGTTGTGGCCATGGGTCTCTCGGCACTTGTGCCCCGAGTCCGTGCGCGGCAAGGCGTGCGCGGCCGAGAACTGGAAGATGCGGGTGAGCTCGACTTGCATGCGTGCTCCATCCTTCTCCTGCGGCCATACATGCCGCTCGCCCGCGCAGGTCATGCCGCGCGGGGCGGTATCACGCCTCGTGCCCGTCCGGGCCGGCCGGCAGCCCATCGACCAGACCTGCTTCCGCGAAGCCGCGCGCCCGCAGGCGGCAGCTGTCGCACGCTCCGCAGGGCCGCGGGCCCGGGGCGGGATCGTAGCAGCTCCACGTCAGTCCGTAGTCGAGCCCCAGCGCAGCGCCCCAGCGGATCGTCTCCGCCTTGGTCTTGTGAACCAGCGGCGCGCGCAGGACGGGTGCGGCACCCGCGAGCCCGGCGCTGGTCCCGACGTCGGCCACGCGCTGGAAGGCCTCCACGAATGCCGGCCGGCAATCGGGGTAGCCGGAGTAGTCGACCGCGCTGACGCCGATGAAGATCGCGCGCGCCGCCAGCGCCTCCGCCCAGGCCAATGCCAGGGAGAGGAGGATCGTGTTGCGGGCCGGCACGTAGGTCGAGGGGATCTGCGCCCGGCCTTCCGCCGCCAGATCGCGCGGGATCGCGCCCGCTCCCGTCAGCGACGAGCCACCCCAGGCCGCCAGGTCGAGTTCCAGGATCCGGTGCTCGCGCACACCCAGCGCCGCAGCCACGCGCCGCGCGCACTCGATCTCGATCGCGTGGCGCTGGCCGTAGCGGACGGTGAGCGCGTGGCAGACCCATCCCTCTGCCCGCGCGACCGCCAGCGCGGTGGCCGAATCGAGGCCCCCGCTGAGCAACACGACCGCATGGCCCGGTGGCGAGCCCGCCGGTGGATGATAGGCCGGCGCGTGCATGATCCCCTCCGGGAGCCAGTCTGGCGGTGCCGCCCGCCGAAGTCCAGGGGCAGTCGCGCAGGCCGCGCGCTCGCGGGCAGGCGGGCTCACACGCCGCGCGTTCGCGGGCAGGTCGGCTCACACGCCGCGCGCGCCCGCTCCCCAGATCCAGGCGTGGAGCTGCAGGTTGAGCCGGACCGGCAGGCGATCCGCTACGATCCACTCCGCCAGCGCGCGGCGCAACTCAGCGCCGCCGGCGGCGACGGGAGCGAAGTGAACCATGTGGCGCTGCGCCAGCCCGCGCTCGCCGACGACAGCACGCCCCCACGCGTAGTCGGCGCGCGAGCAGAGGACGATCTTGATCTCATCGTGCGGCCGCAGCAGGTCCAGGTTCGCCCAGATCTGCCGGTCGCACATGCCCGACCCGGGCGTCTTGATGTCGAGGATGATCCGGGCGCGCGGGTCGACGCCCTCGATCGACACCCCCCCGCCGGTCTCGACCAGCACCTCGTAACCGGCGTCCAGGAGCGCCGCGATGAGGGGCCGGGCGGCGGCCTGGGCCAGCGGCTCGCCGCCGGTCACCTCCACCAGGGGGAGGCCGCAGGCGCGCACCTCTGCCAGAACCTCGGTCAACGACATCGTGCGGCCGGGGGTGAACGCGTGGGGGGTGTCGCAGTAGGCGCAGCGCAGCGGACACCCGGTCAGGCGGACGAGCACGCAGGGCCAGCCCGCGTAGCTGCTCTCGCCCTGGATGCTGGCGTAGATCTCGCAGACCTCGAGGGGTCCCGCGCGCGCAGGTGCACCCATCCCCGGTCTCCCGAATCGGCCCGCCGGCGCCGCCTTTACCAGCGGCCCGCCGGCGCCGCGCGCGGGGCGGTCAATCCCCCACGCCGTGCGAGCGCTCGGCCGAGCGCAGCGCTTCCTGCCGGCGCGCGGCCGCCGTGCGCAGCGCATCGACGTCGATGATGCGCGGCGACCGCGACGTATACTCGCGCAGGATGTGCACGGTCAAGCGGGATTCCTCCGCCGCTTGCGCGAAGGAGAAATCCTTCTTCACCAACGAGCGGCAGATCATATTGAGCCGCACGATCTGGTCCTCGGGCACCTCGGCCAGATTCGACTTCTTGAGTCGCTTGAGCAAGGCCGGCACATTCACCGCCTCGGCGTACTCGAGCCGCGCGCCCTCGATGCCCGCGGCCGCGACCGCTGCAACGGATGCCTGCGTCTCGAAGAAGCCCTTGTCCTGCATCGAGAAGGCGTAGGAGGCCTCGGGGCTCTCCAAGCCCAGCACACCCAGCACCTCGTTCTCGAGCCCGTAGATGAGCGGGACGACCAGCATGCTCCGCGTGTCGCTCCAGAATGGGTGGTGCATCTCGTGCGCCGTGCGTGGCAGATCGGGCACGTAGGTCGAACGGCCGGCGCGCAGCGTCTCGCCCCACGCGCCGCCCGCGGCGGCCAGGTCGATCCCGCCGTTGCGATACTTGGCCAGCACGGCTTCGCTCAGCCCATCCGTGGTCATCGCCTCGACCACGCAGCGATCGTCCACCCGTGTGCTGCGCAGCGCGACCAGACCCCTGCGCACCTTCCCCGGCAGGTGCGGCAGCGCGGCGTCGAGCAGCACCGTGGCCAGCCCCGTGCGCGACACCGCTGCGGCCATGCCGCGGGAGAGGCGCGTCAGGTCCCGCATGCGGACCGCCGCCCGCAGCGGATAGCCGACCGCGTTGCTGAAGCCGATCAGCAGATTGCAGAACGGATCGGTCAGCAGCTCATCGCTCTCGATGGCCAGCACGCCGACCGCGTCGCGCGGGCGCGCCTGTCCGCGCATCTCGGGGTCGAGGATGGGCACCGCTAGCTGCGACTTCAGGCTCGGATAGGCGGCGATGGCGGCGCCGCTCATCTCGCCCGATTCGCTCTCCGTCGCCGGGCGCAGGGGGGACCACTGGTCCATCACGTCATCGCGTTCGGACACGAACCACTGGGGACCCTGGCGCAGTCCCACCATGCGACGGGCCACGCACCAGCCCATGAGCCCCGTGGGCTTCCCCGACTCACCCGGGCCTACATGCTCGACGAAGTTGCGCAGCTCCTCGGGATCCGGCCGCCCCTTGAGCCGCAGCGGGCGGAAGACGCCGGGGGTCCCGTTGCGCGAGAGCAGGCCCGCGGCGCTCAGGATGTGCGGAGCGTCAGCATGCTCGGGGGCGATGTCCTCGAGCAACTCGACCATGGTCTGCGCCAGGAGGTCGAGGAGGGCCGTGAGGTCGTCCACGCGGCCGTAGAGCCGCTGCGTGGTCGCGAGGAGCCGGGCGCAATCCTGACCGTTGTTCTTGGCGTGGTTGCTGGCCATTAAGAACCCCCCATGGGCTGCAAGACGGCGTCCGGCTCCGCCGAGAGAACGGGATCGCCCCGGCAGTCCCTCGAGTGATGTCTGGGCAGTTCCGGGAAGACCTCCGCCAACCCGGACTGGGCTGGCTCTTGGCACCTATCGACGCGATCTTGTCAATTCTCAAGGCTTGGCGTCGTGACCTGACGCCGTTCTTGGGAAGAGCCGTCAGTTTTACATGAGTATAGTGCACATCTCCAAACATCGCAACGCATTGCGGCTTAGATACTAGAGTAAACTTACGCCTTGTGCAAACCCCCACGCCGGTGGGTCTTGCCTCCCCCGGAGGCGGCGGCAGATGCAGCGTGGCGCGGGAACCCCTGGGGAGCTCTGCAACACCCGCTCGCCGAGACCCATCCGCCGGGCAAGCGGGCCGCCCACGGGGTAGGCCAGCCGTTTCGCACGGGGTAGGCTGCGCCGGTTGCCCGCCGCTCCGAGCGGGTGCTAGCCTCACCGAATGGCCTCCACCGGACCCCGACGAGAGCGCCCTGCCCCCGGGGGCTCCCCGACCCCAGCGCCCGACCCCGCGGACCGGCCCGCTTGCACCGTCGTCCGCGGCGCGCGGACGCACAATCTGCAGGGCATCGACTGCGAGATCCCGCTCGGCCGCATCACGGCTGTCACCGGGGTCTCGGGTTCGGGCAAGTCGACCCTGGCGTTTGATGTGCTCTACGCCGAGGGACAGCGCCGTTTCGTGGAGTGCCTCAGCGCCTACGCCCGCCAGTTTCTCGAGCGACTCGAGCGGCCCGAGGCCGATGCCATCGGCTACATCCAGCCCCCCATCGCCATCAAGCAGCAGGTGGCGATCCGCAACGCGCGCTCGACGGTCGGCACGATCACCGAACTGACTGATCTGCTCCGGCTGCTCTTCGCGCACGCCGCCGAGATGCACTGCGCAGTCTGCGGCGGCCAGGTGATGACGACCGGCACCGAGGAGGCCACGGCCGCTGTCCAGCAGCTCGCCGAGGGTACGCGACTGGCCATCGTCGCACCGCTGCCGGCGGCGCCCACCGCGGCGGCGCTGCGCGGCCTCGAGAGCGAGGGTTACCAGCGCCTGCAGGTGGGCGATCGCGTGGTCGACATCGGCGAGGCGGCCGAACTCACAGGGGCCGGCGAGATCGGCGTGGTGGTCGACCGCCTCGTTGCCGGTGACGCGCGGCGCCACCGCGTCGCCGAGGCCGTGCAGGCCGCCTGGCGGCTGGGCCGCGGGCGCTGCCGGATCCTCCTGCTGTCGCCGGGTCGAGATGCGGCCGGTGCGCAGCCGATCGATCCGGCGCACGCACCCATCGAGCTGCGCCAGGGCACGAGCTGCGCCAAGTGCGGCGCGCCCGCCGCCCCGCTCACACCGGCGCTCTTCTCCTGGAACAGCCCGATCGGCGCCTGCCCCGAATGCCAGGGCTTCGGGCGCATCACCACCGTCGATCGACACAAGGTGGTGCCCGATCCGCGGCGCAATCTGCGCAACGACGCCGTCGCGCCCTTCAGCGTGCCCTCGGCGCGTCACTGGTATCGGCGCATGCTCAAGGCTGCGCGCGCCGCGGGCATCCCGACCGACGTGCCCTTCGGGGAGCTGGAGCCCGAGCACCAGGATTGGGTCTTCAAGGGCGACGTGCGATTCCCCGGTGTCGAGGGCTTCTTCCGGCGCCTCGACGAGAAGCGCTACAAGATGCATGTGCGGATCTTCATCGCCCGCTTTCGCGGCTACGCGGTCTGCGCCCGGTGCCGGGGCTCACGCCTGCGCCCCGAGGCCCTCCAGGTCACGCTGCTCGGCAAGACGATCCACGAGATCCACGAGACACCGGTTCGCGATCTCGCAACGCTCTTCGCCCGGTTCGATCCCGCCCTGCTCTCGCGGACGGGCGTGGCGACCGTGGTGGAAAGCATCCGCGCGCGGTTGCGCTATCTCGAGCACGTGGGTGTGGGCTACCTGACCCCGGGTCGCGCGGCCCGGACGCTGAGCGGCGGCGAGACCCAGCGGATCCGCTTGGCCGCGGCACTCGGCTCAGCCTTGACCGACACGCTCTACATTCTCGACGAGCCCTCGGTCGGCCTGCACTCCGCGGACACGCTGCGGATCGTCGAGGTGCTCAAGGAGCTCGCGGCGGCCGGCAACACGGTCGTGATCGTCGAGCACGATCCCGGCCTCATTGCGGGGGCGGACCACCTGATCATCCTGGGACCCGGCGGCGGCACCCAGGGCGGGCGGCTCATCTACCAAGGTCCGGCGGACGCGTTCTTGCGCGAAAACCCGGGCTACTTCATCGCCGCTCCACCGGGCGCGCCGGGACGCCGGGGCGGCCCCGCACCGGACGGCCGGGGTCTGCCCACCTCCGCTCGCGCCCGGCGGCACGCCCGCGCCGGAACTGCGGGGATTCCCCCCGCGCTCATCGAGCGGGCAGCCCGCGGCGGCCGGCGGCTGAAGAACCCGTGGGATGCGGGGGCCGTGGGCCGCTGGCTGGCGACCGGTCCGGGGGAGCCCGCGCCCGGACCGCATCTGCGCATCGAGCGGGCCCGCGAGCACAACCTGCGCATCGAGCGGCTCGCGATCCCGCTCAACCGCCTGGTGGCGGTCACCGGCGTCTCCGGGTCGGGCAAGTCGACGTTGCTCGATGAGATCCTTTACCGCAACTGGCTGCGCCGCCAAGGACGCCCCGTGGAGGACCCCGGCGCGGTGGGTTCGATCGAGGGTTTCGAGAACGTGCAGGAGATGCACCTTGTTGGGCAGGAGCTGCTCGGTCGGTCGAGCCGCTCCAACCCCATCTCCTTCGTCGATGCCTACGGGGAGATCCGCAAGCTGCTGGCCGGCACGCTCGCTGCTCGCCAGCGACGCCTGGCGCCCGGCGCCTTTTCATTCAACACCGCGGGAGGCCGCTGCGAGACCTGCAAGGGCATGGGGACGCAAGAGCTCGAGATGTACTTCCTGCCGGATGTGGAGGTCACGTGCGAGAACTGCGGCGGGCGACGGTTCCGGCCAGAAGTGCTCGAAGTGGCCTGGCGCGATCGGACCATCGATCAGATCCTGCTGATGTCGGTCGATGAGGCGAGCGTGTTCTTCCAGGATCAGCCGCTCATCGTCGATCGCCTGGCACCGCTGCGGGAGGTGGGGCTGGGGTACGTGCTGCTCGGACAGAGCACCGCCACGCTGAGCGGGGGGGAGGCTCAGCGGCTGCGCCTGGCGAGCTTCCTCGCCAAGGGCGAGGGCGCGGGACGGCACCTGTTCCTGTTCGACGAGCCCACGACCGGACTCCACGCGCGGGACATCGAGAAGCTGATCCGCGCGCTGCGGGGGCTACTGGCACGCGGTCACGGCGTGATTGTGGTCGAGCACAACCTCGATCTGATCGGGGCCGCCGATTGGGTCATCGATCTGGGGCCGGGAGCCGGCGCGGAGGGCGGGCAGATCGTCTTCGCGGGCGCCGTCGCGGGATTGCTGCAGGAGTCTGAGAGCATCACCGCCCGGGCGCTGCGGGCGCGCGTGACCGCGGCGTGAACGAAACCGGCCACCGGGTGAGTGCGCCCAGCAGTCGCGCGCGCCGGCGCGGGCTCCTCAGGCTGGCACGCGATTGACCAGCAGCCAGTAGGAGCCGAGTCGCTCCACGGCGTCCTGAAGGGCCTTCGGATCCGACGGCATCACCACGTAGCTGTTGGCGCCCAGCAGGTAGGCCGCCTCGACCTCCGGGTCCTGCGCGGAAGAGGCCAGGATCACCACGGGGATCGCCCGCATGGGGTCCTGGCGGCGCAGCTCCCGCAGCACCTGCAGACCATCCCCCGCGTGTTTCCCGTGCCCGAGCAGCACCAGCTTCGGAGTGGTGCCAGCCTTGCGCTTCAGGTACCGACCCCGGGCAAAGAGGTAGTCGATCGCCTCCGCGCCGTCCTGGATCACGAGGATGCGATCGGTGAGACTGCAGTGCCGCAGGGCCTGCAGAACCAGCTCGGACTCTTGCGGGTGACCGCCTACCAGCAGGATCTCCACGGTGTCCTCATGGTCGGCCATGGTCTTCCCTTGGAGGGAGGAGACTCGATCCGGCAAACCCGTGCGATGTCCCTGGGCGCACACTCCCCCGGTTCGTCGGTGTGCAATAACCATCATGGCCCGGGCAGTCGCGGAAGTCCAGTCGCGGAAGTCCAGAGCCGGCGCGCTCCCGCGGCGGGCCCGTCCCCTGTGAGGTGGATTGCGGCAGGAACGGAAACGGGGCCCGGCAGGCCGAGCCCCGTGCCCGTTCTCGAAGGAGATGCGAACCTAGCGATAGAGGTCCTTGATCTGGCCCCAGCTTGCGTCCTCGGTCGGCGAGCAGCCGAAGAGGTGCGCCAGCATCGCCGGGATCACGGGGGCGAGGTCACCGCAGCCGAACTCGATCGTCGAGAAGATGGCGTTGGGTCTCACCGAACCACCCTCAACCGCCGAGGGCTGCGAGGGCGAACTCCACGTCGCAACACCCTGGCTAGCGGGGAAGACCTGGTCGGTGTAGAAGCCGTTCGACGCAAAGCAGGCCGCGATCGAGTCCCACAGACCCGCGAGCGGGCCGCCGGCCGCCCCGGTCCAATCGAGGCTGGCGTCGTTGTTAGCGAGGTCCTCGATCACACCGTTGACGCCCATGTGGGTCATCGGGAAGCCTGTGTAATAGCCACGGAAGTAGATGTAGTCCTGGCCGACGAAGATCAACTTGCCGGTGGCATCCAGGAAGGCCATCAGGGCCGCCTCATCCGCCGAGACGTTCCAGCCATCGCCCCACCAGTTGTCCGTGGTGTTGACACAGACCAGCGTGTGACCAGGGATGGAGGATCCCAGCGTGCCCGTCGGGTCGTAGACCAGGTCGGCATTGCCCAGGGCCGCGACATAGGCCGGGCCCAGGTCCGTGAACACACCTGCCGTAACCGACACGACGAGATAGTCGGCCCGGCCGAGAATGTCCTCATGGCTCGTGTAGACGCCAGGGACATAGCCCTCCCTCGCGATGTTCTTGTCGGCGAGCGCCGCAGGTACGACCAGCGAGAGCAGGACCAACATCGCCAACGCTTTCCTCATGATGCCTTCTCCTTTTCCGCCGCGTCTTTGAATCAAGAAGCCGGCTCTTGGGGTCTCCCAACGGCTTTCCGGGCGGTGCGCCGGGCGCCCACCTGGTCAGCCGCTTCCTGAGCCCCACGACTGCTGCAGCAATCGTGAAGCATCTGTCGACGTAAACAATTCTAAGCAGTTGCAGGAACGGGATTCAAGCTGTGTTTTGCCCCATGGCGGGCTGGGGCATCCCATGGAGCTTGTCGCCCGGTTGTGGAACGAAGATTCATGGTCCGGACGGGACAACTGAGTATCTTCCAGTGGATTTCTCGCCCGCCAAGGGGCTTTGGAGGGGGCGGGAGACAATCGCGGGCTAATCGAAAAGGAAAACGCAAGTTACGCCGGATGCACCAGGATTCTTCGACCCAGGGCCAAAAGAATACGGGGCCCGGAGACCGGACCCCGCACTCGCGTTCCAAGTGGAATCAACGCTTAGCGATACATCCCCTTGATCTGACCCCAGCTAGCATCCTCAGCCGGCGTCGTGCCCATCAGGTACGCGACCAACTCAGGCATCACAGGGGTGAGGTCGCCGCAGCCGAGCTCGACCGTCGAGAAGACGGCCTTGGTCACCACGGAACCACCCTCAACCGGGCTGGGCTGAGAAGGAGAGTTCCAGGTCACGAGACCCTGGGAAGCAGGGATGACCTGGTCGGTGTAGAAGCCGTTCGACGCGAAGCAGGCCGCGATGCTGTCATACAGGCCATCCAGCGGGCCACCAGCGGTGCCGACCCAGTCGAGGCCAGCGTCGTTGTTCGCCAAGTCCTCGATCACGCCATTCACGCCCATGTAGGCCTGGGGGAAGCCCGTGTAGTAGCCGCGGAAGTAGATGTAGTCCTGACCGACGAAGATCAGCTTGCCCGTGCCATCCAGGAAGGCCATCAGGGCCGCCTCGTCCGCCGTGACGTCCCAGCCGTCGCCCCACCAGTTGTCACTGGTGTCGACGAGGACCAGCGTGTGACCGGGGATCGACGATCCCAGCGTACCCGTCGGATCGTAGACCAGGTCAGCAGTGCCGAGAGCGGTAACGTACGTCGGACCGAGGTCCGTGAACGTGCCGGCGATGACCGACACGACCAGGTAATCCGACCGACCCAGGATGTCCTCGTGGCTCGTGTAGACGCCAGGGACATAGCCTTCCCGCGCGATGTTCTTGTCGGCGAGCGCCGCAGGCACGACCAGCGACAGCAGGACCAACATCGCCAACGCTTTCCTCATGATGCTTTCTCCTTTTCCGCCGCCCCTTTGGGCAAGAAGCCGGCTCTTGGTTGTTCTAGCGACGGACGGCGGGCAGGCCACAGGCCCGACGCCTGTTCGTCGCAAGCTTGGCCCCACGACCACTGCAGCAGCCGCAGGACCTCTGTCGACGCTTACGATGTTATCCTACATTCGTACACATTTCAACCAGGAAGTCGCGTCTCTGGGGATGGCTTCGATCAGCCACCTTGGCCGACCCGGGGATCGGGGTAGGAGCGAAATCTATCCAACATACCCTGAATTCTGACTTTACGGGTCTGGTCCGCGGATGGGAGCAGGCGCTCCAGGGGCCGGTAGACCTCCTCCCGGCCCGCGGGCAGGCCGAAGCGGCTTTCGCGGTCGAGAAGCTCGATCGCCAACTCCACCTCGCTTGGGGTCCCCTCAGATAGCAGCCGGATCAGCGCCGGCTCGGCCAGTCGGGTGTCGAACCAGAGCCCGTAGTAGAAGAGCCGGCCATTCTCGTTGCTCAGGGCGTGGGTGGAGTCTGCGATCCCCGTTGCGGCGTCGTCGTAGGCCTCCAGGATGCGGCGGAGAGCTTCCGTCTCCCCCGTGAGGGCCAGAGCCTCGAGGGCATCGGAGCGGGTGAGCGAATCGGTCGCGGCCGCGTGGATCGCGGCCAGATCCGGGTAGGCCGCCCGGCCGGTGCGCCTGGCCGTGTTGTTCATGAGCATTTTGAGACCCTTGGGGTCGCTGAGCGTCCGGCCCATGCCATGCAGCAGCGCGAGCAGCGAATCGCCGGCGCGCTCGTCCAGGCAGCTGCCGAGCATGTTCAGGCCCTGCCGGACCCGGCCGGGGTCGCCGGAACGGCAGTGGCTCATCATTCGCTCCATGAGGCCGTCGTCGGCCATGAGGTAGGCGGCGCCGAACTCCAGGCTGTAGGCGATGCCCACGTCGCGTGCCCCCGAGTCGGACAGGTCCAGAAAGGCCCGGGCCAGCATGGCCCCCTCCGGAGTGCCCTTGAATTCGTCCTTGCGCGACGAGACGTAGAGCACGATCGCCTGCTGGCATTCCTGGTTCATGCGCGTATCGGCCACAAGATCGGCCAGCTCTTCGACCGATGGCTGCAGGGCGTGGAGCCTCGCCTTCACCAGACTCTGCAGCAGACGCTCGCTGCCCGGCTCCACCCCGGGGCTCCCCTGCGCGCACAGGTAGACGATGTCGTCCCAGGGAATCCCCCCGAGGTACGCCCGGGCTGCCGCGTCGCGCGTCGCCTGGTCGGCGCCGACCAGCGGCTCGATCACCACGTTACGCTGCTCGAGGATCTCACGCAGGCTGCGCCGGGGTTCATCCGCGCGCGGCGCGCCCGTGTGCACGAGCGCCAGCGCGACCACGAGGGCAGGGGCTCGCCAAACCAGCTTTCGCGCTCCCGCGCGGCGTCCGATCGAATGCATGTCTCCTCCCGGCAGCCCAAGACCCGCGCCGACCGCGGGCCGATGGATGGTATACCACACCGGGCCGGGAAGATTCCGCTTGGATGCAGGCCGGGGGGCGGGGCGAGCTAGCTGTCCAGCTCCACGTTCCAGTAGCGCTCGGAGATGAACTGCTCCCAGGAGCTCTTGCGCTTGCCCAGCGGGATCGCCACGAACGGCGTCCAGCGCGGCTCCTTTGGCGGGCGCAGCAGGTGCATGCCGGCCTCGCTCGGGGTCTGGTGGCTCTTGCGCCGGTTACACTTCAGACAGGCCAGAACGCAGTTTTCCCACGTCGAGCGACCGCCGCGGGAACGCGGGACCACGTGGTCGATCGTCAGCTCGCTGATGGCCAGCCGGCGGCCGCAGAATTGGCAGCGGTTCTGGTCGCGCTTGTAGATGTTGCGCCGCGAGAAGGGCACGCGGCCCACGGGCAGCGCGTCGTAGCTGTTCAGGACGATGACCTCGGGGATCTTGATCCGCAGGCGTACGGTCCGCAGGCAGGGCTCACCTTCGGGCACGCGAATCGAAGCCCAGGAATCGAAGTCGTGGGCGGCGAAATCCTCCGGGTCGATGGCGCGGGCCGCCTCGCGGTAGATCATGCAGATCGCATCGCGCACCGTGGTCGTGCCGATTGGATACCAACGACTGTTGAGGACTAGCGCAGGCTCGTCGAGCATAGAACCTCTCCTCGGCGCCTCAGTATAGCACAGCCGCAAAGCCGCGCTAGATGCGCCTTCGGGTCCTCCAGGGTTGCCGCGCCGGCGGCGCCAGGGGCGTCACCTGGGTGATTCTCGAAGCAAGACGCTGCTCCTGTCCGCCAAGCTGCCCTCGGGCTTCCATTGGAGGGACCTTCGCGATCCGGGCCGGCAGTTTGCAGGCCGATTCGTGCTGGCCGTCGAACACAGCGCCCCGCGGCCCCACGCCACCCCGGCCACGGTGGTCGATGGGCGCCGGTCCCGCCCGGGGCCGGGCGACTCTGCCGGCCTTCCGCCCCTGTGACCGATCCGGTAGACTGGCGCCGTGATCTCTCCGAAGAAGGGTGGTAGCCGCTCCCCGCGCGGCCACGCCGGCAAGCATGTCAGCGGGAGCGCCCGCGAGCCGAGGGCCCGCAGGGGATCGGCGGCCAGACCGCCGGAGCGCTCCGGGCGGTCGCGGGGCCCCGCCCACGGCAAGCCGGGCCCCCTGCAGCCGGCATCGACCAGCGCCATCCTGGAGAGCATTTCGGACGGGGTTTTCACCGTCGACCTGGACTGGCGCATAACTTCCTTCAACCGAGCCGCCGAGAGGATCACCGGCACCCCGCGGGCGGAGGCGCTCGGCCGGCGTTGCTCGGAAGTCTTCCGCTGCAGCATGTGCGAGACCGAGTGTGCCCTCGAGCGCACCCTGCGGACGGGCAAACCGGTCATCGGCAAGACGGGCTACATCATCGACACGGGTGGGGCGCGCGTGCCCATCAGCGTCTCCACGGCCGTGCTGCGGGACGACGGTGGCCGCGTGGTCGGCGGGGCGGAGACTTTCCGCGATCTGAGTGAGATCGAGGCGCTGCGGCGGGAACTCGAGGGGCGCGCTCGGATCGGGGAACTGGTCAGCCGCAGCCCGTTGATGCAGCGCGTCTTCGAGGTGCTGCCCGCGGTCGCCGCCAGCCCCAGCACCGTCCTGATCCTGGGCGAGACAGGCACCGGCAAGGAACTGCTGGCGCGGACCCTCCATGGCCTCAGCCCCCGCCGCGACGGGCCCTTCGTGGCCATCAACTGCGGCGCGCTGCCCGACACGCTGCTCGAGTCCGAGCTGTTCGGCTACAAGGCGGGCGCATTCACCGGGGCCTACAAGGACAAGCCGGGACGCTTCGCCCTCGCCAAGGGGGGTACGCTTTTCCTCGACGAGATCAGCGAGGTGAGCGCGGCGCTCCAGGTACGCCTGTTGCGCGTGCTCCAGGAGCGCACCTATGAGCCCTTGGGCGCGACCCGCTCCGTGACGGCCGACGTGCGCATCCTGGCCGCGACGCATCGCGACCTGGCGGCACTCCTGCGCCGGGGCGAGTTCCGAGAGGACCTCTACTACCGCATCAACGTCGTGCGCCTCGAGCTGCCGCCGCTACGCCGTCGCAAGGAGGATCTCCCGCTGCTGATGGACCAGTTCATTGAACGCTTCAACAGGCTGCAGCAGAAGAACGTCGAGGGCATCACGGCCGAGGCGCTCTCGCTCCTCATGGCCCACGACTGGCCGGGCAACGTGCGCGAGCTACAGAACGTGATCGAACGCGCCTTTGTCCTCGTTCGCGAGGGGCGCATCGGACTCGAGCACCTGCCGGAAGAGATGACCGCCGGCGTGGCGGGCCCGGCGCCGGCCCGGCCGCGCGCGGGCTCGGGGGACATGCGCGCCGCCCGGGATCTGGTCGAGGCTCAGGCCATTCGGGCCGCCCTGGAGCGTCACGGCGGCAATCGCACTGCGGCGGCCCGCGAGCTGGGTATCCACCGCAGCAGCCTCTTCCGCAAGATGCGGCACCTCGGTCTCGAGCCGGGGGAAGGAAAGCGCGAAGCCCCGGGATCGTGATCAGCACGGCACCCCGGTCGTCGGGGACGACACGTGCAGCCCTTGATCCGACGGGGCTGGGCCGCCAGGGGGCAGCTCAGTCAAACGCCTGCTGCAGATCCTCGATGAGGTCATCGGCGTCTTCGATCCCGACCGAGTAGCGGACCAGCCCGTCGGTGATCCCCGCCCGCAGCCGCTCCTCCCCCGGAATGCCGGCGTGGGTCATGGAGGCCGGGTGCTCGATCAAGGTCTCGACGCCGCCCAGCGACACGGCCAGGGTCGCGAGCCGGACCCGGTTCATGAGGTTCTTGCCCGCCTCCAGTCCGCCTCTCAGCTCGAAGCTGATCATCGCGCCGGGGCCTTTCATCTGCCGGCGGGCCAGGTCGTGCTGGGGGTGAGAGGGCAGTCCGGCGTATCGGACCCAGGCCACATCCGGGCGTGACTCGATCCAGCGCGCGATTCTGAGCGCGCTCTCCTGAGCGCGACCGATGCGCAGGCCCAGGGTCTTCAACCCGCGGTGGACGAGGAAGGCCTGGTGCGGATCCATGTTGCAGCCCGTCGTCACCATGGTCTCCCGCAGCCGGCGGAGAGTCCCCGGATCACGCGCGACCAGGACCCCGCCCACGACGTCGGCGTGGCCGTTGATGAACTTGGTGACCGAGTGCAGCACCACGTCGGCCCCAAGAGCGAGAGGGTTCTGGAGGAACGGAGAGGCGAACGTGCTGTCGACGACCAGCAGCGCGTCGTGCTGATGGGCGAGCGCGGCGATCGCGGCGATGTCCGTGATCTGCATCATCGGGTTCGATGGCGTCTCCACGTAGACCATGCGCGTGCTCTTCCGGAGGGCGCCTCGCACGGCCCCGAGGTCCGAGGTGTCGACGAAGGAGGAGGTGACCCCGAAGCGGGACAGATGGCGTTCGATCAGCGTTCGCGTGGGACCATAGACCGATGCGGTTCCCACGATGTGCGATTCATGGTCTAACAGGGAAAGACAGGCGCAATGGACCGCTGCCATCCCGGAGCTCGTGGCGACGCCTCCGGCCCCACCTTCCAGCTCCGCGACGCAGTCTTCCAGGGCGCGGATGGTTGGATTGCCGATGCGCGTGTAGATGTACCCATCGGCTTTGCCGGCGAACCGGTCAGCGCCGACCTGGGTGTTCTCGAAGGCGAACGTCGACGTCTGATAGATCGGCGTCACGACACTCCCGCATGGATCCGCCGCCGCCCCGGCGTGGACCAGCTTCGACATGAATCGCATCTCTCTCTTGCTCACGTGTCCTCCATCTCCTGCGCTCCGCGCAGCCTGCAACACCGGCGTCGGCTCAAGTGCACCGGGCCGCCCTCTATCCTCAAGACCTTCCCGTCGACAAGCGCCTCAGCCACCTTGCGGCGGGCCCCTTCGATGATGCGGCTGAAGGTCGGCCGGGAGATATTCATCCGCAGCGCTGCCTCGTCCTGGTAGAGCCCCTCCAGATCGGCCAGCCGCAGGGCCTCGTACTCGTCCAGCGTCATCGCGATCTCGTCGAGCTCGCACCGCGGGATCCCGGCCGGCTTGAAGACCGAGATCGACGGCGCCCGCGCGATATGCCGCGAGGAAAATGGCCTGGACATCCCTCTGCCTCCGGACCTATGTTACGAACATAGGTTCATAATCGTCAAGCACCGCTCGGCGGATTCGTGTGATGGGCCCGGAACTCCTCGCCGCCCGGGCGGTGGAATGCCGTGAGGACTCACTGCAGGCCGCCGAAAGGCCCCGGGGCCACGAACCGTGTCTTGAGCTTGGTCCGGCCCTGGATTGCGACCGAGGCGGCCGAGGGGTAGTCTTTCTCATCCGATGGGACCCGGGGAGGGCAGTCCAGGAAGTGCTGAAAGAGACCCGTCCGACGCCCGATTGGATTCTGGGGGAATTCAGCGGTTCGTGCGTGATCGCCGGTCCCGCCTGGACCGGTTGAAAGACCTGCTGGGGCGCCTGGGGGGCTCACCGAGGCGAGGGATGGGGGATCGGCTCCTTGTACTTCCTCATCGACCTGATCCGCGAGACGGCGACGATCTTCCTCAACGTCGCACCGTTTCTGCTGTTCGGGTTCCTGGTGGCCGGGATCCTGCATGTCCTCGTGCCGGCCGCGTGGCTCCGGACTCATCTGGGCCGGCGCGGATTCCGCTCGGTCGCGTTCGCCTCGCTGATCGGCGTGCCGCTTCCCCTCTGCTCCTGCTCCGTGCTTCCGGTCGTCGCCTCGCTGCGCAGGAGCGGCGCGAGCAAGGGAGCCGTCACCGCGCTGGCCATCTCGACCCCTGAGACGGATGTCGACACGATCTTCGTGACCTACGGCCTGATGGACCCGATCATGACGGTGGCCCGGCCAGTGGCGGCGATCGGCACCTCGCTCGCGGCGGGGATGGCGGTCGACTTGTTCGATCACGATGCGCCGGCAGCACCCACCGGGAGCGAGCCCCCCGGGACCTCGGGCTCCGTGACGACCGCCGCGCCCCCGGATGCATGCGCCTGCGGGCTGCCGGAGCCGGTGCCCGCCGGGAAGCGGCTGCGGGCCATCTTCCAGTTCGCATACGGGGGGTTGCTCGACGACATCGCGCCCTGGTTGCTCATCGGCATTGCGATCAGCGGTCTGATCGGCGCGCTCCTGCCCGCCGGGGTGCTCCAGAACCCCGCGCTGCGCGGCCTGCCCGCGATGCTGTTGATGCTGGTGCTTGGCGTGCCGCTCTATGTCTGCGCGACCTCCTCGACGCCCCTGGCGGCGATGCTGGTCCAGAAGGGGCTGAGCCCCGGTGCGGCGCTCGTCTTCATGCTGTCCGGTCCGGCGACCAATGCCACCACGATCACGGTGCTGTCGAAACTGCTGGGCAAGCGTGCGATCGTGATCTACCTCGCCTGCATCGCGATCTTCAGCCTGCTGGCGGGATTCGCCGTCGACGCGATCTACGCTTCGAGCGGCGTCGCGCCGCGGGCACTGGCGGGCGCGTTCGGGGAGATCGTGCCGATGTGGCTGCGCGCCACGGCGGCACTCGTGCTCGCGGCCCTGCTCCTGCGCAGCGCCGCGCGCATCGACCTCGCCGCCCGCTGGCGCGCGGGGCTTGCGCGCCTGGGCCGACCGCTGCGGATCGATCTCGGAGGCCGCTGGGCGCGTCGCTGCACCATGGCGGTGCTGATCGTGCTCTATCTGCTCACCGGCTGGTCGATCGTCAACCCGGGCGAGGTCGGCTGGGTGCTCTCCTTCGGCCGGATCACGCGCGCGGTCGAATCGCCCGGGCTCGTCATCCACTGGCCGTACCCCTTCGAGCGGCTCGAGAAGGAGCCGGCGGACCTGGTGCGCTCGATCGACCGCGGGTGCCGGCCGGGTCAGCCCTTCGGCTCGGGCGCGACCGGCCTCGCGG
>CAZDKK010000021.1:34174-61390 GCA_964506245.1 uncultured bacterium | reverse complement strand
GGCCGGGCCGCCGACGCGGCGCCGCCCAGGTCCAGGCGCAGCATCGCCCGCGTGCGCGCCGGATTGGGTTGGGGCAGCGCCAGCGCGAGCGTCTCGAGGAGCCCGTCGCCGCGCGATCCGACCCGGCCGGGAGACCGGGGAGCATCGCCCGCGGCCACCGCGGTCACATCGAGGCTGTCCGCAGCCAGGGTCACGCGGTCGAGCAAGGGCATGTTCAAGCCGTCCGGGCTGAGCAGCTCGACCTGGTACTGGAAGTACCGGTCCCCGTTGTGGACCGCTGCCAGGGGTGTGCCGGGGACGGTGTAGAAGCTCCCGGCTTGCCCATCCGGCCCCACGAAGGGTGCCTCCTCGACCTCTGCGAGCGTCGCGCCCGACCTGAGACGCAGGCGCAGCTCGCTCGTTGTGCCGGGCGTGAATCCCGACCAGGTGAGTTCACCCTCCCCGGCCGGCACGCCGAGATCGTGGATCCGGGAGATCAACGCGCCCGACGCAACCGCGGCGGAGACGTACAGGCGGGGGATCATCCCCGGGTCGGGACGCGACGTGGAGATGTAGAGACGGCCGTAGTAGGTGGCCATCGCCTCGATCTCCTCCGTTTCCGGCTCGAGCGACACCTGGCCGACCGCTTCCCACTGCGATCCGTGCCGCCAGCGGTAAAGCGCGCCGCCGAGCGCACCGCCGTAGAGCTTGCCCTTGTACTTCTCGACGCCGCGGCACCAACGATACATCTGGAACGGCAGCCAGTAGCCGTGGAACTGCTGGCCGTCCCAGACATACATGCGGTTGTGCACCGCCATGAGAAGCGAGTCCCCCCAGACCGTGAACTTGGCCTGCTTGTCGGGCGGCAGGCCAGGCACGGGAATCGTGTCCCAGTCCGTTCCGTTCACGGTGCTGTAGACAACGTTGGTCTCCGGCGCGAAGCCGTCGGGCTGGACGAAGACGCGGTCGCCGAGGCTGCCGGCACCGAAGAAGCGGCGCACCGTGGCCTGCGCGTTCGGCCGGAGAACCAACGACGGGGTGAACGTGTCCCCGTGATCGCCGCTGATCCAGACGCAGCCGCAGAGGTGGTACGCCCCGCCGTAGTTGCCCGTCGTCGTGTAGGTGAGGCCGCCGGCAACCTCGACGTCGTTGACGTGGATCGCCGTCGGCAGGGTCGACTTCTCGATCCACCGCTGCCCTGTGTAGAGGTAGATGCTCCCGGGCTCCGTCCAGGGGTCGCGTGGGTCGGGTCCTGGGACATAGAGCGAGTCCCCGAAGCGTTTGATCAGGTGCAGGCCCGACTCGTAGGGCTCGTAGTCGACCTCGAACCGACCGGTCAGGTAGTCGTAGTGGATCACCTCCGCCCCGTCCCCCACATAGGGGTAGGGGCTGGCGGTGATCCACAGCGTGTCGTGCAGCACCGCCATGGCGTAGAGGCCCTGGAAGGCGGTCGGGCTGGCGAGATAGCGCATGTCCGCGGGGTCGTTTTCGAGCACGAGGATGCCTGGCTGCACATCCCCATCGACTCGGGCGGCGCTGGCGTAGGCCCCCGCCGACCAGTCTTCCTCCGTCCACGTCAGGTCGCGACCCTGCGCGGCGAGGACGAAGCCGGTCGCCACCGCGATCATCGCGGCTGCGGTCCCTCTGGCCCTGGAGACACTCGGGTGGCGGATCATGGTGCGATTCCCTTGGCCGACACCCAACCCTGGGTGATCGCCGTTCGATGCTCATTCTACCACGCCGCCCGAGCCTTGACCGCCTCACCTACCCGGGGCATCATCGCGCCCGATCCGCGGACCGCTGCCGGGCGACGATCGCGGGAGGACGGACAGGCGGGGAAGAGAACCGTGGCCAGCAGTGCAGGGCGGGCCGCCCGGCACGGGTGGGCGGCGACCCATGGAGTGAGCGCCATCGCGGTGGCGGCGTTCGTCAGCCTCTTCCCGTGCGGGGCGGATGAGGTCCCATCCCCCGCGAGCCTTGCGCCCGCCGACCGCGGCACCGGCACGGCCACGGCGCCCCTCGCTGCCTCCGCGCTCCGCCCCCCGAGCGGCCTGCACGTTCTCGATGCGCCCAACGACGCCGGCGGGATCCTCCTCCTGCGCTGGGAGCTCTCCCCCGACGACCGCGACGACGATCCCACCTTCGCGGGCTATGAGATCCAGCGCGCCGAGACCCCCAGCGGCCCCTTTGTCAAAGTCGGGGAGACGCCGGCGCGCACGCGCGAGACCCAGGACGCCCAGGGGCTGCGCGACGGCACAGGCTACTACTACCGTGTGGCCGCGATCCGCGGAGCACACGGCGCGCCCTCCGAGACCTGCGGCCCGGCGTCTCCCAGCGCGCAATGGTTCCACCGCGGCCGCATCAACACGCTCATCGCGGTGGTCGTGCTCACCGGGCTGATCCTCTACTTCATCGACCACGCGCGCCGCGGCCGCCCCATCTTCATCCGCAAGATCGCCGGGCTGGACGCGGTCGACGAGGCCGTCGGCCGGGCGACCGAGATGGGCCGCAAGATCCTCTTCATCCCCGGCTCGATGGACATGGACCAAGTCCAGACCCTGGCCGGGATCGCGATCCTCGGCCGCGTCGCGCGGCAGACGGCGCAGTACGGGGCGGCGCTGGAGGTGCCGGTCTCGCGCTCGCTGGTGATGGTCGCCTGCCGCGAGACGGTGCGCGAGGCGTACCTGGCCACGGGCCACCCGGACAGCTACCGCGACGACATGGTCTACTACCTGACCGACGATCAGTTCGGCTACGCCGCCGCCCTCGATGGGATCATGGTGCGCGAGAGGCCCGCCACGATCTTCATGCAGGGGCTCTTCTACGCCGAGGCGCTGCTCCTGGCCGAGACGGGCAATTCGGTCGGGGCGATCCAGATCGCCGGGACGGCCGAGCCGAGCCAGCTGCCCTTCTTCGTCGCCGCCTGCGACTACACGCTCATCGGCGAGGAGCTCTTCGCCGCGGGGGCGTACCTGTCCCGGGAACCCCAACAGCTTGGGAGCCTCAAGGGGCAGGACCTGGGCAAGGCGCTGATCCTCGCGCTCCTGCTGATCGGTGTCATCCTCCAGACGGCGGGCCTGCTCGACTTTGCGTCGCTGTTCGTGGTGGAGTGAGGGGGGACTGCGGGTGAAGCGACGGGTTCCGATGGTTCTGACGGCCTTGGTGGGCACCGTCTTCGTCGTGCAGTTCTTCATCCCCCACCGGCCCTTCTCCGGCCTGCAGAATCTGCTGACCGACTGGGTGCAGATCATCGCCGCTTTCGCGATCTGGCTGGGTGCGCTCAACCTGATGAAGCTCTCGGGCGAGAGCGTCTACCGCCGGGAGAAGCGTTGGCCCTATGCCGCGGTGACGATCGCCTGCTTCTTCGGCACCGCGATCGCGGGCCTCTTCTTCAGCGGCGGCAGCCGTTTCGCCGACCCGGGCACGCCCTTCGACTGGATCTACCAGAACGTCTACAACCCGCTGGCGGCCACCATGTTCGCGATGCTCGCCTTCTACGTGGCCAGCGCCTCCTACCGGGCCTTTCGCGCCCGCAACCGCGAAGCCACGCTGCTGCTGCTGGCCGGTGTCCTGGTGATGCTCGGCCGCGTCCCGATCGGCGACCAGCTCACAGGTTTCCTGCCCGAGGGCTGGCGCCTGTCGAACTTCTCCGACTGGATCATGAACGTGCCGAACAAGGCCGGACAGCGCGCGATCATGATCGGCATCGCCCTGGGAATCGTCTCGACCAGCCTGCGGCTCATGCTGGGGATCGAGCGCTCGCACCTGGGAGGCGAAGGATGAGCGGCGCCGAGCAGGGCCAGGGCAGCGGACCGGCGGGTGCGGCGCCCCGCGCTCGGATGGCCGTGCTGGCCGAGCGGCTGCAGCGCCTCGACCGGCGCTGGTTGTACATCATCGTAGCCCTGGCGGTCAGCCTGCCGCTCTTCTTCAACCTGCAGCAGCGCGTCGAGGTCACGCCGGAGAGCCGCGGCATCAGCGAGGCCGTCGACCGCTTGCCGCCCGGGGCGCGCGTGCTCCTGGCCTGCGATTACGATCCCAGCAGCGCGGCCGAGCTGCAGCCGATGACGGTGACCTTCCTGAAGCAAGCGCTCAGCCGGCGGCTGCGGGTCATCATCATGGGCCTCTATCCGCAGGGCCCGCAGCAGGCGAATCTCGCCGTGCAGGAGGCGCTGCGCGATCCGGCTGTGGCGCAGCACGCGCCCCGCTACGGCGTAGATTACGTCAACCTGGGGTTCCAGTCGGGCAACGAGGTCGTCATCCAGCGCATGGGGTCGAGCATCCCGGCGGTCTTCCCGCGCGACCTGCGCGGCACGCCGATCGAGGAGCTGCCGATCCTGGAGGGGGTGCGCGACTTCAGCTCGATCGCCTACATCTTCGAGGTCTCCGCCGGGTACCCGGGCACCGTCGAGTGGGTGCAGTTCGCCGGCGATCGCTTCCACGCCGCCCTCGGCTCCGGAACCACGGCGGTCAGCGCCCCGCTCTACTACACCTACTACCCGGCCCAGCTCACGGGCTTGCTGGGCGGGATGAAGGCCGCGGCCGAGTACGAGACCGTTACGGGCTTCCCCGGCAAGGCCAAGACCTACATGGCCTCGCAGTCGCTCTCCCACGCGGCGGTCGTGCTCTTCGTCGTGCTCGGCAACCTGGCCTTCCTCGTCACCCTCCGATGGAGGGCAGCGAGACGATGAGCGCGAACGCCGGCATCTGGATCGCGGCCTTCCTCACGCTGGGGATCTTCTCGTTCCTCTACCGCGACAATCCCGTCTACCGCTTCTGCGAGGCGGTCTTCATCGGGGTCTCGGCCGGGTACTGGTTCGTGAGCCTCTTCTGGCAGAACGTCTGGCCGAAGCTCATCCTCAACCTGCGCGACGCGGCCAGCGTCACGCTCGCGGGGGGCGGTTGGGACGGACGCTGGCTGCACCTGATCGCCGGCGCGCTGGGCGTGATGATGCTCCTGCGCCTGGTGCCCAAGATCGGCTGGATCTCCCGCTGGCCGCTGGCCTTCATCGTCGGCACCACCGCCGGCCTCTACTTCATCACGTATCTGCAGTCGAACGCGATCAGTCAGATCCACGACACCCTGGTGCCCTTGGCCACCGCCGGGACTGGACGGTTGCTCTTCCTCCCGCTGCCGGTGCGGATCGACTGGAACGCGCTCTTCGTCTTCGCGGGGACCTTCACGGGGCTCGTCTACTTCTTCTTCTCGGTCGAGCACAAGCGGGTGGCCGGCGGCGCCGCGCGCATCGGCATCTTCTACCTCATGATCACGTTCGGGGCCTCGTTCGGCTACACCGTCATGAGCCGCATGTCGCTGCTGATCGGGCGCATGGACTTCCTCTTCGGCCAGTGGCTGGGCCTGATCCAGTGAGCCCGGCCGCGGCGCCAGCCGGGAACGCGCGGAGCTCGGAGCTTCATCTCACCCTTTGCAGACGCCGCGCGGTCGACACGCCCTCGACGGTCAGGCGACAGAAGTAGACCCCGGCCGCCAGCTGCCGTCCGTCGTCGCCGCGGCCGTTCCACGTGAGCTGCCAGGTGCCTGCCGGACGCCATGAGCCGTCGGCGAGCTGCCTCACGCAGCGCCCGCTGGGATCGAGGATCTGGAGTGTCACGCGGCCCGGCGTGGGCAGGAGACACTCGATCGCGGCATCGTCAGAGAACGGATTAGGGTAGCTCTCACCGATCACGGGCAGTCCACCGGGGGCGAGCCGCGGGGCCCCAGCGACCGGCACCGCGGCCGACGCTTCCATCACGAAGCCCAGGCCCTGCACCGCCTCGGCCCCCACCATGGTGCCCACGAAGGTCAATTGCCCGCTCACCGGGTCGCAGCGATAGAGGGGCGCGTCGCCAAAGATGTTCACGGCACTGGCATAGAGCAGCCGGCGTTCTGAATCGAAATCCAGACCACGCCAGGTCAGGTCGGGCAAAGGCTCGGAGACCTCCAGCGCCAGACCGGTCTGCACGTCGATGCGCACGATGCGGCGCTGCAGCTGCGTGATGCCGTAGAGCACCTGCTCGGCAGCGTCGAATCCCAGACCCTCGATCTCGGTGTAACCGCCCAGAATCTGGGCTCGGACCGTCGCCGCGCCGGTGTGAACATTCACGGTGAGCAGCGCGTTGGTGTTGTTGTCGGTGGCGTACAGGATGTCGTGCACCGGGTCGTAGGCCAAGCCATTGGCGTTGTCCACGCCCAGGGCGCCGGGCGCTCCCACGCAGGTGGCCGCACCCGTCTGCCGGCTGATGATGTAGATGTTGTCGGTGCAGGGGGCGATGCCGTAGAGGATGTCGTGATTCTGATCGTAGGCCAGACCCGCCAGGGTGCACACGTCGAAGGTGCCTATGGGGGTCCAGGCGGCTGTGGCGCGGTCGATCCGCATCAGCGTGTGCGTCCAAACCTCCGTGCCCAGGAGATCTGCGCTTTGCGCCGCGGAGACGCCCGCCGCGAGGATCGCGAGGAGAACACCAGGTCTGAGAATGGGGTAGCTCGGTCGCCGCATGGGACCCTCCTGCTTGCACGCGTCCAACCCGTGCGGATGCCGTCCCGGTGGCGGACGCACCCGGCCGCAGGGTTGCGCCGTGAGCATCGCTTTGCAGGGAGATCTGGCCAGGGGTCCTGATAGACTGATGATAGACGCCCGGGCTGCCGGATGCAACCTGTACACGTGGCCCCGACGGGCGCATGCTCGGCATCCCATCGCGGGGCGGAACTCAAGGGGGGCACACCATGCCATTCGATCCACCCACGGCCGACTGCGTCGACCGCAACGATCGGGTCGAGCGCATCGAACGGCTCGTGCAGCAGGCGGTGGAGGAGCGCGACTTCTCGGGCGTCGTCTATCTGCGCCGGGGATCCGAGGTCCTGCTGACCCGCGCTTGGGGCCTGGCCCACCGGGCCGAGCTGATTCCCGTGCGGCCCGACACGCGGTTCGAGATCGCGTCGGGCGCCAAGAGCCTCACGGCGGTAGGGGTGGTGCGGCTCATCGAACAGGGCCGTCTGAGCTTCGAGAGCCGCCTCGGCGACGTGCTCGGTGTGCCCCTGCCCGGATTCGCTCCCGGGATCACCGTCGGCCAGATCCTGACTCACACCTCCGGCATGCCTGACTACGCCGACGAGAGCCGGCCTGATTTCGACTACGAGGCCATCTGGCGCGATCTGGCGGTGTACCGCGTCCGTGCCCCGCGGGACTTTCTGCCGCTCCTGGTGCGGGGCCAGATGAAGTTCGCCCCCGGGGAGCGCTTCGAATACTGCAACTCCGGCTACGTGTTCCTGGGGCTCGTCATCGAGGCCGTCTGCGGGGAGGATTTCTATACGCACATGCAACGTGAGGTGCTCGATCCCGCGGGCATGCAGGACTCGGGCTACTTCGAATCCGACCGGCTGCCGGCCAACACCGCGATCGGCTACATCCCCCTCCCCGATGGCACGGGGTATCGCAGCAATGTGTTCGCGATCCCCGCCCGCAGCGGGGCCGACGGCGGCTTGTATGCGAGTGCCCCCGATCTGGCGCACTTCCTCGACGCCCTGCGCGCCGGTCGTCTCACCGGTGTGGCCCTGACACGCGAACTCCTGCGCCCGCACGTCGACATCGACCTGGCGACAGGTGCGCGCTACGGCTACGGCTTCTGGTTCAGCCGCACGGCTGATGGCATCGAGCGCATGGCCATCCTCGGCTCGGATCCCGGAACGGAGTGCAGCTGCAACCTCTATCCTGAGAACGAGCTGCAGCTCATCATCCTGACCAATCTGAACAACGGGCTGCAGGACCTGAGGCTCAGGATCGAGGAGGCGCTCTTCGAGTGAGCGGTTGACCGCGAGTGCGGTTTCGACAGCCCTTGACGTCCCTCGCCGGCAAGGCGTACGTCAAGGCGCCCTCGAGGGCTGCCCGCGGAGACCGTCAGAACAGCACCACGAACTCCGTCCCGCCCGCCGGCGCGTCCTGGAGCGCGAAGTCGAAGCCGTGAGCCAGCAGGATCTCCTGGACCATCGTGAGCCCGATCCCCCGGCCGTCGGCCTTGGTGCTGAAGAAGGGCGTGAAGAGGTGCTCGCGCGCCGCGGGGGGAATGCCCGGCCCGGTGTCGCGCACCGCGACCGAGCCCCGGCCCCGCACGCGCGCGATCCGGATGATGACGGTGCCGGCAGGGGCGACGGGAGCGCCGGCCCCGGCGCCTGCCTTCGGCGCGATCGCCTCCATGGCATTCTTCACGATGTTGAGGAACACCTGTTCCATCTGTGCCGCGTCCATGTCCACCGGGCCCAGATCGTCCTCGATCTCCCAGCGCCAGGCGATCCCGCGCCGCTCGCACTCCCCCTGCATCAGGCGCGCCACGTCCTCCAGCAATCGCCGGACGTCGCACGCGACCCGCCGCGGGGCGGGCAGCCGCACGACCTCGGCGAAACCCTGCATGAACTCGTTCATGCGCTGGTTGCGCGAGATCGCCACCTGCAGCGCCCGCTCGTAGTCCGCGCCGTCGGGGTCCGCGAGCTGCTCGCGGTAGGTCTGGCACGATTGCAGCAGCGAGTTGACCGCGCCCACCGTGTTGTTCACCTCGTGGGACATCATGCGGATCAGCTTGCCGTAGGCTGCCCGCTCGCTGCGGTGCAGCTCCTCCGTCAGCTCCTCGAGCAATAGGAAGGGGCGATGGAACCCGCGGTCCAGGTAGGTCAGCCTCCGGCACCTGACGCGCCGCCGGCCCAGGAGCCGGATCACGCGTGTGTCGCCGGTGCCGAGCTGCTGGAGCTCCTCCGCGAAACCCGATCCCACTTCCCCTAGCGACAGGCCGACCAACTCCGCCACCCGGCGGCCGAGCAACTGCTCGGCGCCAGGACTGACGGTCACGATCCGCCCGTCGAGATCGAGGGTGATCACGCCCACCGGCGAGTATTCCAGGACGTCGCGCACGAAGTGTTCCTGCTCCTGATTGCGGATGCGCTCCTCTCGCAAGTGGTCGACCATTCGGTTGTAGACTTGGATCAGGTCAACCAGCTCGGAAGGCCCGGCTTCGGTGAGGCGCGTGGTGAAATCGTGCTCGCGGATGAAGTCGGTGCCGGCGCGGATCAGGTCGAGCGGGGTGAAGAGGGATCGGATGAGCAGGATGCCCGTCACCAGCGACAGGAGAAAGACCCCTTCGATCGCCAGCAGCCAGTCCACGGCGTTGCGCAGCACCAGCCAGACGACGCCGGCGAAGAGCAGGTGCACGACGGTCAGGTAGAGATAGAACCTGCGGCGCAAGCTCAGGTTCACGGCTTGATCCCGTGCTTCTCGAGGCGGCGATAGAGGGCCGCTCGACTCATGCCGAGCGACTCGGCCACACGGCTCAGGTTGCCGCCGTGATGGGCCAGGCTCTTGAGGATCATCGCCTTCTCCAGCTCGCTCATCGTCATGCTGCCGACCGGCGGCAGGCTCTCGCCCTCCTTCTCCCGCGGATCGGCGCGTGCGACCCGCTCGAGATCGCGCGCCTCGATCCGCGCCGTCGCGCTCACCAGCAGGGCGCGCTCCACGAGGTGCATCAGCTCCCGGATATTGCCGGGCCATTCGCGGGTCTGCAACCAGGCGATCGCCCCGTCGCTCAGCGTCGCAGGCTGGGTGTCGTACTTCGCGGCGGCGGCGGCCAGGAACCGCCGGGCCAGCAGCGGGATGTCGCCCCGCCGCTCGGCCAGCGCCGGCAGATGGATCGCGATCAGGTTGATCCGGTAGAAGAGGTCCTCGCGGAACTCGCCGCGGTCGACCGCCGCCCGCAGGTCGCGGTTCGTGGCCGAGATCACCCGCACGTCCAACCGCCGCGTGTGGCTCGATCCGAGCACCTCGTAGGTGCGATCCTGCAAGACCCGCAACAGCTTGACCTGACTGCGCAGATCGAGGTCCCCGACTTCATCGAGCAGGATCGTGCCGCCGTCGGCGCTGGCGAAACGCCCCAGGCGATCGCGCACGGCGTCCGTGAAGGCCCCGCGCACGTGCCCGAACATCTCGCTCTCGAAGAGCGACGTGGGGATCCCGCCCAGGTTCACTTTCACGAAGGGCGCGTTCCACCGCTGGCTGTTGGCGTGAATCGCCTCCGCGACGATCTCCTTGCCGGTGCCGCTGTCGCCGCTGATCAACACCGAGGCGTCCGTCGCGCTGACGCGGCAGGCGAGTTCGAGCATTTCCAAGAAGCGCGGGTCCTCCCCGATCACGCCCCCCAGATCGTAGCGCTCGTCCAGAGCCGCGCGGGTCAATCGCTCATCGGCCGCGCCGCCCGCGCGCGTGGCGGCCAGGCCCAGCGCGGTCTCCACCGCTTGCAGCATCTGCTCGTTGCCCCAGGGCTTGGTGATGAAATCGGACGCCCCGGCCTTCATGCCCGCCACGGCCAGCTCGATCGATCCCCAGGCGGTGATGAGCAGGACCGGCAGCTCGGGGCGCAGCGCCTTGAGCCGCCGCAGCAGCGCGAGCCCCTCCTCGCCCGTGGTCGCCCGGGAGAAGTTCATGTCCTGGAGGACCAGCGTGATCGGGTGGCGCTCGAGCTGGGCGACCGCCTCGTCGGGGGTATCGGCCGTCACGGAGCGGTGCCCGGCCTGCTTCAGCAGCAGGGCCAGCGACGCGGTGATGGAGTAGTCATCGTCGATGATCAGGATCATGGCCCCGTCCAGCGTCGGCCCTCCCGCTCTGCCACCCGCGGCTCCGCGGCGCACCCCATGGGGGACCTATTCGTGCTGCAGCGCCTGCACCGGGTGCACGCGCGTCGCCAGCCAACTCGGGTAGAGGCCGCAGAGAATGACGTAGGGATAGAGTACCACCACCCCGACGGCAAGCGCGATCAGCCGGACGCGGAGACCGGTCTGGCTGAACAGGTTCAGCATGGGGAGCTGCAGGAAGATGAGCCCTCCCACGACGATCGCCAGGGTCGTCAGAACCAGCAGCTCGCCGAGCACCTGCCAGCGCACCGCCGTGGCGGTCGCCCCCAGCGCCCGGCGCAGCCCCAGCTCGCGCGTGCGGCGCGTGACCGTCTGCCACAACACCCCGACGAGCCCCAGCCCGACCATGATGACCAGGAACCCAGCCACGACCCCGCCGATCAGGAGCGGCAACCACGTTTCCCGCAGGAGGTCCCGGCGCCCGTCGTCCAGGGTCGCAACCTCGAACTGCCAATCCGGAGCGACCCCGTGACCCAGACGCATCAGGGTCTCTTCGAAGGCCGCGGTCGTGCCCGGCCTCACCTTGATCAGGAAGGCCGTCGGGAGAGCCTGCCACTCCAGGTCCCGCAGCGTGGATGGCACGGCCTGGAACTCGGCGAGCGGCGCACCCTCGCACGGGCCTCGGCGTCGCATGTCCGCGACGACCCCGACCACCCGCTTCTCACCGCGCGCCGGGTCCGGCTCCTGGGCAGTGCCATCGGCATTGTAGGCCACAAGGTCCTGGCCGATCGGGTCCTCGCTCCCGTAGAGCAACTCGGCGTAGTTCCGGGTGATGACCACGGGCACCCAGTTCAGATCGCCGTCGCCCGGCTCCAACCAGCGCCCCGCGACGAGTTCCAGCCCCAGGATCCCCATCAGCTCCGCGTCCGTCTCGGTGATCTCGACGTGCGTGGACCGACCGTGGAGGCGGGTGCCGTAGGCACTCGTGCTACGCGTGAAGGGGGAATTGTAGCCGTACGGACTGATCCGTTCGATCTCCGGGAGGCGCCGCAATTCCAGTGCGAGCTGGGCAGCTCGGTCGTGAGCGGCCCGCTGGGCCTCTTCGGTCATGGTCGAGTAGGTGCCGGCATCGATCGACAGGTTCCAGACGTCCGCGTAACGGAATCCCACCGGTCGCCGCCACATGTCCAGGTTGTACACCGCAGTGACCAGCACACCGCACAGGACGAGGAAGGAGCAGAGCAGCTCCACCAGGATGAGCCCGTTCGCCCGGCGCCGATTCCAGACGAGCTTGAAGAAGTGCCGAATCATCGAATCCCTCCTCTCAGCGCCTCGACCGGGTGGATGCGGGACATGCGCCAGGCGGGATAGGCCCCGGACAGCACGCCGAAGAAGCCCGCCAGCAGGAGCGCGTAGCCGAAGACGCGGTAGTTGAAGTGGAGGCTGGCCTGTGGGATCACCCCGCTGGCGTTGATCACACCTATGACCGCGAAGCCCCCCAGAAGCCCCAGGACGCCGCCGATGACGCAGAGCACGATGTTCTCCATCACGAACTGCCCCAGCAGGTGCAGCGAGGAGGCCCCGAAGGCCTTGCGCACCCCGATCTCGGAGGTGCGCTCGAAGATGCGGCTCATGTTGACGCTGATCAGGTTGATGACCGGCAGCAGCATGAAGGCCGCCGCCACGCCCAGGAGCGCCGGGAGGCGGTGCGCGATCTGCAGTTCCCCGTTCTCGTCGACGCCGGCGATGTTTGAGAGGTAGTCGTCCCAGTGCGTGGTCAGCCGGCCGACCATCTGGCTGAAGCGTTCCGGCTGCGGAAACTCCACGCGGTCGAGGCGCGCCTGGAATTCCTCCCGGATCCGCGGGAAGTCGGCGCGGCTGCGGGCCAGCAGGATCGCCATGAAGCCCCCCATCAGGTTGTCCATGGCCTCTCGATTGGGGAACGTGCCCAGTGGAACCCACACGGAGGAGAAGGCGCCGGCGCGATGGTAGGCCACGTCCGCGACCACGCCGACCACGCGGTAACGGAGCTGGTTGAGCTCCACGACCTGCCCCAGGGCAGCCCGCCCGCCGAAGAAGCGCTTGCGGGTGTCGGCGTTGATGACCGCCACCAGGTTCCCGGCACGGTCATCCTCGGCGCTGAACGGCCCACCTTCCAGGAAGGTGAAGCTGTGGATCTCCCAGAAGGCGGCATCCGCGAAGCGCAGGTGGGGCTGGAGCTTCTTGCCCTGGACGAACGCCACGGCCGGGACAGGCTCCGAGGTGATCGAGAAGCGCTCCACCCCCGGGATGTCCCGCAGATAATGATCGAGCAGCCGATAGCCGGGAGCGCTCCACCACTCGACGCCGCGCGTCCCGCCCCCCCTCATGATCGCCCGGTTGAAGAACAGGGTGCGGTCCAGGTGGACCTCGGGGGCACCCGGGGAGACGATGACGTCGAGCGCGCCGACTGCGATCGTGAGCACCATCAGCGTGAAGCCGATGCCAAAGAGGCTGACGAAGGTGAAGAACTTCCTGCGCCCCAGCACGTTGCAGGCGGTCTTCAAGTAGTTCCTGAACATGCGAACACTCCTTGATTCTCACGGGGTCGACGCGGTCCCGGGGGGCGCCAGGACGGGCGCCCATACGGGTCGCGAAGTCGGCCCGGGGTCAATGCACCTGCCGGCCGTCGAACAGCCTGACGGTGCGCTGGGTGCGTTCGGCCAGCCGCGGATCGTGCGTCACCATCACGATCGTGGTGCCTTCCTCACGGTTGAGTTCCACGAGCAGCGCCATGATCTCCGCGCCCATCTGGCTGTCCAGATTCCCCGTGGGCTCATCGGCCAGGAGGATCCGCGGTCGGCCGACGATGGCGCGGGCGATCGCGACCCGCTGCTGCTGCCCGCCCGAGAGCTGCGCCGGGAAATGATGCATGCGCGCCCCCAGGCCGACGCGCTCGAGCGCCGACCGCGCCTGCTCACGCCGGTTGCTGTTCCATCCGCGGCGGTAGAGGAGCGGGATCTCGACGTTGTCCATGACATTGAGGTCGCTCACCAGATGGAAGGTCTGAAAGATGAATCCGACCTCCTCGTTGCGGATCCGGGCCAGTTGCCGGTCCGATTCGTTGTGGACTTCCCGGCCGTGGAGCCGGACGGTGCCCTTCGTCGGCGCATCCAGCAGACCCATCACGTTGAGCAGCGTGCTCTTGCCCGATCCCGACGGCCCCATGACCGAGACGAACTCGCCCTGCCGGACCTCCAGGTTGATGTTGTCCAGGGCCACCGTCTCGATCTTGTCGGTGCGGTAGACCTTCTCCACGCCGGTAAGCGTGACGGCCGCATCCCCGTTCGTGCCCCCCTTCGTCATCGCAGCCTTACCTCCTTCACGCGCGTGTACCTCTTCATGTCCGAGATGACCACCTCGTCCCCGGGCGCGAGGCCCGCGAGGATCTCGCTCGTCTGGTAGTTCGTGATCCCGAAGGTCACCGGCGTGCGCTCCGCGACGTCGCCGCGCACGACGAACACGGCATCGGCGCCATCCACGTTCACATAGGCGCCGCGCTGGATGCGCAGGGCGTCGTCCTTGCGCGCGGTGACAACGTAGACGTCGACCCGCAGGTTGTGCCGCAGGACCGCGTGCCCCGGCTCGTCGAGCGCCACCTCGAAGGTAACGGCCCCGTTCTCGACCGTGGGTCGAACCCCGACGACCGTGCCGCGCAGGTGTGTCTCGCCGGTGACTACGTCGACCGACTGCCCGGGCTGGAGGTCGGCGGCGTGCACGTCGGCAACGCTGGCTTGCACGCGGAAAGCGCTCAGATCGGCGATCCGCGCGACCTCGTCCCCCGGGCGCACCGCGGTGCCCTCGCTGGGCACGACCCAGGTAAGCACGCCGTCGCGATCGGCAGAAGGTGCAGCGAGCTGGAGCCGCCGGGCCGCCTCATCGCGATCCTTGCGCAGGATGCCGATCTCGAGATCGAGGCCGCGCAGCTGCACCTCGAGCACCCGCTGAGCATTGGCGATGCTCTCGTCAAGTTGTCGCAGTTCGATGCGCGCTCGGGCAGCGTCGGCCTGTGCTGTCCGCGCCCGGTCCTGGCTGTAGACACCCAGCACCACGAGCTGGCTGTCGCGCTCGGCCTGGCGACGGCAGGTCTCGACTTCCAGCTCCTGTACCGCGTGGCGGCCGCGCAGGTCGCTCAGTGTGCGTTCCAGCTCCACCTTCGCCCGCTCGCGCTCGTTCTGCGCGATCGCGATCCGATCGTTCAGCTTCTCGAGCTCCAGCCGCGCGCTGCTCACGTCGAGCTCCAGGATCGGCTCGCCCGCGCGGACCTCTGCCCCGGGCAGCGCGAGGATCTTGAGCACCCGGCTGTCGATGGGGCTGGTGATGATGTGCTCGTAGAGGGGAACGACCGTGCCGCGCGCGGAGACGCTCGCCTCGATAGGGCCGCGATCGACGACGGCCGTGCGGATGCGCGACAGGCTGACCGCGGGTCGCGCCAGCCCGATCGCCACGCGCACCGCGATCAGCCCGAGGGCGATGCAGGCGGCGCTGGTCACGATGCGCCGGGTGCGGCGCCGGCGGATGTCCTGCGGGGCGATGGGCCGGTCCATGGGATCCATGGGGTCGTTCTCCTGGGGGGCGTCGCGATCCGGGCCTCTGCAACTCGCGGGCCAGGAGGCATCTCACTTTTCGGCAAGAAATTACGGGATCTGGGCGGAGCAACCAGTGTGCGCCTCTGAACGCATGGTGTCCGGTTCCGGACAGGTCGGGGCTCATCGGGATTCGCGCGGCGAGGATCGCGATGGCGACTAGGGTCCGTCCTCGGCCGCCGCACTGCGGCCGGCGAGCCACCCGGTGGAGAAGGCGGCCTGGAGGTTGAAGCCGCCGGTGTCGGCATCGAGGTCGAGCAGCTCGCCTGCGAAGTAGAGCCCCGGCCGCAGCCGCGAGGCCATGGTGCGCGGGTCTACTTCGCGCAGCTCGACGCCACCCGCGGTCACGATCGCCTCCGCCAAGGGGCGGTGGCCCGTGACCGTGAGCCGCAGGTCCTTGAGCCACGCGCCCAGCCGATGCCGTTCGGCCGCCGTAACCTGGGGACCGGGCGTCTCGGGTGCGATGGCCGTCTGCTCGACGCAGACGGGGATGAGCTTGCGCGGCAGGAGCTCCCGCAGGATCGTGACGTAGCGGCGGCGGGCATGCGCGCGCAGGTCGCGCTGCAGCCGCTCATCGAGCCGGGCCTTGTCGAGCGCGGGCTTCAGATCGATCGAGAGCTCCACCGGCTCTTGGGCCCGCAGCGCATCGACGACCCCGCGGCTGAGCGTGAGGATGGTCGGCCCCGAGACACCGAAGTGCGTGAAGAGCATCTCCCCGAATTCCTCCGCCCCCCGCTTCCCGGCGATCAGAACCCGCACGCGGACGTTGCGCAGACTGAGGCCCTGCAGCCGGCGCGCCACGTCGCCGGCGGTCTCGAGGGGCACGAGCGCGGGGCGGATCGGCACGATCGAGTGGCCGACCTGGGTGGCCAGGCGGTAACCGTCGCCAGCGGAGCCGGTGCCGGGGTAGGAGGCCCCGCCGGTGGCGAGGACGACCGCGTCGGCCCGCAGCTCCTCGCTGCGGGGGCCGTGGTGCACACGCACGCCGGACACGCGCCCGCCCTCGACCCGCAGCGCTTCGACGCGCGCGAGCCGCCGGAGGTCGACCCCGCACGCCGCGACCCAATCGCTCAAGGCCGCGACCACTGCCCCCGCCTCCCCACTCGCGGGAAACACGCGGCCTCCGCGCTCGATCGCAATCGCAACGCCGAGCTGCTCCAGAAAGGCGACGAGATCGTCGCGGAAGAAGCGCGCGAAGGCCTGGCGCAGGAAGCGGCCGTTCGGTCCGAAGCGCGCGATGAACTCAGCCACGGGGGCGGTGTGGGTGAGATTGCAGCGGCCCTTGCCGCTGATGTGGAGCTTGCGCCCCGGGCGATCCATCTTCTCCAGCAGCAGCGTCTCGGCGCCCAGCGTCGCGGCCTGGCCGGCCGCCATCAGCCCGGCCGCACCGCCCCCGACCACGATGACGCGCCGTGCGGGCATCGATCCTCCCCCTCTCGTGAGACGCGCCCCCCAGGGGATCGGGCGCCCGTGCGCAGGGTGCCAGTCCGCCCGATCCCTGCCAAGCCCGCTCTCCAGCCGCGGCGGGCCCTGTGCTATCGTCGCTCGCGGTGGCCTTCGCCCGGCTTCTAGAAGGTGGGGGACGATGCCTTATCGACATACGATCACCGTGCTGATCGTCCTGCTCGGGATCCTGCTGGTCTTGCAGCTCGCCCTGGGCGAGTGCGTGCAGGAGGACGCCTTCATCTCGTTCCGCTATGCGCGGAACCTGGCGCGCGGTCACGGGCTCGTCTACAACATCGGAGAGCGGGTCGAGGGGTACTCGAACTTCCTCTGGACGGTGATGATCGCGGGCGGGATGGCGCTGGGCCTCGATCCGGTGGGACTGGCGCGCTTCCTCGGCCTCGGGGCCAGCCTGCTGCTGGTCGTGGCCACCTTCCTGGCCGCGCGCCGCCTCGACCGGTCGCGCCGGGTGACAGGGGGCTGCCTGGCCGCGAGCCTGGTCGCCCTGGCGCCCGGGGTGATCGTCGAGGGTGTGCAGGGGCTCGAGACGGTCTTTTACGCCCTGCTCATCACGCTGGGCGTGGGCCTGGCGGCCCAGGCCCGGGGCGAGGAACCCATCGGGAGGGCGCCGGCCTGGCGCCTGCCCGCGGCCGCCGGTCTCTTCACCCTCGCCGCCCTCACGCGCCCCGACGGCCTCGGCATCTTCGGGCTGGTCACGCTCGGGGGGCTCGCCTGGCGTGCGCGCAGGACCGGCCGCCTCTTCACCCGCGACGAGCTGCTGGCCGTGCTGGCCTTCGCAGTCCTCTACGTTCCGTACTGGGTCTGGCGGTTCCACTACTACGGCTACCCCTTCCCCAACACCTACTACGCCAAGACAGGCGGTGGGATCTGGCACGTCCTGCGGGGGCTGGCGTACGTGGGCCGCTTCCTGCTGTACAACCCGGTGCTGACCCTGACCGCCGTGTGGGCCGTCGCGGCGACGCTCGCGGCGCGGCGGCAGCGCGGGGCCGGCGACGCACCGAGCCTGGCCCGGACTCGCGCGGGGCATGGCGCGCCCAGCACGGCACCCGGCGATGATCGGGTCGCCTCGGCGCTGCAGTGGATCGGCGTGCCGGTGCTGCTCGGATACCTCGCCTACGTGGTCCTCGTGGGTGGGGACTTCAAGCAGACCTTCCGCTTCATCGTGCCGGTCCTGCCGCTCGGCGCGATCCTGCTCGACAACGCCGTCTCACGGCATGCGGCGGCGGGCGCGCGCGAGGGATCGTTCCTCGGCCGCATCGCCCGCGGGCGCCGCGTGCCGGCCTTCCTCCTGCTCGGGGTGTTCCTCAACGCCGCGGTCCAGATCCCCACTTCCTCGGATTGGGTGGGGCGGCGCACCTACGACCTCGTGCGCCGCAAGGCCTGCGGCCTGTACCTCAAGTCGATCGCGGCACCGGGCGATGTCCTGGCGATCCACTCCGCGGGCATCATCCCCTACTACTCCGAGCTGCCGACGATCGACATGTGGGGCATCACGAACGCCCACATCGCGCACCTGAGGCTCCCCGACATGGGCCGCGGCGACCGCCTGATCGGCCACGAGAAGCAGGACGATGGCTGGGTGCTGTCGCAGAACCCCACCTACTTCGTCGACCAGATCCACGTCATCACCACCCGACCGGTGCCCGACCTGGTGGAGCGCCTCTTCCCCACGCCCGCGGGCCGGGAGATCGCGCGGCGCTACGTGCCGCACAGCGTGCCCCTGCAGCTGGACCTGGGACACGGGCTGCGCGAGTACTGGTTCAATTACATCGCCCTGAGGAAGCCCTGAAGAAGTGCTGAGGAACAAGAACCGGCCCCGGAGGAGCGGGCGCTCCGCCGGGGCCGATGATGACGCAATGAGCCTGACCTAGCGATAGAGATCCTTGATCTGACCCCAGGTCGCGGACTCGACCGGCGAGGCCGGCTCGGGGTGAATGTCGACGTTGTCGAAGCCCAGCGCGTTGCCTTCGCTGGTCCCACCCACGAAGAAGCGGATCGACAGCGGAGGACCGGCCGCACCGGCCGCGCCACCCACCAGGTACCAGTTCGTCGGCGCGTAGGTCGCGGTCATTCCAGTCGCCAGGTCGATGATCCCGCACTCGGTGATCATGTTGGCGGCCAGGTCAACACGCGTCCAGGCCCGGTACCAGTGGTTGAGCTGCAGGTCCGACCACTCCGGACCCGGCATCTCACCCGGCTGCGCGAACTGCGTCCCGCCCGCATCGTAGGCGAGGTAGAACGCGTTGAAGGAGGTCGGGTTCGCCGGATCCATCCACGTCATCAGGTGGATGTAGTGGGTGAGGGCGAGCCCCTCGTTGCGGATCCCGAAGCTCCCGAGATTCTGGGTCGCGGGAATGGTCCCCAAGAACGCGGCGCAGAAATCCCAGTAGAGAATCCAGCTCGGGCACTCCGCGAACGAGACGTCGCGCTGCGCGCGCCCGTAGAGTGCGCCGGCCGGACACCGGTCCCCGATGAACTGGTTTTCACCGGTCGGGTTCTGCGGGAACCCCAGCGCGTTGCTGGCATAGGTGAAGACGTAGAAGTCCGAGCTGCTCGCTGGCAGGTAGTAGCCGTCCTGCCCTGTCAGGACCGTGCCGGCCGCCGAGGCGTTCAGGCCTTCGAAGCCGGTGATGTACTCGGCGTTGGCGGGCGGCAAGATCAGGGCGACCACCGCCGACGCTAGGCAAACCGTCAGAACGCTAGCACGCTTGTTCATGATGTTGCCTCCTTCGACTGTTGTAACCCGTGCAGGGCAAGATGCCGATGGGGTCGTCCGCGGCGTGCGGCGAGGGGCAGCTCAGGGGGATCACATGCACTACCTCGGGGCGAATCCCGTCCGGAATCCGTTACCCCGGTAGCTGTGACTTGAGTTTCCCACCCGGGAGGCGCGGTGTCAAGCGGCCCCCCGCCACGTACTGGCCGTCCTTGGGTGAGGCGCAGCCCGGCACGCGATGACACGTTGTTTCGTGCTGTAAGCCTGGGGTTGCCTGCGGTGAAGGGAATCCGCGCCGACCGACCGGGCGCACGAATAAACGGCCCCGGAGGAGCGGGCTCCCCCGGGGCCGAAGACAACGCAATCAACTCAGCTTAGCGATAGAGGTCCTTGATCTGACCCCAGGTCGCGGTCTCGACGGGCGAGGCCGGCTCGGGGTGAATGTCGACGTTGTCGAAGCCCAGCGTGTTGCCGGGGATGGTGACGGTGCCCGCGAAGAACCGGATGGCCGTCGGGAGGCCAGCCGAGCCACCCGCACCACCCATCAGGTACCAGTTCGTGGGGGCGTAGGTCGCCGTCATGCCCGTGGACAGGTCGATGATCCCGACCTCGGTGATCATGTTCGCAACCAGATCCACCCTCGTCCACGCGCGATACCAGTGGTTGAGCTGCAGGTCCGACCACTCGGGACCAGGCATCTCACCGGGCGACGGGAACTGCGTCCCACCCGCGTCGTAGGCCAGGTAGAACGCGTTGAAGGACATCGGGTTCGTCGGGTCCATCCACGTCATCAGGTGGATGTAGTGGGTCACGGCCAGCGCGTCATTGCGGATCGAGAAGCTGCCGATGTTGTCGGCCGAGGGGGCGGTTCCCAGGAAGGTGGCCGCGAAATCCCAGTACATGACCCAGCTCGGGCACAGCTCGAACGACACGTCGCGCTGCGCACGCCCGTAGATGCTTCCGCCGGGGCCCATGCAGCCGATGAACTGGTCCTCACCTGTCGGGTTCTGCGGGAATCCCAGTGCATTGCTGTCGTACGTGTAGACGTAGAAATCGGTGCTCCCGGCGGGCAAGTAGTAGCCGTCCTGCCCCGTCAGGACCGTACCGGCCGCAGAACCAGAGAGGCTCTCGAATCCGGTGATGTACTCCGCGCCGGCCGGCGGCAAGATGAACGCCGCCAACGCGAGGCATGCGAACAGAACGCTAGCACGCTTCTCCATGATGTTGCCTCCTTCGACTCTTGGACCCAAGCTAGAGCAGATGCCGATGGGGATATCCGCGGTGCGCGGCGAGGCTCTGAGCATGGGGGGCCTTGCACCACCGCAGGCGAAATCCCTCCCGGAATCCCTTACCTCGGTAGCTACGATCCTAGTTTCTCACCCGGGCTGCAGGCAGTCAAGTGTAAGCTCTGCATCCTGCTTCGATAGTGCGAATGTGTACGACTGTCATCATGAATGGGCTGGACAAGCTGGCAGGCTGGCCCCACCGTCGCGCGCATGGTCCTCGTCAACATCGTCCTGCCGGTCTTCTTGGTGATCGGTCTGGGCTATGCCCTGCGCCTGCGCGGCTTCGTGAGCGAGCAGGTCAACGAGTGGCTCTCCCGCCTCGTCTTCTACGTCGCCGCGCCCTGCCTCCTCTTCCGCAGTGCGGCGCTGGAGTCGTTCGCGTGGGGGCAGAGCCTGCGCACCCTGCTGATCGTCGGGGGTGTGGCCGTTCTCGTGGCCGGTGGGGCTTATTGGGCGGGGCGCGGCCTGCCGCCCGCTCGCCGGGGCGTTCTCGCACAGGGCTGCCACCGCAGCAACACGGTCTTCTTCGGCCTGCCGGTAGTCGTGAGCGCATTCGGGGAGCGCGTGCTCGGACCGCTCTCGATCCTGGTCGCCTTCATGATCGTGGTCGAGAACCTGCTCTCGGTGCTCGTGCTCACCCTGCCCCACCAGAAGCTCAGCGCCCGCGACCCGGTTCTTTGGGCCCGCACGGCAGCCCGGGTCGCCGCCAACCCCCTCATCGTGGGCTGCGCGGCCGGGATCCTCGTCTCCACCGTCGGCCTGCGGCTGCCGGCCGGCATTGACCGCGCCCTCGAGCTGGTGGGGGGCATCGCCTCCCCGCTGGGGTTGCTCTGCGTCGGTGCCGGGCTCGATTTCGGGAAGCTGCGCTCGGAGATGCGCGCAACCGCCGCGGCCGCGACGGTGCGGCTCGTCGTGCACCCGGCCCTCACCTACTTCGCCCTGCGCGCCGCGGGCGCAACGGGGCTCGAGCTGGGCATGGCGGTCCTGCTCATGGCCTGCCCCACGGCCGTGGTAAGCTACATCATGGCGCGCGAGATGGACGGCGACGCGCACCTGGCGGGCGCGATCGTCATCGGGACGACCGCGGCGTCGCTCGTGACCCTGCTGGGATGGCTGGCAATCCTGCGCGCCGGCGTTTGAGCACCCACTTGGAGGTGGACCATGAGACGCGTCCTCTTGCCCCTGTTGGTCGTGGTTCTCGTCATCGGCTGGAGCTGCAGCGATGACGACCCCTCGAAGCCGTCCGGCGGCGCCACCAACCACATGGCCGGTGGCGGGCGCAATGCGGCCGACGATCCCTTCTCTGGGGGCCCCGAGCACTCCGGCCCGGTCAACCCGGGGTTCGAGGTGCCGGATTCGGGCTTCATTCCGCTCTTCTATGCCGACCTCGACTGCCACAACGCACCCGGCGAGCAGCTCATCACCTCTGCCGAGGACTGGCAGGCCTGGTGGACCGGCGCGATCGCCTGCCTGGAGCCGCGGACTCCCGGGAGCGGCGAGCCTGGGGCTGGCAGCCGCTTCCCGGGACTCGGCCGGCTGGGGCTCATCCTGGGAGACAGCGGCTGGGTAGATCCCGACACGATCCCCCTCTACCCGCCGGAAGCACCGGCGGTCGACTTCACGGCGCACGCGGTCGCCGTGATCTGCCTGGCCCCCGACACGACCCAGGGTCGCAGCCTGTGGGTGACCGGCATCGAGGTCGGCGAGTCTGGATCGACGATCCACTACCAGATCGTGCGTCTCGGCGAGGATTGCTTCCCCGGGAGCTACGGGCCAGAGGATCCGCCGCTGCTCGCCCCCACGATCGCTGTCCTGATCCCGGGACCGGTGATGGAACCGGTAGGCTGGGCATACGAGGAGGTCGTCTTCGACTGCTCGTGGGAGCCCGACCCGAGCGAGCCGCTCTGCGTCTACTACACGGATGCGGACTGTGACCTGGGGCCCCTCGAGGCGGTCCTGCGCGATCAGGAGAGCTTCGAGGCGTGGCTCGCGCAGGCCTTCGAGTGCGATCAGGCCCGCTGGTACGGCGGTGATTCCACCGTCGTCGTCTACCCCGGCGGACGATCCGCCCCGGGTGATTCGGGCAGCGCGGGCGGCGACACGATCATCGTGCCGGTCGAACCCTTCCCGTGGCTGGGCGTGGAGATCGACTTCACCACGCACGCGGTCCTGATCCTGCGCGCCGGGGAACAGACCCGCTGGGGCGGCGGGATCTGGCTCGATGCCATCGAGACCGGCGCCGCGGGCACGCAGATCGACTACACGGCGATCACCCCGAGCGAGGAATGTCCTGAGGTCGAGGAGGGCCTGCTCAACCCCACCGTGGCGATCCGCGTGCCGCTGCCGCTGCCGGAACCGGTCACGTGGCGCCGCCACGTCGAGACGATCGACTGCCGGTGGGACAGCGCGGGGCAACGCCCCCCCGCGGGCGGAGATGGGCAGAGCAGATGATCTAGCTTTCTGCCAGGCACGGTGCCGCCACAACACGACGCGAGAGTCCGCCCATGACGCAGTCCACGTCCGTTCCCGCCGGATCGCAGGCGCGCGAGGGTCTCTTCCGCCAGCTCTCCCACCTCTCGCGCGCCTTCTGGATGGTGAATGTGATGGAGATGCTGGAGCGGCTCGCCTACTACGGCGTGCGCGTCGTGATCCCCATCTACATCGCGCAGGCCGATGAGCCCCTCGGCCTCCACTTCACCCAGAGCGAGAAGGGGCTCATCTTCATGCTCTGGGCGCTGGTGCAGACCGGGGTGCCGGTCTTCTCCGGGGGGTTCGCCGATCGCTACGGCTACAAGCGCACGATCGCCGTGTCGATCGCGATCAAGGTGGCCGGGTACTTGCTCATGGCCACCCAGCGCGCCTTCTGGCCCTTCACCCTCGGTTGCTGCGTGCTGGCGTTCGGCACGGCGATCTTCAAGCCGGGCATCCAAGGCACGCTCGTGCGGCAGCTCAAGAAGGAGAACTCCTCGCTCGGCTGGGGCATCTTCTACATGCTGGTCAACATCGGCGGATTCCTCGGTCCCCCGCTGGCGCATTACCTCTACGGCGTCTCCTGGCCGACCGTCTTCTACGGCTGCGCCGTGATCGTCTCGCTCAACTTCCTGATGCTCTTCACCTACCCCGCGGTGGCTGCCGGGGGCGATCAGAGCGGCGGCCCCTGGAAGGTGGCGAAGATCACCTTCCGCAACCTCGTCCGGCCCCGTCTGGCCGCGTTCATCCTGATCATGGGCGGCTTCTGGCTGATGTTCATGCAGCTCTTCGACATGCTGCCCAACTTCATTGTCGACTGGGTCGACTCCACCGCGATGGTTAAGGCCCTGCATCTCCCCGCGATGTTCACGGTCGCGACGCCGCGCGGCACGATGATCGCGCAGGAGTGGCTCATCAACGCCAACGCCGGGCTGATCGTGCTGTGCGTCATGTGGGTCTCGTGGCTGGTCGCCCGGATGCGGCGGGTCACGTCGATCTTCATCGGCATCACGGTCGCCTCGGCGGGCTTGATCGCGGCCGGCTTCACCATGTCAGGCTGGTTCTGCCTGCTGGGCATCCTCTGCTTCTCGGTCGGCGAGATGCTCGCCTCTCCCAAGATGAACGACTACCTCGGCGTAATCGCGCCCGAGGGCCAGAAGGCCCTCTACATGGGCTACGCCAACATGCCCTCGGCAATCGGCTGGTCGATCGGCTCGATCCTGGGCGGCAAGGTCTACGAGCAGCTCGGCGAGAAGGCGAGCCTCGCCCTGCGCTACCTCGCCGAGCACCACGGCATCACGAGCGGCGTTGCGCGCGAGGAGGCGCTGGTCAAGGTGCAGGAGGTGCTGCACGTCGACGCGGCGCAGGCCACCCGCGTGCTGTGGGAGACCTATCACCCCTATCGGCTCTGGTTCCCCTTCGCGGCGCTCGGGCTCGCTTCGGCCGTCGGGATCTTCTTCTACGCCCGGTGGGCGCGGAAGTACGAGGCGGCCGACGTGTAGGCGGCGGGCGACCGCGGAGGGTCGCCGCGCCGCACCCATGGTTCCCCCGAGTCTCGTAGATTTCTATGTGATTTTGTTTGACATCGTCAAATGAATGACGAAATTTATCTCCGGATGACTGGCGCGATCCGGGCGAGGCGCGGAGATCGGAATACTTTGTGGTGCGTTCCTTGGAGCATGTCCAATGAATGCGATGCGAGATCACACGCAGGTGACGATCGGCATAGAGCTGGTGAGGCTCCTCGTCCGCGAGGGCGACCGCGTCTTCACGGCAAGCCGGGTTCGTGAACTGGCTCCGCAGGTCGGTCTGAAGGAGTCCTACCTCTACGAAGCGCTGCACCATCTGCACCGTCAGGGGTGGATCGTCCCGCTGCGGCGCGGCCTCTACGCGCTGTCGCAGTCGACACCAGGTGTGACGCCGGTTCACGAGTTCGAGATTGCTATGGCCGTCACGCATCCGGCCGCCGTCAGCCATTGGTCGGCCATGCACTTCCACGGACTGACCGACCAGGCCCCGCGAGCGGTCTTCGTCCTCGTCCCGGCCGGGGCGCATGTCCCACGGCAGCGGGGAAGGAACGCCGCGGCGTCTTCAGCGGGCTGCCGAATCGGCGGGACCCTGTACCGGTTCGTCCGGGTGAAGCCAGAGCGGTTCTTCGGTTCAGAGGAGGTGTGGGTAGGCGATGCTCGGATCAGGATCACCGACCCCGAGCGCACACTCCTCGACGGACTCGCCAGGCCGCACCATTGCGGCGACTTCGCCGAGGTCTTGCACGCCTTCCGAGTGCGAAGTCCCCACTTAGATCTTCAGCGCATTCTCGACTACGCCCTGAGGCTGGACGGCGCCACGGTCAAGCGTCTCGGCTGGGTCCTCGAGGAGACCGGCATCGATCCCGCCCGCCTCGAGATCCTTGCCAGCACTCCGGTCAGTGGCTACCGAACGCTAGATCCAACCGGTCCTCGCTCGGGCCCGCGGAACCACCGGTGGATGGTCCATGAAAATCTGCCGGGACGGGTGCAGCGATGAAGGCGCTGCGGACCCGACTGATGGAAGCGCGCCAGCGGATCGGCGCCCCCTGGGAGGTGCTCGAGCGGGACTACTTGCTGTCGTGGATGCTGGCGGGGGTCGGGCACGTGGATTCGGTGCGCGACACCCTCGTGTTCAAGGGTGGCACAGCGCTCAAGAAGTGCTACTTCGGCGACTACCGTTTCTCCGAGGATCTCGATTTCTCTGCTGTCGAGGGGGTGCCCACGGGATTGGCCCTCGAGGAGGCGATGAGGAACGCCTGTGGGGCCGCGATCCGGCTGTGCGACAAGTACGCCCCGCTCGACCTTCACTGCGAGCGCTACACGGAGCGCGATCCCCATCCGGGGCGCCAGGAGGCCTTTACGATTCGCGCGCGATTCCCGTGGCACAGAGAGACCCACACCAGGGTGATGGTCGAGGTATCGATGGACGAAGCGATCCACAGGCCGGCGCTCAGGAGGATGATCCTGCACGAGTACGGAGAGCCTCTCGAAGCTTCTGTGCGGGTCTACTCGCTGGAGGAGATCATCGCCGAGAAGCTGCGCGCCATCCTCCAGCACATGGCCAGGTTGGCCGAGCGAGGCTGGAGTCGATCCCGCGCTCGAGATTACTACGACCTGTGGCGCGTGCTCGGAGCCTTCGGTGACCAGCTTGACCTCGAGGACTTCGGATCCCTGTTGGACGTCAAGTGCGCCGCGCGCGGCGTCGCGTATGCCGGCGTGGAAGACTTCTTCCAAGAAAGGATGATCGGGCTGGTGGAAACAACCTGGGAACGATGGTTGGGCCCACTCGTCCCGGACCTGCCGCCCTGCGAGCAGGTCATGGTCGAACTCCGCGGCCAGATCGGGAGGCTGCTGCGGTGACCCCCCCCCGACCGCCTGCGGATCCAAGCTAGATCCCCCGGATTTCAGGCGGTCGCGACCTACGGACCCGTGCTCGGCGCGCCCGGCGTTTGCCCCGCACGGCGCTGTTCCTCGATCCGCTCCAGGATCCCGAGATTGCGCTCGACGGCGGGGTCGCCGGGGCGCAACTTGCGCGCCTCCTCGAAGTGGAACCTCGCCCGCTCGACCTGCCCGCACTCCGCGTTGAACGCCCCGGCGCGGAGCCGCAGCTCATAGTCCCGCGGATCAGCCGCGAGCGCACGTTCGATCACCCGGGCAGCCTCGTCCGGGCGGCCTTGCGCGCGCTCCAGATCGGCCAGGAGCACCAGCGCTTCCCTGCTGTCCGGCTCCTTGCGGAGCAGCGACTCCAACTCCGATCGCGCTTCGATCAAGGAACCCGATCGGAGCATCGCACCCACCAGGAACAACCTGGTCTGGGTCGACGACGAATCGAGCCTGAGGGCTCGACTGAACCACTGCACCGCCTCGGCGCTCCTCCCGGAGCGATCGAGGAGCTGCCCCAGGACGAACGCCGGGGTCTTCTCGTCGGGAGCCATCGCGCAGACTCGCTCGAGCACCTGAAAGGTCCGTTCGAGATCTGCCGGCGGCGCGCTGCGAACGAAGGCATCGACGGATTCCATGGACCGGAGGCTCGGGTCGAAGGGCA
>CAZDKK010000021.1:0-34164 GCA_964506245.1 uncultured bacterium | reverse complement strand
CCCGGTGTGCGGGCTTTTGAAAGAGACGTTCAACCGGGTCGAAGGGCAGGCCGTAGCGCGCCAAGATATCCGCGTTGGCGGGAACGTCTCGGACGTAGATGAGAGCGTTGTCCGCCACGAAGACACAATGCCACACCGGGTCGTCCCGGAGCCTGGCCCGCAGGCCCCGGTCGCTGGCGGGGTCGTCGGCGTAGGTCACGAGAGCCGTCGTGATCCCGTACTTCTCGACGGCCTCGTCCCATCCCCGACCCGTGGCCACCAACGTCACGTAGGCCTCGAGAAACCCGGGTGGATAGACATCCAGGCGGCCGTCGATGTAGACCTTCTTGTCGGGGTACATCTCGTAGATGAGATACCCGCCGAAGCCCATGAAGTTGAACACCTGTCCCTCGGGCCGCTCCTGCTGGAGAAAGCGCACGGCGCTGTCGGGCACGTTGACCGGGTTCACCCCCAGACCGACGCACCGATTCGGCTCGGTCCCCATGGGGGATCCCCATTTCACGGCAGCGGCCCCTCCGGCCAATGAGAGCACCACGACGGCCGCGCCCAGCCACGCGCTCCATCCCCTCTTGGCACCCAGCACCGTCCCGTGCGCGCCGATCAGCAGGGGCACAAGGACGGCGAACTCGGAGACCCCTCGCACCGACCGCACCGCGAGGAAGCCGAAGACCAGCCCGGGGATGAGCACGGCCCATTGGAGCTGCCGCCGCGACACGATCAGCAGCGCCCCCAAGGTCACACCGAAGATCGCGAGGGCCTTCAGGAAGAGCGCCCCTGCAAAGGACGGATGGAAGATGCTGCGCAGCTCGACGATCGACTCCGTCACCTCTCGCCGCGCCACCAGATGGAATGGGTAGAGGAAGGCATGGACGTGGTGGGGATTGATCAAGGCAGCCACGCAAGCCGCCGCGAAGACGGCGAATCTTTCCCTCCAGTTGCACGGCGACGCCGGTCGCCCCCCTCCCAGCGAGGGTGAGATGGCCTCGCCGAACCAGTACGCCAGGATCAGACCGAGTCCGAGCACGAAACCCGAGTGGATGTTGGCCCACAAGAGGAAGAGCGGGATGAGCGCGGTCCTCCAGCGCCGCTGCCCGGTGAGCGATTCCGCGCGCAGGAGCACCAACACCACCCCGAGGAACACCGCGGTCAGCATGTGCGGGCGTTCGAACGCGCGCGGGGCCATCATGGGGCCGGCCAGCAACGCGCCCAGCGCGGTCGCTGCCAGCGCAGCCCGCTTGCCCGACCCGAGCAGCGCGGCCCAGGCTCCCAGGCCGATCGCCAGGGCGGCGAGCACGGCCTTGAAAACCACCAGCGCATTGATGCCACCGAGCCGGTGGATGCCGTAGAAGAGAACCTCGGCCAGCCATTCATGGGTGATCCAGGGTCTGCCGTAGGCCGTGTAGCTGAAGGGATCGGTCTTCGGGATGCCGTGGCCCGTCACGATCAGCTCGCCCGTCTTCAGATGCCACCAGACATCGAACTCGTGCACCGGGAAGAGGCACAGGAGGCCGCCCAGGGCGACGGCCAGGACTAGCCCCACCGCCGCGAGGCGGCAGGGCCGGCTGTCAGCACGCAGAGCACCCGATGAGGCCATGGCGCGATGCTATCAACTCCGCTCCATCGGGGCCACGATCCCATCGCGTTGACGGGGAGCCGGCGAAGTGCGCTGTCTGGTGCAGGCCCACCCTCGGGCCACCGGACGTCCCGTGCGCCTATCGCCGGGTTGTTGCCCCGGGGCAACAACGGAAGCTATTGCAAATCAATAAGTTGCAGAACAGGTCTTGTTGAGCTACGTGCGGATGCAGGCTTCGTCGGGGTGGATTGGGGACTCGCGGTCGCGAGCTCCGCCTTGGGCCCAGGGGACACTTGCGATCGCAACCACCACCAGGCCGATTCGAGACGGCGAACCCTGCGACCGAACTCAGGGCGTGGAACGTCCGTCATCTGTCCCACTTGCCGAGGCCGGGACTCGAACCCGGACGGGCCCTCAAGGCCCAGCGGATTTTAAGTCCGCAGCGTCTACCAGTTTCGCCACCCCGGCGCCGGGTCGGGTCGCGAGCAATCCCGCCCCGCGGCCACGCTAGCACCCGGGTCGGCGCCAGTCACGCGGCGAGGGCCCGCCTCGCAGGCGGCGGCGCAGGCGGTGTACCCCGCATCCCGGGCAGTCTTCTTGCTCCCCCCACAGGGCTCGCCCCCGCCATCCCCAAGGACCCGCCCGGCCCGCCCGGCCCGCTGGACCGGCCTGCCGGACCGGCCCGCCGAACCCTGCCCCTCTGCCCAAGTGGCCCCTATCCCCTTCCGGCTGCGAAGCTTACGATGGCAAGCTCGCATAAACGCAATATTATCAATGTCTTACAGTGAGATGAACAAGTTGCCCGTTGACAGTGTACGCCATTCTGATACAATGTAAGCACTTCGAATGCGTGCACAGGCAGCCAGGCGGAGGGTCTCATGGGCGCGTGTTCGAGGAGAGCATCAAGCTCATGCCTAACGTTTGCTTCCGCGTCTAGGAGGTCCTGCAACATGAGAGCTTTGTTGGCTGGTCTTTGCCTGCTTGCCATGGCCGGCGCCGTCTACGCGGGCAATCCCCCGGTGTCCGACCTGGATCAGCCCGATGCTGTTCCCTGCAACTTCCCGTGCGTCTGCTACGACTGGGACTTTGCAGTGAGCAACCAGGGATTCACTGCCCCGAATAGCTGCGACACGGGCGGCGCGGCGTGCTGGACCTACGGTACCAGCACCTATCCGAGCGCTCCTGGCCCTGTCTGGGGCACCGGTCTCAACGCGAACTACCCGAACAGCGCGGGCGACGCCCTCACGTCGCCGGTCTTCACCGTCACCGAGGACTGCAAGTACGTGGAGATCTACCACTACTTCGACACCGAGAACAGCTACGACGGTGCCAACGTGAAGTTCAACGGCACGCTGATCCTCCCGCAGGGTGGGTACACTGGCACCATTTCCACCAGCGCCACCTACTACGCGTTCTGCGTGGACAACGAGATGGGATGGATGGGCTCCTCGTACGGCTGGCGGACGGAGTGCTTCGATCTGAGCAACTTCATCAATCAGAGCGGCGCGCTCACCTTCGAGTTCGGCTCGGACAGCAGCGTGGCCTACCGCGGTTGGGCCCTCGCCTACGTGAAGGTCGGCGGCTTCGGCGCCACCCCCACCGAGAACTCGACGTGGGGCGAGATCAAGGGTCTGTTCCAGTAGACCTGTCCTGGACGACCTAGGCGGGCAAATCCAGACACTCTGGAACCGGGGGTGTTGGCCAACACCCCCGCGTTCTTTATCACCTCGACTTTTGGCTTACACCAATACACATTGGCCATGCTCGATGATCCTGCTTGACCGGGGGCCCTATCGGCTTCATCATTAATACGCCTGGTGAGTTGCGTTACTTGATGTGGCAGTCGGGCGCGCAGCTGATCAGACAGGCAAGCATACGAATCACGAACACGGGACAACGCTGCTCCTGGCAACGAGTCCGTGATTGTGAGGAGGACAGCATGAGATTCGTGTATGCGATCGTCGGGATTCTCGCGATGGCCGGCGCGGCCATGGCGGGGTATCCCCCAGCGGCCGACGTGGTGCAGCCGACGGCTGTTCCCTGCAACTTCCCCTGCATCTGCTACGACTGGGACTTTGCAGTGAGCAACCAGGGGTTCACCGCTCCGCATTCGTGCGACACGGGCGGGGCCGCTTGTTGGGCCTACGGCAACAGCACGATCCCGGGCGCTCCCGGACCCATCTGGGGCACCGGTCTGCTGGCCGCATATCCCAACAGCGCCGGTGACGCCCTCTGGTCGCCGAGCTTCACGGTCACCGCCGACTGCAAGTATGTCGAGATCTACCACTATTTCGACATCGAGACGAACTACGACGGCTGCAACGTGAAGTTCAACGGAACGGTGCTCACCCCGCAGGGCGGCTACTCGGGCACCGTCTCCACGAGCACGTCCTTTTATGCGTATTGCGTGGACATGGAGATGGGGTGGTTCGGGTCATCCAGCAGCTGGCGCGCGGAGTGCTTCGACCTCAGCAACTTCGTGGGCCAGACCGGCCAGCTCGCTTTCGAGTTCGGCTCGGACAGCAGTGTGGCCTACCGTGGCTGGGCCCTCGGCTATGTGAAGGTCGGCGGCTACGGTGCCACGCCCGTTGAGAGCTCCACGTGGGGCAACATCAAGGGTCTGTTCCACTAGGAACCTGACCTAGACCCGTCCAGATCACTCTGCCCCGGGGGCGCCTGACCAGCGCCCCCGGGTTCATTTAGCGCGAGATTGATCGCGTGACCTCCGCGAGCCAGCTCTGGATCTCGGGTTCCAGCCGCGGCGACAGTGCCGCGCGCACCCGCTCGTGGTAAGCGTTGAGCCACGCGATCTCCGACGGCTCCATCAGGCCGGCCTCGACGAGCCGCAGGTCGATCGGGCAGAGGGTCAGCGTCTCCAGCTTGAACCAGACGCGTTCGCCGGGGCGGTAGCGCTTGCGCTCGGGGACGACCGCGACGAGGTTTTCGGTGCGCACGCCAAAGCGCCCCGCCTCGTAGTGGCCCGGTTCGAGGCTGATGACGTTGCCCTCCTCGAGCTTGGCCATCCCCTTGACCGAGAAGCCCACCGGTCCCTCGTGGACGTTCAAGAACTGGCCCACGCCGTGGCCCGTGCCGTGCCCATAGTCCTCGCGCTCCTCCCACAGCGGCAGCCGGGCCAGGAGCTCGAGCCGTCCGCCGCTCATCTCGGAGGGGAAGATGACCTGCGCCAGGCGGATGTGTCCCTGGAGCACGCGCGTGAAGAAGCGCCTCTCGCGCTCGGTCGGCTCGCCCACCGCGATCGTGCGCGTGATGTCCGTCGTGCCGCCCAGATACTGGCCGCCGGTGTCGAGCAGGAGCAGGCCGCGCTTGCCGATGACCGCGTCGGCCCCGGGCGTGGGGCTGTAGTGGACGATCGCGCCGTTGCCCGCCCACGAGACGATCGGCGCGAACCCCGGCCCCATGTAGTTGTGCCCCTGGGAGCGGAACGCGGCCAATCGCTCGGCCGCCTGCGACTCGGTCAGGCGCGCCGGCCGCCCGCCGCGCTCGAACCAGTGGAGGAATCGCACCATCGCCACGCCGTCCTCGACCATCGCCTGCCGCCAGGTGCGTAGCTGCGCCGGATTCTTGGCGGCTTTGAAGCGGGTGACGGGGCTCGGCTCGAAGAGCAGCCGTCCGCCTTTGAGCTGGTCGAGCACCCAGCGGTCGACGGCGTCCGGGTCGAGCAGCACGCGCGTGCCCTTGTGCGCCAGCGCCTTGAGCGCCGGACCAATTTGCGCGTAGGGGCGCAGGCGCACGAACTCGGCCAGCCAGGGCCGGAGTCGGGCGGGCACCTTGTCCTCGTCGATGAAGAGCGTCGCGTCTTTGAGCGTCACCACCGCGTAGGCGATCGTGACCGGGTTGTAGTCGACGTCGGCGCCGCGGATGTTGAAGAGCCAGGCGATTGCATCGAGCATCGTCAGCACGTGCGCTTCGGCCCCTGTGCGCCGCAGCTCGCCCCGCACGCGCTCGAGCTTCGACTTCGCCGTCTCGCCGGCGAACCGGTCGGGATGACGCAGGATCGGCGTGCACGGCAGCGCCGGGCGATCCCTCCAGATCTCGTCGACCAGGTTGCGCGCGAGATACTTGATGCCGATCTCCTGGGGGCCGAGCTTGGCCTCCAGCTGCTCGGCCCGCCCTTTCGACAGCAGGTGGGGATCGACGCCCAGCACCTGACGGCGGCGCAGGGTGTGCGCGAGGTAGTCATCGAGCGTCGGGAAGCCCGGCGTGTTGAGCTTGAAGAGCTTGAAGACGGCCGGGTCGAGCTCCTTCTCGGCCTGCAGGAAGTAGCGTGAGTCAGTCCACAGGCCCGCGGCGCGGTGCGTGACCAGGACATCTCCCGCGCTGCCGCTGAAGCCGCTGATCCAGGCCCGCCGCCGCCAGCAGGCCGGCACGTATTCGCTCATGTGGGGATCCGTCGACGGCACGAGGTAAGCATCCAGACCTTCCCGGCGCATCAGCCGTCGCAACGCACCCACCCGCTCCTTGGCTGTCATGGAACGATCCCTCCCCTGCGAGTCCCGCTCGGAGCCACCCGCCTCTGGCGCCCCGGACTGCCCCTAGACGACGAAGCCGGCCCTGGGGGCCGGCTGGTTCGCGCAATAGATGGAGGCGGCAACCGGATTCGAACCGGTGATAACGGTTTTGCAGACCGTCGCCTTAGCCACTTGGCTATGCCGCCTCGTGTCGCCTTCTCAGAACAAAGGCGGCGCCGGGCGCCGCCTCGAAAAGCCTGGAGCGGGAGACGGGATTTGAACCCGCGACAGCCACCTTGGCAAGGTGGTGCTCTACCAACTGAGCTACTCCCGCTCGTAAGAGCCACCGTTGTACCGGTCGGCATCCCGAATGTCAAGTTTCGAGTGTACCGGCCGCTCGGACCGATCGTCAACCCGGTTCTGGCGCGGCTGCCAGAGGCGGGTCTCTCCCAATGTCGGCCCCCGGCGCCGCTCGACTTGAGCGTCGCCCGCCGGTCCGCCTGGCTGGGGCCGGCCAGTCTGCTCCCGGGCCCGCCCGACCCGCGAAGCACGTTACGCCCTCTGGGCCAAGGCGCGGGCGTAGAGGCGCTCGTACTCGGCCGCCACGTGCCGCCAGGAGAAATCGAGCTCCATGATCCGCCCCCGCAACGCCCGCAGCAGGGGCTTCTCCTGGTAGACCGCCAGGGCCCGGACCAGCGCGTCGCGCAGCGCCTCGGGCCGGTAGTCCCGGAACACGATCCCGCGCCCGGAGCCGCGCTGCTCGGTGACGTCGTCGACGGTGTCGGTCAGCCCGCCCGTGGCGCGCACGATCGGCACGGTGCCGTAGCGCATGCTGTACATCTGGTTCAGGCCGCACGGCTCGTAGCGCGACGGCATCAGGAAGAAATCGGCACCGGCCTCGATCAGGTGCGCGAAGGGCTCGTCGAAGCCGATGCGGGCGGCGAACTGCCGCGGGTGGCTCTGCGCCAGCCGCGTCACGAGCGCCTCGTACCGGGGCTGGCCCGATCCGAGCACCACCATGCGCACGTCGTGGCCGCTCAAGAACTCGTCCGCCACCGCCTCGAACAGGTCCAGCCCCTTCTGGTCCACGAGGCGCGTGATCATCCCGATCAGCGGGGCATCGGAGTCGGGCGCGAGGTGGCACACCTCGAGCAGCCGCCGCTTGTTCATGGCCTTGCGCTTGTGGTCGGCGCGGCCAAAGGGATACGGGATCAACGCGTCCCGCTCCGGATCCCAGACGCCGTCATCGATCCCGTTCAGGATCCCCACCAGCCGATCGGCCCGCCAGCGCAGGAGCCCGTCCAGACCGAAGCCGTGCTCCGGCGTCTGGATTTCCCGCGCGTAGGTCGGGCTCACCGTCGTGATCAGGTCAGCGTACTCGATACCGGCCTTCATGAAGTTGATTCGCCCGTGGAACTCGAGCGGTTTCATCGGCGCCGTCAGTTCGGGGGGCAGCCCCAGCCGCCGGGCCAGCACCGCCAGGCGCGCGGCCTTCTCCTGCGCCCGCGCCGCGGCCGGGAGGGCCTCGCCCGCGGTGGCAGCCTCGGCCTCCAGCGGGAACAGCCCCTGGTAGCCGAGGTTGTGGATGCTGAAGACGACCGCGGCCCGCCGCAGCGCCGCCGTCACACGCCCTTCCTTGATGAGCAGCGCGAGCGGTCCGAGCTGGTAGTCGTTGATGTGCACGACCTCGGGCGCCCAGTCGATCGCCTCGCAGGCGGTGGCCATCGCGTGGCACATGTAGGCAAAGCGTTCGGCGTTGTCGCTCCAGTCGCGGCCGAAGGCGGGATCCACGTAGGGATTGGGGCGGTCGAAGAGATCGTCCTGCTCGAGCAGCAAGAGCTCGACCGAGGTCTGCGGAATCGTGGCCCGGTAGAGCGTGGCGGGCACCGCCTCGCCGCCGAGCACGATCCTCAGGACGCCCGCCGGCTGCGGGTTCAGGGTCTCCCAGTGCCGGCGAACGGACGGGTAGACGGGCAGCAGCGCGCGCACCCGATGGCCGCGCGCCGCCAGCGCGCGCGTGAGCGCACCGGCCACGTCGCCCAGCCCGCCCACCTTGGCATAAGGCTCCATCTCGGCCGCGCCGTACAGGATCTCCATCAACCTCGTCCCCCAGGTGACCCGGGCCGCGGGCCGCGGCGCCGGAAGGCCGGGCGGTCGGTCACGCGACGCCGGCGCTGTTGCGATCGGGAGCGACCTGCGTGGGCAGGGCCAGGTCCTCCGGCGATACCCGCGCCTCGCGCAGGTAGGTGGCCGCATCCTCGGGCGGCGTCGGGTTGATGTAGAACCCGGTCCCCCACTCGAAGCCGGCGATGCGCGTCAGCTTGGGCATGATCTCCAGGTGCCAGTGGTGGTGCTTGGGCCCGCGCGTCTCGTTGCACGGCGAGGTGTGGAGCACGAAGTTGTAGGGCGGGTGATGCAGCGCCTGATTCATGCGCATCAGGCTCTCCTTCAGGATGCGGGCCAGCGAGTAGAAGTTGCCGTGGTAGGATTGCTCGAAGTAGGCCTGGTGCGCCTTCGGCAGGATCCAGGTCTCGAAGGGGAAGCGGGGCGCGAAGGGGCAGATGCAGATGTAGTCGGCGTTCTCCGCCGCCACGCGCTTGCCGACCGCCAGCTCCTGGTCGATGATGTCACAGAAGATGCAGCGCTCCTTCATCTCGTAGTGCTGCTCGCAGCCGGTCAGCTCCTCCATGATGCGCCGCGGCACGATGGGGGTGGCCACGAGCTGGGTGTGCGAGTGCTCGAGCGATGCGCCGGCCGCCTCCCCGTGGTTCTTGAAGAGCTGGATGTAGCGGAAACGCTTGTCGCGCGCCAGGTCGACGATCCGCGCGCGGTAGGCACCGAGGACCAGGTTGATCTGCTCGATCGAGTTCTGACTCAGCTCGCGATCGTGTTCGGGGGATTCGATGATGACCTCGTGCGCCCCCACCCCGTTCATCTTGTCGTAGATCCCCTCGGCGCGCCGGTTGAGATCGCCCTCGATCTGCAGGGCCGGGAACTTGTTCGACACCACCCGCACGCGCCAGCCGGGACCGTTGGCGGGGCCGCCGTTCTCGCGGATCGCGTAGACCTCGGGCGGGGTCTTCTCCTCGTGGCCGGGGCAGAAGGGGCAGAAGCCCGTGCGGGGCGTGGTCACGGGTGCGCCGAAGTCCGACGGGCGCTTGCCGCGCTCGGTCGAGATGATCACCCAGCGCCCCACCACCGGATCGCGTCGCAGCTCAGGCATCGTGGTTTCTCCCGGCGGCGCCGCTCGCCGCCTGCAGGGCCAGCCAACCCTCGCGCTCGTTGCGCGAGATCGCGAAGGCTCCGATCAGCGCGGCTTTCTGGGCCGCGGTCAGGGTCTGGTTGCGCCGCGCCCGGACCTGGGTGGCCGTGGCCAGGAAGCGCTCCAGGTCGTAGGACCGCGCCCGCGGGCCAACGCCCCAGGCGAACGCCGGCACCCAGGTAGGGGCCGTGCCCGTGCAGCCGAAGAGGTTCGCTCCGAGGCCGATCACCGTGCCCGCCGCCAGGAGCGTGCCGATCGCGGTCTTCACATGATCGGACAGCACGCTGCCCGCCTTGATAAGGCCCGTAGCGCGCATCTCTTCTTCTTCGCACATGCGTACTTCGCCGTAGTTGTTCTTCAGGTCCGAGGTCGTCGTCAGCGCCCCCAGGTTGACCCAGGAGCCCACGTAGGAGTGGCCCAGGAACCCGTCGTGGGCCTTGTTCGACCACCCCAGCAGCACGCTCGCCTCGACCTCCCCCCGCACCCGGCAGCCCGGGCCGATGTAGCTGCCCGCGACCCGGCCGCCCAGGATCTGGGCATCGCGCTCGATCCACACGGGCCCCTCCAGCCGGCTGAAGGCGGCGACCCGGGCGCCGGGCCTCACGACGACCGGGCCCCGGCTGCAGTCCAGCGAGACGGGGGCTTCGATCTCGGCCCCCTGCGCCGACGCGGGCAGGCCCGCCCCCGCCTGGCCCCCGAGCCCCGCCGTGTCCGCCAGCAGGGCCTCCTCGTGCCATCCGAGGAGCTCCCAGGCGTGGCCGAGGATGCGGGCGCGGGAAACCGTCCGAACAGCGTACCCGAGCGGCGCGGCCTCTGCATCTCCCGTGTGCAGGACCCGGTCGGGCCCTTCGCCCGGCCGCGGCCGGACGGCCAGCCAGCGGCCGCCGGCGGACCGGAGCGCCTCCCCCGGCTTCAGGCCACCCACCTCGGGCCAGATCGTTCCCGGGTCCGCCCCCAGGGCGGCGTTGACCCACAGGTCGTCCCCGCCGGCCGGGGCGGCCTCCAGCCCCAGCTCGGGGAGCAGCGCGGCCAGGTGGGGCCGCACCCGGGCCGCCGTCGCCGGGCGTCCCAGCCCGCGCTCGATCCGGCAGCGCAGGCTGGTCGCGCCCAGGACGAGCTCGAAGATCGGCCGGCCGAGGACCAGCGGGCCCAGAACGGCGGCCCGGTCGTCCTCGAAGAGCACGATCCTGCCGGATTCGCCCCGTGCAGCGCTCATCGCCGCCCCCCGGCCCGCCCTGGCCGCTTACCGCTCGCGGACGCGCGCATCGACGACGAACGCCCCCTCGAGCCCCAACCCCAGCGCCCGCCGGCGCAGGTTGGCCGCTTCGTCCCGGCTCGTGCAGTCCCCGACGCGCACCTTGAATAGCTCGCCGTCGAACTCGACGTAGACCTCTTCCTCAAAGAGCTCCCTCATCTCGCCCGCCCGCTTCTCGGCCAGGACCGGATCGGCCGTCGCGAACACCTGCACCCGGTAGCCCGGGCGGGTCCCCGCCTCATCGGGCACCGGCGCGGCCGGGGCGGAGTCTGGCCTCGCCGCCGCCCCCTCACCGGCCGGGACGGGGATCGCCTCGGGAGCCCCCTCCCGGATCCTCTGGGCCTCCTCCTCCGAGGGCAAGGTGTGCGGCACATCGGGCGGCACCGGGGGCGAAGCCGTTCGCCGGCCGCAGCCCCCCGAAGCGAGCAGGACTGCCGCGATCCCGACGAGCAACGCGGGGACCAGAGCACGACCCGATCGCCTGCGCGTCATGACTGCCCCCCCGCCGGCCGCCGGCCGGCCGCGTCGCCCCCGGCACGGGACTTGAGCGCCTGGAGGATCTGCCGGACCTCCTGGCAGCGCCCGCGCGGCACGACCAGGGTCGCCTCCGGGGTGTGGACGATCACCAGGTCGCGAACCCCCAGGACCGCCAGCGTGCCCCCCTCGGAGTAGAGCACGCAATCGCTGCTCTCGATCGCCAGAACGTCGCCCCGCGCGGCGTTTCCGTCCGCACCGGCGGCCATCTCACCCCAGCTTCCCCAGGTCCCGACGTCGCTCCAGTCGAACTCGGCCCGGACCACGGCGACCCGGTCGGACTGCTCGAGCACGCCGTAGTCGATCGAGCGCGCGGGGGCACGGCGGAAGATCTCCGGCAACAGCTCGCGCGGGTCCCCGGGCGCCGTGGCGAGCCCGCGCACGAGCGCGTGCAGCTCCGGCATCCGGCGCTCGACCTCGGCCAGCAAGCTGCTCGCGCGCCAGACGAAGATGCCGCTGTTCCAGAAGTACCGGCCCGCGCTCTGGTAGGTGCGGGCCGTCGCCGCGTCCGGCTTCTCGTGGAACCGCGCGACCCGCCAGACGTCGCGCGCCTCGCTGCGCGGCCCGCCCCGCTCCAGGTACCCGTAACCGGTGTCGGGCCGACTGATCGGGATGCCGAAGGTGACCAGGGGAGCATCGGGCGCCTCGGCCACCGCCACGGCCCGCTCGACGCTGTCCCAGAAGCCCGCGACGTCCCCGATCCAGTGATCGGAGGGCGCAACGATCTGCACGGGATCGCGTCCGCCGCGCGTCCCGAGCGCAGCCGCGACCGCCAGGGCCGGCGCCGTGTCGCGGCCGACCGACTCCAGCACGAGCCGCGCGGGGGGAAGCTCGGGCAGCTCGGCCCGGATGGCCGGCGCCAGCGGATCGCCCGCCAGCACCCAGATCTGCTCCGGCTCCAAGCGCGCCCGCAGCCGCCCCCAGGTCGTCGCCAGGAGGCTCTCATCGCCGCAGAGGCGCAGGAGCTGCTTGGGGCGCTGCGGGCGGCTGAGCGGCCAGAACCGCTCGCCCCGCCCTCCGGCCAGGATCACCGCTTCCAGCATCTTTGCCCTCGGACGCCTGCCCGTTTGACGCCATTCGAACGGGGGGGATCTTACGGATGCGGCCCGGCCTTGGCAACCTAGCGGCGGTGGCTCAGGGCCTGCTCGTAGACCCTTTCGGTCGCCTCGACCAGGCGCGGCCAGCTGTACTTCTCCTCGGCCAGCTGGCGGCACCGCGCGGCCGTGGCGGCCACGAGCTCGGGCTGCTCGAGGCAGAGCTGCAGCTTTGCGCGCAGGTCCGCGATGTCCCGCGATTTGAAGGTGACGGCCGAATCCTCGACGACCTCGAGGTTCTCGGGGATGTCGCTGGCGATCACGCAGCGGCCGTAGCTGAGCGCCTCGATGAGCGCGATCGACAGACCCTCGAGGATCGACGGCTGGACGACCAGATAGGCGTTGCTCCACAGCTCCTCGAGCACATCGCCGTAGACGTAGCCGACCATCTTGATGCGGTCGTCACCCGCGCGCAGGCGATCGAGCGATTGCACGTAGGTGTCCGAGAAGCTCGAGCCGCCGGCCATGACCAGCACGGCATCGGTGTCGATCTGCCGGAAGGCCTCGATCAGGTAGTGGCAGCCCTTCTCCGGGACGAGCCGACCCACCCACAGCACATAGCGCTCCTTGTCCAGCCCCCAGCGCTTGATCCGGTTGGCCGGCCGCATATTCCCCGGGTTCGTGCCGTTGGGGATGACGTGGGTCGCGGCATGGTGCCGGCGCTCGAAGTACTCGGCCAGCGTGCGCGAGACGACGATCGTCTCATCTGGAAACGTCACCGCGGGGCGCTCGCAGAAGCGCAGGAAGCCGCTGGCGAACTTGCCCCACTTGCCCCGTTGCCAGTCGAGGCCGTGGACCGTCACGACGGTCCGCGCGCCGCTCAGGCGCGGCAAGCCCGAGAAGATCGAGGGGCCCAGGGCATGGAAGTGGACGATGTCGTACTTGCGCAGCAGCGTGTAGACGGTCGCAGCCGCGCAGTGGCTGATCGCGTCGAGATGCTTGGTGCGGATGCTCGGCAGGCGCAGGTTCTCGATGCCCAGGTAGGGCCCGCCGCGCTTGCTGTAGTGGAAACGGCTGAAGACGGTCACCTGATGGCCGCGCTCGACCAGGCGGCTCCCGATCTCCTCCACGTGGCGTTCGATGCCGCCGTAGGTGGCCGGGATCCCCTTCTGTCCGATCATCGCGATCTTCATCGGGTCATCCGCCTGCAACCGCCCGCGCGTAGAGCGCCTCGAGCCGCTCCATGTGCGGCTCCGGGGCGTAGCGCGCCTCGATGAGCTGCCGGGCCGCGCGGCCCATCTCCACCGCCCGCTCCGGTCGCGCCTCCATCCGGTCGAGCGCCTCTGCCAGCGCCCGGCTGTCGCCCATGGGGAAGGTCAGCCCCGTCTCCTCGTCCAGCACCATCTCGGGGATGCCCCCCGCGCGCGATCCCACCACGGGCGTGCCCAGCGCGAAGCTCTCGAGCACCGCGAAGGGCAGATTCTCATACCACTCCGAGGGCACAACCGTGAAGGCCGCCCCGCGGATGGCCGCCTGCAGGGGCTCGCCCGTGAGATATCCCGAAAACTCGACGCGGTCGAGCCCCCATCCCGCCGCCCGGCGCCGCAGCTCCTCTTCGAGCGGCCCCTCGCCCAGGATCCGGCAGGTGAGCCGCGTCCCGGTGCGCTGCCGCAGGGCCGCCAGCAGCGTCGGCACGCCCTTCTCGCGCGAGAGCCGCCCCAGGTAGATGAAGTAGTCCGAGGGCTCGTAGCTCGGCCGGTATTCCTCCAGCGGCAGGAAGTAGGGGAAGTGCACCAGCTTCTCCCGCGCCACCCCGTACTCCGCGATCTTCTCGAGCAAGAAGCGGCTCGGGCAGAGGAAGAAGCGCACCTTTTCGTAGGTGTGCAGCCAGCGATGCAGGTAGGCCTCGACCGCCCCGGCGAGGGAAGCAGCGCGGGAGTCGAGCAGGCAGCGATTGCCGATGGCGTGATAGTAGCGCCCACCCCGGCAGCATTCGCAGATCTGCCCGCGCGCCATGAACAGGTAGCCGGGGCAGACGATCTTGTAGTCGTGCAGTGTCTGCACCATCGGCACGCCGAGCCGGTCGAGCGCCCGCACGAGGGCCGGCGAGATCTGGTGGTAGATGTTGTGCAGGTGCGCGACCTGCGGCCGCTCGCGCGCGACCAGCGCCTCGATGCGCCGGACGGTCTCGCGGCTGTAGACGCTGCGCGCCGCTGCGCGCAGCTTGCCCAGCCCGCCCAGCGGGCCATGGTAGTCGACCTCGGAGACGAAGTAGCGCTCGTACTCGCTCGGCTCGTTGCGCGCGTGGCGCATGGCGAAGGGGATGACGGTGTGGCCGCGCGAGCGCAGGCGGCGGCTCACGTCGAGGTAGTAGCGCTCGGCGCCCCCCTTGACGAAGTGGAACTTGTTCGCCTGCACGATCGTCATCGTCCGGCTCTCCACCCTCGCTTCATGGCTCGGTCCCGCGCAACAGGCTGTAGGTGCGCTCCGCCATGCGAGCCAGCGTGAAGCGCGCCTCGTAGCGCTCGCGCCCGGCGCGGCCCAGGCGTTCCCGCAGCGCGCGGTCGTCGACCAGCGATCGCAGGGCGTCGGTCAGCGGCCGGGGTTGCTCCGGGGGCACCAGCCGGCCCGTCTGGCCGTCGACCACGATCTCCGGAATCCCGTAGATGTCGGTCGCCACCACCGGGACCCCGCACGCCATGGCCTCGGTGATGACCAGCGGCTGCGACTCGATGCGCGACGCCAGCGCCAGCACGTCGCAGGCCTGGATGATCCGCACCGCATCCGGGCGATAGCCCAGGAAGCGCACGAGCTCGGCCAGCCCCAGGTGCGCGGCCAGGGCGCGCAGTGCCCCCTCTTCCTCGCCCTCGCCCACCACGAGCAGCTTCCAGGGCGCGCTCGGGCCAGGGCCGATCCCCGCCCGGGTCAGGTTCGCCAGCGCCTCCAGCAGATGGCGGTGGCCCTTGCGCTCGGTCAGGCGCGCCACGACCGCGATCGCCACGTCCTCCGGTGCGACGCCCAGCGTGGTGCGGAAGGCCGCGCGCTCCTCGCCGCTCATCGGCGCAGGCTCGGGGCTGCCATTGGGGATGACCACCATCTTCCCCGGCGGGAGATGGTGGTAGGACGCCAGGCGGCTGCGGTTCCATTCGGTGTGGACGATGATCGCGTCGATGGCCGTCGACAGGATCATCTTGACCACCATGCGCCGGCGGGCACGCAGCACCATCGGCAGGTGCTCGGTCGTGACCACGCGACGGTAGCCGACCGTCTTGGCCAGCACGGCGGGCACCGAGTGGCAGGAATCGTAGACCGACGGCAGGTTCAGGTGCAGGATCTCGCCGCCCGTCTCGGCCAGGAGCCGTCGCAGGTCGCGCGCCAGGGCGGGGTCGCACCAGCGGCGGCGGCGGAAGCGGTGCACCTCGACCCCGGCCGCCGCGAGCTTCTCGGCCAGCACCTCGCCGCCAGCGTCGCCCGGCAGGAGCGCGGACAGGTGCCAGCCGCGCGGCCGGGCCTGGGCCAGCATGGCGATGTAGCCTTCCGCCCCGCCGAAGTAGGGCGGGTCGCAGAAGAAGACCAGGTGCGGCTGGGCCATGCCCTTGCTCGTCTCCCTCACCCTAGCTCGCGCCCGACGTCCGCACGACCGCGAACACGGTCCGGGCCAGGATCTTCACGTCCGTCCAGAAGCTCAGGCTGTCGATGTAGCGGGCGTCGAGGCGCATCCACTCCTCGAAGCCGATGCGATTGCGCCCGCTCACCTGCCACAGGCAGGTGATGCCGGGCACGACCGACAAGCGCCGGCGCTGCCACGTCTCGTACTGCTCCACCTCTTCCGGGATGGGGGGCCGCGGCCCCACCAGGCTCATCTGGCCGCGCAGCACGTGGAAGAACTGCGGCAGCTCATCGAGCGACGTGCGCCGCAGCCAGCGGCCGACGCGCGTCACCCGCGGGTCGTCGCGGATCTTGAAGACCGGGCCGTCCATCTCGTTGAGATGGGCGAGCTCCTTCTTGCGCAGCTCGGCGTCCGCTGCCATCGAACGGAACTTGACGAAGGTGAAGGGGCGCGCCTGGCGCCCCAAGCGGGTCGAGCGGTAGAAGACCGGGCCACGGCTGTCGAGCTTGATGGCCAGCGCCGTCAGCAGGAAGACCGGGCTCAGGAGGATCAGGGCCGGCACCGCGACCAGGAGGTCGCACAGCCGCTTGCCGGCGCGCTGGTAGAAGCCGCGCGGCTCGAAGGAGAATGCCGGGTCCTCGCCCACTGGCAGCGGGCGCTTGCCTTCCATCATCCCGCCGTCCGCCTCGCACCCGACCCCCCCGCCCAGCGGAGGATGCCGGCGAAAAAAACGGAGCCGACTGACCCGGGAACCGCGCGGGGGGCAGTCACCCCTTCGCGGAGCCCACGATCGCTCCTGCATGCCCTTGCGTGCGACCACAGCCGCCCTCTTCCCGCGCCGCGTGGGCGGGACCCTTCGGCCAGGTGACACACCGCTGTTCCGGGGACCCGCAGGTCCACCGCTTCCGTTCGCAAGGGTTCGCTAGGCATCTCCTCCCTGGTCGCCCGTCGCTCCGCCGCGGGCCCCGGCGGACCCGCGCATTGGACCTATCGGCACGCCGGGCACCGACCGAGACGGTCCGAAGACGAAAGTGTACCACCGCCCCGGGCTGGGGGTCAATCACGCCGGAAGGCTTTCCCGCTGCTCTGCAAGGGGTTACGTGCCCTCGCCCCCTTCTGACTCCAACTCCTCGGGGCGCGCGATCTGGCGCACCTGCGCCAGGGAGAGGTTCTCCCGGATCAGATAGAACAGCCCCACCAGCACCACCGGGAACCACTGCGTGGCATGGTAGAGGATCGAGAAGCTCAGGGCGCGATCGCGATCGCCGTAGCCGACGATCGCCAGCCCCAGCACGGCCGCCGCCTGCATCGTCCCCACGAACCCCGGGCCCGACGGCACCATCACACCGATCGCAATGACGACCAGCACGACCAGGCTGGAGGTCGCCGGCAGAGTGAGTCCGCCCTCCTGGAGGCGCGCCGAGGCAAAGCAGATCTTGATCACGACCGCGATCATGAACCACATCAGCAGCGTGAGCGCACCGACCCCGAGGAGGCGGGGCGGGTCGCGGAAGATCGACAGGCCGGCCCCGAAGCTGCGCAGCAGTCCCAGCACGCGGTCGCGGATGCGCCTGGGCAGCATGCGGCCCAGCAACCGTTCCACGGGTGCCGGGCGCGCGTGGTAGAAGACGAGCACGGCCAGCACCCCGAGCCCTGCGATGCAGGCCAGGAGGGCGCCGGCCTTGAACTGGCGATTGTGAAAGGGCGCGAAGATGAGCAGCAGCCCGAAGACGCCGATCATGCTGAACAGGTCGAAGAGCCGTTCCACCACGATCGTCGCGAAGGCCGCCGAGGCCCGCACGCCGGTTGCGCGCCGAATGACGAAGGCTCGAATCACCTCGCCCAGACGCATCGGGAGCAGGTTGTTGCACATGAAGCCGATCGATGTGGCGCTGAAGAGCGTGCCGGCCGGGATCTTCCGCAGCGGGTGGAGGAGCAGCCCCCAGCGCAGCGCGCGCACATACAGCGCGGCCACGGTCAGGAGCGAGGCGGGCACGAGGTAGAGGTAGTTGGCCACGGCCAGGTGGTGGGCCAGCTCGCCGAGGTCCGTCTTGCGGAAGGCGATGTAGAGGAAGACGGCGCTGATCACCAGCCCGATGGCGACCGAGTGCTTCTTCATGCCGGGCCGCCGTGGATGGCTGCCGGTGCGGGCGCGCCCGCGGCCAGGGCCGCCACCTCGGCGCTCAGCAGCGGGCCGATGTCCGTGATGCTGCGCACCGGGGCGTGGGGGACATTCGAGAGCAAGAGCGTGTCGCCGTCGGCATCGGCCGGATGGTAGCCGTGCATGGCCCGGCAGCCCGTCGGCCCCATGAAGCTGGGCACGAAGATCGTGCCCGCATCGGCCAGGTAGATCAGCTCGCCATAGCGCCGGTCGGCGAAGAGCACACCCAGCCGCGCGCATTCCTCGTCCTCGAGGATGCGTCCGCCCGGAGTCGCCCTCAGGAGCTCCTCCAGGCGCGGGCGCAGCGCCGGGCGAGGGAACCAGAAGCGCGCCATGGTCGAGTCGATGAAGTAGAGCAGATCGCCCGGAACGCGCAGTGCGAGCGCCTCGACGCGCGGCATGAGGTCAGTCTCCGCCTGCACCTCGGCCATCCCGTGGTCGCCGAAGACGAAGAGGCGCACCTCGCGGTGGGCGCGCGTCGCCAAGGCGAGCATCTCGTGCGTGAAGGCCTCGAAGTCCGCGAGGCAATCGCGCGTGGCGGCGCTGTGCGTGCCGTGCGCGTGCATGACGGCGTCGAGGTGGGCCGAATAGAAGAACAGCAGCCCGCCCGACCCTTGCGCGATCGCCGCGCGCAGCTCGGCGCGATTGCGATTCTCGGGCGTGCGCCAGCCCCAGACGCGGGTGGGCACGCGGCGCTCGCGGGCGACGTCGAACAGCGTCGGCCAGGACGGGAACGCCCCCGGGGCGAGAACCTCGCGGCGCGCGCAGAGGTCGAACCAGGGCAGCAGGCGGGGCGGGATGTCGTACAGGCTGAAGTAGCCGGTGATCCCCGCCAGGTGCAGGCCGCGGGTGATCATCCGGCAGGTGAACCCGTTGTGCCCGAGCCAGGTCGAGCCCAGCGCGATCAGGGGGCGAAATGGCCTGAAGACGGAACGCGTGGGGTCGCGCAGATACATCGCCCAGTGGCCGTGCTCGACCGGCAGCCTCCCGGTCAGGAGCGAGGGGATGCAGGCGCTCGAATAGCCGCAGACGCTCGGCAGGGGCTGACCGGGCGCGCCCAGGTCGCGGAACAGCCCGTGCTCGTTGACGATCCGGTGACCGAGGGCATCGATCATGATCACCAGGATGAGCCGCTCCTGTCCCATCGCCCCTCCCTCGGACACCCCCCGTCAGGCCCGCGCAAACCGGGCCCAGTGTACCATCGCCCTTTCCCGGCTCAGGGCCCTTTCTGAGTCGCGGGGCGGCGCGCCCGCCCGGGCACCAAGCCAGGCCAGTCCGAACGCCAGCACGGCCAGGGATGCGGGCCACGCACCGCGCGGCGCCCACCGCATCGCACACCCCCACGCCTCGGAGGCCGATATGCCCGCGGGACGGCAGCGCACCATTCGCTGCCAGCGCCGCCAGCGCTCTCGCGCCGGGCCATCCTCGGCCGCCAGCAGCCGGCGCCAGGTGCCCGGGCGCCTGGACTCCGCGGGCGCAGCCCCGAGCTGAGCGGAAACCTCGCCGAGCACCGCCCGCGCCAAGTGGGCAACCGCACCGAGGGGCAGGGGCGGTGGCGGCCACACGGGCTGCAGGCGCCAGCGGATCCAGGCCGAGAGCAGATCCGATGGAGTCGAGCCGCCCCAGCCCTCGAGCGCCTGGTCGAGCAGCCTGGCCTGCTCCAGCGCTGCACCGACCAGCGTCAGGCGCTGGGACAGGGCCGGTACCAGCGTGCCGCGGGCCGCCAGGAGCGCCTTCAGGAGATCGGTGGGCAGCTTGGCAGCCCGGTGCGCCGCCCGCCACGCGGACGCATCGGGCTCATCCGGCCACGCGGTGCCCCCGGCATCGGTGGCCCAGGTCCCGCCGGCCGAGGCCGCCGGCCCGCCGGGGGCGGCATCGGCGAACCCCTCGGCGAGCCGATTGAGCGCGAGGCGCAGCGCCTCGAAGGGCCGCGGCGGCTCGGCGCCCAGCGCCTGCAGGGGCGCCGGATCCCCGATCAGCGCGCGGGGCGCGCGCCCCGCCTCGCACAGCTCCAGCGTGGGCGGCATCCGGCGCACGAAGCCGAGGTCGTAGATGCCGAGGTCGACCGGATCATCGGTCAGGCCGAATCGCTCGACCACCGGGTGCAGGCGCTCGGCCAGCCCCTGGCGCACCCTGCGCGATGCGTCCGGGGTGACCCCGTGCTCGAGGAACAGGCCCAGATCGAGATCGGAGAGGGGCAGCAGCCGGTGCCCGAGCTCAACGCCGGTGGCCTCGCCCGAGGCGGCGCTTCCCAGGACCAGCAGCAGGGGCGAAGTGGAGGTGAGGCCCGCGGCCTGCTCCCGCACGTACGCGGCCGCCTCGCCCGCGAGCGCGTGCAGCGCCCGGTCGAGTTCCGGATGCGGGGACAGGTGGCTGGACGGGCTCGCTGCGCCTGTGCCCGGACCGGTCACCGCAACGCTAGACCTCCTCAGCCAGGTATCCAGGCAGCTTGCCTTTGCGCCCGTTGAGGACGGTGCCGAGGATGCGACAGCGGGCGAAGTTCAGCTCGGCCAGGGCGCGCTGGGAAAGCTCGCGGCGCGTTTGGTGCGCACGCACGACCAGAATCACGCCGTCGCACGCGGTGCCGATGAAGGGCGACTCGGGGTGGCGCAGCACGGGTGCGATGTCCACGACCACCGTGTCGTAGTAGCGCCCCAGCACGTCGAAGAGCGGGCGCAGCCGGCCCGAACCGACGCCGGCCGCTTGGTGCACGCGGTCCAACCCGGCTGGCAGGAAGTGCAGGTTGGCTTCCCCGGTGCTCAGGATCATCCGCTCCACGGGCAAGTCAGCCGCCAGCAGCTCCGAGAGCCCTTCGCGCTCCCCCGCCGCGAGGGAGAGGCCGACGCCCGCGCGGGCCATGTCGGCATCCACCAGCAGCGTCCGCTGCCCCGCCACGCGGGCCAGCAGGTAGGCGTAGTGGAGGGCCATGGTGCTCGCACCCTCGCCGGGCACGGCGCCGGTGAGGCCGATCACCTTGCGGGGCGAGCGCCCGAGCGAGACCTCGATGCTGCGGCGCAGCGGGTCGAGCTCCTGCAGCAGCTCCTGGTGGGGTTGACCGACCAGCCCGCCTTCCACCCGCGCGGAGGGCTCGAAGCGCCGCGGGGGCTCTTCGGCATGGGCCGTGGGTCGCTCGGCCGGTGGCGCGGGCGGCGGCCCGGATTCGTCCGGTCCCCCGGGCTGGGGCGGTTCCCCGCCGCGGGACTTCTTCAAGGCGTCGTAGATGTGGCTCATCCCTGGGCCCCCGTCACAGACAGGCGCGAGACGTCCCGCTCGCCGCGGAAACCACGCTCGAGCTCCTCGATGGCCGACTGAACGATGTCCTGACCGACGCGGTGCCGGTCGTGCACGTAACCGATCAGGAGCGCGCGATCGCAGACCACATTGATGACCCGCGGGATGCCGCTCGAGTAGCGCGCGACCTCGTGCACGGCGGCCGCGTCGAAGAGTCCCCCCACGCGTCCGTCGCTGGCGATCCGCACGCGATGCTCGATGTACTCACCCACCCCGCGTTCCTCCAGGGGTCGCAGCTCCCAGACCCCGGGGATGCGCTGGCGGAGCTGCCGCAAGCGGTGGGAATTCAGCAGACCGCGCAGCTCCGGTTGCCCCACCAGGACGATCTGGATCAGCTTCTGGCAGCTGGTCTCGAGATTCGAGAGCAGGCGGAACTCCTCCAGGCTGGTCGGCGAGAGGTTCTGCGCCTCGTCGATCACCAGCACCGCGTTGCGCCCCTGATCCCGCAGGCGCAGCAGGAACTGCTGGAGGGCCAGCAGCATCTCGACCTTCCCGTGATTGGGCAGCGGCAGGCCGAAGTCGAGCAGCGCCATGCCCAGCAGCTGCTTGAAGGTGAGCATGGCGTTCATGACAATGGCGGTCTCGACCGACTCGTCGAGCTGGCTCAGCATGGTGCGGACGATCAGCGTCTTGCCGACGCCCACCTCGCCGGTCAGGACCAGGAAGCCCTTGCGTTCCTGGATGCCGTAGGTCAGGTACGCGAGGGCCTCGCGCTGGTCCGGGGTCATGAACAGGAATTTCGGGTCCGGCGTCAGACTGAACGGCGGCTCCCGGAATCCGTAGAAACCCTCGTACGTCGCCATGCCTTCGCCCGCCGCGCAGAGCCCGCCTCGATCGGCCGGCCTCTCCCGCGGTCCCTTATTTGCGGAACTGGCTGACCGCGGCGAGCACCGGGACCTTCAGGTGCGTCTCCGCCTCAGCACGGTCCTTGAGTGTGTGATCCAGATTGTCGAGCAGGAAGGCCAGCCCCAGCCCCAGCAGCAGGCTGAGGATGGGGAAGATGGCCATGCGCACGTAGTCGCGCGTGCGCATCGGTTGAGCCTCGACCGCGTCCTGCAGCACGACGACGTCCCACGGGCTCGAACCCACCTGCGTGGTCAGCGCATCCAACCGCCGGCGGACGAGTGCTTCGTGGTTGTTGCGCAGCGTGCTGATCGTCCGGTCGAGCGCGGCCAGCTGGGCCTCGCGATCGGGGAAGGCGCCGAGCTGGGCGTTGACGTAGTTCAGGCTGGCTTCCAGCGAGGTCTCCTGCGCCAAGGCCGCCTGGTGCAGCGCCTCCAGGTGCCGCGTGTAGCCCTCGGCCTCCCGGCGCAGCTCGATGTTCAGCTCGCGCAGCCGGTCGGCGAGCGCCAGCACCCGCGGGTGGTTGTCCGTGTACTTCGACCGGGCGTCGTAGTACTCGGCCTTGGTGTCGAGGATCGTACGGCGCAGGGTGGACATCGAGAGGTCGGAGCGCAGATCGGCCTCGCCGAAGACGTACATGTCCGCGCTGATGTCGCCCTCGCCCTGAAGCGTCGCGAGCAGCTCCTGCATCCACTCCAGCCGCGCCTTGCGCTCGGCCACGTTGGCCCGCACGCCCGCGAGCTGCGTTTCGATCTGGCGCCGGGTGTCGAGCAGGCTGCTGCGCTCCTCGACGATCGCCACCGAGCCCTCCTGGACGAGGAACTCCGCCCGGCGCCGCTCCCACTCGGCCAGCTCGTCCGAGAGCTGATCGATTTCCTGCTGGAGGAACGCGGTCGGGTCCAGGCGGCGCTCGTCGGTGCGGAACTCCTTGTAGGCCTGCGTCAGGGACCGCACCACCGCCTGGGCGATCTCCGGGTTTCGATCGCGATAGTAGATGTAGATGATGTTCGACTTTCCCGGCGTCGAGACGTCGATGAAGCGCGCGCGAATCTTGTAGGGCTCGCCGGCCTGGGTCTTGAGGTTCTGCGTGTCGAGGAACTCCTGGGCCCGCTCGTAGATCCTGGCGCTCTTGATGGTCTCCAGCTCCGAGCTCAGCTCTTCTTCCCACGGCAGGGTGCGCACGCTCGGGGCGAAGGCGTTGACCGACTGGCCGCGATTGACCAGCAGCTGTGAGTGGGACTGGTAGATCGTCTCGCTGGAGAGCAGCACGATGAGGATCACGGCCACGGTCACGCCGAAGGTGCCCAGCACAATCCACCCGCGCCGGTGAAGGACGCGGATGAACTCCTCCATCGATCCCCGGTGCTCCATTCCCTCGCGCAGATCCGACACCCGCGACCCCCGTCAGCGAACCGTGATGGTTCTCACCTCGTTCAGATGGAAAGCGCGCCAGCCCTCGATGTATGCCGTAAAGGGCGCAATGTTCTGGCGAACGAACTTGTCCACGAAGACGTTGACCTCACCGATCCACGACCGCGGGACGAAGACGATGTCGAAGGGCTGCAGGAAGATGTCCTGCGCCGCCGCTTCTCCGTCGACGGCCATGTCCAGATCCACGCGGTAGACCTCCAGCTCCTGGGGCCCCGCGCGTCGCAGCACCAGCGCGCTGTGCAGATTGGCGCTCGTGGAGGGACCGGCCGCGGCCCCCAGGGCGTGGAGCGCCGTCATGTTGGGCGTGTAGTCGACGGCCCCGCCCTGGCGCACTTCCCCGAAGACGTAGACCTGCTGGGCGGCATACCTGCTCAAGACGACGCTGAGGTCTGGATAGCGAAGGATGCGCTCGTACTCCGCCTTGAGGGCCGCGGTCACCTCGGGGACTGTGCGCCCGGCGGCCGGGACGTCGCCGATCCCGTTGCCCGAGATCATGCCGTCGGGCCGGACCTTGACCGCCCCGCTCAGGTCGGGCTCATCCAGGATGTGGATAACCAGCTCGTCGCCCACCTGGAGATGGTAGGCTGCCGGCAGGATCCGGCCGCCGCTCTCGCCCACGGCCGGCGGGCCGAGCTCAGGCCGCGCGTGCCCCGAGCTGCAACCGCCGCCGGACGCGACCAGCATCACCGCCGCAATGATGAACAGGACACCTCGCACGCTCTCACCACCCCACGCTACGGACCGCCCGAACCCCTGGCCCGCAAGTCGCCGATGCTAGCACCGGCCCCGGCACAGGACAACCGCGCCCGCGCCTTCGGTCCCCCCTCCGAACCCAACGGCCACTCCCTGGGACGGGCTCCCTGCCCCACACCGGGGAAGCTCGGCCCGCAGGAGGCCTATCTTGAAGCCATTCCCACCAGTGCGCTCAAGGCACCCCGCCGGCCCCTCGGCGCCGCTCGACCATGATGCCCTGATACAGCAGCGGCAGCAAGAGCTCATGGTGACCGGTCAGGTAGGCCCCGTGGCCCCCCGCCAGGGCCGGCCGCTCGACCACGTTGACCTGGGCCCGGTACTGGCGCTGGAAATCGAGCGTGGCCGTCCTCAAGCCCCGGCAGGACTCGCCCAGGTTCACCGCCACGGAGAGCGCCTTGAGGAAGACCTCCGGGAGCACGACCGCGCTGCCCACGTTGATGACGACCGCCCCGTCCAGGTCCCTCAGGTGCGCGGCCAGGATGCGGAAGTCCCGCCCGGACGTCGCGCCGGCCGCCCCGGGGTCGAAGTCCGGGTGCTGGTGGATGATATCGGCGCCCACCGCCACGTGGACGGTGACCGGGATCCCCAGCTCGTAGCCGGTGCCCACCACGCTCTCGGTCCGCCAGGCCTCGCGCCGTGCGAGCAGGGTGCGTCCGACCGCCTCGCCGAACCCCTCGCCCCGCCGCGCCCCCTCCACCACCGCCCCGTTGAGCAGCGCCGCCGTCTCGCGCGCCATGCCGAAGCGACCGCGGTGCAGCTCCTCCGCGACCTCCTCGGAGGTCGCGCCCCAGAGCGCCAACTCGAGGTCGTGGATCGCGAACGCGCCGTTGACCGCCAGGAGCGTGGCCAGGTCCTCCCGCAGAAGCCGGATCAGAACCGGCCCCAGCCCGACCTTGACCACGTGCGCCCCACACATCCAGACCACCGGCTTGTGCGCCGTGCGGGCACGGACGATGGCGCGGGCCAGCCCTCGCAGCTCGGCCGCGCCCAGGACGTCGGGCAGGCCGTCCCAGAAGGCCGCGAAGGAATCGGGCTCCTGGGGCGGCGCGGCCAGCTGCCCGGGGGCGACCTTCGAGCGGCGGTCACCGACGCTGATCGGCGATACGCGGCCGAGGTCGATCTCCTCGTAGCGGCCCATCCCTATTGCTCCCAGTCGCTGCGACCCTCGACCTTGACCAGGACGATCGAGATGGCCCCGATCGGCAGGTCGCTCTTGACCTGAACCGGGATCCGGCGGCGATCGTCGGTGAGCCAGATGAGCAGCTGGCCCTTCTGCTTGAAGAGCCCCTCCGAGCGCATCACCGGTTCCACCACCAGGCAGTCGAACTCGCCCGCGGGCACCTTGACCCGCTCGCGCCGGTGCACGAGCACGCGGATCGGGTAGTTCTTGCGGTCGACGTGGCTCTCGAGATCGAAGGAAGCGCCGACCTCGAGGCGGCGGGCCCGCGTGATGTAGAAGGCGCTCAGGATGTCGTGCGAGCCGGGCAGCATCTCGAAGACCTTGCCGGTGTCATAGAGCGCGAGCTGGCGGCGCTGGTCCATCTCGACGATGGCCGAGTTGTGGTAGTCGCCCTCGTTGAGGTGCTTCTCGTAGCGACGCGACAACAGCCAACGGGTGTCCATGTAGGTCTCGTAACGATCGCGCACGTGGAAGAAGGTCGAGAAGAAGTCGTTGCTGGCCGCGGTCGTGACGATGTGGTAGCAGCTGTCAGGGCCAACGGTCTCGATGGCGGCGATGCTCATCGTGGCCTCGCCCGCGCGCACCGGCCCGTAGCGGACGGAGAAGATCAACCGCTCGCCCACCTGGAAGACGTCGCGGATGAAGGGATGGTCGCGCTCGAAGGCCCGGCGGGCGCGTCCCTCCGGCGTGGCGGGCGCGAGCGGGAAGAGCGAGTCGCGCTCGGCCCACTCCTTGAGCAACACGCTGGCGTCGTCGACCGGCTGTGTGCCGTCGCGCTCCCCCCCGGCCGGCGGCTGGGCGACCACCACCGCCACGAGGCCGACCGCGCCGCAGAGCACGGGGAGGATCCTCGCCGTCCGCCGCTGGGCCAATCCCCCTCCTCCATGAGGCCCGCCCCGCGCGGGCCGAGCCCGAGTCGGAGTCCTATAAACGGCCGACCCTACTTCGGGATCCAGGAAAAAGCCCTCCCGGGGGAGGGCTGCGCCGGCCCGCGGGGTCGGATCACGGTCTGCGGACCGCCCCCCGCGAGGGTGCGCTAGGACTCCGTCTCCATCGCCTGCCTGCGGCTCAGGCGGACCTTGCCCTCCTCGTCGACCCCGATGACCTTGACGAGCACCATGTCCCCTTCGCGCACGACATCCTCGACCTTGGCCACCCGCCGATTCTCCAGCTCCGAGATGTGCACGAGACCGTCCTTGCCGGGCAGGATCTCGACGAAGGCCCCGAAGTTCGTGATGCGCACGACGCGGCCGTTGTAGATCCGCCCGACTTCCGGGTCCTCGGTGAGCGCGCGGATGATCTCGATCGCCCGGCGGCCCATGGCCGCGTCCACGCAGGCGATCTTGACGACGCCGCTGTCCTCGATGTCGATCGTCGCCCCGGTCTCCTCGGTGATCTTCTTGATCGTCTTGCCGCCCGGGCCGATGACGTCGCGGATGCGGTCGGTCGGGATCTGCAGCACCGTGATCGTCGGCGCGTACTTCGACAGCTTCGGCCGCGGCTGGTCGAGCACCTCGTCCATCTTGGCGAGGATCTCCAGCCGCGCCTTGCGGGCTTGCTCGAGCCCCTGCGCCATGACCTCACGCGGCAGGCCGTGGATCTTCAGGTCCATCTGGATGCCGGTGATCCCCTCGCGGGTGCCGGCCACCTTGAGGTCCATCTCGCCCAGGTGATCCTCCAGCCCCTGAATGTCTGTCAGGAACCGGTAGGTCTGGCCGTCGCTGATCAGGCCCGTCGCTACGCCGGCCACCGCCGCCTTGATCGGCACGCCGGCGTCCATGAGCGCCAGGCTGCCGCCGCAGGTCGAGGCCATCGAGGAGGAACCGTTCGACTCGAGGATGTCCGACACGATCCGGATCGTGTAGGGGAAGCTCTCGTTCGAGGGGACCACCGCGGTGAGCGCGCGTTCGCCCAGGAAGCCGTGGCCGATGTCGCGCCGCGAGGGCCCGCGATAGGGCTTGGCTTCCCCGACGCTGTAGCCGGGGAAGTTGTAGTGCAGCATGAAGGTCTTCCAGCTCTGTCCCTCGAGGTCCTCGATGCGCTGCTCGTCCATGGTCGTGCCCAGCGTGGTGACCACCAGCGCCTGGGTCTCGCCGCGGCTGAAGAGCGCCGAGCCGTGGGTGCGCGGCAGCACCCCCACCTCGCAGGTGATGGAGCGCAGCTCATCGAGCGCGCGGCCGTCGGTGCGCCGGCCCTCCTCGAGCACGAGGCGCCGCATATGCCGGCCCTCGATCTCGGTCATCACGCCGTCGATCTTCGCCTGCGACTCCGGGTAGGCCTCGCTCAGCGCCGCGGTCGCCTCTGCGAGGATCGCCGCGCGGGTCTCGCCGCGCTCCTCCTTGCCGCGGATCTCGAGGGCGGAGCGGATCCGGTCGCCGTAGCGCTGCTCGACCGCCTCAGCCAGGCCCTCGGGCAGGAGGATGGGGGTCACCTCGCGCTTGCGGGACGTCACCTGCGCCAGGAGCTGCTCCTGCGCGGCCACGATCTGCCGGATGAAGGTCTCCGCGAAGGTCAGCGCCTCGAGGAACTCCTGCTCGCTGATCTCGCGGGCCTCACCCTCCACCATGACGATGTTGTCGCGCGTGCCCGCCACGATCAGGTTCACGTCGCTCTCCTCGAGCTGCTCGAAGGTCGGGTTGACGACCCACTTGCCCTCCGCGCGACCGACGCGCACCGCGGCCACCGGACCCGGGAAGGGGATGTCCGACAGGCAGACGGCGGTCGAGGCGCCGATCAGGGCGAAGACGTCGGAGTCGTTCTCCTGGTCCGAGGAGAGCACCTCGTTCATGACGATCATCTCGAAGCGGATGTTCTTGTCGAAGAAGGGGCGGATCGAGCGATCGACCAGCCGGGCGCTGATGGTCTCCTTGAGGTTGGGGCGCCCCTCGCGCTTGAAGAACCCGCCGGGAATGCGCCCGGCCGCGTAGGATTTCTCGCGGTAGTCGACGTAGAGCGGCACGAAGCCGCGGTCCTCTCCGTCGGTCTTGCCCGAGACCACGGTCGACAGCACGACCGTGTCCGCGTACTGCACCGTGCAGCTACCCGCGGCTTGCTTGGCGAGCTTGCCGGTTTCGATTCGCAGGGTCCGGCCACCCACTTCCAGCGTCACATCGTAAGCCATGAAGTCGTATCCTCTCCCGCGCGCCCGCATCCGGCCGCGTTGTGCCGGCCAGGGCACACAAAATACCCGCGGGCCGGAGCCCCTTCAGGCCCCGGCCACCGATGGTAAATCATCCTTGCTGCGCGGAACTTAGCGACGGAGACCGAGTTCCTTGACGATGGCCCGATAGCGTTCGACCTTGGCCCGCTTCAAGTACTCGAGCAGGCGGCGGCGGCGGCCGACCATCCTCAGCAGTCCTCGGCGGGAGTGGTGGTCGCTCTTGTGGATCTTGAAGTGATTCGTCAGGTAAGCGATCTTCTCGGTGAGCAGCGCGATCTGGACCTCGGGTGAGCCCGAGTCCAGCCCGTGGAGCTTGTATTTCGAGATGACCTCCTGCTTCCTGTCTCTGGTGAGCGACATGCCTTCCTCCGCTCGCTGGGCCCCCGCCCAGCAGGTTTCCCTTCTTTCATCAACCGGACGACGCTATCACATCGGGTCCGGAGCCGCAAGGCGGTTCTGTCGCGCTTTTCGGCAGCGATCGCGCGCGGCCTGAATGTCGGCCGCGATGGCGACCCGCAGGCTGCCCAGGTCCGCGAAGGCCCGGTGCGCCCGCAGCCAATCGAGAAAGGCCACCCGCAGGGTCATCCCCCGCAGATCCCCTTTGAAATCAATCAGATGCACTTCCACCAGCCGCTCGTGGCCGGCCCCGGTCGTCGGGGCGGGCCCCACGTGGGCCGCCCCCCCAAAGGTCCCGAGCGGCGTCGCCACCTCCACGGCATAGACCCCCCCACCCGGCAGGAGCTGCCGCGGGGAGGTCTCCAGGTTCGCCGTCGGCACCAGCTCGCGGCTTCCCAGCCCCTGACCGCAGCCCACACGCCCCTCGATGCAGAGCGGCCGACCCATCAGATGGGCCGCGGCCGCCACGCGGCCCTCGGTGATGTCCTGCCTGAGCTTTGTGCTGGAAACTCTCTGTCCATCAATCATTACGGGACCGATGATCTCGACCGTGAAGCCCCGGGTCCGCCCGAGGTCCCGCAGCAGGTCGCCGTCTCCGGCCCGGCCCGCGCCGAAGCGGAAATCGTGGCCGACGACCACCGCCACCAGCTCGAACTCGCGCAGGAGCACCTCATCCACGAAGGCCGTCGCCGGCAGGCCGGCGAGCGCTGGCTCGAAGGGCAGCACCATCAAGCGGGTCAGGCCCAGTTCGGCCAGAAGCGCGGTCTTCTCCGGCAGGGGCGTGATCTCCAGCGGCGCCGGATCCCCGGCGAAGAACGCAAAAGGAGGCGGATCGAACGTGACCAAGCCGGCCACGCAGTCTGCGCCGGCTGCCAGCTCGCAGACCCGCCGCAGGAGGAGCTGATGGCCGCGGTGGAGCCCGTCGAAGACGCCGATGGCGACGACCGCCCGAGTTCTGTCTCGCTTCTTCGCCATGCCCGCCCAGGACCGCCAATCCCCGCCAGCAGCGCAGGCCCCGCTCCGCGGGGGCGCGCCGGCGGAAGGCGGCCGCTCAGATGACGCGCACCAGCTTCAGGTGCATCGCTTCATGCCAAGGGCGGTCGGCCGGCCCGGGCGTCAGCTCCGCCTGCCCGAGCGCCACCAGCTCGCCGGCCGAGCCGACCAATCGGCCAATCTCCCCGGCGGACGGTTCGCGCTCGACCTCGAGCACGATCCAGGGCGGCGTGTGCCCCCGGCGAAGCTTCGCGGCCCAGAAGGCGGGCACTCTCCACGCCGGGAGGTGACCCACCGCAACCGCCATCGGAATGGCCTGGGCCAGCAGTTCCTGGGCCGGCAGGCCCTCGATCAGGTGCACCGCCTGTTCCACGCGGAACGGCCCTACCGCCGTGCGGGTCAGTTCCTGCACGCAGGCGCCCGCCCCCAGCTCGGCCCCGAAGTCCTCGACCAGCGTCCGCACATAGGTGCCACGCGAGCAGCGGACCCGGAACCGGACCCGGTCGCCCTCGGATCCGAGAATCTCGAAGGATTCGACGAAGACCTTGCGCGCCTGGCGCTCGACCGTGATGCCCCGGCGCGCCAGGCGATACAGGCGTTGGCCCTCATGCTTGAGCGCCGAGACCATGGGGGGCACCTGCAGGATCTCGCCGGTGAAGCGCCGGGCCGCGGCCGTGAGTCGCTCCGCGGGGGGCAGCGGCTGATCCCAGGTGCGCACGACCTCGCCCGTGGCGTCGCCGGTCGAGGTCTGCAGGCCGAAGCGCATCCAGCCCTCGTACTCCTTGCGCAGATCCATCAGCGCGTCGGAGAGCTTGGTCGCGCGGCCGACGCAGCAGAGCAGGACGCCCGTGGCGAACGGATCGAGCGTCCCCGTATGACCCACGCGCCGGATCCCCAGGATGCGCCGCACGCGCGCGACGGCATCATGGCTGGTCCAGGGGCTGTCCTTGAAGACGTTCAGGACGAAGCCCGCCGCGGACGCGTCGCCCGCTGGACCGCCTCCCGGCCGGCCGGTCACGCGCGCCGCCCGCGGCTCCCTGCCGGGGCCCAACCGCTCATGCTGCAGATTCACGACTCGGCGCTCCCCTGCAACCCGGCGTCGTCCTGCCGTTCACCGCTGCCGGTCCCTCTCGTCCCGGCCCTCCGCGCGGAATCCTCCCCGCCGCCTGCGCCGGGTGGCGTGGACGCGGGGGGCTCCGCTGCGCCTTCCTGCTCGATCCCCCGCAGCAGATCCATGACGCGCTGGCTGTGTTCCAGCGAGTGGTCGAGCTTGAACTGCAGCTCGGGCGTCTGCCGCAGCCGGATGCGGCGACCCAGCTCCGTCCGGATGAAGGCCCCAGCTCGCTCGAGGATCCGCAGGGAGTGCTGCTGTGCGCGCTCATCCCCGCCCAAGATGGAGATGAACACCTTCGCATAGCAGAGGTCCGAACTCATTTCCACCCGCGTGACGGTCACCCAGCCGAGGCGCGGGTCGCGCACCTCGCGCTGGATGATGTCGCCCAGCTCGTGGTGGATGAGCTCCGTGACACGCTCGCGGCGCAGCGGTCGGACCATCGCGCTAGTCCTCCCGTTCGCGATCCCAGGTGGGGCCGAAGTACTCGTCGCCCTCTTCGTGCTCGTCCCAGTGCTCGCCGCGATCAGCCTGCGCATCGCCGACCGCGCCGTCCAGCAGTGCGTCGCGCGGCGCGCGCGGTGCACCCTCGAAGGGCTCGACCCGCGTTTCCCAGGCCATGATGCTGCAGCGATCCTCCTGCTCGACCAGACGCTTCATCGCGGCGAGCGCCGCCTCCAGCGCCGCCGGCGAGGCGCCTGCCAGCGCGATCCCCAGCGTCCCGCGCTGATGGAGTTCCTGGCCCGCGACCTCGATGACCGACGCGTGAAAGCGCACCCGCAGTCGCTCCTTCAGACCGGCCAGTACCGAGCGCTTGCCTTTCAGCGAACGACCCTGCGGGATGAACAGCTCGACTCTGCAGAGGGCGAAGAACATGGAACCAGGGCAACCGGGAAGTCGCGGCCGCCTAGGCGCGCAGCCGCCCAAGGCCTAGGCCTTCTTGAGCGGCGACACCTCCTCGACCACGAAAGCCTCGATCAGGTCTCCCACCTGGATGTCGTCGAACCCCTCCAGGGAGAGCCCGCAATCGAAGCCCTGGGCCACCTCGCGGGCGTCGTCCTTGAAGCGCTTCAGCGACAGGATCTTGCCGGACCAGATGACATCGTTCTCGCGGATGAGGCGCGCGCGCGCCGTGCGCTGCACCGTCCCGGCCACAACGTGGCACCCGGCCACCGTACCGACCTTGGTGATCTTGAAGACGGTGCGCACCTCGGCCGAGCCCAGGACCCGCTCTTCTTCCTTGGGCTTGAGCAGACCGGCCTTGGCCGCCTCGATCTCCTCGATCGCCTCGTAGATCACGCTGTAGAGGCGAACCTCGACACCTTCCTCCTGCGCCAGTTGGGTCGCTTTCGGATCGGGCCGCACGTGGAAACCGACGATCACGGCCCCGGAGGCCGTGGCCAGCAGGACGTCCGATTCGTTGATGCGACCCACGCCCGTGTGGATGACCACCACCTGGACCTGCTCGTCGGTGAGCTTCTCCATCGAGTCCCGCAGGACCTCGACCGACCCCTGCACGTCGGCCTTGATGATCAGGCGCAGGTCGATGCGCGCCTGCTCCTTGAGTCGCGTGTGCAGCTCTCCGAGCCTGAAGCGGCTCGCCGCCAGCCGCATGCGCTTCTCGCGCGCGATCTGGGCGCGCTCGCTGGAGATCAGGCGCGCCTGCGCCTCGGAGCCCACCACGGAGAAGGCATCGCCCACCTGGGGCACATCCGACCAGCCGAGCACCTCGACCGGCGTGGAGGGGCCGGCGCTCTCGATGCGATCGCCCGTCTCGGTGATCATGGCCCGCACCTTGCCCGACGCGGTGCCGCAGACGAACGACTCGCCCACCGTCAGGGTCCCGTTCTGGATCAGCACGGTGGCGACCACACCGCGCCCGGTGTCCTTCTTGGCCTCGATGATGGTGCCCCGCGCCGGCCGGTCCTTCTGGGCCTTCAGATCGAGCATGTCGGCGACCAGCAGGACCATCTCCAGGAGCTTGTCGACGTTTTGCCCGAACTTGGCCGAGATCTCCACGGCGATCGTCTGACCGCCCCACTCCTCGACCTGCAGCCCCTGCTCCGCTAGCTGCTGGCGGATCCGATCGGCGTTGGCGTTGGCCAGATCGATCTTGTTGATCGCGACGACGATCGGCTTGCGCGCCGCCTTCGCGTGGTTGATCGCCTCGATCGTCTGCTCGTTGACGCGATCATCGGCCGCGACCACCAGCACCACGATGTCGGTCACGTCGGCGCCGCGCGCGCGCATGGCGGTGAAGGCCTCGTGGCCCGGCGTGTCCAGGAAGGTCACGACCCGCCCGCCGGCCAGGCGCGCCCGGTAAGCCCCGATGTGCTGGGTGATGCCGCCCGACTCGCCGGAGATGACGTCCGACTTGCGGATGAAATCGAGCAGCTTCGTCTTGCCGTGATCCACGTGGCCCATGACGGTGACGATCGGGGGGCGGGTCTCCTCGGGGACGTCCTCGTGGGTCTCCTCGACCTCCTCGATGATCTCCTCGCCGAATTCCTTGACGAACTCGACCTCGTAGCCGAACTCATCTGCCACCGCCTCGATCGTGTCGCGGTCGAGCCGGCGGTTGACATTGGCCAGCACGCCCAGCTTGAGGCAGGCGGATACGACCTCACTGGGGCGCACCTCCAGGACGGATGCCAACTCGGAGACGGTCGCGAACTCGTTGATGCGGATCCTGGTCTCCTCGACCTCGATCTCGGCTCCGTCGTCGGAACGGATCCGGCGCTTCTTGCGCGAGCGCCCGGCGTCCAGCGTCGCCATGGTGCGCCGCACGCTGTCGAAGACCTCCCGCTCGTCCACCTCCGGACGGCGCTTCTTGCGCTTGCCGCGCTTCCCGCGCCGATCGGGCCGCTCGCCCGTGGCGATGCCCGTGTCGCGAGTCGTGTCGCGATCGCCCGCTCGGCCGCGATCACGCCTTCCGCCCCGACCCTCGCGCCCGGGGCCCTCGGGCGGCATCTCGGGCCGGTACGTGCGGGTCATGTCCGGCCTGGGGCCGGGCGTCCCGCGCGGGGCCGCCGGCGCCCGGCGCTCTCGCTCGGTCGGAGGTGCAACCCGCATCTCCCCGCGGCCGGGCACCGCGGGCCCGACGCGGCG
>CAZDKK010000020.1:0-62240 GCA_964506245.1 uncultured bacterium | reverse complement strand
CCGAGATCCGGGCCGCCGGCGCCCGCGCACGAGCCCCTCGTCCGCCGGCGGCGAGCTGCGCGCTCCGCGCGGTGCGCATGGCCCAGTCGCCCGGGATCGCGCTCGCCGGGCCGTCGTCGCTGCCTGCGCTGACCGGGTCGCCCAGGAACCAGGTGAGGATCTGCGCGGTCGCAGCCAGATCGCCCGCGAAGCGGGGCAGCAGAGGCAGGATGCGCAGCCAGGCGCGGAGCTGATCCGCGGAGAAGACCCGCCGCGCACGCTCGCACGATGTGTCGGCCAGTCCGAGCACGCGATGGAGGAAGAGCTCGTAGGCCTCGCTCCCATGGGCCCCGCTGAAGACGGCGTTCCAGTAACGCAAGCGCGCCAGCGCCAGCAGTCGCGCCTTGTCGAAGGGCGCGAAAAGACGCCGGGCCGCCGCGACCTGCTCGCGGCCCTCCCGTCCGGGCAGCGAGACGAAGGCCCGCTCGGGGAAGCGATCGAGCAGACTGTCCTCCGCGAGGCGCAGCGTCACCTCGACGCCGTGACGGACGGGCGCGCCCGGGTCGGGGTGCTGCTCGAGGATGCGGGGCGCGGGCTGGCGCCGGCGGCCCTCGAGAACGAGGCGGATGTCGGCAGGCTCGACCCCGATCTGGTCGAGCTGGCACAGCGCGCTGAGCGCGCTCGCGCTCGTGGGAAAGCGATCGACGCGGCCGAAGCGCGGGAACCAGGCCTGGTCCATCATCGCGCCTCCGCGGGGGCCGGATGGACCTCGGCCCACATCCCGGCGGGCAGCCGGGCCTCGATCTGGCGGGTGGCAATCCGGCAGATGGCTTCCTGCTCCTCGCGCGCCAGCTCGGCCGTCGGATCGAAGCGCACGTGCAGCAAGACGCCGGGGACGAGCCGGCCGTCGCGGTTGAGGGCCGCCCGCTCGGGGCGGACCTCCGTCACCCGCGCGTCCATGGCGCGCAGGAAGGACTCGAGGTCGGGCAGCGTCATGAGCCGGTCGCGCGTGCGCAGCCAGGTGGCGGCGCGCGCGTACTGGCGTGCGAGCACAGCGGCGCCGCCCGCCTGCAGCGCGTCCGGGGCCTCGGCGTCGGTCGCGTAGCCGTCTCCGCCGCCGCGCGCGGGTGTGAGGAGTTGCAGATCGGTCACCTCGGGGAAGTCGAGGCCGTTCGCCGGCAGGCGCGCCAGGACATCGAGCTTCGACGTGTTCGCCTCCTGACAGATCAGGTGCCCGGTGTACAAGTCGAAGTAGCCCGACTTCGGAACCTTGCGCCGGGGGACGTGAACGATCAGCGTGACGTCGTCGGCCCCGGCCTCGAGCGTGAACCAGCGCTCCTCGCCCCGGGTGAGCGCGTCGTGGACGTAGGGATACTCGTTGCCCTCCTTGTCGGAGAGGGATGCGACCACCCACCGCCCGAACGTGCGACAGAACTGCCCCGGCCGATCGGCGAGGCCGAACTCGAAGACCTCGGTGCGCACGTTGTAGTCGTTCTCGGTGAAGTTGAAGCGGTCGCGCGGGTCGCGGCGGTAGCCGATCGCGGTGCGCGCGTTGACCGCGATCAGCGACAACAGGCTGCGCGGATCGGAAGCGGCGACATAGGGGAGCTGCGCCTGCAGCCAGATCGCCTTGCTCTGCAGGGCGACGATGTCCGCCAGGTCCGGCGCGGCAGCGATCGCGGGCGGCACCGCCCCCGGCCGGAGCGTGACCCCTGGGGCAAAGGTGCGCACGAGGTCGGCGTAGAGGTGCTCCCCGTCGAGGCGGGCGAAGAGGCTGGCCTCGGTGGGAAAGCGGCTCCACCCCGCGGGCCCGGCCGCCCGAGCTGCGGGCAAGGGCGGGGCCAAGGGGGTGGTCACGGGGAACGCTCCGCTGGCATCCCCGGGGTGCCACGCAGCGGCGTCCAGGTAGCTGACGAACCCGCGCTGCGGATCGGTGCCCGGGAAGAGCCCGCCGATGCCGGTCTCGTTGGGCTGGATGAGCAGCGAGAGGTGCCGGCTGTCGATGGCCGGCTCGCTGGTCGTGAGCGCGAGCAGGAGGCAGGGCCGCGCGAAGCGCTCGCGCAGGGCATGGCGCGTGCTCGAAGCCCGCAGCGTCTCGTCCCAACGCAGGCGGTAGGCGGTGTCCCCCACGCAGTAGAGGACGGCGGCCAGATCGAGGGGAACCATCTCGCGTTCGCCGACGACGGCGTACTCCGGCGTGAACCGGCCGATCGGCCGTTGCCAGGCGATCCGGAGCGCCGAGCCGACCGGGGCGCGCTTCTTCAGGCGCATGCCCACGACCGCCTGCGCCGGGTTCTCGAGGAAGGGCTCATCGAAGTAGTTGCGCAGGAGGGTGCGGCGGTTGAACTCGAGCGCCTCGTCGACGCGGGCGTAGATCGACTCCAGCTCGCGAGCGTATCCGTTGATCAGCAGCTCCAGGACCGGGTCGAGCGCCGCGCCGCGGGTGTGCACGCCCACCGCCTGCGCCTCCGCCAACAGGTCGGCGCGGATCTGCTCGTAGCTCCTGCCATGTTTCGGCGCTGCCATCGTCGTCTCCGCCCTTCCGTCAACGGCTCGCCGCCGGGTCCCGGCCGGCGCAGAGCCGGCCCGCGATTGCCGGCGGCTCAGGTGTCCATCACGGTGCCCATGGCCAGCCGGATCATGTAGTTGGTGCGGCCATGACGCAGGGTCAGTCCCACGTGGTGCTCCGCACCCTGGCCGCTCTGGCCCGAGATCAGGAGGGTCATGCTGCCGCGGTGGACACGGTTGAACTCGTCGATCATGACCCGCAGGTATTCCTCGGAGGAGATCCACGCGAGATCGTCCAGATTCAATCCGAAATCGAGGGCCCGATCGGCCTCGTACTTGCGGGTCGCGAAGAAGAGGGCGACGTAGCGGCTGAGCGCTTCCTCCGGGGCCGTCCGGCGAAAGGTCCCGGCCTCGAGTCGCACCGGCAGGTCCAGGTAGTCCATCGACTCCTCTCGGGCGGCCAGCCGCGCCCCGCGGCCGCGCTCATCCCCTCGGGCGTCCAGGCGCGCCCCATCCGGGCCTAGTTCAGGTCGATCTTGACCGCCTGCAGCTTGAGGTTCACGCCGCCCTTGATCTCGTACATGAGCGAGGCCTCTTCCTTGACCTGCATCCCGGCCTTCATCTCGTAGTTCATGCCCGCTTGCAGCTTGACGTTGGTGTCGGACTTCATCTCCATGTCGCCGCTGGCCTTCACCTTCAGAGCGGCCCCGGACTGGACTTCGGTCTGTGTGCCGGACTTGACCTTGATGCCCTGCTCGGCCTCGATGCTGATGTTCTTGGCCTTGATCGTGAGCGAGCCGTCATCGACCGCGGTGATCTGACAGGCCTGGCCACCGACCTGGATGTCGATGCTGGCGGGAGAGGCCTCCGAGAGGACAACCGACGCATTGGGCGTCGCGATGATGAGGCGCGCGGCGTTCTCCGACGTGTCGTGGATGATCAGCGTGCCGGCCTTGGTGCGGTAGTACTTGATGTGATTGTCCGTCTGCATGTTGGCGGTGATCGAGAACTGGCTCGGCAGATCCGCCACCAGCGTCTTGTGGGCGCCGTTGTACACCGACCCCAGCATGACCGGCGCGGTGAAGCCGCGAGGGTCGAGGCTGAGGATCACCTCATCAGTGATCTCCGGCAAGTCCAGGGTACCGTGATCCGCGCCGGCCGCGTCGACGGTGCACCGGACGAAGATCTCAGGAGAGGGATCGGCGTTGGTGAGGGGATAGAGGCGCACCTTCACGCGACCCGCGTTGCTCGGGTCGCAGGCATCGGTAACGATGCCGCTGATCACGCGCGCGTCGGGCTCGCCGCGCGTGTCGGTCGGATCCTGCAGCGGCGGGGCGCCGTCGGCGCAGACCGCGAACTCGATGCCGTAATCCTCGTCGACCACGCGGTGCCGGCAGGCGGTCACGAGGAAGCGATCGCCCTCGAGGGCCGCGAACTCCCGCGTCTGCGCGGGCGCGATGAAGACGACCGAGCCGAGACCCAGCCCGATCGCATCGGCCTCGCCGCTGCCGCTCACCATGCCCGCGATCCTGGCGCGGGCCCAGCGCCCGACGATGGCGTCGAATTCCTGCTGGGAGAAATAGTCGTCGGACTCGACCGCGAGCCCCTCGGTCTCGCTGGAGGCGGTCGCCTTCTGCGCGAGCGGGCTGGTGGGCTGGGGGGGCTCACCGGGTCCCGTCCAGATGCGCACGTCCTCGAGGCTAGCGCCGCTCGCTTCCGCAAACCCTCCCTCACCGAAGTGCTGATACGAATACCCGCGGATCCCCGTCTCGGCATTGGCCAGGCCCAGGCGAAAGCGCTGGAGGTTCTGCCCCAGGGCGAGATCGATCTGCGCATCCTGGCCGCTGACGGCTTCCCAGGGATCGGCGACGTGGATGTGGAGATCTTTGTTCCGGGCGGCCACGAAGAGCCCCAGCTTGCGGGCCAGACGCAACAGGAAAGCCCAGTCGGTCTCGCCCCACTGGGCGGCAAAGCTGATGCGCTTGTTGCCCAGGGACCCCAGGTGGGTGTTGACCGCGGCGATCGCCCCTCCCTGGTACTCGGTGAGCAGCTCGTCGATCAACCCCTGCAGCGTCGTCTCCTGGAAGATGCGCGTCCGGGGCACGGCATCCAGCGCGGTTGAGCCGCTGGCCGCTTCCACCTCGAGGCGCAGCTCGCCGGGCTCGTAGGCCAGGGCGGATCGCTCCACCTGACCCTCGAAGAAGAGCACCGGTCCAGGCGACTCGTCCTCGGGGATGGTCAGGTCCTCCAGCTCCACGCGCAGCGACTGGCCCACGAGCGTCGCGAAGTCCGGGATGGCCTCCTCCTGCTCGGGCTTGTGCACATGGCTCAGCACCAGCAAGAGCTTCTGGTGCGTGAAGGCCCCCTCGCAGAGTTCGAGCCGCAGGACCTTGGCGCCGAGCTGACTGTCGCCCAATGTGATGATGGTTCTGACCGGTCTCATGGAAAGACCTTCCGTGCACGGGCACGCTCCCGGCCTCGGGCGGGGCGGGAGCGTGAGCCCGGCGAGGGGCCTGCAACTCGGAGAAGGTGCCGGCAACGCGCGGCTGCCGGCAGCGCGGTCGGCCGGCGTCGCCAGACGGGAGGCCGCCGCCGCGGCCTACACCTCCGGCCAGTTGTCGTCGTGCGCCGTGCCGTCGACGGTGACGATCTCGGCCTGGATCTTCACTTCCTCGTAGATGCGGCGGGCCACGTCCTCGACGCGCCGGTCGGGCATCCCTTCCTGATACTGGTGCACGAAGCCGTGATCCCAGATCAGCTCCCGGATCTTCGTGCCGTCTTCGTCGAGGAACTCGATCTTGCCCGACTTCCAGTTGGCCTCGGTCGACTCAGCCGCCCAGGTGAACCAGTCCGCCTCCTCGGTGCTGGCGCGGCGGATCGTGATCAGACCGTTGCGCGCCTTGTCGGAGGGCCGGTAGTTCTTCTCGTCGGGGATCGTGAACTGTTCGTACGCCACGGAGATGATGCCCGAGAAGGCCTTGTTCGCCACGAAAACCTTGGCTTGATGCGCCATTGCTTCTACCTCCCCAAGAACGCCGGTGAGTCGCGACCCATCCGGCGGAAACCTTCACACCCGCACACCCGCACATACTCCGCCGGTTGCGCGACTACCAGTGGCACTTGGCCACGGCGTCGCCGCAGCGGAATTCCTCTGCGCAGATCTCGTATTCCTCCAGCATCGTGGCCCGTTCAGATTCGGTGAGGTCGGGAACGCCCTCCTTGTAGTGGGCGACGTAGCCCTTGTCCCACTCGAAGGTCTTCATGATCTCGCCCTTGGTGTTGTAGAACTCGACTTTCCCGCTCTGGAAGTTCTTCGGCTGGCTGTTGTACGCCCAGGTGAACCCAGGCGTCTCCGCCTCCGAGCGCCGGACGATGATGATGCGATGCGGCCGGGCGTTCTTGGTCGGAAGCCCCGAGCGCGCCATCTCCGTGCGGACCTGGTAGTAGCACTCGTAGACATCCTTCAGCTCCTGCCCGGCCACGTAGACGCGGGCTTCATTTTGGTACTTGCGATCCGCTGCCATCGTTCCACTCCCCTTTCGCGGCCACCACCGCAGGCTCAGAATCCGAGCGATCCATCTTGCCAGCGGCATCATTCCCTGCCGAACTACTCAGCCCCGCCTTCGGCCAACTTGACGGGCATCTCGAAGAGCACCTTCTCGATCGGCATGTTGAACTGCAACTCGACCTTGACCCGGATGACGCCGGCCTCACCGGTCGAGGTATCCTCGTAGGTCTCCAGCTTGCTCCACGCCTTGAGCGGCTTACCCGCGCCCGTGAGGGCGTTGAGGAACGTCCGGATGCCGTGCTCGAGGCGGTTCTGCGTGGCGCCATCCCAGTTGCGGAACTCAACCCCTTTGGCGAAGTCGCTCAGCACGTTGCAGATCATGTCGTAGACGCGCGAGACGGCGAAGAACTTGAACTCCTCGCCGGTGCAGAGCGAGCGCGCCCCCATGAAGCGCAACGTGTCGCGCGGGAACGCCAGCGGGATCAGATTGAGCTCGCGGCTCATCGTGCCGTGGTCCTTGGCGTTGAGCAGCACCTTCGGACGCGCGGCACCCTTGACGTCACCCTTGATCTCTCCGGCGGGGGTGACGTGCGGGCCTTCCTCGTTGTCGGTGCGGTAGATCAGGCCGGCCAGCGCCGCCGAAGCAGCGAGCTGCACGTCATCCTTCTCGTACTTCTCCTTCTGCCGCCCCACCAGCTCGTTGACGGTGACGATCATGTGCCGCTTCTCGTGCGACGCGTCGGGGATGCTCTTGAACTGCTCGAGCTGCAACCGCTCCAGGTAGTCCTCCGCTTCCTTGAAGCCCTTCTGGCGGGAGAGGGCATCCGTGAGCAGGAAGCAGCGGTTGTTCTTGCACAGCGTTCCCAGAGCGATCAGGTGGTCCTTCTGGTAGTGATGCCCCGGGATGACCAGCATGCCGTAGGCGCGGTCCTTGTAGTCGGCGTACTCCCCGAAGTTCGCGATCTCGCGCGCGAGCTCCTTGAGCGCGTCGCTGTCCGGCTCGAAGAGACCATCCTGGTTGGTGTTGAGCACGGTGACGTCCAGCTTCTCGTTGGGGTCGAGCTGGGCGTTGTCCACGAACAGCGCAAAGGTGCGGTATTTGACCTCGAGGTCCCGTGTCCGGTCGCTGATCGCGGCCAGGTTCTTCGCCAGCAGCTCGCTGGCCTTCTTGTTCAGCTCCTCGGCCTTCATCAGCGCATCGTCGAGCGAGGTAGATTCCTCGAGGAGCTGCTTCAGGAGCTTCAGGCGCAGGCCGAGGGTGTAGCGCTCGCTGGCGAAGGCCTCGTCCTGGACGAAGCGCTTGGTTTCCTGGATGTCATCCTCCAGATACCAGCGCAGCGCGGGAATGTTGCGGCCGTCGGAGAGCTTGGCGCCGCTGAGCATGCCCTTGAAATCCTTCCAGGCGAACTCCTTGACGGCAACCTCGCGCTGCGCTTCCTTCTCGCGCACCTGCTCTTCTTTCCGTTCTTCCTCACCCATCGCGATCTCCCTTCTACTGGAGCGGCGCCCGATGTGCGCCGTGGTCTTTCGGTCCGGTCTGCCCCGCGAGCCCGGGTCGGATGACCCGCCGGCTCCCAGGCGGGTTCTCTAGGCGCTCTCGATCAGCTTCGCCACCGCTTCGAGCCGCTGCAGGAAGCCGGCCTTGGTCGCCGGGTCCTCGAAGACCTGCTTCCACTTGCCGCCTTTGCCGAACAGCTTCGCGAAGTGATCGAGCAGGTCCGCGGTCTCGGACTGCTCGCGGAGCGCCTCCAGCATGAGGATGATCCGATCCCTCTGGAAGTCGCCGATCTTCTGGAAGTGCAGCTCTGCGTCCTCCATGTCGCCGTCGAGTTTTTCGACTTCGACCGAGGCCTTGGCGGGGATCTTCTCGAACAGCTCGGACGCATTGCCGATCTTCATCATCTGGTTCTCGAAATCGGGATCCGTGCTGAACTGATCGACATATAGAGTCCGGTTCATCTGCTGGGATTGGGCGACCTTGGTGAGTTTCGGGTCGTCGAACTCAGCAAACTTCCACTTTGTCTTACCAGCCATTGCTCCTCCCTTGGTCCATGCCGATCATGACCGGACGGTGACCTTCATCTCCTTGTCGTCGGCATCGATGACGAACACCGATCCCGGGCCTGGGTTCTGCCGAATGACGATATCCGCGACCTGATCGATGACCAGGCGCTTGATCTCGCTGCGCAGGGGCCGGATGCCGAACTCCTCGCTGTGCCCGAGCTCGCAGAGCAAGTCTTTGGCGCTCCGCGCCATCTCGAGCTTGAGGTTCTTCTCTTCCATCCGGCGCGCAAATTGCTTGAGCTCCAGGTCGATGATCGCGAAGACCTCTTCCTTGGTGTAAGGGTAGAAGGGCACGAGCTCATCGATCCGGTTCATCTGCTCGGGCGTGAAGACGCGCAGGGCGAGCTGGCGCTTCTCTTCCTGTTCGAGCTTGCGCCCCTTGCGGAAGGTGTCGAGGACCTCACGAGCGCCGGTGTTGCTGGTCAGAATCACAACCGTGTTGCTGAAGTCGGCCGTGCGGTTCTGCCCGTCCTCGAGGTGGCCCTCATCCAGGAGCTGCAGCAGGAGGTCGTAGATGGCCGGATGGGCCTTCTCGATCTCGTCGAAGAGGACGACCGAGTAGGGGTGCTTGCGCACCGGCTCGGTCAGCTTGCCGCCTTCCTCGTAGCCGACGAGGCCGGGCGCGGCGCCGATCAACCGGGCGACATCGTGCTGGCTCTTGAGCTCCGACATGTCGACCCGCACCATCGCCTTCTCGTCGTCGAAAAGGAACCTGGCGAGCATCTTCGCGAGATACGTCTTGCCCACGCCCGTGGGGCCGAAGAAGAAGAAGCTACCAATCGGCCGCTTCGGCTCGCTGAAGCCGGCCCGCGAGCGACGCACCGCCTTCGCAAGGAGATTCACAGCTTCCTTCTGGCCGATGACCGTCTCGGCGAGCATCTCCTCCATCCGCAGCAACTTCTGAGCCTCGCCCTCGGCGACGCGCGTGGCGGGGATGCCGGTCGCGCGCGAGACATAGCTGGCGGCGGCATCGTCGGTGACGGTGGCGGTCCACTTCTCGATCTGCTCGGCGAGCCGGTTGCGGTCGGCTTCCGCCGGCGGCGACGGGAGACCGTCGAGCGCCGAGACGAGATCCGGATCGAACTTGAAGCGCGCGCGCAGCGCGGTCAGGACCTGCGGGACGTTCTCGCCGCCCTTGCGGATCTGCTCGATGGCCGAAACGACGAAGACGCGCGTGTCGGCCGCAGCGTTGTCGACGACGTCAAAGGCGCTATCGGGCAGGCGGCGCTGACGGAGATAGCGCACGGCCAGCCGCACCGCCTCGTCCAGGGCCTCGGGCGTGTATTTCACACCGTGGTGTTTCTCGTAGCGGTTGATCACCTTCTCAAGGATCTCGCGCGTCTGCTTGGGCGTCGTCTCCTCGCAGACGACGACGGCAAAGCGACGCTCGAAGGCCGCGTCCTTCTCGATGTGCTTGGCATATTCGTCGCGGGTCGTCGCGCCGATGACCTGGATCTCACCTCGGGCGAGGGCTGGCTTGAGCAAGTTGGCGGCATCGGCGCCGCCCTTCTGGCCGCCGGCGCCCATCAGCATGTGCATCTCGTCGATGAAGAGGATGATGCGGCCCTGAGCCTGCGTGACACCCTCGATCACATTCTTCAAACGCTCCTCGAACTCGCCGCGGTAGCTCGCGCCGGCGATGAGGGCACCGACGTCGAGTGATAGGATCTGTTTGTCGCGCAGGAAGAGCGGGACATCCCCTGTGACAATCCGCTGTGCCAGTCCCTCGACCAGCGCGGTCTTGCCGACGCCCGGCTCGCCGATGATGAGCGGATTGCTCTTCTTCATGCACGAGAGCGTGCGCACAACGGCCTCGATCTCGCGCTCGCGGCCGATCACGGGCGAGAGCCTGCCGTCGGCCGCCTGCCGGGTGACGTCGATGCAGAACTTCTGCAGGGCCTGAATCGGGGCGCCGGTGAGGCCTCCCGCACCGGGGGCCGCCGCGGCACCGGGCATACCCGCGGCACCGCCCGGTGCGCCGGGCACGAGCCGGGCGATCCCCAGAGCGCTCACCTCCGCAATCGCCTTGCGCACGAGACGGGCGTTGAGGCCGATCTCCCCGAGCACATCCTTGCCGATCGGGCTCTCGTCACTTACGAGGGCGAGCAGAAGGTGCTCGGCACCGGCCTGGGCGGATTCATCGCCCGATGCCAGCTCCTGCGCCCAGAACTGCGCCGCCTCGAGGGCCTTCACGGTCTTGGGCGTCGGGTCGAGCACCTCGCGCGATGCGGAGGTGGGGAGGACGAACTTCAGGTCCTCCTCCATCAGGGTCTTGATCTTGTTCGCGCTCACCTTCAGGTGATCGAGGATCGCCGGGATCAATCCCTCGTCGAGGTTGGCGACCGTGAAGAGGAGGTGCTCGGGCAGGATGAACTCGCTGCGCTGATGGCGGGCCATCGCCTCGGCGCGCCGCAGCACTTCCTGGATCTCGGGGGAGAGGGTCGTCCTGTCCATAAGACCTCGCGGTTGCTCGAGATCCGCCTCTCCTCCAGCCCGGGGGCTGGAGGAGAGACCACGTGTCGGCCGGGCCCCGGTCGGCGCTTCGTAGGTTGTGAACAACCTGTACCCCCGGCCGGGGGCGAAGTCAATCCCCGCCGGGGGGCGGAATCGCGTCATTTGCCAGCAACATAGCCGGATCGGACAGCCGGCGGGCGCATGGCCGCTGAGCTGGCCCGGGGTGCCCTCCGCTGCGCTACGCGCGTATACCGAGATGGACGGCGCCCATCCGCCGGGGCAGGAGGGTCACCCTGACCAGCTTCCCCGTGCGCAGAGCCCCGGGCGTGTCACGCACGCCCGCGCCTCGCAGGGGAAGCGGATCACGACCACACGAGTGCACGCCGAGGAGCCCTCCAACTGCATGGGGCGGTTGTCCACCGCGACGACTTCGCCCTCGTACGGAGCAAGGATCTCGTCGAAGCCGCCTTCGTACCACTTGAACAGCTCGCGATCGGGAATGGCGACTCCGGCGGTGAAGTAGCGGCTCACGGGTCCTGGCCCGCTTCGCCGCCGGAGCCCCCGGGACCCGCGCCCGGCCCGCCGCCCGTGCCGCCGGAGCTGCCAGTGCCCCGTTGGTTGGCCGGAGGCGCCTCCTGCGATGTCGAGGCGCCCGAGCCGCCCCCTCCAGACGTCGACTCGTCCTCCTCCCGCTCAGGCACATCCACGGTGGTCCGGCCAGGGGGGATGTTCTCCTCGCGCGCGCGACCCTGATCGTCGAGCGTGCCGCTGCGCGTCGAGCCATCGGGCAGGTGGAGCGTGTAGTCGCGCCCGGCCATGGGGGCGCCGTTGCCGTCGATCATCTCCAGCTCCAGGTAGTCCTGGAAGCGCAGCAGCCCGGAATCCTGCTCGAGTCCCAGCTCGAACCCATCCACGTAGATCGTGAAGAAGTACTCGGGCGGGTTGTAGCTCTCGCCGTACTCCTGCAGCTCCTCGTCGGTGGGCAGCTCGTCGGTGTCCTCGTGATACTCGTACTCCCAGCGCACCTCGACGCGCCCGTCGCGCACCTGCGTCGCGAGCTCGGTGATCAGGTCGTGGACGCCGTCGCGGTCGTACTCGTAGATGCGAACCATGACATCGGTGCGGTTGGGGATGTTCCGGATGCGCGCCGTGAGGGTGAGCACGTCGCCCCGCCGGGCCTCCTCCTGGCCCCAGCTCATTTCCTCGGCGATGGGCGGCAGCACCACGGGGACGCGGTTGGATTCTCCCGAGACGCCGTTGCGCGGCAGGTTGATCTCGAAGTAGGCCTGGGCGCCCTCTTCCAGGCTGTCGGGGATCTCGACCTCGCCCACGAAGACGTTGCCACGCACCTCGCCGTGCGTATTGGCGAAGGAGCCGCCGCCCTCCGTCTTGGCGGTGATCTCGATCGGTGCGCCCTCGCCGACGAAGCTCGTCCGCACGATCAGGCCCGCCGGATGGCCGATGAGGGCCCGCCCGCCGACCCAGATGCCCTGCTGCAGGGACGACTCGAGCTGGATCTCGTGGGACGCGTCGGTCGGCTTCTGGAACTCCAGCGGCATGGCACCTTCCCTCGCGACCCCATCCTTCTGACAGACTCTACCGTGGAGGCAGGGACCGAACCAGATCAAACTGGGGCCGGGCAAGCTGCTCCGCGCACTCGGTCGGATCCTGCCCGACGAGCGCGGGCTCGACCCCGCGTGCGACCCCCGGCCGGAGGTCGACCTTGACACCTCACCGGCCCCTGCCGATGATCCTTGCAGGCTAGGTCATTGCGACTGCGAAGATCGTGAGGGCAGCATGGGCCAGCCGGCAGCGCGACAGTCAGATCTGACCGCCCACGGCGGCACGATCGTCCTCGGTTACCCGATGGTGTTCATCGGCAAGATGATGGCCGCACGCGTGCTGGACATGCACACCTGCCCGATGGCGACCCCGGGCGTTCCCCCGATCCCGCACGTGGGCGGGCCGATCTCCAAGGGCAGCGCCGGCGTCTTCATCGGCAAGATGCCCGCCGCCCGCGTCGGCGACATGGCGGTCTGCGTGGGTCCCCCCGACACGATCGCCCTGGGCTGCATGACCGTCTTCATCGGCGAGATCGGTGGTGGCGGCGGGGGCGGCGGGGGCGCGGCCTCCAACGCGGGCGCGGCCTCGGCCAGCGGCGCCACCTCGAGCGGGGAGGGCCCACAGCCGCACTGGATCGACATCCGCTTCGTCGACGGCGGCGGCCGGCCCATTTCGGGCGTCACCTACGCCATGCAGGATCCCGCCAACGCGACGGAGCATGGCGAGCTGGCCGGCGACGGGCGGATCCGGCGCGAGGCCATGGCGCAGGCGGGAAGCTGCACGGTCCAGCTCTTCGCGGTGACCCATGCGCGCTGGTCATCGTCCGCCGCGGACGCGGACGAGGAACTCACCCTGAGCGCCGACGTCGCGGGTTTCGAGGACGGCACGCCGGCCACGGTCACGATCCTGGAGCGCGACATCCGCGGAAGCGACGTCGAGGTCGCCGTGCTCGAGACGCAGGTGAGCGGTGGGCGTGTAGAGGTCAACTGGACCTACGCGCATCCAGAGGAGGAGGAACCCGGCGGCACCAACACGCGACGCGGATACTCGTGCCCGCAGCACCATTTCATCGTGCGCGTCCGGAACGCCGAAGCGCGCTCGGACTTCCTGCGGTTGCGCGACTGGCTCGAGATCGAGTTGCACAACGACCAGGGCGAGCCCATGGCCCGGGAGCCCTACGTCGTCTACCTGGCGGACGGCTCGGTGCGCGAGGGCGAGCTCGACAACGACGGGCGCGCGCGGCTGGAAGGGCTATCGGTGCGCACGTGCCGGGTGGAGTTCCCCAGGCAGGGGCGCGCGCCAGGGAGCGGCGGGACATGAGGCCCTGGCGCGGACACGGGTTCGGCGCCCTCGTGCCCGAGGACTGGGTCGACCGGACCACGCCGGCGTTGACCGGTCCGCTCGTGGGCGGCGACCGCGCGGGCCTGGTAGTCACGATCGACGAGAAGCCAGGCGCGTCCAACGCGGAGGCTTTTGCCGCGAGCCGGCTCCCGGCGGCGATGGCCCCGCCGGGCAAGTGGGAGCTGCTGAGCCAGGAACACATCACGAACGAGACGGCCGGCGCCGCGGTCGGGGAATCGGGCAGCGGCGCACGCTCGGCCGCGGACGCCAAGGCCGTGGCGGTCGAGCTGCGCTGGGAAGGGCGCGGCCAGGCCCGGCTCTTTCGCCGCTTGTACTACCGCGTGCTGGATCGCGTCGGTTATACGGTCACCAGCAATCTCAGGCCCGCGTCGCGCAAGCTCATGGGACCGGCGATGGCGCGCATGGCCCTCAGCCTCGAGCGCGTGGACCCGGCCCAAGAAGATACCGCTCTCGTCCCCGCAGTCGAGCCGGGCAGGTACGGCGGGGGGCGGTTCATCGCGGCGGGCTTCGCGATGGATCTCTATCCGGGGTGGGAAGACGCCTCGCTCTATCGCATCGGGCGCCCGCGGGGACCGGACCTGCTTCCCAACCTGGTCGTCTGGCACCAGGCGCTGCGGGACACGGGATGGACCACACGGACGCTCTTCGAGCGCGCGCGCGCAGAGACGGAGGAGATGCGCGCGACCATCCCCGGGTTCGAGTTGATCGCAGAAGGCGAGACCACGCTGAGCGCCAGTCTGACGGTGCCGCGGCGGGAGTTCTACCGCGAGGCAAGCGCGGGAATGCGGGTACGGCAGGCGCAGATCGTCGTCGTGGGAAGTGAACGCTTGTACACGCCGTGTGTGACGTGCGATGCGGAGGCGCCGGACGAGGACGTGGCGACGGCCGCGGCGGTGCTGGAGAGCTTTGCGCTGGCCCCCGCGATGTCGGGTGTGGCGGCCTCAGCCCGCGGTTGAGTGAACCATCACGATTCACGCAGCGGCCCGGAAGATACGCACGTGTATGAGTAGATGGACAGTCCACGGCGGTAGGCAGCTCCAGCGCCCCAGCGGTCAGTTCGCCGCTTGCGCGCATCTGCTTCGGCCACGCTGACTTCCCCTCGATCGACCTCTTGCCTGGCCAGGGAACGCGGGCTGGCACGGCCCTTGATGAGGAAGGTTCGGAGGCCCGACCGGCGCGACAGGCAGCCGGCCGAAGGATCTCCCCGGCTGACACTCGGCTGCGGGAGTCCCGCCCCCGGGATCGAGCGATCCGCGGAAGGAGGTCGAACCATGCGCCCGCGAGGATTCCATGAAGACAGGCGCCACGCGGCGCCGCGCGCGTCGTGCGGAAAGCGGATATTCCTCAGCGTTCTCCTCTGTGCCATAGGCGGCGCGATCTGTGCACGCGCCGACTGCATCGACTACGCACAGTACCTCCGCTTCATGGGCAGCGGAGACGAGGACGCGGAGTCCTACGGCGTTGCCGTGAGCGGGGAACATGTCTACGTCACGGACTACAATCATGCCTTCCTCGTCTTCGATGCGACCGATCCCATGGCGCCCACGATGACGGGTCGCCTGTCGTTGAGCGACTGGGCGTATCGTGTCGACATGGTCGGACAACACGCCTTCGTGGCGAACGCCCACCACGGGCTGCTCGTCGTGGACGTGAGCGATCCGGCGCACCCGACAGCGGTTGGATCGGTTGACACCCCTGGAACAGCCTTCGGCGTCGACGCGGCCGGATCCCTGGCCTGCGTCGGCGACGGGGATCTCCAGGTGATCGATATCTCCGACGTGATCCATCCACAGCTCGTCGGCACCCTCGTGACCGCCGGCTGGGCGCGGGGTGTCGCCCTCAGCGGAACCACTGCGCTCGTGGCCGACTGGGATGCCCTGATCGTCGTGGATGTCACTGTGCCCAGCGCGCCGGTCGTGCTGGGGTCACTGCCGCTGTACGGCGCGATCGATGTCGCCGTCGACGGAGACGTGGCCTACGTGTCGGCCGATGATGGGCTCTACGTGGTGAGCGTGGTCAACCCGGCGGCGCCGGCCATGATCGGGCAGGTGCCCGCGGTCGACGATGCCTGGGCGAGCGTGCCGGGCGATGGGTACCTGTACGCGGCCGATGGCCACCGGGGGCTGGACGTCATCGACATCGCGGATCCGAGCGCCCCGGTCGTGGTCGGCACCATGGACACCCCCGGCTCGGCCTGGGACGTGGCCGTGGCTGGCAGCTTCGCCTACGTGGCCGACGACGACGGCCTGCGCGTCATCCAGATCGATCACCCCGTGTCGGTGCCACTCGTCGGTGGCGTTCAGACGCTCGGCAGTGCCCAGGACGCGGCGCTGGTGGGCTCCCACGCCATCGTCGCCGAAGCCTGGGGGTACGACGGTCTCGAGGTGGTCGACGTGTCGAACCCGGCCGCGCCGGTCATCGTCTGCCAGGTCAGTACCGGGTCCCCAGCCTACGCGATCGAGATCCGGGACTCCTTTGCATACGTGGGAGCCGAAGCGGCCGGATTGGTCATCTTCGATGTCAGCACGCCTACCGCTCCCGTGCAGGTCGGATCCGTCAGCACCTGGCCCGACGCAATCTACTTGGATGTGTCCGGGAGCATTGCCTGCGTCGCTGCTGAGTACGGTCTCGTGGACATCGTCGATGTTGCAGATCCTGCTCACCCCGTGGTCACCGCGCACGTGAGCTTGTCAAGCGGGGTCAGGGGCCTCGCGCTCGCCGGATCGTGCGCGTACGCTTCGGTTAATCACGACACGCTGGTGGTGGTGGACCTCGCAGATCCTTCAGCCCCGGAGATCGCCGCGCAGCTCGCCTGCCCCCGGGGAGGTGTCGGGATCGGCGGTGACCTCCTGGTTGTCACCGGCGACAGCCTCTCCGTCTTCGAGATCGCGGATCCCGCATCCCCGGAGTTGCTGAGCAGGACGCCCCTGCCCGAGTATGGAGAGGACATTCGCGTCTCCGATGGCTTCCTCTACTGGACGACCTACCAGGGCCTCTTCGTGGCCGATGTCCGCAGCGCGGCCCATCCCGTCTACCTCGGATGCGTCGGGTCTCAGGGCGAGCCCCGCGGTCTGTCGGTCCAGGGCGACCTCGTGTGCATCGCGGCGCCGGGATACGGGATCGAGCTGGCATGGCGCCAATGTGCGGCGTCGGCGGCGAACGGACCATCGCCGGAAGCGCCACCGCCCAGCCGGCCACCTCACCCGCTGCCCGGCCTGGTTTGCACGCCCTCGCCGGCGCGGGAAGGTGTTGCGGTCGATTTCGAGGTTCCATCGGCAGCACAGGTGAGCCTGATCGTGTTCGATCCATCGGGACGCAGGATCCGCAGGATACTGGAGAGGCCCGTGCTCGCCGGTGAGCACACGATTCGGTGGGACGGCCGTGACGAGTTGGGGCATCCGGCGGCGAGCGGCCCGTACGAGATCGTGCTGGTCGCGTCGGGGCGCGTGACCCGCGGGCGCGTGGTGCTCGTGCGGTGATCTGGGCGAGACTGCCGCGCTTGGCACCCGGTGCGAACCGGCAGCGCGCCGTCCGCTCGCGAGCTGGTGGATTCCCCGCCGCGCCTTACGCGCCAGCGCAGACCTTCCCGAGGCCACCCTCGATCGCCACCCCGGCCCGCAGCACGAGCACGACGTCCTGCAGCGCCGCCATCTCCTGCAACGGGTCGCCGGCCACGACGAGCACGTCCGCGATCTTGCCCGGCTGGAGCGAGCCGAGGTCGTGCTCGTGATTGCAGGCGCGCGCACCCTGCAGGGTCGCGGCCACGATGATCTGCATCGGGGTCATGTCCGCGCTGAGCATGCCCTCGATCTCGCGCACCGGCAGGCCGAGATCGAAGTTGCACGTGTACCCGGCGAAGTCGGTCCCCAGCGCCACGCTGCCGCCAGCCTGGACGAACCGCCGGAGGTTGCCGATCGCCCGGCCGCTGGTGCTGCTGCCCACGCACCGCCACAGCTCGAGGGTCGGCACCCACAGGATTCCCAGCGCCACCGCGCGCTCCAGGAGAGTGTCGGACGGTTGATCGCAGACCATGTGGGCGATCTCATCGACGCCGCCGTCGAGCGCGCGCACGAGATCGTCGGAGGTGAGCACGTGGGCCGTCGTCCGCGTGCCCCGCTCGTGCGCGACGGCCACGATGGCCGCGATCTCGTCCTGCGAGAGCACGGGGATCGTGCGGTGGAAGCAGGCGCCGCTCTCGACCGCGATCTTCACGATCTCGGCCCCATCGTCGAGCAGCTGGCTGACCTTGTCGCGCGCGTCCTGCACCGATTCGACCGGCAGCGCCGAGTGACCCGACCAGGGCACGATCGGATATCCCCCGGGGACCGTCACGATCGGGCCGGCGGCCACGAGGCGCGCACACCGGGGATTCCGGTTCAGCTCGTCGCGCAGCGCGAAGAGCGGGCGCGACGGGTCCGCCCCGAGGTCGCGGACGGTGGTCACGCCAGCGCGAGCCCAGGCCTTCAGGACATCTTCGTTGTAGCTGGCGTGGACGTGGGCGTTGATGAGTCCGGGCAGCAGGGTGCAGCCGGAGACGTCCACCACCTGCGCCTCGGGTGGAATCGCCGTGCTTGCAGCAGGACCGGCTGCCTGGATCGTGCCCTGGCTGATCACGAGCGCGGCGTCGGGAACGGGATCGGAGCCTGTGCCGTCCACCAGCGTCCCGTGAACGAGCGCCAGGGTTGTCTCGAGCGGCTGGGGCTCGACCCTCTCGGGGGAATCGTCCCGAGAGCAACCTGCAACGGAGGCCAGACCCCCGGCGAGGGAAACGAGGAATGTGCGTCGTTTCATGCGGGTCTCGGTAGGGGGCGCACGGGCACGCACGGATCGGGAGACGGTCGCGGAATGCGGACCGGGCTGCCTCCCATCCGCGCTGCCCATCGGTCAAGGATAGGGCAGATGGGGGGCGACTTCCACCGGGTAGGGAAGGGACCTGCAGGTCCCCCATCTCGATGTGACGATTGCAGGGTTCCGTGAAGGCGCCGTCCCCCTACGCGATCACGTCGCCCTCGGCTACGGGATTGCGCGAAGGGGGGCCCTTGTGATCTGCTGGCGCGGGGACGGCAGGTCCGGCACTGCCCGGTCGGGAAGGAGCGGTTCTATGCTCGGATATCTGAAGAAGTTCGAGCGGGCCATCGTCAGCACGCTGATCGTGCTGATGGCCCTGGTCGTGGTGCTCGCCACCGTGGACCTCGGGTGGAACATCGCGCGCAACGTCTTGACCCCGCCGTTCGGTCTGCTGACCGTGGACGAGATCCTGGACATCTTCGGTTACTTCCTCATCGTGCTCATCGGCATCGAGCTGCTCGGGACCATGACCGCCTACTTCATCGAACACGTCGTGCACGCCGAGATCGTGGTGGAGGTGGCCATGATCGCCGTGGCTCGCAAGGTGATCATCCTGGATGTGAAGGAACTCGGCAGCCTGACCGTGATCGCCATTGCCGCGGTCATCGTGGCGATGGCCGCCGCTTACCTCGTGATCAAGCGGACCCACGCCGTCGCTCAGAAACTCGGGGGTGCCGATCGTGCAGACGCTGCTCGGTAGGCACTGGCATCACCTGCCGGCAGCCGAGGTCGTCGAGCTGCTCGGAACCCACCCCGACCACGGCCTGGACATTCTGGAGGTCAGCCACCGCCGCGCGCACTTCGGGCCGAATCGGCTGACGCCGAAGGAGGGGCGGGGTGCAGTGGCGCGGTTTCTGGTTCAGCTCCGCAATCCGCTCGTCCTCATCCTGATCGCCTCGACCGTGATCACGGCCCTGCTGAAGGACGCGGTCGATGCCGCCATCATCGCGGCGGTCGTCATCGCCAATGCGGTCATCTCGTTCCTGCAGGAGGGGAAGGCCGAGAAGGCCATCCGCGCCCTCGCGGATACGATGACGGCCGAGGCGACGGTGACGCGCGGCGGGCACGTCGAGCGCATCGCCTCAACGGATCTGGTGCCCGGGGATCTGGTGACGCTGCAGGCCGGGGACAAGGTGCCGGCCGACATCCGACTGATCCGATCGCGGGACCTGCAGACCGCCGAGGCCGCGCTGACGGGCGAATCGTTGCCGGCCCACAAGAGCGCCGACGTCGCGCTTCCGGTTGAGACTGTGCTGGCCGAGCGCGCCACCATGGTCTTCGCCACGAGTCTCGTCACCTACGGCCAGGCCACGGGCGTCGTCGTGGCCACGGGCGATGCGACCGAGGTCGGGCGGATCTCGAGCCTCCTCGCGCAGGCCGCCGACATGGAGACGCCGCTGACGCGCCGGATCGCCCGCTTCAGCCACATCGTCCTGATCGCGATCCTCGCCGTGGCGGCGCTGCTGTTCGTAGCCGGCTTCCTGCGCGGGCAACCGGTCGTCGACACGCTGATGGCAGCCATCGCGCTGGCCGTGGCGATGATCCCCGAGGGACTGCCGGCGGCCCTGACGGCCACGCTGGCCGTGGGCGTGGCGAGGATGGCCCACCGGAAGGCGATCATCCGGAAGCTGCCGGCGGTGGAGACGCTGGGCGGCGTCACGGTCATCTGCTCCGACAAGACCGGGACGCTGACACAGAACCAGATGACGGTGCAGAAGATCGTGCTGGGGGACGGGCAGCGGTACGAGGTGACCGGGGCGGGCTATGCGCCGGGACAGATCGTGCAGGATGGAGCGCCCCTGGCGCTGGGGGATCCGACGGCGCCGGGGCCGCACCGGTCCCTGCGCGAGACGCTCGTCGCGGGTGCGCTCTGCAACGACAGCGCGCTGCGCGAAGAAGATGGGCAGTGGGTGGCCCACGGGGATCCGACCGAGATCGCCTTGCTCGTCAGCGCCCGCAAGGCCGGCATCGACCTCGCTGCCCTGCGCGCCGAGCTGCCGCGCCTCGATGCGATTCCCTTCGATTCGCGCCACCAGTACATGGCGACGCTGCACGACCGCGGGCCGCATCAACCGCGGATCGTCTACGTCAAGGGAGCGGCCGAAGCCCTCCTCGACCGCTGCGCCGGGATGCTGGCCCACGACGGTAAGCCGCAGGCGGGCGAGTGCGGCGCGTGGCACGCCATGATCGACGAGCTCTCCGGGAGCGGCTATCGCGTGCTGCTCTTCGCGCAGCGCGAGCTTCCCGCCGAGCAGTCGGGCATCGGTCACGATGACCTTGCAGAGGGGCTCATCATCACGGGCCTGCAGGCGATGATCGATCCGCCGCGCCCGGAGGCGATCGCGGCCGTTGGGGCATGCCAGCAGGCCGGCATTCGCGTCGCCATGATCACTGGCGACCATGCCCTCACGGCCTCCGCCATCGCCGCGCGCCTCGGAATCGGCCAGCCCGGCGAAGGGAGCGGGACCCTCCCCGCGAGCCTCACCGGGAAGGAGCTGGCCGGGCTGACCGACGAGGAGCTGGTGCGCGCGACCGGAAGCGTCTCGGTGTTTGCGCGCGTGTCGCCGGAGCAGAAGCTGCGACTGGTCGAGTCCCTCCAGCTACAGGGTCACATCGTCGCGATGACGGGCGACGGCGTGAACGACGGCCCGGCCCTCAAGCAGGCCGACATCGGTGTCGCGATGGGGATCACCGGCACCGACGTCGCCAAGGAAGCGGCCGACATCGTGCTCACCGACGACAACTTCGCCACGATCGAGGCAGCGGTCGAGGAAGGACGGGCCGTCTACGACAACATCAAGAAGATGATCACCTGGGCGCTGCCGGCCAACGTCGGGCAGGGTTTCGTGGTCATGCTCAGCGTGCTCCTGGGCATCGCGCTCCCGATCCTCCCGATCCACGTCCTGTGGGTCAACCTCGTGGGGTCCGGCGTCATCGGCATCGCGCTCGCGTTCGAGCCCAAGGAGGCGGGGATCATGCGACGTTCCCCGCGGCCCGCGACGGACCCGCTCCTCACGCGCGACCTGCTCTGGCGGATCCTGTTCGTGGGGCTGATCATCGTGGCCGCGGCGTTCGGATTGTACGAGGCCGCCCTGTCGCGAGATCTGAGTGTCACGGCGGCGCGGACGATCGTGGTGAACGCCATCGTTGTCACGCAGATCCTGTACCTGTTCAACTGCCGGTCCCTGATGTCGTCGCCGCTCGCCGCGGGTCTCTTCGCCAATCGGTGGGCGATCTTCGGCACGGTGGCGATGGTGGGGCTCCAGATCCTCTTCACGCACCTTGCGCCCGCGAATGCGGTCCTGAAGACGGCCCCCATCGGCGCGACGGAGTGGGCGATGGTGGTGGGGGTCGGGATCGCCGCGCACGTTCTCGTGGAGGTCGAGAAGGGGATGACGCGGGCGTGGGGCGCGCGGCGGGCGAGGGTGAGACAGGCGGCGTAGGGAGCGCGGGGAGCGTGGGAGCGTAGGGCAGGGAGCGCAGCGAGCCTGGCCACTCCGCGCGAGGACGCTCCTCGGACCTATCGCGCCGGCGAGATGGCTGGCCGGGCCGAGACGCCGCGGGCCGGAGTTCGGCAAGAGCTTCGAGCACTGGGTGCTGATGGAGCTGATCAACTTCCGCCGCTACCGGCAACCTGACCTGGACATCCGCTTCTGGCGCACCTCGACCGGTCACGAGGTCGATATCATCCTGGGTGACATGCACACGGCGATCGAGGTGAAGGGTTCCGGCCGCGTGCACGAGACCGATCTGCGCGGGATGCGGGCTTTGCGAGAGGGCCACCGCGTCCAGCACGCGGTGGTCGTGTGCCTGGAGAAGGAGCCGCGTGTCCTGGACGACGACATCGAGATCGTCCCCTGGCAGGGGTTCCTCGAGCGCCTTTGGGCAGGGTGGCGGCTTGCGAATGTGAGTCATCACGGAACGGCCGTTGCGGTCCATCGCCCGGCTGGATGACCTCACCCATCAGGGGGCCAAGTTCCAGGAGCTCCACGGGCAGACCATCCAGAGGCAGCGCCGGGTGGTTTGAGAACTGGTCCTGCAACCCGTCCTCGGGGGGCCCACCCCCATCTTCCATGCAGCATGGCTTCTGTCAGTCGGTCGGTACGACTTCTTTTCAGTGCCTTCGTAGCACACTTTCGGGAGGGACAGGCGTCTCCTGGATGCGGCTATCCACTGCGGACGGCTACGCATCCAGCCGCCAGATGCTGGCGTTGAGAGAGCCCGCGGGAGGCGGGATGAGGGGCGAGTGCCTTTTACGTGGATCGCGCCGACGCCCGCCCGTCACCGCACGACGATGAGCCGCCGCGTGCAGGTCTGCCCGTCGTTCTCGATCCGCAGGTAGTAGACTCCCGCCGGGGCTGGGCTGCCGTTCCGGCACAGGCCATCCCAGGTCAGTCTCTGCAGATCCCCTGACCCCGCGAGTGCGAGGTCGCGCACGACCGAGCCGTCCACGCCGATGATGCGTGCATCTACGGGCAAGCCGGGGTGACCCCGGAGCACCAGCTCGGTCGTCCCCGTGGTGGGGTTAGGCCAGGGGTTGGAGATCCACAGCCCTGCAGCGCGCAGCCGCGGCTCCGATTCGACCGCCAACGGCACGTTGCAGTAGCCCAGGCGCGCCCCAACGTCCTCGCCTCCCTCTCCGGCGCCGATGCAGGGGCTGCCCCACTGCAGGCGGAAATCGCCGCTCTCGGGATCGCAGAAGAGGGGGTCAGCGCTGAAGCAGTTCACGAACGTCCCGCAGTTCGGATAGGGATTGGTTGGACAATAGAAATCGCAGTAGCGCCATTCCAACGTGTCCGGCGGCTCACCGGTTCCGCACGTCGGGTGGTAGTCAATGCAGTTGATGAAGCGCATGCTGTACTCGGTCTGGCCCGGGTCTGCCGCCAGGCAGAGACAGCAGTCGAACGTATTGTTCTTGAACACAAAGCGCGTGCCGGTCGGCACATCCCTTCCCCAATCGATCCCTTCGTATCCCCAGAAGCAGTCCTCCGCCAGGATGTCGACGGCCACCTCGGGGTGAATCGGATTGCCTCTTCCCCAGCCGTCGGGTGGAGGCTCGATCGAGCAATTCCTGACTGTGACGTCACTGAATGTCCGGATCACGCAAAAGGCGCCCGGGATTCCGGATCCGTCCAGGCAGCAGTCACGGACCTCAAGCCTGCCATTGGAGTTCTGGATTACACAGAGGCATCCGTCATGGCGACCGTGGAGCATGATGTTCTCCACCAGCACGCCACGCGGTCCACCTAACACGTTGAAAGCGCAGTTTGAGTTTCCCTCCACGAGCACTGCCCAAGGGACTGCCCCCGTCCCGATGACGGAAATCCCGTCGCGAATCGTTACTGACTCGTAGTAGGATCCCGGCGCCACCGCGACGGTATCCCCCAGACCCGCTGCATTACACGCTGCCGCGATAGTCGGATACTCACCCGGCACATGGAGTACGCGGGAATGTCCCGGTGCCGCGGTCAGCCACAGAATCGCGATCGCGCCGAGGAGTCTGCTTGGCCTCATCTCGATCACCCCCTCGCTGTCGGCCTTTGGAGTACGGCCGGCTTCACGTGTCACCCTCAGCGGCCTACCCAGATTATATCACCTCAGTACGGAGACCTTGTAGGCTGGTGTCAAGCATCTGCAAGGCAGACGATCCGGCCTGGGGTAGACCTTGCCCTCCAGCGCTCGTCGAGCGCCGTGTCGTGGCGCGTGTCGGCAGGAGGCCGCTAGCAGAGTGGCCACAGCCAGAGTGACCAGAGCCAGAGTGCCCACGCTGGGCGCCCGCAAGAGCGATCTGTTAGAATCGTGGTGACCCCCTCGGCTCGGAGCCCAAGCGGATTGCACCCGGGAGGACACCATGCCCAACTGCCGTCTTCGACACAGGCTGCAGGCGCGCATCTTGAAGACCGGATCCTCGCTCGCCTGCGTTTCATCCGTCGCGGTGCTGCTGCTGGCCTGCACGGGAATGGCGTCTGCGGATCCTCCTGACACGCTCTGGACGAGGACGTACGGAGGCACCAACATCGACGTGGCCTACGATGTGCAGCCGACGGCGGACGGCGGCTTCATCGTGACGGGGTACACGCGCTCCTACGGTTCCGCGGGCCACAACCTGTGGCTGTTCAAGACGGATCCTTTCGGCAACCGGGAGTGGAACTCTGCTTTCGGGGGCGCCGCCGACGACGAGGGGCAGGCGGTCTGGCCCACATCCGACGGCGGCTACGTCGCTGCGGGCTTCACCTCCTCCTCCGGAGCAGGGGGCAAGGACGTGTGGGTCGTCAAGGCGGACTCAGCGGGGCACCAGGACTGGACGCGGACCTTCGGAGGCACCAGCGACGAGGAGGCGTACGCCGTCCAGGAGACGGTCGACGGCGGCCTGATCATCGCCGGGGCCACATCCTCCTTCGGGGCGGGCAGCCGGGACGTATGGCTGATCAAGACCGACGCATCCGGTGCCCCCATCTGGACCCGGACGCTCGGCGGCTACGGATCCGACGGCGCCTGGTCGGTGTCGCAGACGTCCGACCGAGGATTCATCGTGGCCGGCTGGACGTTTTCCTACGGCCCTGGCTACGTCGGGAACGCCTGGCTGGTGAAGACGGATTCGCTGGGCTACATCGAGTGGAACGACGCCTTGGGAGGGGCCGACGCGGACAGAGGCTATTCGGCGCGGGAGACCGCTGACGGCGGCTACATCATGGCCGGCTACACCGACTCGTTTGGGGCCGGACTCTACGACCTGTATCTCGTGAAGACCGACAGCGAGGGGACGCCGGAGTGGAGCTACACGTTCGGCGGGACCGGCAGGGACTACGGCAATGCCGTCGTACAGACCGCCGATGGGGGGTACCTGGCCGCGGGCTACACGCTCTCCTTCGGCGCCGGCGGCGACGACGTGTATCTCGTGAGAACGGATGCGGACGGCATTCTTCAGTGGCAGACCACCTACGGGGGCTCCGCCTCCGACGTGGGCTACGCCGTGGTGAACACGTCCGACGGCGGCTACGCGGTCGCGGGGCACACGCTCTCCTTCGGATCGGGCGTGCACGACGCGTGGCTGATCCGCCTGGCGTCCGAGGGATCGTCAGCGGTCCCTGATCCACGGATGACGTCGACCCGCCTGACACTCGACGTCCGACCCAATCCCTTCTCCGGACCGGTCACCCTGAGCTACACCCTGCCCGCGGCGTCGCAGGTGCAGGTGAGGTTGTACATCCACGACGCCAGCGGAAGGCGGGTGAGGACCATCGAAGAGGCGCGTTCCCGGACTGGCGGCGGCACCGTCGACTGGGACGGTCTCGATCAAGCCGGAGGGCGCGTACCGCCCGGCGTCTACTTCACCCGTCTCGACGCGGGCGGTTTTCAGAGCGTCATCAAAATGGTGCGGATGGAGTGACGCTGGAGCACGGCCATCCTGCCGCGCCTGTCAGGCCCTCGCGGTGAGCGGGCGTCCACGCTGTCAGCTCACCAGGGCGCCCTTCCGGAAGGAGAACCGGTCTCCCTGGTTGTCCGCAGCGCCCACCTGCACCTTGACATGGTTCTCCGCCGCGCCGGTGACGAGGTTCTGGTAGACCCACTCCTTGTTGGCGCCGTGCATCGGAAGCACGGTCTTGATCTTCAGTTTGTCGACGGCGTAGAAGATGCCCTTCTGGAAGGCCTCGGGGTTCGAGGAACCGCAGCCGTACATGTTCAGGAAGAATGCGATGTCCGGCTCGATCCCCTTCTCCGCCAGGAAGTCGATCTCGGGGAAGAAGTCGTTGTCGGTCATCTCGACCTTGTTGTTGGAATGGTCCCCCGCGTGGAAGATCGTCAGTCCGTCCACCTCGACGGCGAACCCGACCCCGGCATCGTTGGACTTGATCGTGGTGACCGCCAGCGGGCCGATCGTCTGCTGGACCTGCGGGGCCAGGGAGATGATCCCTTCGCTGTTCTGGGGCTGGAATCCGAAGACGTAGGTGATGTTCTGGATGGCCGCGCGCCACTCCAGGATCTGGGGATCGAAGTGATCGCCGTGGTCGTGGGATACGAAGACGTAGACGGGCAGGTCCTTGAGCTCGTCGGGGCGGATGTGGCCGTTGGCCAGGAGCTTCTCGTCCGGGGCCCGGTCGTTGTCCCAGTAGTCGAAGACGAGGAAGGCAGACTTGGTCTTGATCGCCCATCCGGAGTGCTTGAGGTACCAGATCGTGGCCTCGCCCTCGTTGAGCCGCTGGCTGAGAGCCTCGCCGTCGTCGAGGTTTGACTCCCACGGGACGTTCTCGACGCCGTTGCCGCGCAGCAGCTCGGCCGCCGTCTTGTTCCCGTACTTCAGCGCGTAGGAGAGGGCGGTGTAGCCGTTCTTGTCCTTGGCGTTCTTCTGGGCGCCGTGGGCGAGAAGGGTTTGGACAACGTCCGAGTAGCCGCGCAGCGCCGCCTCGTGGAGCACCGTCTTGCCCGTCCGCGAATCGACCGCGTTCGCATCCGCGCCGGCCGTCAAGAACAGGTCGATCAGGTCCCGGTTGCCCTTCTTGATGGCGAGCAGCATGGGCGTCTGGCCGTTGGCGTCGGCAACGTTGACGTTGGCCCCCCGCATGGCCAGCGCCCGGGCGCCGTCGGGGTTGTCGAAGTCGACGGCCAACGTGAGGGGCGTCATGCCCCTTTGCCCGTCCCTCACATCGATGTCGAAGCCATGGTCCAGCAAGTAGTGAATGCCGTCCGCCTTGCCCGAGAGCACCGCACAATGGAGGAGTGGGAAGTCCGGAGCGGGGGCGGTCTTGGGGTCGATGCCCTTCGAGACCAGCAGCCTGACGATATCCATGGCGTTGGCTCTCAGAGCCATGTCGAGCGGCGACACGCCGTGCTCGTTGCGCTCGTCGATCTTGAAGCCGTTCTCGAGGAGGGTGCTGAAGACCTCGACGTTGCCGGCCCGAGCGGCGCGCAAGAGCATGTTGTCGCCCTCCGGATTCTTGACGGAGAGGTCAGCCCCGAGGGCGATGAGCTTGCGCAGCATCGCCGGCCGGTTCCCCGAGACCGAGAACCAGACGGGCGAGAGCCCGCGCCGGTCCTTGAGGTTGATGTCGATGCCGTGCGCGAGGGCGTAGTCGACGATTGGGACGAACCCGTAGTACACGCCATAGTGGAGGGGCGTCATGCCCTCCCCCAGGTCGGCATGGAGGAGCTCTGGATCGGCAGCCAGCAGCTCCAGGATCCGGGCCGTCTCACCCGCGGCGAACAGGGGTAGTAGATCCTCCGTGGCCCGGGCACTCCGGGGCAGGGGCGTGGCCAGGACCAGGATCACGCCCAGCACAGCGACGAGGGACTTCTTCATGGAACCCTCCCACGTTACGTAGGTCCCAGACTGTGACGATCCCGGCGTGGTCATCGCCGGACGTCCGTCCGTCCAACCAGAATCGTTCCGAGCTAAAGGTCACACGCGGGGGGCCATCGGGGAGTGGACTGATAGTATAGCAGGGGGGCTGGGGGCATGCATCCCCCTATGTGCTCTCCGACAGCCCCGGCGACCTACCCCGCATCGCCGCAACCGGGTCGATGCTCCCCAGTCGACGTCATCGTTTCAGCCGCCCGTTTTCTGGAGCCGTTCGCCGAAGCCGGCGTCGATGGCGAGGCCGAATCGCGGCCCGATGTTCAGGGCGAACTCACCTCCGAACAAGCCGACCGGTCCCACGAAGCACTCACCCGGGTCGCTGAGCACCCCCGCGACGCCAGAGCCATGCAGATCCTCCTCATCACGAACCTCCCTTCTGTGCACCATCGCTGGATCCGCCACCCGGAAAGCCGCTACTGCACGGAGTTCTCGTCAATGGGTGGGCGGCAATGACAGAGGCAAGCGGCGCGGTGGCCTGTCCCCGGTGAGTCTTGCGGCCAGCTGCTCCGGACTCGGCAACCGCCTGCGTACCTCGTCCGGCAGCGTCGCGTAGGTCGCGACGCCCATCGGCCGCGTGACGTCCTGAAGCGCGTACTCCACCACCAGGCGGTTGCGTTCTCTGCAGAGGATGAGCCCGATCGAGAGACCGTCCTGCACATGGCGCATCTGCCGGTCCACCGCGGTGAGGTAGAAGCCCATCTTGCCGACGTATTCGGGCTTGAACGTGCCGGTCTTCAGATCGACCAGCACGAAGCGGCGCAGCTCGAGGTGGTAGAAGAGCAGGTCGATGTAGAAGTCCTCACCACCGACCTCGATCCGGAACTGGCTGCCGACGAAGGCGAAGCCGCGGCCGAGCTCGAGGAGCAGATCCCGAAGCCGGCCGATGAGCTTGGTCTTGAGTTTGCGCTCGGACATGTGGCTGGCGACGTCGAGGAACTCGAAGGCGTAGGGGTCTTTGAGCAGGCGCTTGGCCAGGTCGGAGTCGGGCGGGGGGAGCGTTGCTTCGAAGTTGGTGATGGCTTGCCCCTGGCGGTGGTAGAGGTCGGAGTCGATCTGGTGGGTGAGGACTGCGCGGGACCAGCCGTGCTCGAGGGTCTGGCGGGCGTACCAGAGGCGCTTCTCGGTGTCGCGCAACCGGGTCACAAGGAGGACGTTGTGGCTCCACGAAATCCCGACGATCTCCGGCGGGGCCTCAGCTTGGGTGAATTCTCTCACAGGCTGTGAGAGAATCGTATCCTCTTTTCTGTAAGCAAGATAGAGCGCTCGCATCTTCCACAGATTGGGTGTCGAGAAGCCACGCAGACCGGGAAAAGCCTTCCGGAGGTCCTGGGAGAGGCGCTCGATCACCCGCTTCCCCCACCCCTCCCTCCTCTGCCGCTCCACGATCGCCCCGCCGATCTCCCAGTAGAGCCGAATGAGCTCGGCGTTGACCGACAGCGCCGCCCGGGTCCGGGCCTGCCGGATCCGGGTCTTGATGTCGGCCAGGAGGTGGGGGTAGGTGGCGGGGAGGTCTGCGCGGCCGGTGGAGCCCGCTGGATGGTCCGGGGCGTCATCGGTCATGTCGTGCTTCCTCGCGTGAACGGTCCGGCCAACGGCCGTGGGGATGTCGGGTACCGCACTCCCCTCCAGGCTCGACATAGCGAATCGCGTGCCAAGCCCCCGACATCGGGTTCGACAGAGCGCAACCCGACCGGGAACCTCCGGACTTCTCTTCCTGCTTGCCGATTCCGCGGTATCCGGGGCCGGCGGCGCCCGGCAGGGGGGGCAAGAACTGCAGAGCGGCAAGGACTGCAGAGGGGCAAGGACTGCAGAGCGGGGTTTCACTTTGTTCTGGGGCTATTTGGGATTTGCACAGCCGCGTCAGGCCAATCCTGGGCGCCCAGGGGATTCGCCGGTGGCATCCGAGGAGTCTCCGGCCGCCGTTTGCGATTCAGTGTTGAGGTCCAAAGCTTCCTCGCGCCCACTTGCGGTTTCCCTGACGGCGCCCCAGAAGTCCCGCGCGGCTCCAGGGATTTCCGCAACGGGTTTCCAGACCCCCCGGCTGCCGTTTCGCATTCCATGCGCGGCCTGGTCCCCCCGGCGAGGCCGCGCCGACGGACGCCCGAAAAAAAGATGACTCGGGTCGAAGATTCTTTGTCGCGTTTTGACTCTTCCCGCCACGTTAAAGGTGAGGCCCCGGACGGGGCCTCAAGGAGGCCCCGGATCCCCCGGAGCCGATTCGTTGCCCGCTCTTTCATTCCCGCAGAGGAGGAGCATGCCATGAACCAGCTCAGTCCTGTCTGGAGCGTCGAGACCCTGGTGGACGTGTACGGTTGGTACGCGGTCACCCGTCTCGATGGGAACCCGAATCTGGCGGCGGTCGCGGCGGATGCGCGCAGCATGAACAGCGACCTCGAGCAATCTCAGGTCGACTTCCGGTCCGTCGCGCGGGCGAACCTGTCCTCGGCCTCGACTCGGGACGCACAGAAGTATCAGCTCGACGCGGCCTTGCGGAACGTGCGCACCGCCGTCCTGGGCTGGGTGTACAACCGCCGTCGTCCAGGTACTACCGGGCGATCTTCCCCGGCGGTCTGTCCGGCGCTATCTGCACCAATGCGGACGAGGAGCTCCAGATCGCTCGCAACATCCTGACCAAGCTGGCGGAGTACCAGGTGCCTGTGCTTGGGCCGGCCATGGAGGTGCTGCGGGCGACGATCGAGGCACTGGAGGCGGCGCTGGTGCACTAAGCCTCCTCATTGCGCGCGAGGAAGGAGGCCTGGTCGGTCGTTCAGGCCGCGAAGGTCACCTTCTGCCGGCGCTACTACGGGCTGTACTGCCAGGTCGTCCAGATCGTGGGGGATCCTGCCCTCGCGATGACCTACTTCCGCCGCGTGCGGAAGTCGTCAGCGTCGCAGGACTCCCCGGACCTGAGCGAGCCCCCGCTGGCGGCCACCAGCACCGAGGTGGAACCCGCTCAGGCGGCGTAGGCTGATGGGGCAGCGCGAATGGCGGGCGGTCTCCCCCCCACGGGGGACCGCCCGCTCCTTTGCGCGCCCGGCCCACGGGGCGTAACCCCCAGCCGCCACCTGCGTTCCCTGTTGCAGGGAGGCGGCATGCGGATGCAAACTTGCGGATGACTGTCGATCGCGCCGACGCACGTGGCACTTGAACTGGGGCAGAGCAGGAGAGTGATCCGGACATGACCGCCTCGACCCTGTCCGCGACATCGCGCGCCAACTCGCCCGGGTCTCCCCGGGCGCCCGCGGTCACACCGCCCCGGACGGGCATGGTCGCCACCGTCCGCAACCGCCGCGGCGTCATCAGCGCGGTGCGCCCCTTCGATGGTCCCGACGGACGCCTCCACCTGGTCGACATCGCCTACAACGACGGCGAGACCCCGCTGGAGGAGTCGCTGCTCTGGGAGCGGGAACCCCGCGCACACGTGCTCCCGCCCGCCGCACTGCCGGAACCCGATCGCACGGACCCAATGCGCTACGACGACTTCATCGCCCTGCTGCGCGCCTGCCGCTGGTCGGCGCGGATGCCGTTCATCGATCCCGACGGGTCCGGGCCCATGGACCGCCTGCCGGTGACGTCGCCCTTTCACGGCGCTGTGCAAGTCGAAGACTACCAGCTCGTGCCCCTCCTGAAGGCCCTGCGCATGCCGCGCGTGTCGCTCCTCGTGGCGGACGACGTGGGCCTTGGCAAGACGATCGAGGCGGGGTTGATCCTGAGCGAGCTGCTCCTGCGCCGGCGCATCCGGCGGGTGCTCATCATGACGCCGGCATCGCTGCGCGTGCAGTGGCTCGACGAGATGTGGCAGAAGTTCTCCCTGCCCTTCGACATCGTCGACCGCGACTCGACCGTGCTCCTGAAGCGCGAGATGGGGATGGACGCCAACCCCTGGCGCAGCCGGTCGCGGATCATCACGAGCTATCACTACCTGAAGCAGGCGGATATCCTGGCCGACTTCGAGAACGCGAGCCACCTGGAGGGCAGTCAGGCCCGCCTGCCGTGGGATCTGCTCATCGTCGACGAGGCCCACAACCTCACCCCCAACCCCATCGGCGAGGAGAGCGACCTGTGCCAGATGCTGCGCCGGGTCGCCCCGCTCTTCGAGCACCGCATCTTCCTGACGGCGACGCCGCACAACGGGCACACGCGGTCCTTCACGGGCCTGCTGGAGATGCTCGACCCGGTGAGATTCAGCCAGACCGACCAGCTCTCCGCGGTCGAACGGACCCGCGTGCAAGACGTGCTCATCAGGCGCCTCAAGCGCGAGATCAACGCGCGCAGCGACCCCAAGCGGTTCTGCGACCGGCTTCCGCCGCAGGCCTTGGCCATCGAACTGAGCCCTGAGGAAGAACGCCTGTCCGTCGCCTTCAGCGGCTTCCGCAAGCGCGTCCGCGCGGTGATCCGCGAGGCCTCTCGCCGGCGGCGCCTGGCGGGCAACTTCGCGATCGAGATCCTGGGCAAGCGGCTGCTCTCTTGTCCCACCGCGTTCGCGGAGAGCTGGGCGCGTGTCCGGGCAGGCCTGCAGGAGGAGGAGGAAGCGCTCGCGGGCGAGACGGCATCGGGGCCGGCCGTGGACGATGCGGAAGTGCTCGCCTCCAAGCGGGCCGTTGAAGAGGAAGATGTCGACGACCGCGAGGCCGAGAGCCGGCGGCAGACGGCGGCCAAGACCGTCGGTCTGTGGTTGCGCCCGATCAAGGACGTCCTGGCCGCTGAGATCGCCGCCATCGACCGGGCTCTGGCGAGTCTCGGGCTCCAGGGGTGCGACGCGGGCATCGGCGACATCACCGCCATCGACCCACGTCAGGACGCCCGCTATCAGACGCTCCTGAGCCACATCCGCCGGCACCTGTCGAATGGATCCTGCCCGCAGCCCCGTGCGTCCGCCGCGTGGCGGGACGACGAACGCCTGGTGATCTTCACCGAGTACAAGACCACGCTCGACTACCTCCTGCGCCGCCTGCGTCACGATCTGGGCGATTCCGATCGGGTGTTGTTCTTGTACGGCGGCATGGACGACGAGGAGCGCGAGGCGGTCAAGCGGGCGTTCAATGATCCGGCAGACAGGGTCCGCATCCTGATCGGCACCGACGCAGCCTCGGAGGGGCTCAACCTCCAGGAGACCGCCCGCTATCTGCTGCACTACGACATCCCCTGGAACCCCGCGCGCCTCGAGCAGCGCAACGGCCGCCTGGATCGCCACGGGCAGCCGCGCGACGTGCAGGTCTGGCACTTCATGAGCAACGACGACCAGGACCTCGCGTTCCTCGACTTCGTGGTCCGCAAGGTGGATGCGATCCGCGAGGACCTGGGCGCGACGGGCGAGGTGTTCGACGAGATCACGCACCGCCGGCTGATCGAGGGCGAGGACCTCGCGACGGTGCGCGCCGACCTCGAACGCAAGGTCGAGAGGGTCCGCGGCCTGGTGGACCTGCCGCGCGACGATCGCGCGAACGCGGCGGCAGCGGCGACCGCGGGGGAAGCCGGCAGGATGGTGCGCGAGCCGGAAGCGAAGGCGCTCGATCCCGCGGCGGATCTCAGGACCATTGCCGCCGAGCTGGACTTCGACCCAGAGGCGTTGCGCACGACGCTCGACGGCGCGATGGCGCTGGCGGGCGGACGGCCGCGCGTGGGGAGCCCCGATCCGACGGGACGCTGCGAGATCGTGCAGCCCCATCCGACCACCTGGGCGCCGGTCATCGACGACACTGTGCGGCTGCCGGCGCAGCGGGGCGTGGTGGGAGCCCTGCCGGCGCTGGCCTTCGACCCGCAGACGTTCGTCGTGAGCGTGGGCGGGCGGCCGGTCTTCCGCCCGCGGCGGGACACGCTCCTGATGCACCTCGGGCACCCGATGCTCCAGAAGGCGCTCTCGGCCCTCACGCGGCTGCGTTTCCCCGGTCAGAGCGGCAGCGAGCGCGAGGCGTCGCGGTGGGCTGTCCATCGCGGAGATGTTCCCTCAGGCGCGGACGCTCTGCTGGTCGTGAGCGTGGAGGAGCTGGCGATCAACGAACTGCGCGAGACGTTCCACCATTGGGTGCGGACCGTGCGCTTCCCCGTCAAGGACGGTCGGCTGGGCGAGCCCCTGCCGCATGTCCCGGCCCTGGCCCTGCGCGACGGTTCGCTGTACCCCAGTGCGGCCGACGTCGAGGGTGCGCGCGATGTCTGGATCGACCTTCGCGACGATGTGCGCGCGTGGGCCAAGGTGGCCACGGAGAAGCTGAGTGAAAACCTGCGCCGGCAGCTCGATCTCGACCAGGCAAGGGCGCTGGAGGACGAGAACGCCCGCTATCAGAGCCGCCAGGGCGAGGTATCGGCGCTGATCGAGAGCAACACCCTCGCGCGCCTCGAGAAGGAGCTGGTCGAGCTGAAGCGCCAGCAGGCCCAGGGCCTGCTGTTCAACCAGCTGCGCGAGCTGGAAGAGATGGAGAGCAAGATCGAGGCCAAGGAGGAAGAGCTGGCGCGCCGTAGCCGCCACTACGAGGAGGTGCGCGAACAGCTCGCCCAGGAGCGGGAGCGGATCACCAAGCACCTCATCCCGAAGCGGCATGCGATGCGGGGGGATGCGCAGATCATGCCGGTGGCGGTGGAGATCGTGCTGCCGGGGGGTGGGCGATGAGTCCGCAGGATACCGCGGGGCGCCCTTTGCGGTCGCAGGCCCCCTCAGCGGCGACGTCTCCTGAGGAGTTCCAGGCATGCCTTGCCGCTCCTGAAGGAAGCCGCGTCGAATGCAAGGAAGCCAAGACGCGCTACGATTTCGAGGAGTTGGTGAAGTACTGCGCGGCTCTGGCCAATGAGGGCGGGGGCGTATTCGTTCTCGGTGTGACTGACAAGCGGCCAAGGACAGTGATTGGGACGGCCGCTTTCCGGGAGCCTGGACGGACAGAGGCGGGTCTCTACGAACAGCTCCGGCAGCGAATCCCCATCGAAGAGTACTTCCACGAAGGGAAGCGGGTTCTCCTTGTTCATGTTCCCGGGCACCTGCCGGGGACAGCCTGGCAGTGGAAGGGGACCTTCTGGATGCGAGCTGGGGATTCCCTGGTCCCAATGACCGACGACCAGCTGCGACGAATCCATGGTGAGAGTGGGCCGGATTTCTCGGCCGAGATCTGCGAGCGGGCGCAGACGCGCGACCTGGATCCCGCCGCAATCGAGGTCCTCCGGAACCTGTGGCAGCGGAAGTCACCCGGCCAGGACATTGTGCACCGCACGCCGGAGCAGGTACTTGCGGATGCAGAAGTTACGGTCGGCGGAGAGCTGACCTATGCAGCACTGATACTGCTGGGCAAGCGGGAAGCATTGGGTAGGTATCTCGGGCAGGCGGAGACCATATTCGAGTATCGCCCCAATGAGGCGGCAGGTCCTGCCGCAGAACGGCATGAGTTTCGGCAGGGGTTTCTACCCATCCTCGACGAGATCTGGCGCCTGATCAACCAGCGAAATGATCTGCAGCACTTCCAGCAGGGGCCTTTCGTCTGGGATGTTCCCACTTTCAATGAGCGCACGATTCGTGAAGCTGTACTGAATGCTGTGAGCCATCGCGACTATCGTCACGGCGGATCGGTGTTCGTGCGCCAGTATCCGCGCAGGATCGAGATCGTCAGCCCTGGTGGACTGCCGCCAGGCATCACCCCCGAGAACATCCTCTGGCAACAGAACCCCCGCAATCGACGCATTGCAGAGGTTCTCGGCCGGTGCGGACTTGTCGAGCGCTCAGGTCAAGGATACGACCTCATGTTTCGGGAGTGCATTAGACAGAGCAAGCACCTGCCGGATCTCTCGCGAACAGATGCCCACTGGGTGTGGCTGACGCTCCACGGGGAGATCCAAGACCCGCGGTTCCTGAGCTTCTTGGAGGAAATCGGCCAGGAGCGAACGAGCGCGTTCACCACGGATGATTTCCTGGTCATCGATCTCATCCGGCGCGAGGAGCACCTTCCTGATGATCTGAGACCTCGGATCGAGCACTTGCTGGAACAGGGAGTCATTGAGCGCGTGGGGCGAGGACGAGGCACCCGCCTGTTGCTTTCCCGACGGTTCTATCGCCACGTGGGCAAGTCCGGTGTCTACACACGCAAGCGAGGACTGGACCGAGAAACAAACAAGGCATTGCTGGTCAGACACATCGAGAGCAGCGAGCCCGACGGGGCGCGCTTGGAAGAACTCCGGCAGGTTCTTCCTGCGCTGTCGCCCAGTCAGATCCAGGTGCTGCTCCGGGAGCTACGGGAGCAGGGCGCCATTCACGTTCATGGCAGGACGCGCAGGGCACGCTGGTTCTTGGGCCGTCTGGATCCCGATTGCAACCACAAGGGGATCTAGGTTGCAATGTCGCAAAGGATAAAACGAGTAAGATAATGTGTCGCAAGCGATTACAATTGAGATCGGATTAAAACCTTGATGTCGCGAGTTTTAATGAGGGGCGATCGGCTGAGCCATGATGGCGCCAGAGAGGCAGCCTTATTGCTTTTAGTGGTCCGCGAACGGCCTGGGACAGCACCGCTGCCCCTCCCCGGAGGCCCCCAATGACCCCCCGCGCCGAGCACACCTGGTGGGACAGCCTCCGCCACAGCGGCCTGCTCCTCGGCCCCAACGAGGTGCGGCGCATCGAGCAGGACTATGCGCCCCAGCCGCTGCCGGCATACCGCCTCGACCAGCTCCGCCGCGAGATCAACCGCCGCGACGCGGAGGCCGGCGTATCCGACTTCGTCGCCTGGGTGCTGCAGTCCATCTGCGGTTTCACCAGCGAGACCTCGAGCCGCTGGAAGCGCGGCCGCGACGTCCCCGCCGACTTCGCGCAGACGCTCGTCACCGGCGAGGCGCTGAAGCCCCGCCAGCTCTGGACCGGCCCCAACGGCGGCGCGCTGGCCGTCTTCCTCGACAGCAACCCTAAGCTGGGCCAGGGCCGCGGGCGCAAGATGGTGAGCGACGTGCTCCAGTGGCTGCGGCGCGCGCGCCGGCCGCTGGCGCTCCTGACCAACGGCCGCCAGTGGCGCCTGCTCTACGCGGGGCTCGACTTCGACGCCGCCTGCGAGTGGGACACCGACCTCTGGTTCGAGGAGGGCCAGCCGGGCGCGCAGCTCGCGGGGCTGCGCCTGCTGCTGCAACCGGCCTTGTTCGATCCTCCTGCCCCTGAGGCCGCCGCGCCGCTGCACGATCTCATCCAGGCCAGCCGTCGCGGGCAGGCCGAGCTGTCGGCCCTGCTGGGCGAGCGCGTGCGCGAGGCGGTGGAGGCGCTGGTTCAGGCGCACGGGCAGGCGCTGGCCAGGGCCGAGGGCGAGATCGCGACCACCGGCGCCGACATCTACCGCGCGGCGGTGCGGGTCGTGATGCGGATGGTGGTCGTGCTCTTCGCCGAGAGCCGCGACCTCCTGCCGCGCGACAATCCGATCTACCACGACGCCTACGGCCTGCAGGGGCTGCACGAGCAGCTTGCCAAGGCGGCCGTCCGCGGTCGCGCGCGACTGGCCCACCGCTACGGCGCCTGGCCGCGCATCCTGGCGCTCTTCCGGCTGATCTACGAGGGATCGCACCACACGGAGATCCCGGTGCCGGCCTACGGCGGCGAGCTGTTCGCGCCCGGCCGGGCGGATGCGCGGGATCCGGTCGCGCGCGCGCTCACCGTCTTCGAGACCGCCTGCTTCGATCCGTCCTTCGAGCTGATGCCCGACGCGGTCGTCTACCGCATGCTCGAGCTGCTCACCCGCTCGCAGGTGCGCGTGCGCCAGGGGCGGGCGACGACGCGCACGACCGTGCCGGTCGAGTTCTCGGACCTGTCGTCCGAGTACATCGGGATCCTCTACGAGGGCCTGCTCGACTACGAGCTGCGCACCGCGCCCGCGGGCGAGCCGATCGTCTTCCTGGCGGTCGGCGACGAGCCGGCGCTGCCGCTCTCGCGGCTCGAGGCGATGGAGGGCGCACAGATCCGCGAGCTGTTCGAGAAGCTCAAGGACAAAAGCCGCAAGGGGGATGAAGGCGCAGGCGACGAGGAGGAGGCGGAGGAAGCGGAGCCTGACGAGGAAGAGGCTGACGAGCCCGAGGCCGATGAGGCCGAGAGCGAGGCCGACGAGGAGCCGGCCGAGGAAGAGTCCGAGTCCGCGCGCGCGGAGGAGCCGCCGCAGGATGTCGAGGCGGCCCGACAGCGCGCGCTCACCTGGACGCGCGGCGCGTGCCTCGCGGCCGGGCTGATCACCAAGCCGCGCGGGAAGCTCACGCCTGAGAGGCAGCGGGCGTTCGACAGCCAGCTCGACGCGAAGGCGAGGCAACTCGTGCGGCGGGTCGTCCTGCCCGGCGAGTGGTACCTGGTGCGCTGGGGCGGGACGCGCAAGGGCGCGGGCACCTTCTACACGCGCCCGCAGCTCGCGGTGCCGACGGTGCACCGCACGCTGCGCCCGCTGGCCTACGATCCGCCCGCCGGCGCGGACGGACAGCCCCACACCGACGCGTCCGCGCAGAGCTGGCGTCCGAAGCGTCCGGAGGAGATCCTGGCCCTGAAAGTCTGCGATCCGGCCTGCGGGTCGGGCTCCTTCCCGGTGGCCGCGCTGCGCTTCTTGACCGACGCGCTGTACGCCGCGCTCTTCGCCCACGGGCGTCTGGCCGGCGATCACGACCGGACGGTCCTGCGCCTCCTGGGCGAGACGGCCGCGGACAGCGATGCGGCTTTGAGCGCCGAGCTGATCCCCTGCCGCCCCGACGACCCCACCTTCGAGCCGCGCGCCAAGGCGGTGCTGCGCCGGCACGTCGTCGAACGCTGCATCTACGGGGTCGACCTCGATCCGCTGGCCGTCGAGCTGTGCCGCCTGGCGCTGTGGATCGAGACGATGGACCGCGATCTGCCCTTCTCGTTCCTCGATCACAAGGTCCGGCCGGGGAATTCGCTGATCGGGTGCTGGTTCGACCAGTTCCAGCACTACCCGGTGATGGCCTGGAAGAATCGCGAGGGGGGCGACAAGCAGCACACGAACGGCGTGCACTATCGGCAGGACGAGCGCACGAAGGCGATCAAGGCGTTCACCCGGGATCACCTGACCCCGGACCTGGCGCGGTTCATCGGTGCGCCCTCGCTGTTCTACGATAACCTCTGGGACCGAGCCGCGACCGCCCACGACGAGGCCCTGGCGACGCTGCGCCGCCTGCACGAGCTGCCCGTGCAGGACACGGCCGAGCGCGCGCGCATCTACCGCGAGGAGATGATCGGCTCGCCGGCCTGGCAGTCGATCAAGGCCGCCTTCGACCTCTGGTGCGCCTGCTGGTTCTGGCCGGCCGACGAGCTGGACGCGGCGCCCCTGCCCTCGACGCTCGCGTCGCCCGCGGAGGCGGCGCGGGCGGCCGCGGAGCGCATCGCGGCCGAGAAGCGGTTCTTTCACTGGGAGCTCGAGTTCCCGGACGTCTTCCACCGGGCGGGAAGCGGGTTCGATGCCGTCCTCGGCAATCCGCCGTGGGACATCGCCAAGCCGAACTCGAAGGAGTTCTTCTCGAACACCGATCCGCTCTACCGGTCCTACGGCAAGCAGGAGGCGTTGCGCAGGCAGACCGATTACTTCGGGGACGCGGCGGTCGAGCGGGCGTGGCTCGAGTACAACGCCGACTTCCGCGGGCAATCCAACTTCATGAAGTACTCCGCCGGCCCCTTTGGTGATCCCCAGGACGCCGAGAAGAGCCAGGACGGCTTCTCGATCGGACGAGGGAAGGTGAGCGCGGAGAAGCACGCCCACTGGCGGCAGGCGCGGGCCGGTGCCAAGGGCTATGCCGACTCGGCGCATCCCTATCGGCACCAGGGATCGGCGGATATCAACCTGTACAAGATGTTCCTCGAGCGCGGCCACGCACTGCTGCGCCAAGGCGGCCGCCTGGGGCTGATCGTGCCCTCCGGGCTCTACTCGGACCACGGCACGCGCGCGCTGCGCGAGCTGTTCCTGGAGCAGTGCCGCTGGGAGTGGCTGTTCGGGTTCGAGAACCGGGAGAAGATCTTCGACATCCACCGCTCGTACAAGTTCGGCCCCGTGATCGTGGAGAAGGGCGGGCGGACCGAGGCGATTCGGACGGCGTTCATGCGGAGGAGGTTGGAGGATTGGGAGGAGGCGGGGAAGCACGCCACGCCCTACTCGCGCGGGCGCGTGGCGCAGTTCTCGCCCAAGTCGAAGGCGATCCTCGAGATCCAGTCGAAGCGCGACCTCGAGATCCTCGAGAAGATCTACGCCAACTCGGTGCTCCTGGGCGACGACGGGCCCGACGGGTGGGGGATCAAGTACGCCACCGAGTTCCACATGACCAACGACTCGAAGCTCTTCCCGCCCCGGCCGCAGTGGGAGGCGAAGGGGTACAAGCCGGACGAGTACAGCCGGTGGCTGCTGGGGGATTGGCGGCCGGTGGGGGAGTTGTGGGCGGAGTTGGGGGTCGATCCCTCTCGACCCAAGCAAGTTGAGATTGAACTGGAGGATTGGCTGTTCGATTCCTCGGCCGGGCCGGAGCGACGGACGGCGGAAGCGCGGCTCGTGCATGGGCACCTGCTGAAGCCGGGCGACGTCGCGCGGACGCCGTGGCGGGTGCGGTGCGCGCAGCCGCCGTATGACTCGCTGCCGATTCCGCGGGCGGATATTCCGGCGGGGGTCATTCTCTCGAGGGATGCGACGGGGTGGATTCGGGAGGAGAAGATTCGGGATGTGGCGTTGCCGTTGTATCAGGGGCGCATGATCTGGCAGTTGGACGCCGCCAGAGCGCAGTGGACTGGTCCCAGGAGTAGCGACTGGGTCGAGACCCCCTCCGAGCAGCGACAGATTGGTGGTCAGTTCCTGATGAGTATGCGGCATTGGTCGCCTGGACCATCCGATGGTCTCGGCCGCTTGGGATTCCGCGACGTCCAAAACGCCACCAATCAGCGTACTCTCATCGCGTCACTACTGCCCGCCTTTCCTTGCGGGAACAAAGTCCCTCTCCTTCTAGGACCAGCACTCCCAGACGCCCTTCTGCTCCTGTCCGGGATGGTGTCATTCCAATCCGACCGCGCACTGAGATTGAAGATGAGTCAGGGCACCGTCAATTGGTTCTATGCTGAGGAGGTGCCGGTCCTGAAACGGCAGACACTGACGCGGCAGGAACGTGGCGCGCGGCTCGGAGCTGTCGGCTCTCTGGCGGTGGCGGGTACCTACTTCTCGCCTGCAGCACTCGCCCTTCACCAATGGTATCCCTCGAGAAGGCCTTGGCGGGACAACTGGGCCTTGAGCGAGTGCTCCCGCGTCCGCCTGCGGGCCCTGCTCGACGGGCTCAATGCCGTGCGCCTGGGCACATCAGAAGGGGATCTGAAGTCGCTTCTGAGCGGTTGTGACATGCCCGGTAGTAGATATTCGGAAGCAGCATTCATGCTCCAGATGGATGCGAAGGCCTTCTGGCGCGTTGACAAGAACAAGGACCCGGAGCTGCGCCACACCGTCCTGACCTTGGTCGCTCTTCACGACCTCAAGGAGAGGATCAACGGATTCGACGGACGCGAAGAAGAAGGCCTCGGAGCTTTCCTCGCCCAGAATGAAGGCGAGGGATGGATGCTCCCGGAGACTCTATGCCTCGCCGACTACGGGCTCGGCGATGATGCACGGGCGAGACGCCCGCAGCCAGTTGCCAGCCGTCTCGGGCTTCGATACTACGACTGGCAGCTGGCGCAAACCGAGGAGGAGTCCTGGCGTGAGTGCGAGGTGCATGCACGGAACATGCTGGGGGCGCAGGAGTTCGCGAGGGTTATCCCTGGGGGTAAGCGCGCTGCACGGGTCGAAACGGCGACCCCCCTTCCCCCAGCGACGCGGGCGACCACCAGTGGCGATCTTGGCACAGCGTGACGGTCGGTCAAGTGAGGCTTGACGATGTGGTGGCCTCATATGGGGAGCGCCATCCAGAAGCCTCTTGAGTTCGGCAACGATCACGTCGGGAAACGACCGCCGTTGGAGTGGGAATGGTGGTGGTAGCGGGGACAGAGCGATGACCCTGCCTGAGATCATGAACGCGGTTCCACCCGAGCTTTGGGAGACGGTCCGCGCTGCCTCGGCAAAGTCGACGGAGCGGCTAGCCGGATCTGAGTGGTGGAACAACAAGTACTATCTTGACACTCCGCACCACGATGGCTTTGCGGAGCAAAGCGACTCTCAAGGTAGTCGCGAGATCCCATACGAACGCGAGCTTTTTCACCCGTCGTCCTACGGACGATTCGGCCTGGGCCCTGAGGGGCCAGTTGCGTACTTCAGTTCAGACTTCGGCGCCAATTGCTGCGAGACTATCCCGGAGCTCAGAGATGACCCAAGCGTTACGGGCGCTGACTTGCTAGCCTACCTCCGTGGCGAGTCCAGGTTGCTTCAAGGTAAGTACGGATATCCAATGGCGGTCCATGTTACAGGCGACAGCATTCTCCTCGATATGCATTCTCCGAGCCGCTTGCTCCTCTCCTTTGTGGTTGAGCGCGGTCCCTGGGAGACCGACCGGGCGTTCGTGCAGGGGGTTCTGCGCTCGTGGGATCCGGACATGCGAAGGCAGACGCAGGCAATTGCGATTGCGGCAGAGCAGAATGGCTTCAATGGCGTTGTGTATTCATCGGTCCGGATTCCGCATGACCTATGGATGCCCAATGTGAATCTAGTCATGTTTCGAAGGGAGAACGTAATAGTGTAACTCCGGCCATGTACCCGTAGGGCGGGTAGGTGCCTCAACGAAGCCCTGGGAGTGTGGACAGCATCATCCTGAGCCCAGGCTCATCAGGGCGCCGCACCATCACATTGCAGGAGGTCCCAATGCCAGTCTCCAAATACCTCACCAGTCTCAACCCCGACCGGCGCGCCGAGCTGGAGCAGCGCCTCCTCAGCCGCCAGTCCGGCCGCTGCTTCATCTGCGATGAGCCCATCGACCTGGTCCTCCACCGGGGCCAGCTCGACATCGACCACATCGACCCGCTGGTGAGCAAGGGCTGGATGCCGAGAACAACTTCGCCCTGACGCATGCCTCGTGCAACCGGAGCAAGGGGGCCTCGAACGTCGGAGGTCGCCCGGCGCCTGGCGGAGTTCGAGCGGCTGCAGAAAGAGGCCCAAGGCGGCGGCAAGCGCGGGGCCAACCTGGGCGACGTCCTCGAACGGCACGGCGGGGCCACCGCGCGCCTGCGGCTGAAGCGGAGCGGCAAGGACGTCGAGTTCTCGTTCCCGGAAGCCGGTGACAACACGATTCGGCGCGCCGCCGTTCACGAGGACAAGCTGAGCGGCATGGAGTACTTCTTCGCCGTCGCACCGATCGCCTACGTCCATCACGACGACCGCATCAATCCCCGCAGCATTGGCGCCAACATCCGCGGCCTGATCGAGGAGTTCCTGAAGAAGCGCCCCCAGCTCCACGTCGGTTTGGCCTGGTGGGCCCCCGACGAAGACGGTTCCGGCCTGCTCAAGCTGTTCGACGGGCAGCACAAGGCCGCCGCGCAGATCCTCCTGGGGGTGAACGAGCTGCCGGTGCGCGTCTTCCTCGAACCGGACACCAACGTCCTCCTGCAGGCCAACACGAACGCCGGCGGCAAGCTGCGCCAGGTTGCGTTCGACACGGCCGTCATGCGCCACCTGGGCAGCTCGCTCTATCTAGAACGGGTGCGCCAGTACCAGTCCATGCGCGGGATGTCCGAGGACGACTACTCCTTCAGCGAGCAGGATCTGGTGCGCTTCTTCCGCGGCGAGCGCCGCGAGATGGAGCGCTACATCATCGACGCTCAGCGGGACTCGATCACGCACAACACGAACAACCGCCTGCTTGAGTTCGTGGAGTGGTCCGGGCGCGGCGCGGACAAGCCGCTCGCGTACTCGACGCTGGAAAAGACGTTCTTCCGCGAGCTGCTCTACAAGAAGGCGCTGGACTCGTCCATCGACGAAGGGATGGAGCAGGGTACGAACCCCCGCGTGCTCGAGCGGGATCAGCTCGTCAAGCTGATGGGCCTCTTCGCGGATGTATTCTTCGTCGGCAGGTGGGATCCCGAACTGGGGGGCAGGCAGCTCGAAAGCCGCATGCAGAAGGGGGAGAAGATCCCGGACGACCATCTCAGGGCCTGGAGGATCGCCCGCGAGGAAGTCGTCGACGCCGTCATGCGATGGGTCCGGATGGTGATCGACAACTACTTCGCCTGGACCGGCAATCCGGTCGATCGCGAGAGGCTGCTGCAGACGCGGATGCCCGATGAGGTGTGGAAGCGGACGGAGTGCTTCCTACGAAACCTCGCCAAGCTCCCGTGCTGGGTAGACCGCAATCTGGGATCCACCGTGTTCGGCGTGAAGCAGAGCCCCGAGTACTGGATGAAGGTGTTCAGTACGGGCAGGGCACCGACCGGACAGCAGGTCCTGGCGGAGCCACTGGACCTCAAGAGGATGATCGAGCAATCATAGCCGACGGAGGAGCAGACGATGCGCATCCCGCAGGCGCGCGAGGTCGACAGGGCCCTACGCGGCGTGTCCAAGGCTCTCAAGGACTCCCTCAGGAGCCTCAACGAGGTGGCCGGGCAGCTCATGGCCAAGGGGGACTATGAGGGCGCGCAGTCCCTCGCCGCCAAGGGTCGCGCCATGATGGAGTTCCAGGCTGATCTTGACGCCCTGCGCAAGAAGTGGCGGGAGCTGCGCGGGTTCGGTGACGACGGTCGTCGGATCGGCAACCGCACGCCGCAGTGGCAATACTACCACCCCATTCTCCAGGCACTCGTCGAGCTGGGCGGCGAGGCGCCCCGATCCGAGATCGAGCCCGTCGTCGAGCGCCTAATGGCCCGCGTGCTACAGGCCGGTGACCGGGCTCTCAATGCCCGGGGACACCAGCGGTGGCAGGTCATGATCCGGTGGGCGCGCAAGCACCTGGTCAGCGAGGGCTGGCTGGAAGCGGACCGAGGACGCGTCTGGCGCATCACGGATGCGGGGCGGGAGGCGGCGAGGGGGCCGGCGGGGGAGATGGAGGGCGGCCGCAGGCAGAGGCCACAAGGCTGAGGGGGGATCTTCGAGTGAGCGCCGAAATCAACTTGACGCCTGAGAGGGCGCTCATCTTCCGCATCACGCATGTCGACAATATCCCATGGATCCTGGACCATGGGCTGCATTCCAGGAGCTCGAGCACTCGTGATCCCGACTATCGAGTGATCGGCAATCCAGATCTCATCGAGAAACGCCGGCACAGGGAAGTGCCGATCCGGCCGGGTGGAACTCTCAGTGACTACATCCCGTTCTACTTCACGCCTCACACCCCGATGCTCTTCAATATCAAGACCGGCTTTCAAGGAACGCTCTAGCTCCCCATGGCTGACATCGTCGTGCTCGCCTCCTCACTCCATAGGGTCGTGGAGCAAGGCGGGAGGTTCGTCTTCACCGACCGCCATGCCTACTTGCGAACCGCCGTCTTCTCCAGCAGACTCGAGGATCTCACGCGACTCGATTGGGCAAACCTGCGGGGTCGGGACTTCAGGCGCGCGGAAGAGGATCCTGGCAGGATCGAGCGCTACCAGGCCGAGGCGCTCATTCACCGATTCCTGCCAGTGGCAGCACTTTCTGGCTTGGGCTGCTACGGACTGGAACAGCAGCGCAAGCTGGAGCAAGATGTAGCGAGACGGGGTCTTGGGCTCAAGGTCCTCACCAGGCGGGAGTGGTACTTCTGATGATTCGTTACGCTCAGGGCAACTTGCTCGAGGCGCCCGCCGAGGCGCTGGTCAATACTGTCAACGAAGTTGGGGTCATGGGTAAGGGCATCGCTCTGATGTTCCGGGAAGCCTTCCCGGAGAACGCCAGGGTCTACGAGCAGGCCTGCAAGCGAGGGGAGGTGCAGGTTGGTCACGTGCTCGTCACCCGCAATGACGCCCTCTTCGGCCCGCGCTGGATTATCCACTTCCCGACCAAGAAGCACTGGCGGAACCGGTCGCGGATGGAGTGGATCCGCGCGGGGCTTGCCGATCTTGTTCGCGCCGTCAAGGAGCATGGCATTCGTTCCCTGGCGTTGCCCCCGCTCGGGTGCGGGAGCGGCGGCCTCGCATGGGAGGAGGTCCGGCAAGAGGTTGAGCTCGCGCTCGCGTCACTGGAGGACGTCGAGATCATTGCCTACGAGCCGACGGATGCCTACCAGCAAGCCCCGAAGCGCAAGGGCATCGAGCGACTGACTCCCGCCAGAGCCCTCATCGCGGAGCTTGTGCGGAGATACTCGATCATGGGGTTGGAGTGCACCAACTTGGAGGTGCATAAACTCGCCTGGTTTCTGCAGCGAGTGGTCATCACCCGCGGAATCGGCAATCCTCTCCGGCTGCGCTTTATTGCCGACAAGTACGGGCCGTATGCCGACCAGCTACGCCACTTGCTCAATGCACTCGACGGCAGCTACCTGCATTCTGAGAAGCGGCTGAGCGACGCAGGGCCGTTCGATGCGATCTGGTTCGAGGATTCGAAGCGGGACGCTGTGTCGGCATACCTGGGCGACGATCCGGCGCGCTCCTACATACCCGCGCTCGAGGCAACGACCGAGATCATCGATGGATTCGAGTCACCGCTCGGGATGGAACTGCTTGCAACGGTCGACTGGCTGCTCCATGAGAAGAAGTGCGCAGCCACCATGGCGGGCGTCAAGCAGGGGCTGGAGAACTGGCCAGGGGATCGGGCCGCCGCGGACCGCAAGCTGAAGTTGTTCGATGAGCGCCTGCTCGGGCTGGCCTTGGAGCGACTGCTCGCCCCGGGGCTCAGTAGTTCCCTCGGACTGACCGCTGCTGATGAGCCGGAAGCAGGCTGACGGATTGTGTCGGCGTCTTGTGTCGGCGCGGGGGAGCTTGAACCGCACGCTCGCGATGTCCAGTCCGTAGGGCCGACGCGCAGCAAGCTCATCCAGAAGGGCATGATCTGGAGCCCGAGCCACGGCGACACGGCTTTCACTGTGCCGCGCTTCGACGACTACCTCGTACGTATCATGGCCGGTCGGGACTGGCTGGAGTGAGTCTTTGCACCACGGAACTCCATTCGACCGCTCGACGCTACCGCAGGCACTCCAAGACGTCCTTCGCGGTGATCACCAGGTAGGAGCGACGCCTCGCGGCGCGACGGCGCGAACCCTGCACTTCCGGCACGAACACGGCGTGAACAATGCGCTTCTCGCGGGCCCAGGACCCGTCCGGCAGACCTTTGGCCAGGAGAACCCGTCCAATTCGATCGACCTCGGATTCGGAGACAGGGTTCTCCGACCATTTCACTTCGCCGAGAAGCAGGGCCCTGTCGTCGGGCGATGACGCCACGATATCCCACTCGGGCCCGCTGCCCAGCCAGAAACGGCGCGGCGGTCCCCATGGTCCGTCCTCCCCCAGCGTCGTCCGGGTCAGCCGGGGTACTGAAGCGCGGCACAGATCCTCCCAGGCCTCGGACACGAGCCGTACGCGGTGCCGGCGCCAGATCGCGGCCCGCGCGGCTCGCCCGCCCATCGCAAGCGCTGCACGTTGCGGCGCCACCACCCGGAACCACATTCGGATGAACGGATCACCGATCTGGTACAGCGATCGCTTCCCCCCGCGGTCCGGAGCGCCGAACGGCTGCTCGCGCACCAGAAGTCCGAGTTCCTGCAGCCGGCTCAACTGCCGGGCAAGGGATGTCGCGGGCACCCCAATCCGACCCGCGATTTCTGAGAGCCGATGGGCACCGCCGCCGACAACGTCGAGAATAGGTCGCAGGCCGATGGCCGGGGGAGCTTCTTCCACCAGCAGGCGATCCGGTTCGGCGTGCAGTGGACCGCTCGGATCCAGGACGAGGGCGTCGATCGCCGCGTCCGTATCCATCCGGAACGGCTCCGCCAGCTCCCAGTAGCGCGGAATCCCCCCCCAAGCCGCCCACGCCGCGACGCAACGCGTCGGACGGTCCATCCCCAGCGCTTTCTCAATACACCCGGCCGGCAGGGGGAGAAGCTCGAAGGCCTCGCTGGCGCGGCCGAAGAGCGGAGATGTCCGATCGAGCTGGAATCCCTGCATCATGTGCTGCGAAGACCCGGCGAGAGCGACGCAGAGCCTGGCCGCGCGGGCCTCGTGATCGATGAACCCCTGCAGGACGCTGGGCAACTCCGGGCTCGCGGCCACCAGGTACGGAAGTTCGTCGATGACGAGGGGACCCCGCCAGCCGGCATGCCCCGCTTGACGGGCCAGCGCTCGCAAGAGCGTGCGCCAGTCCGGGTACTCCGACTCGGCGAAACCCTCCAGCACCGAGGAGAGGGAATCGGCGAAGTATCGCCTCTGCACAGGCCCCGCTGACTGGTCGGCCAGCGTGTAGAGGCCGTTCGCACGGCGCACCCACTCGAGCATGAGCCGGGTCTTGCCGACGCGGCGGCGCCCCCAGAGGACGACCAACCCGCCGCCTTCGCGGGCCGACAGGTCAAGCAGGCGCCGCATCTCTTCTTCGCGGTCGATGAACTTCATGGAACGCTATTATGCCTATGATCATAATGCTGTCAAGCATAATGATGCTGCCGGGCGAACGGGCGCGGCCACCCTGGCCGGTCGGTTCGAGGCCCCAGAGGGCTGTCTCTTCGCAAGTTCCGTTCGCACTTAGCCCCTTGACGTTACAGGCCCGATCCATCAACCTCCCGTGGCGGGTAGCACTGCTCCTGAGCACGGCAGCAGCCTCGCAACGCGACTGAGGAACCACCCGTGGCACTGAACCCACTCGCCTACACCGAGAAGGTCGTCCAGAGCTTCCTGCGCTACCAGCTCACGGCCTACCCCTTCGCCGACCCGCACCTCCACGCTCAGATGCGCCGCCTCCTCTCGCTCGACACAGCTCGCGAAACACCGCTCCTCAAGGGCCCCTACGTCAGCCTCTCCCGCGCCTTCCGGGCCGGGGCGTTCGTGGAGAAGCTGGTGTCCGAGGGGATCCTCCATCCCCACATGCGCGAGCTGATCCCCTTCGAGACCGTCTACGGCCATCAGGAAGAAGCCATCCGCGCGATCGCTGCCGGCCGCACGACACTCATCTCGACCAGCACAGGCTCGGGCAAGAGCGAGTGCTTCCTCTATCCGATCATCTCCCGGTGCCTGGAGCTGCGCGACCAAGGGGCACCGGCGGGCATCTGCGCGGTGATCGTCTACCCCATGAACGCCCTGGCCGAGGACCAGCTCGGTCGCTTGCGCGAGCTACTGGCGGGCAGCGGCATCACCTTCGGAATGTACGTCGGCAAGACGCCCGATGAGGAAGCCGAGGTCGTTGGCCGGCGCCTGGACGCCGGTTCATCGCGCAGCGACTACGAGGCCGCCCTGCGCCAGGCTCGGCGTCGGGGTGAAGGCGTGAGCATTCATCCGCCCGAGGAAGTCTGCAGTCGCGAAGTCATGCGCACTGCGGGTCGGCAGCCGCGCATCTTGCTCACCAACGTCAAGCAGCTCGAGCTGCTGCTCACGCGCCAGAGCGACGTCGAGCTGTTCGACGACGCCCGCCTCGACTTCCTGGTCTTTGATGAAGCCCACACCTTCACGGGTGCCCAGGGCGCTGAGAGCGCGTGTCTCATTCGTCGCCTGCGGAGCTTCTGCGGGCGCGGGCCCGAGGCAACCGTCTGCGTGGCGACTTCGGCAACCATCGTCGACAAGGACAATCCCGATGCAGCTCGCGACTTCGCTAGCCGCTTCTTTGGCGTGCCACGCGATGAAGTGGTGGCGGTGCGCGAGGTGTACGAAAGGGAAGTCTGGGCCGAGCACCGCGCGGTCCCAAAGGCGCCGGCCAATCCGGCTGCCCGTCTCAGCGAAGTGCTCGCCGCGGTGGATGCGGATGATCCGGAGCCCGCCATCCGCTCCGCTTGGCGCGCCCTCGCGGGCGAAGAACTTCCAGCCACTGGCTGGGCCGGGGCCCTGTACGACGCCCTCTCGGCCAACGAGCTGCTGTACAGGACCTCCGAGCTGCTCGACACCCCCAAACTCCTTGGCGATCTGCTCGACGATCTCCAAACCGCCGTCGGCCGGCCCGTGAGCGAGGAGGAGTTGATCATCTGGCTCACCCTCGGGGCAGCCGCGCGCCGCGACGAGCGCCCCCTGGTGCGCCCTGTCGTGCACGGTTTCGTGCGCGGCGTCCCGGGCGCCGTGGTTACCTTCGACGGCGGCGACGACCGTCCGGTCCTCCATCTTTCAGCCGAGGAGGAAGACGAGACCGAACGCAAACTGCGGCTGCGGATCAGCACCTGCAACACCTGTGGGCAGCACTACTTCGAGCAGGCGCTCGCCGACTTCGAGTACGCCGGTCGCGTGCCGGGTGGCGGCAAGGCCAGCGGCGAAGCCATCTACTGGGAGCCGCTCGAGGAAGTCCGCGGCGGCGTCCGGGTGTTACTGACAGATCACTTGATCTCATCCGAAAACGACGACGAGGAGGAGGACCATCCCAAGCTCAGCCTTCTGCATTTCTGCCGGTCGTGCGGAGCTGCACACAACGACCCGCGCGAGCATTGTTTGGCCTGCGGCGAGTCGGGGCCGATGGTCCCTCTCCAGGCTGTCCAGCAGAAGGAGGACCACCCGGGCTTCCTGACCACATGTGTCTGCTGTGGGGCCCTGGGTGGTCAGGTGGGCGGAAGATCCCGCGAGCCCATCAAGCCGGTACGCGCCACCAACGTCGCCGACGTGCACGTTCTCGCGCAGGACATGATCCACCATGCGGAGCGCCGGCGGCTTCTCATCTTCGCCGACAACCGCCAGGACGCGGCCTTCCAGGCCGGCTGGATGCGGGATCACGCCCGGCGGTTCCGCCTGCGCGCCATGATCATGCGCGCCCTCGAGGAGCGCCCGCTCTCCATCGGCGATCTCACGCACATGCTCGATGCGCAGATGGAGTCCGATGACGCGCTCTCGCAGGCCCTGCTCCCCGAGGCGTGGTCGGTGGCCCCCAAGGAGGCGGGCGGCGTCACCCATCGCGAAGAGCGGCGCTATCTACTGCGCATCTTGATCCTTCGCGAAATCACGATGGCGGCCAAGCAGCAGATTGGCCTCGAGCCCTGGGGGCGCCTGAAGGTCAACTACGTCGGCTTGGAGCAGTCGAGTCCCTTCGTGCGCCACTGGTCCGACCATCTCGGCCTGCCCGCCGACGAGCTTGTTGGCGGCATCGAGGCCTTCCTCGACCAGCTCCGCCGCAAGAGGCTGCTCTACGACGGCACGGGCCGGATCTTCTCGAAGATCTGGGCGCCAGGTGCGCGAGAGCTGGAGAGCGGATACCTGCCCTACATGAGCGATGTTCCCAAAGGGATCAAGCTGACGCGAGAGCATGCCGACGACCGCGGTCGCATCGTCCAGCTCCGAGCGGGAACAGGACACCGGACGACCGCCTCCGAGATCGCGAGCAAGTGGGGCGTAAGTCCGGACGACGTCGGAGACTTCCTCCAAGATTTGTGGAGATACGTGACGAACGAGTCCGTAGCCCTCCTGGTGCCCGTGACGCTGACCGGCAGTCGCGACAACGCCCTGCCCAGCTGCAGCGGCGCGCACCAAATCGACTGCGGCAAGCTGATGCTCGCCGCCAGCAAGGGCGTCTTCCGCTGCAAGACCTGCCGGCGGCGGACCACGCGACGGACGCCCCGGATGCGCTGCCTGGCGTGGCACTGCAACGGCGAGCTCGAGTACCTGCCCGAGGACAAGGACAACTACGATCTTCAAGTCCTGGACCAGGACTACGCCATGATCCGCCCGCGGGAACACACGGCGATGGTGCCCCATCAGGAGCGCGAGACGATCGAGCAGATCTTCAAGGGTGAGAGCGAGACCATCAATGCCCTGGTGTGCACCCAGACGCTTGAGCTGGGCGTCGACATCGGGGCCCTGGACGCCGTGCTCATGCGCAATGTGCCGCCTCTGCCCGCCAACTACTGGCAGCGCTCCGGGCGTGCCGGACGGCGCCACCGGATGGCGGCCAACCTCACGTATTGCCGCGCCACAAGCCACGACCGGGCCTACTTCGCTGAACCCCTCAAGCTCCTCGGCGGCCGGGTGGATCCGCCGTCGTTCAACCTGTCCAACGAGCTCCTGGTGGCCAAGCATGTCCACGCCAATGTCATTTCCTCGCTGCACCAGCTAGCCCGTCCCGGCAGCGGACTGCCCGACGCAGACCGCGAGGAAGTCTCAAAGGCCCTCGAAACCGCCTTGCCCACCTTCGTGCGCGACTACCTCTTCACCGTGACGGGTGAGGTCCGCCCTCGCCCGCGTGAAGTGGGGTGCCTGCACACGGTGATCACCAAGCACAAGGAGCGCATCGAGCAGGCGGTCTCGGCAGCGTTTCAGCAGGGCTGGCCAGATGCCGATGCTGCCGTTGCCGACAGTGGCAGCCTCGCAGAGCACGTCCTCGCGATGACCGGGGAGCTGGAGACGGTGATACTGCGCCTCTACCGGCGTCTGCACTGGGCTCTCAAGCAGATGCGGATCCTCGAGAATCGCCGGGTGAGCGTCGGGGCGCTGGATGAGGAGCAGGACGCCTACTACCAGCGCTGCAAATGGCTCGTGCAGCGCCTCAAGGGGACCAGCAAACGCAAGCGGAGCGAGGCCGAGGGGTTCGCGGATACGATTACCATGGGGGTGCTGGCCAGCGAGGGATTCCTGCCGGGCTACGGCCTCGATATCGGGTCAGTCCTCGGGATGGCCGAGGTGCCGCGTTACGTGCGCGGTCTGCGCGACTTCGACCTGCCGCGCGTGCCGAGCGTTGCCGTCCGCGAGTACGTCCCCGGCAACCTGATCTACGCCAACGGCCAGCGCTTCGTGCCCAAGTTCTACGCGCGCGAGGCCGGGGAGGAGAAGGTCGAGGCAGTCCACTACGAGGTCAACATCGAGCGGCAGGCCGTTCGGGAGTGTCTCGCCGACGTGAGCGGCGACCCCACTGCGGCGATGGTGACGAGCATCCCGATCTGCGACGTTCATCTGATCCACGCCTCGCGCATCTCCGACGAGGAAGAGAACCGCTTCCAGATGGGCGTGTCCCTCTTCGGCCGCGAAGGCGATCGCCACAACGGCGGACAGGCCTACACGTGGGGGCCCAAGGCAGTCCACCTGCGCCGAGGCGTGCACCTGCACCTCGTCAACGTGGGTGCCAACATCGCCATCCGCGGACGTCGGGAATTCGGCTATCCGGTCTGCCGCGTCTGCGGGCAGAGCGTCTCGCCGCTCTCCTCGCAACGCCAGCGCGACGAGTTCGTCAAGGCGCACAGGGAACGGTGCAGCTCGACGCCGCTCGCGACCGCCTTCCACGCCGACCTCGTCGTGGACGCGCTCACGATCGCCTCCTGCGCAAGTCAGGACGAGGCCTACTCGATGGCCGAGGCGATCCGCTTCGCAGCGACGCAGATCCTGGACATGGAGCTTGATGACCTGCAGGTCCTGGTCATCGGCTGCGCCGACCGGGACGAGATGGACGCGATGCTCTACGACCCGATGCCCGGCGGGTCGGGACTGCTGCAGCAGATCTGCCGGCGGTTCGGCGAGATCGTTGCCGAAGCCCGACGCATCGCGGCCGACTGCCCATCACGCTGCCCCCGGAGCTGCATCGACTGCTTCCAGCGTTATCGCAACGCGTTCTATCACAAGTACCTCGACCGGCACCTGGTTCTGGAGCGCTTGTCGGAATGGGGCTCCGTGCTTGAGGAGGCGCAGCCGATTCCACCCAAGATGCCGGCCCGAGAGCCCGCCGGATCAGCTCAGCCCGTGAATGTGGCGGAGCGCAAGCTGCGGGCGATGTTGCAGGCGGCCGGACTGCCGGAGGGGCAATGGCAGCTCCAGCGGATGCTCCCGCGGCCGCTCGGCTCGACGACCCCTGACATCACCTTCGACGATCCGGACGACGAGGAGCGCAAGATCTTCGTCTACCTCGACGGCCTCTCCGAGCACATCCACGGGAATCCGAAAACGGCGGCTATGGATCGGCAGATTCGGGCGGAGCTGCGAAGCGAGGGGCATGAGGTCGTTGTCATCACGGCGGCGGAGCTGGATGATCGAATTGCCATGACGCGACATTTCAAGAGGCTGGCGCGGCAGCTGGTGGGAAGGGACGCGGTGGATCGGGTGGCGGATGAGGCGGGGACGTGGTTTGTGGGGGGGGACGACGGGGGCTCCTCATGAGGACTGCGCCCGATGGCATGCGGCGGAGGCTGCTCGTCAAGACTGCGCGTGCTTGCTCAGAGTTGGGGTCATGAAGTACTTCGTGGGCGTCACGGACAACAATTGGTACCGTTACCTGGCTGGCATTCGGGCCGACGAGGTGAACTTCTGGCGCCCGAGTGGCGGTGTCCAGTTCCGCGCGATCCCCGTGGGTGCGCCGTTCCTCTTCAAGCTCCATAGCCCCGAGAACTACATTGCTGGCGGGGGCTTCTTCGTGCGCTACGAGCAGCTCCCGACGTCTCTTGCATGGGAGGCATTCGGCGATAAGAACGGCTCGGCCAAGTGTGAGACCTTCTATGCTGCCATACGGCACTACCGCCGGGACAGCGCGCACGATCCGGCGATCGGCTGCATCATCCTGGCCGAACCGTTTTTCTTCCCTCGAGAGCAGTGGATTCCCGAGCCCCGGGATTGGAAAGCCAACATCGTGAGCGGCCGATCCTACGATACCAGCGAGCAGATTGGTCGAGAGCTCTGGCAGTCTGTCTCCGATCGACTCGCAGCCCTGCGTGGGCCACTTGGTGGATGGGGGCAGGGTCGTGAGCTTGAGGACGACAGTCCGAGGTTCTCCCGCGAGTTCCTCGCCAGAGCGCGCCTCGGCCAAGGGGCCTTTCGCGTGCTGGTGACGGGAGCCTACACCCGTCGTTGCGCGATCACTGGGGAACGAACGTTGCCGGTCCTGCAGGCCGCTCACATCAAACCGGTGGCCACGAGTGGGCCGAACCGGGTGAGCAACGGACTCCTGCTGAGATCAGACTTGCACATTCTGTTCGACCAAGGGTACGTGACGGTCACGCCCGACTATCGGGTGGAGGTCAGTCCCGCGATACGGGAGGAGTATGAGAACGGGCGGGACTACTACGCGCTGGCGGGGCACGAGCTGCGGATCCTCCCACAGGACGGTGACGACCGGCCCGACAGGGCATTTCTGGAGTGGCATCGGGAGGAGGTGTTCATTGCGTGAGGCGGGGCAGGGGCCGAGTACCTTAGGCAGCTGAGGGCCTGCTTCCCCTTCGTCCCGAGGACTCACTGGCCTCACCCCTGGGCATCATCCCTTTGCCAGCGCACCGGCCAGTTCCTCGAACAGGTAGATCATGCTTCGGATGGCCTTATCGAAATCCTCCAGAGAGACGCTCTCGTTCTCAGAGTGCGCATTGGAGTAGGGGTCCTCCACCCCAATCAGCACTGCCGGCACGTTCCCCAAGGCTTCAGCTAGCGGTCCGACGAAGCCGATCGATCCCCCAGTGCCGATGCCGAGGGCTTCTCGGCCATACCCTCTCGCCAGAGCGCGGAACGCAGCAGCGAACACCGGGTGCGTGGTGTCGGTCGTCCACGCGGCGTCGGCACTCTCGATCTGAACGCTCACCCGCGCACCCCAAGGAGCTCTCTCTGTCAGAGCACGCTCGAGACGGCGTGCGATGTCTTGGGGGTCCATGTGCGGCACCAGGCGGATACCCAGTCGCGCCCAGGCAGCGTCATTCACGATATTGCGCGCCTCCTTACGGCTCGAGGCCTCGATGGCGTTGATGGCCAAGGCAGGACGCCCCCAGTTCTCCTCCCACGGGTGGCGGCCTCCAAGGAGCTGGACGCCTGGCAACATCCCGGCCTGACGTCGGAATTCACCCTCGGTGGTGGGTAGCTTGCCCACGGCGTTCTTCATTGTCTCGCTAAGCGGAGCCACATGATCGTATACGCCGGGGATATTGATGGAGGAGTCATCATGCACGAGTGAGGCCAGGATCTTACACAGCGCCATGGCCGGGTCAGGAACGGGGCCTCCCCACATGCCAGAGTGGACGCTCTGCTCAAGAGCCCGGACTTCGATGGTTGCCGCAACGAGGCCGCGGAGGGCCACAGTAACTGACGGTAAGCCGGTATCGAAGTTGCCCGTATCTGTCACGATGACGACGTCAGCGGCAAGGCGATCCCTATATCGAGCGATCATTTCCTCCAAGTGGTTCGAGCCGACCTCCTCCTCACCTTCAATGATCACCTTGACGTTGAGGGGAAGTTCACCCGCGGTGCGGACCCAGGCATCGACCGAGGCCGCATGCATCACGATGCCGGCCTTGTCATCGGCGGCGCCGCGGCCAAAGAGACGGTCCTTGCCGTCCAGCGGTCGTTTCGTGGGCACAAAGGGCGGACTCTGCCATAGCTCGAGTCTGCCAGGGGGTTGCACGTCGTGATGCGCGTACAGGAGCAGAGTGGGCGCACCCGGCACATTGCGGCGTTCGGCGAATACGTAGGGGGGGACACCAGGGATCTCGAGGATCTCGACGCAGTCGAAGCCGCGGTGTTTGAACATGGCTGCAGTGGCCTCGGCGCTGCGTCGGAGCTCCTCCGGAGGAAACCCGGCGAAGGATACGCTGGGGATTCGCACGAGGGACTTGAGGTCCTCGAGGTAGGACTCCTCATTCTTCGCATAGTAGGTAATGGCCGCATGAGACTTTGTCTCAGACATAGCGAAAAATCTCCTGGCCGGTAAGGCCACGCCACGCAGCTCGCGTGGATCCCCTCCAGGCGTGGCCGATGGGAGCCGCGCTTTGGCACGGGCCGGCGCGGCCGTGGAATGCCGATCCGTATGCTAGTCCATGATAGTCAATGGGACAGACCTCTGGCTACGCCGCCTCGCTGTGCGCCATCATGCGCTTGATGGGACCAACCAGCAAGAACATGATCAGTGCCACGATGCCTGCGCTCAGAGCAATGACGCCGAAGAGCGTCGGGAGCTGGAAGCTCTCGTAGTACCCGGAGACCGATCCGCCGATGAGATTGCCCACCGAGGATCCAAGGAACCATGTGCCCATGAGGAGACCCACCACGGGCTGCGGCGATAGCCCCGCGACAGCAGAGAGGCCCACAGGGCTCAACCATAGCTCACCAATCGTGTGGAGCAGATAAACGGAGAACAGCCACATCGGCGAGACGGGGACCCACCCACCGGACGAGGAGGCTCCCGCAACAAGGACAAGGAACCCAAGACCCGCGAACAACAGCCCGACCGCGAACTTTGCCGGGCTTGATGGGTTGTGCCTGCCGAGCTTCAGCCAGAACCAGGCAAAGACCGGTGCTAGCAGCACGATCAAGGCCGGGTTGAGAGACTGCCACCACGACGAGGGAAACGCGAAGCCAAACAGGCTGTTGTTCGTGTCGCGATCTGCGAACAGGGTCAGCGTGGATCCAGCCTGTTCGAAGACGCCCCAGAACACCGAGGCCCCGCAAAACAGCACGAAGATGGTGATCAGACGCGCTCGCTCGTTCGGTGTCCACTTGCCCCGGAGGATGACCGAGCCGAATAGCCCCATGATCAGAAGAAGCATGAACACCTTGTAGCCGCTCGACACCAGATGTTCGGTCACTCCTCCGTGCTTCAGGTGAAGTCCGCTCAGCCGTCCCTCGGTCTGTCCGGCGAAGAGTCTCGCGCAAACGCGTCCGGAAGCTTCCTCACCGATGTGCCCCCGCAGATCGGTGAACGAATGCACCGCCTTGAAGTGCACCGTGTCAGTGTCCGCAGGACTATGGAAGCCCAGGAGCGCAAAGTCCCCATTGACGTGGAGCGACCATTCCAGGCGATCGACGAGCAGGCTGTCCACGCCCTCCCCGGCATCCACAGTTGTGCTTGCCAGAGTTCCCGTAAGCTGATGCCTTTGGATGCCCTGCACGACAGTCTTAGCAGCCTCTGGACCCACAATCGAGAAGAAGTCCGCCAGCAACAGCGGATCACCCTTGTTGAGCTTGATGATCTTGTTCGTGCCCACCTTCTTTCCGGTCACCACGATCTGCAGAAACGGAGCCTGCTTCCAGCGGAGTGAATCGATCGCCCACGAGCCTCCGATCCCCCGGATCACTATGTTCACATCGGAGAATACACCGCTTGTTTGTCCCTGGCGGAGGTGTGCGTCGAGCGAATCACAGAGATCAGGGCGGCCGAGCTTCGTCCGCATCTCAGTGGGGCTCACCGCTGAACCTTTCGCGTACTCGGCAATCCTCGAAGGATCCTGGAGAGGGCTAGCGGAGAATCGGCAGTAGGGGATCGCGGACCACTCCGCCTCCCGTAAGTACTCCGCCGTCTTGTCGAAGGCCCAGAGGCCGATGGCGAGACTAAGAATGACACCGACACCAAAGCGGAGGATGAGGCGATTCCGACGCAATTCACGGGCGTCGCGGGGCTCACGGGACCGCTTGCCGGCCTCGCCGAGGTGGCGGCTCGTGAGCACATACTGCCCAAGGCCGAAGAACATCCCGACGGCGGCGGCGCCGAAACCCCAGTGCCACGCACCTGCAGGGTCGATCCCCCAATTCGCCAGAATCTCCTGGAACACTGGATGTTGGGCCAGGAAGCCACAAGTGAGCGGGGCGATGAGGGCACCGATGTTGATTCCCATGTAGAAGAGCGAGAAACCGGCAGCCCGGCGCTGTTCCTCATCCGCCTTGTAGAGTTGACCGACAATAACGGAGATGTTGGGCTTCAACAAGCCAGTTCCCAGCACGATGCAGCCGAGACCGGCATAAAACATCGGCAAGCCATGGAATACCAAGAGAATGTGGCCGCACATGATGATGAATCCGCCCAGCAGCACCGAATGGCGCGCGCCAAGGAACTTGTCGGCCAGCCACCCGCCGGGAACCGCCGCAAGGTACACGAGCGAGGTGTACATCGCGTAGATCGGCGCGGCCTTCGCCGTACCGAACCCCAGCCCGCCCACGGCGACTGGGGCCGTCATGAAGAGGATGAGCAGGGCGCGGTTCCCATAGTACGAGAACCGCTCCCACATCTCGGTGAAGAAGAGGACCATCAGACCCCACGGATGTCCGAAGAAGGTCCGCGGGGGCAGCGAGCGAGCACCGACGCGAGGCATGATCTCCTCCTTGGAAGTGGTTGCTACCAGTCGGGTTGGAAACGACGGACCCGAGGGCGGCCCGCCCGTCACGCTTCGATTACTACTGCGGGGTCCCAGGAATACCCAGTCCGTGCCAGTGGCACGCCGCCGCGTGACTCCGTCTGCCAGAGCGGTGACAGGGCGCGATGCCCACTTCACCTTCTGGCTCTGTTCGCCAGGTCACGCGGTAAGTCTGCGCATGGAGGACAGGGGGTATGCCGCAAGCTCCGGTGGGTCGCAACCTGGATCTGCGGGAGCCCACGCGTCCCTCAGGAGCTGGGTGATCGGGAGCTTGCCGGTGTGGGAGGTGGAAGAAGCTACGTGTCACTGACCGACTACGCTGGCACCCAGCTCTTGCCCATCAAAGCCGCGCGGATTATGCTCAAACAGCCGCCGTAGTTCAGGTTTACGTCCAGGCAAACAGGGGGCAATCTGGTAGACGGTTGCTGTGGGCATTCCCCCTGAGATCATCGCGCGCATCGGCTGGCTGCAGCCCGGCAGGCGGAATCCCCTTCGGGATCCGGAGGAGCCCATGACTGAGACTCTCGGCAGCCTACCGCCCAGCATGTACGTTGTCTGCCAGATGGTGATGTGCGCGATCATGTCCGCGATGATCTTCTCCCTGTGGCGGTCAGGCTCGGCCGGCCCCCAGCGGTCGCCGCTTGTGCCTGACCGCGTGTTTCCGTGGTTCGGGGCCGCCGTTGGCTCGTGGGCCGTTGTCAGCGCGGTTCTGCTGCTCAAATGGCACGGAGCACTCGCCAATCCCGAATCAGTCGGCAAGGATACCCGGAACAGCATCCTCTTCTGGAGACTCCTGAGCTCCCCCATCAACTCCGGTCTCCTGGTTGTTGCTCTTCGCCACATCGACCATAGTCCGGAGATCTTCAAGCGCGTGCGCTGTGACAGGCACTGGTACTTGCTTGTGGCCGCGGCTGTTGTTGTCGTCGTGGCTCTGATTGTAGTCCTGAGACCCAGCCAGGATTATACCGTGTTTGTAATACCGGACGTCGGCCTGTCCTTTGTGACGTCGGCGCTGGTCGCGTACTCCTTCTACCGGTCCTTTCGCGCCCGGGGTTTCCGCTGGCTCTCGGTCCTAGCCGTTGCGTCCATCGTGCTGATTGCAGTAGTTCAGGTATTCGAACTGGATACTGGCTTGGGGAAGCTGGTTCCCTCTGATTGGCGCTGGGCCCTCTCCCTGAGCTCCAAAGCGGTGTTCATAGCGATGTTCTTTGCTCTGGCATTCTCGTGGGCTAGGAACACTCCGCCAATCCCGGCATCGAGCTGGATCCTTCGCTTCAAGGCAGAGAAGTCAGGCGAGCACAATCGGCCATGGCTGGTTGAATTCGGCGTCGAGGGCGCGGAAATAAGCATGCCCCTCAGCCATCAGATATATGTACGCTTGCTCAGATTCGCCGTGGACCGCAAAGTCAGAGGAGACGATTCATCCCTTGCTCTTGCCAAGGATCTGGGGACAGACGCCACAGGGGTGAGACGCATCGGAGACCAGCTGGGCTGCCCGTGGGAAGACCTTCACGACACTCCGGCCAAGGGTTGCCAGCGGCTCAAGATTCCACCAGAGCGCATCATCATTGAGGCTGGGGTCGCCGAGCTCGATGGGGAGTTTGAGGAAATACTCAAGCCGCTGCTGTCCGGGCGCGAGGCCAGCCGCATAGACTGAGAGGGTGTTGACGGGCGAGCGCCGGCGACGGGCATCTTCTCGGAGACTCGGTTCGGGGGTCCCTGGCCGAGCAACTAATCGCTCACAGGCTTGGTGCCGATGTGCGGGTGGGGCGGTGTTCAGTAGGAATCCAGACCCACGAGTCCACCCACCGGCGCCATGATCCGGATTCTGTGTCGGCGACAGTCCCTTGACATCTCCCATCACGGCTACGGGCAAGCACATGCCGACCCCGAGATGCAGTCGGCAGCAAGCGGGTCGGACTCTGTCACGATCTTGGGGCGACTGTGGCATGCCACTGGCAGGAGCTGGCCCCGCCCATGCCCCCATGCAATGAAGGTTGTTGGCGACTTCAGTTTCGTTGGGCAACTGGGGGAGAAGCGGTTCACGCCCGGCGGAGGAGACCGGGAGCTGCATGGCCATCCCGCCCTCTTCCAGGCCGGGAGTCCCCCCCGACTGGCCGCCCCAGGGGGGATCCTCTCACCCGCTCATGTGGAGGCTCTGATCATGGACTGGCTCGCAGAGACTGCCAAAGGCCTGCTTCATGCGCTCACGGAGACCTTCCCGCTCGCGCTGGGCGTCCTGCTGGGGATCCCCGCCGTGGTCATCGTCGGGGCGGCAGTTCGATCAGCCGTTTCCAGTCGCTCCCGCTTCCTCGCGGCGCTCGCCCTGTCTTGCGTCGGCATTCTCCTTCTGCGCCCCGCGGCCCGCGGAGTGCCCTGGTACCTCCTCGCGGCGTTTGCCCTGCTTCTCTGCATTCCCGTCGGGCTCTCGTCGGACAGATGGACCCCCGAGCAGTACTGGCGGACCCTGAAGACGACGCTGCTGGTCTCCATGGCCATCGCTGGGTTTCTGTGGCTTCTTCCGATCCTGACGATCGTCGCCATTCCGCTCTTCGTATTCGTCCTACTTTGTCTCGGTTATGTTCTGCTGCTCGTCGTCGGCGCGGTCTTTTCCTACTACCTGTCCTTCGCATTGCCCTCGTTGATGCAAGAAGACGATGGCGTGCGTTCTCCAGCACTGTCGCGCGGGAGCGCGCCAGACGGGGAATCAGCGGGTCAACCTGGTCCAGACAACGCGACATCGGAGGATAGTGCGGGACTTCTCGCAGCTCTGTTCTCGGAGGACCGCCTCATAGTGACTCTGTGCGTCATCGCGTACGTGATCGCGATCGCGTTGTTTCTCAACAGCATCTACGTTCCTGTGAGGGTCTGTTTGAAGGGTGATTGGCTCCAGGTGGAGGTGATCGCCACGGATTACCGGGAAGAGGATGTCAACGACGGTAGCATCATCCCGGCACAGGCCTATGTGACAGTGGCCCCCTGTGGAACGCCTGCAACGGTACCTTCGCCGCGACGTTACGCTGTAGGTCAATTGGTTCCTGTGCGGTGGGATTGCGGAATAAACAGGGGCGTGGTCGCAGAGCAGGGTTCTGGTCTCTTCAAGTTGGTGTTCAACTACTCGGAGATTGGTGGGCTGGCAGGCGTATTTGCCGTCTTCAGTCTTGTTGCCGCCGTCGCTGTTGCGGTTGCGAGAGTCGTCGCTCTCCTCTCGACATGTCTGATCATCAGCGCCAGGGCATGGAGGCGGGTCAAGGACAAGACACCACCTGGCGGTCGTCACGATGAGGGGGGGGCGCTCACGTGCGTGCTCAGTGCGGTACTAGTCTGGATAGGGGCACTGGTAGGCGTCGGGGCGTGGGTGTTTGCCGCGCTGGTAGTCCTTGAAGTCGAGGACTGCCCGAGCTTGATGCTGGGGCTGGTGCTATTCATGGCCAGCGCCTACGCCTTGCTTCCAATTCCCGAGATCCTGGCATCGAAGCTGGGGGGAGCACGGGGAGCCCAAGGGAAGGCGGGCTGCTGTTGAGTGCTTCCGGAGTGAAGCAGGCCTGGGATCGAAGGATCGTAAGACCTCGCCGCGCCCCGTCTAGCCACCTTCGCTCGCTTCGTGCATCG
>CAZDKK010000019.1:0-67929 GCA_964506245.1 uncultured bacterium | reverse complement strand
GTGCCCTCCTGGCCACCCAACCAGCAGGTGTGCCCGCGCCGTCCCAGGGCCAGGCTCAGCGAGACCGCGTGCCAGGCGATGGCACTCCAGAAGCGCAGCACCACGAGGTGGAGCACGCGCAGGCGAGGCGCACCCGCCGTCCCCATCGGGCTCACGCCCACCGGCCCTCCTCGCTTGGGCTGCCGCGTTCCCACCCGGACAGGATCTCGAGCAGGCGCGGCAGCTCGCGCTCCATGGCCCGCTCGCCCGCGGCGATCAGGCCCGGGGCGTTCTCGAGGGTGAAGATCGGAAACTCCCCGACCTCCGGTTCCACCAGCAGGTCCGCGCGCAGCGACGCCTGGCAGACCATCTCGTACTGGGCGAGCCGGGTGATCTGGCCGACGAGCTGCCAGATGTGCCGGGGCGGCGCCTGTCGCGGCGGCCGCACCATGACATTGACCGCCACCAGAGGGCTGGGGTGGTCGATCGTCAGATCGACCAGGGTGTGGATCGGCAGGGGCTCGACGACGCCGCCGTCGGTGTAGAAGTGGCCATCGATCTCGACCGGCCGGAAGAACTCGGGGATGGCGCAGCTGGCCTCGACGGCAGGAATGACCGGGCCGGTCCGGAAGACGTGTCGAATCTGCGCGGTCAGGTCCGCGGCCACGGCGGCGCAAGGCAGCCGCAATTCTTCGAAGCGCAGATCCCCGATGGCGTGTCGCACGAAACGACCCAAGCGCTCGGTCGACATGAGCCCGAGCGGCGAGGGCTTGAACTCGGCGATGCGCCGCCAGCCCATCGTGCGCGCTTCGCGCTCGATGTCCGCGAGGGGGAAGCCGGCCGCCACCAGGACCGCGATGAGCGCTCCCCCGCTCGTGCCGGCCAGGCTGCCGACCGCGATGCCCTCGCGCTCGAGCACCCGCAGGACCCCGACGTGCGCCAGCGTCCGCGCGGCACCGCCCCCCAGTGCCAGGCTGATTCCCCCCTGTTGACCCGGCGCATTCACGCGTTCGCTCCTCCCGCGCGCTCGGCCACGCCGGCCGAGAAGTACCACGGGCCGCGATGGCTCTCAAGGTCCGCCGACCGAGGCCGGCGTGCGGGCAGCGGCGCCCGCGCGCCGGGAACCCCACCGGGGCGTTGAGCGTCTAAGGGCGGGCAGTTGGCGCGGCAAGGGATGGCCCTCGGCAGACAGTTTCCTTTTGACAGCCGGCAGGCTGCCGCCGAGTATTTGCGGCACCCTGACGCGGATCGATGCAGCGCCGCGGTCTCCCGGTCCTCTGCCACGCGTTCTCGGGCGCCGGCGGCGCGGATCCATGGATCGAGGAACGCAAAACAGGAAATCTGCATGATGAATGCCCCAGTCAAGCCGGGCGGCCTGCGCGTCCTGCAGACCGGATACGGGCGCGCCGCTGCGCGCATTGGCCTCGTCCTGGCCCTGGGTCTCCTGCTGGCCCGCGCGGCGGTAGAAGCCCCCGGCGCGGCCGCGCTCAGCGCGCCCGTCGCGAAGGGCTACCGGGTGGTGCAGCCCACCGGCCCGGTGACCAACGGCAGCACGCTCGAGTTCTATACCTTCTGGGACAGCCCGGACTACAGCGTCGAGGTCGACCTGAGCGCGCTCGACAACACGACCGCGGGACCCCTGTCCGCAACCTACAACGGCGACACCGTGATCGTCGTCGACGGGGTCACGACCGATGTCTGGTCGCGGTACTGGTTCCACACGGTGATCAGCGCGGCCAACACGCGCAGCGACGCCGCCGGCATCACGGTCCCGGTCACGGCCGTCCGCGCCGACCCGGCGGACTCGACGACGATGTACACCCTCAACTTCTGCCTGCTGAACCACCCGCCGGTTCACGTCGGCACGACCTTCGTGGGGCCCGCGGAGCGGTTCACCGATCACGGGGGCACCCCGGTCTACATGGCGCGCAACGGCGATTCGCTGCGGATCGAGACGACCTGGTCCTTCGCCACGCGTCCGTTTCTCGTCTCGGCCGACTTCTCCTCCGTCGATGCCCTGTTCGATCCGAATGGCGTGTTCTACTGGCTCTCCGGACCGAACACCCAACCCGAGACCTACTCGATCTTCTACGAGCTGAGCGAAGAGGCGCACGGCCCGTCGACCGAGTTCCTGCCCGTGCGGATCGATGTCTCCGATGGCGCCTGCGGCACGGCCAGCGCCACGCTCGAGCTGCTGATCGACAATCAGGGACCCAGCGGGGCGCCGGCCTTCCTGGGCGAGCTGCCGGAGACCCTGACCGTCCAGGAGCTGGCGCTGGCCGGCTACGCGCCCGACAGCTCGCACGACGTGCTCGTCGTCCTGAACCAGCACAGGCAGTTCGTCCTGCCCGTGGCGATGCTGGGCGACTCGCTCAAGTTCGAGGGCACGATCCAGCTCGAGTCGGGGCAGAATCACCTCGCCGTCTACGGCCGCGACGTCGTCGGCAACCTCTCGACCGGCGTGGCCCGGGACTCGGTCGCGCTGGTGAACGCCCCGGAATTCAGGGGCTTCAAGGTCCTGCTGCCGAACTCGGAGGCCATCCGGCGCGGCCAGTACTCCGTGCGCAATGGCGATCCGGTGCGGATCCGGACCTACTGGGACAGCCGCGCCGCGTATGAGGTCTACGCCGACTTCACCGGGGTCGACTCGAACGGCGACCCGGCGCTGCGCGCCACGCGTTGCGCCGATGTCGACACGGTCGCCACGGTGGGCGGGGCACCCGAGGTCTGGTGCTGCTACTCGGTCGAGACGACGATCTCGGCCGACAACACCCTGCCCGACGACGGGGGGCTCGAGATTCCCCTCACGGCCTATGACCCCGCCACGGGCTTCAGCACGACCACGAACGCCCTGCAGTTCTGCCTCCTCAACGACCGCTTGGAACACCGCGAGACCGTGGTGGTCGGCGACGCGGAGCGCTTCTCCGAGTGTGACGGCATCCTCTGCTACCGCGTGACCAACGGCGACCGGATTGTCCTGCGGAGCACCTGGGCGACCCACAATCGGCCGATGGCGCTCCTGCCCGACTTCCTGAATCTCGATCAGTGGTTTGTCATCAACTACGTCACCTTCAGGCTGATCGAGGAGTCCTCCTCGGACTCCGTGGTCACCTACGAGATCGACTACAAGCTCCGGGACAATGCCTGGGGCAGCGGCAACCAGAACCCGAAGTGCCCGGTCCCGGTCACGATCGAGGGGCGCGACGCGGCCTGCGGCATCGAGGTTGCCACGGTCTACTTCGAGATGGACCTGGACGGCCCCGGCACCGCGCCGGTCTTCGACCCGCCGTTGCCGACCCACGTCTCGACCGGCGCGCTCACGATCGCGGGCGTCGCTCCCCAGGATGCGGTGGATATCCTGGTGACGATCGAGCACACCGACGCCGATCCCGAGAGCACGAGCCATGTCGTTCTGGACCTCGACCAGAACCAGCGCTTCTCCGGCCAGGTCACGCTGCTGCCGGGGAGCAATGAGGTGATCGCGGCCGGGCGGGACGTCGTGCACAACGAGGGTGCCGAAACCGCGCGCACCGTGAAGTACTTGACGCAGAACGCCATCTCGATCCCGCGTCCCTTCTATCCAGGCGACGCCTTTGTCTTCGACACGCTGGCCGGGTGGTCGCGGGCACAGGTCGAGGTCTACAACCTCGAGGGCGACCGCGTCCGGGCCTGGACCGACCAGTCCGCGGGCAGCCTCCTGCAAGAGGTGAGTGTCACGTGGGACGGCCAGAACGAGGACGGCGAGCCGGTGCGCCAGGGTCCCTACTTGCTGCGCTGCCGGATGCTCGACGGCGCGGGGCGGGTCGCAATGGAGGAGGTCAAGGCCTTTGTGCTCCAGAAGTAGGTACGCGCGAGGAACCGCCCGCGGCGTGCGCGGGCAGCACATGGGCGTGCTCGCCGCGGCGTTGCTGCTGATCACCGCCGCTCCGGCACGGGCCGCCGGCGGCGGGCAGGCCATCTCGGGGGCCTTTGCCCCGCTCGAGCCGAGCGGGCGCGCCGCCGCCCTGGGCGGGGCTGGCGGCCCGGGCGTCCAGGACCCCACGGCCGTCTACTGGAACGCCGCCCGGCTGTTGGAGGTCGAGGGCGCCGGTCTGGCGGCCACCTACGCCGACCTCTACGGGCTGGGCATCGTCACCCACACCGGCGCTTTCCTGGCCTGGCCCCTGCGAGCGCGCCGCCCGAGCTGGAGCGACGGCCAGGTGCAGGAGGAGCCCGGGCCCGTCACATCCGCCTGGGGCCTGGGGGTCCAGGCGACCACGGTCGACCTCGAACCCGATGCCTACGGGGAGTACGACATCGCCCTCGCCCACGCGCGCCGCACCTACGCCAACACCGCCTGGGCAGCGGTCGGGCACCTGCTGCTCGTGCGCTCGGATCTCGAAGAGGTGAGCGCCAGCGGCTTCGCGTTCGACCTGGCCCTCGCGCGGCCGGTCATGCCCGGCCTGGACGTCGCACTCCTGGTGCGATCGCTCTTCTCATCCCTGAGCTGGGAGGCAAACACCAGCGAGTCGCTGACCCCGCGTGCCGAGGCGGGGCTCTGCTGGCGGCCGCTGGCGACGCTCGAGGTCCCGGCCACGGCGGTGGTGGACCTCGATCTGGGCGCGTTGATCCAGGTGTCGGGCGGCGTCGAGTGGCGGCCGCTGGGCCAGGCCCTCGCGCTGCGCGGTGGCCTGCGCTGGCGCGACGACGGCGCGGATGCCCAGATCTACCCGGCGGGCGGTGTGGGGGTTGCGTGGTCGCGCGTCACCTTTGACTACGGGCTCGCGCTGGGTCGCGAGGAGCTGGGCGACACGCATCGCCTCGCGCTCGGGTTCCGCTTCTGAGCGCGCGCGGGCGAACGCAAATCGGCGATTGCCTGCCCCCTGCCGTCTGAGGCATCCTGCCGGCGTGGCACGCAAGGGAAAGTCGCAGAGCCCCTATGGCGTGGACGAGTGGGGCAGCGGGTTTTTCGCCATTGGGCGAGACGGGCATCTGCGCGTTCGGCCCTTCCTCGATGATCGCGCCGTGGACCTCACCGAGGTCGTGCGGCGCTGCGCCGAGATGGATCTCGTGCCGCCGCTGCTGGTGCGCTTCCCGCAGCTCCTGCAGACCCAGCTCCAGCAGCTCTACACCTGCTTCGAGCGCGCGATGGCCGAGTTCGGCTACGACGGCCGCTACCGCGCGGTCTTCCCGCTGAAGGTCAACCCCCGGCGCCCCGTGGTGGACAGCCTGATCAAGGCCGGCCGGCCCGGCGCTTTCGGCCTCGAGGCCGGCAGCAAGAGCGAGCTGGCCATCGCCCTGGCGCAGAAGCTGCCGCCGAACAGCTGGATCTGCATCAACGGCTTCAAGGACGCGCAGGTGGTCGAGCTGGCCACCGTCGCGAGCGGCGAGGATCCCACCGTGGTTCTGGTGGTCGAGCGGCTGCAGGAGATTCCGCTCGTCGTCGCCGCGGCCCGCAAGCACAAGCAGTCCCCTCTGCTGGGCCTGCGCTGCCGGCTCGACAACCGTGGCAGCGGGCGCTGGGAGGCCTCGGGCGGCGAAACCTCCAAGTTCGGGCTGGGCTCGTCAGGCCTGCTGTGCGCCATCGACATGCTGCGCGACGCCGGGCTGCTCGACCGGTTGCGCGTGCTCCACTATCACATCGGGTCGCAGATCACCAGCGTGCGGCGCATCAAGGACGCGGTCAAGGAATCGGCGCGGATCTACGCGCGCTTGCGTTCGCGCGGCATCCCCCTGCAGTACCTCAACGTGGGCGGGGGGCTCGGCATCGACTACGACGGCAGCAAGACCCCGTCGGACTCCAGCGTCAACTACACGATGCAGGAGTTCGCCAACAACGTCGTCTACACGATCCAGGAGGTGTGCGCCGAGGAAGAGGTGCCGCTGCCCGATCTCGTCTCCGAGAGCGGGCGGGCCATCGCCGCCCCCCACGCGCTCCTGATCACCAACTGCGAGAGCCGCGACAGCGACGTGCCCGCCTCCTACCTGCCGCAGGAGCTCCACCCGGACGGGGCGCCGCGCCGGCCGCGCGCGACCACGCCGGAGCTGGATGACGAGGACGAGGAGCGGCCGCCCCAGATCGCGGAGATGGAGGCGATCGCCCGGGAGATCTCGATCAAGAACTTCCGCGAGTACTACCACGACGCGCTCATGACGCGCGGCGAGATGCAGACGCTCTTCGAGCTGGGCTACCTGTCGCTCGAGCAGAAGGCCGTTGCCGAGCAGCACTTCTACACCGTCTGCCGCAGGGCGCTCGAGTTCGCCCGCCGGACGCACTTCGTCTCGGACGAGCTGAAGGCGCTCGAGAAGACCTTCCGCCAGAAGTACGTGACCAACTTCAGCGTCTTCCGCAGCGTGCCCGACGCCTGGGCGATCGAGCAGCTCTTCCCGATCGTGCCGATCCACCGGCTCAACGAGACCCCGACCGAGAAGGGCATCCTGGTCGATCTGACCTGCGACTCCGACGGCGTGATCGACGCCTTCGTCGACGTGCGCGACGTCAAGGAGGCGCTCGAGCTGCACGGCGATGCCGGCGCCGGCCGGCCCTATCTGCTCGCCATCTGCCTGCTGGGCGCCTACCAGGAGATCATGGGCGCCTATCACAACCTCTTCGGCAGCCCGGCCGAGGTCTCGGTGGGCCTCAAGGGCCGGCGCCTGCAGGTGGAGAGCCTCTCGGCCGGGGAGACCGTGGCCGCGCTGGCCGAGCTGGCGGGGTATGATGCCGCTCGGCTCCGCAAGGGGCTCACGCGCCTGCTGCGCGCACGGGCGCGGGCGCGCGGCCGCCGCATGGCCCTGAAGCGTCACGAGCGCATCTGGGGCCAGGGCCCCTACCTCGAGGGCGACGCCGACAGCTTCCGCTCACTCGACTAGGGGCGGGCGACGTAGATGCGCGCGACCTCGGCGTGATCCCCCATCTCCAGCCGCAGGAAGTAGAGGCCGGGCGCGACCCGCGCACCGCCGTCGTTGCGCCCATCCCAGTGCAGGCGCTCCACCGATCCGGCCGCCAACTCCACCTCACACCAGGCGCGCACGAGCAGGCCGGTGGCGTCGTAGATCCGCGCGGTCAGGTGCGCCGTGTCGCCCGCGGCGCCGGAGAGCTCGACCTCGAGGTCGGCCTCGGTGAGGACGGGATGCGGGAAGGGGCCGCGCCAGATGATCCGGCCCGACGCCGGCGCGGCCTCCGGGCGCGCATCCCCGGGAAGGGTTCGAGCCAGCAGCGCCGTCCCCAGCGGCGCCAGATTGCCCGCCTCGTCGCGCGCGCGCAGGGCCAGGCCGTAGATGGTGTCGGGCGCCAGGCCGCGCAGCGCCCAGGACTGGCGGGCCCCGGCCGGGTCCGGCACCGGGAGGCCCTCGGTGATCCGGTCGGCCTCGGACCAATCCTGCTCGTCGCGGATCTCCTCCCCCGGCCGGACGCCCAGCAGATACTGCGCGGCGGTGCCCGCGACCCCGTCGTCGCCCGGGGCGGTCCACTCGAGGTTGAAGCCATCGGTGTAGTCGGCCACCGCCAGCAGGTCGTCGATCGCCGCGGGCGCGAGGGTATCGGGCCCCACCGGGGTCGTGGTCGCGGCGACGGCGCCGGCGAGGAAGGGTGCCAGCCGGCCGAAGGTGAGGCGGCGCGCGGCGACGTGATAGAGGGTCCCCGGCGCAAGGCCACGGACGGTGAGCGTTCGGTAGCCCCCTGCCCCTTCGACCACCTCGCCCTCGATCGGCCGGCCCATCTCCCAGCTCTGCGCGTCGAGCTGCGCGGTGGCGTAGCGGAAGAGCGCACTGTCCCCACCGGTCGGGGACACGGGCTGACGCCAGCGCAGGAGCAGGGAGTCGGGTCCGGCGGCGATGCACTCGAGATCGTCCAGGGGCAGCCAGAACCCGAAGCGAGCATCCTCGGGCGGCACGCTCTGCAACTCGGTCGTATCGGGATTGACCTCGACAAAGCCGCGCTCGAAGGCCCGGACGTAGAGCGTGTCGGCCTCGGCCCCACCCGTCACGGGGTAGACCTCCTTCCAGAAGTCACCCAGCGGACGGCCGAAGTCCCACGCGAGCTCGGGGAACCACCAGATGGAGCGCTGGTCGTGCGTGATCGCGAACAGCCCGTCGCCGAGCATGCTCGTGCCCATGCCCCAGCGCAGCATCCGGCTGCGGAAGGCAGGATCCCACCCGCGGTCGCGATCGAGCACCTGGATGTAGGTCATGTCCCAGCCCTCGCGCTCGTCGACGCCGAAGGGGTGCATGCGCTGCTCGGCGAACAGGTAGCCCGACCCGACCAGTTGGTCCTGAGCGTCGCGCCGACCGTACATCCAATCCCACCAGTCCGCGTGGGTCTGGCGCAGGTCGGGGCGCCAGTCTTCGAGCTTCAAGCCGTTCAGCTCCCAGGCCCAAGCGGGCCCGGTCTTGGTGAAGGGGCGGTTGATGCGGATCACCAGATCCTCGGCCAGCGCGGCACGGAGCTGCGGGTAGAAGGCATCGTTCACCTCCCGTCGCAGCACCGACAGCGAGTCGAGCCACCCGTCGTCCCAGCACAGCCCGGCGATGCCCTCGGCCTCGCCGTCGCGGTCCGGGTCGGCTCGGAGGTAGAGGTCGGGGATGCAGCAGGCCGGGCAGTCGTTGAACACCTCCCAGTCGATACCGTCATAGGCGGAGGAACCCCAGCCCCAGCGTTCCCAGGCCGGCGAACGGTAGGCGATCTGCGGCAGTGCGATCTGCGCGTACCACTCGGCGTAGGTCAGGCCCCGGGCGGTGCCGTAGACCCCGCGCGGGCAGTAGCGAGTCCAGTTGGCGGCCCAGCCACCCCACTCGGGAATCCGCTCGCCCTGCACGTCGTAAAGGTACCAATCGTTCTTCTGCGCGTAGAACTGGCAGAGGCGGATGAGGGAGTGGAGGGTGTCGGCGTGCCACCAGGTCTGATCCTCCTGCCAGGAGACGATGTTCTGGGGCATCGTGCGGTAGAAGACCCGCTGGCGCGGATTGCGCGCGCGCATCGCGGCAATCACCTCGGGCGGCTCGTGGCAGCTCACCATGTCGAACAGCGCCAGCGTGTCGCGCTCGGCCTCCGTGAAGTGGCGGATCTGGAGGTTGTAGCTCATCAGGCGCGGGAAAGCCCCCGGCGTGCGCCCCGCCGCACCACGGCCCGTGCCGCCGATGCCCAGCAGCAGGCCGAGCGCGGCGAGGACCAGGCCGCGGGCGGCGCGGGGGCCGCGCGGCTGCGGCGTGCAGCCGGCGCGCCCCGGTTGCCCTTCGCGCTCCTGGCGGTAGGATGTCTGCAGCCTGGCCACGGGGTTCCCCTTCCCCCAGTATGGATCGTCCAGCGGCGAGCGATCCACGGTGGTTGCGCGCCGGCCTGCAGACCTCAGAACGAGCCCGGCCCGGGAACAGGAGCAGGCGTCTCGGTGTTCTCAGCCCGTGAAGTTGAGCGTGGCGCACCCCTGGCCGCATCGCCGCGCCCTCTCGCGCGGGCGATCGGGCACACGGAAAGGGCCGGGAGCGACCGGCAGCGCGAGGACGCGCGCCGACGGCCCTGACCCATGATCGAGAGAAGGAGGAAGAGGCCATGGCGAAGATAGGCGGCAGACGCAGCGGTTCGCGGGGAGTTCTGTTGCTGGGGGCCACACTGCTCCTGGTGGCCGGGGTGGCCGGCGGCGCCTTGCTGACGGCAGGCGGGCGAAGCGATCTTGCGCTGCCACCCGCGGCGCAGGCCGCCCCGCCGAGTGACCCCGTGGAGGTGGCCAACGCGCTCAGCGACGCCTTTGGGCGGGTGGCCGACCAGGTCCTCCCCGCGGTCGTCAGCATCACCAGCGAGCGCGTGATCCGGACTGCCGGCAACCAGGTGCGCTCGCCCTTCCCAGATTTCTTCGAGCGCTTCATGACGCCCTTTAACCAGGGCCCGCAAGAGTTTCGCCAGCAAGGGCTTGGCTCGGGCGTCATCGTGCGGGCCGACGGCATCATCCTGACCGCCAACCACGTCGTCGAGAACGCGGAGAACGTGACCATCTTGATGTCGGATGATCGCGAGCTCGAGGCCGAGGTCGTGGGCACCGACCCGGCGACGGACCTGGCCGTTCTGCGCATCAAGACGGGAGGCGACCTGCCCTACGCGACGTTGACCGACCGGCGCCCGCGGGTGGGCGAGTGGGTCGTGGCGCTCGGCAATCCCTTCGGCCAGGGGCTGCGCGGCACGGTGACCGCCGGCATCGTCAGCGCCCTGGGGCGCTCCAACATCGGTCTGACCAACTACGAGGACTTCATCCAGACCGACGCGGCGATCAACCCCGGCAACAGCGGTGGCCCGCTGGTCAATCTGCGCGGTGAGGTGGTCGGCATCAACACCGCGATCGCCAGCCGCACCGGGGGCTACCAGGGCGTGGGTTTCGCCATCCCCACCGACCTGGTCAAGCCGATCATGCAGAGCATCCTCGATCGCGGCCGGGTCGAGCGCGGCTGGTTGGGCGTGATGATCCGGGACCTCGATCGCCCGCTGCGCGAGGCCTTCGGCATGGACCCCGGCGGCAAGGGTGGCGTGCTCGTCCAGGAGGTCACGAAGGGCAGCCCGGCGGAGGAGGCCGGCCTGAAGGAAGGCGATGTCCTCCTGCGGCTGAACGGTGAAGCGCTCGACAAGGTCCAGGACCTGCGCTTCCGCGTGGCCGCCATGCCGCCGGGGACGAAGGTCGACCTGGTCGTGCTGCGCGACGGCCGTGAAGAACGGTATAGCGTCGAGCTCGGCGAGATGGAGTCGGACCAGGGTGTGGCCGGCATGACCGAGCCCGGCCACGACAGCACGCTCGAAAGCCTCGGATTCGATATCACCGGGCTCGATGACGAGGTGCGCCGCGAGTTGGATCTCGACCGCGGCGCCGCGGGCGTGGTGGTGACCGAGGTGGAGCGCATGTCGCCGGCGGAGGAGGCCGGGCTGCGGGTCGGCGATCTCATCGTCAGCGCCTCGCGCCACACCGTGAGCAGGCCGAGCGATCTGCGGCAGATCGTCTCCGAGCTGGAGCCGGGCGACGTGCTGCTGTTGCGGGTGATCAACCAGGACACCGGACGCTTCGTGGCGATCCGGGTGCCGGAGAAGTAGTCGGCGCGCACGCGCGTCGATCTCGAGGCGGGTGTTCCGGGCAGCGCGCTTGCCCGGGGCACCCGCCGCCGTTTAGGCTCTCGCCTGCACGAGGAGCGCTCCAAAGGCGGGAGCGGACGTCCCCGCTCTCGCGCGCAGAACCGCGACTGCCGATGAGGGCTGCCGCAGCGTGGATCCCGTTCCCAGCACCTGCTCACCCCCGGCCGATTCGGCCGCGGCCCTGCCCTACCGCAGCGCGGGGCAATTCCTGCGCGAGCGCTTCGGCGGGATGTCTTTCCGCGTGACCGTCGACGCCGGCTTCTCCTGCCCGAACCGGGACGGAACGCTCGGGGAGCACGGCTGCGCCTTCTGCGCGATCGACGCCTTCCGCCCCCCCACGAGCCGGCCGCACCTGCCCGTGCGCGAGCAGGTCGCGCGCGCCGCTGCGCACCTGGCCCGGCGCTATCCGCGCGCCGTCGGCTATCTCGTCTACCTGCAGCCCTACACGAACACCTACGGCTCCCCGGAGCGGATCGAGCGGGTGATCCGGGAGGCCCTCGCCTCTCCAGGCGCTCTGGGCGTGGTGATCGGGACGCGGCCGGATTGCCTGCCCGAACCCGTGCTGGATCTCCTGGCCGACGTGGCGCGCGACCGCTTCGTGCAGGTCGAGGTGGGCGTGCAGTCGACCGATGACGCGACGCTGCGCGCGATGGACCGCGGCCACGACTGGGCCTGCTCCGCGCGGGCGATCGGCGAGCTGCGGGCGCGCGGGATCCGCGCGGGCGCGCACGTGATCCTGGGCACGCCGTGGGAGAGCCACGCCTCGCAGCTCGCCGGCGCGGCGCGCATCTGTGCCGCGGGCATCCAGGCGGTCAAGATCCACCACCTGCAGGTGCTCAGGGGGAGCCGCCTGGCCGGGCTGCCGGCGGCGGCGCACGCCCGCTTGCCGTCGTGGCGGGCCTACGCGCGGCTCGCGGCCGGATTCCTCGAGCGGCTCGACCCCGAGGTCGTCATCGAGCGGCTGACCGCCAGCGCGCCGCGGCGGATGCTGATCGCGCCGCGCTGGGGGGTGTCGGCCGACTGCGTGCGCCGGGAGATCGCCGCGGTGCTCGCGCGCCGCGGCCGCCGGCAAGGATCGCTCTGGCGCGCCGGCGACGCCGTGGGGCGCACGGAGTTCGCCGGCGGCAAGCAGCCGGGCGCGGGGGGATCTGATGGACTCAACGGCTGAGCCGCTGCCGGTGACCTTCGGCCTGGTGCAGCCCTCTGAGCCGGGTAACGTGGGCGCCGTTGCGCGTTCGCTCGCGGCGTTCGGCTTCGAGCGACTCGTGCTGATCGAGCCCGCGCGGCGCGATGACGCGGTCGAGCGGGCGCGGGCGGTGCGCTTCGGCGCGCCGCTGCTCGAGGGCGCGCGCGTGGTCGGCCTCGCCGAGGCTCCGGCGCTGCTCGCCGAGTTCGACGAGGTCTGGGCCACGAGCGCCCGTTCGGGCCGGCGGCGTGCGGTCGCCGATCCAGGCGCGGCGGTGGAGCGGTACCTGTCGCGCGATCCGGTCCGGCTGCTCGTGCTGTTCGGCCCCGAGCGCACGGGCCTCGAGCTCGACTGGCTCGACCGCTGCGATCGGCTGGTGCAGATCCCCACGCCGGGCGGGCCGCTCAACTTGGCGCAGGCGGTGACGGTGGTCGCGTACGAGCTCTGCCTGGGCAGGGCGGGCGGGCGTTCTGCACCACGCGGGTCGCCGACTGCGGATGAGACGGGAATGCCGGCGGGCGCCGGCGCGCGGGGGCGCGGCGCGCCCGTCGCGCCCGAGGCGCGGCGCGAGATCCTGGCACGCACGGAGGCGCTGCTCGCGCGCATCGGCTACCCCACCCGTTCGTTGCGCAGCCACCCCCACCGCGCCTATCTCGACCCGCTGCGCTCGGGAACGTACACGCGCGAACAGGCGCGATGGCTGCTGGGGTTGATTGCACGGCTGGAGCACAGGCTCGGGGCCGGTCCCGGCGACACGCGGCGCGGGCGGCCGATTTGACAAAGTCCGCAGCGCTGACCTACGCTTGATCCAGGTGTGGGTGCCGCACGTTCCCTCGATGCCGGCTCGGGTTCGGGTCGCCCACGCCTGCGCCCCGCCTGCGGGAACGGGCGTTGGGCATGGACTCCGAGCCGGCGGTGCCATCGACCCAGGAGGTGTCCCGATGATCTCTCACGCACGGTTTCTGCGCGCCTCGTCCGCCTGCCTCCTCGGGCTGCTCGCGGCCGCGTCGGCGGCGGCGGTGACCCCCGACTGCGCCGGACACATCCTGCTCGACCCCGGGGGGCTGCGACCGGACGTATTGCCGGGCATCGTGCCCGAGCGACCCGCGCGCAACGACACGGTCTGGTTCGGCGGCGACGACGGAAGCGGCGTGGCGGCGGCGGGCGGCGTGTGGGACTTCGAGTCGCCGGGGTCGAACGGGTTCCAGGGCTGGCGGTCGTTCGACATGACCCTCAACCCGGGCACCTACTTCGGCTGGGTGAGCATCGACTCCTTCACCGCCCACGGGGACCCCTGCGCCCCGATGCTGGGCCCGGGGCCCAACACCGGCCAGATCTGGTGCGGGATCCACGAGGACGAGGCCGATCGTCGCGACTTCCTCGGCGGGATGGGCTACCAGAACAGCATGTGCCAGCGCGCCTTCTCGCCGCAGCTCGCGATCGACCCGGTGACCCAGGCGATCGACCTCGACTTCCGCTACTTCAACTACACCGAACCCGCATGGGACTACACGTACATCGAGGTTCTGTGCTACGACGCCGCGGGAGAGCTCATCGACACGGTCCCTCTGGACGTCCTGACCGGCGTCTCCGGATCGCACGCGGCGCCGGCGCAGTACGGAACGGCGGGGCCGGAGCTCCCGGCCGGGACGCTCGACGCCGGTACCGCCACGGTCCGCATCGAGTTCCGCATGGAGTCCGACGGCGCGTGGTCCGACGAGGACGGGATGTGGAACACGCCCTGCGGGCCCTTCGCCGCCGATGACATCGCCGTAACGGTCGGCGCGACGGTATACGCCCATGACTTCGAGGACGGACCGCAGGGCTGGGGCTTCGAGCGCTGCGCAGGCCATGGAACCCACATGGCCGTGCACCAGGAGGCGGACTGGTACGAGTGGATCGACGAGGCCGGCGTCGCCTGCGATTGCGGCCTCTCGGGCGGCGCGCTCGGACTCGTCGACGCGCAGCACAGCCAGTACTCGCCCCCGGGACTCGTGCCCGGGCAGAAGGAGCAGGCCTGCTCGGCGCCGGTCCCCCACGCGGGCTACGATCCGGTCTTCTGGAACAGCACCTGCGCGAGCTACGACGCGTTCGCCAACTACCCCAGCAGCTCGGGGGGACACTACCGCCCGGGCTGGAGAGTCTATCCCTACACGACCGAGCAGAACCCCACGCCGCACTGGTCGGCGCGCTGTGGGCAGCTGACCTGGTACTACACCTCCTCGCCCAACTGCGCCCGCCGGCTGGATAATCTCTCGGCCATGGAGAGCGCGCCGCTGCCCGCCGCGTGGGATTCGATGCAGTACGTCTACGAGGTCTGGTGCAGCTGCGATGCCTTCAGCATTCCGTCGGCGACGTGCGTCGAGGAGGGCAGCACGAGCGGGGCGCCGCTGCTGGACCACGTCCGCGTCGGTCTCACGCACGCCGCCGATGCGCCGTCGATCAGCCTCATGAGCGGGGGTGCCTTCTCCGACGGGTTCGGACAGGAGTACCCCACCTGGCTCGAGCCGAGCGATCGGGGCAACTCCGATGTCAGCATCTGGGTCACCGGCGGGGGCACCGGCGGCAACGTCTGTCTGGGCGACACGTCCGTGGTCAGCGGGCCGACCGTGAGCAGCGAGGCGGGCCGGTTCCTGGTCGAGTTCCGCTTCAAGGTGGCGCGCAAGGGGGCCCTTCAGGACGAGGCGCCCGAGTACGCCGCGTGGAAGGCGCGCCTCCAGGGCGATCCGGAGCAGGAGTTCGTCGCGGTCCTCATGGATTCGCTGGAGACGAACCACAACACGCAGGTCTGGAGGAACAAGTTCGCGACCTACTTCCACGAACTGGACTTCGGCTTCGACCCCGGCTCCCCCGACTTCAGCCCGGCCCAGGAGATCCTGCCCGATGGGGTCTTCACGCCCGGCACGCGGGTCGAGTACTACTTCGCCTCCTTCTGGTACAATGGCGGCGCCCCGCCCAGCGACTTCTTCATCCTCCCTCCGCGGGAATTCGAGATCCTGCCGACGATGACGGCCATCCCGGGCGACGATTTCGACGTCCAGTGGCCGTGCGTCCTCTACATCGACGCGTACAATGGCGGCGGGGCCGAGCGCACGATCGGCGCCGTGCTGGCCGGTCTGGGGCTCTCCTATGACCGCTACGATTACCTCAATTCGGCGTCCTGCTTCAACGCGCCGATGAAGCGCTCCCACGGCGGTTCCACGGGCTGCAACGCCGGGGGCTATGGCAACAACGGGTTCACCACCGAGCAGATGCTGGGCTACCGCCTGGTGATCCTCAGCACGGGAAGCATCGGCGTCGGCAACATGCAGCGGGAGGATTTCGACCTCTTCCGCGAGTGGGTCGCGAACACCGGCTGCGGGCTGCCCTACCTGCGCCGCGGGCTCATCTTCGACGGCGACGGGATCATCGAGAACATGGCCGATCCGACGCAGGGCTACGCCATCGACTTCGCCCACGAGCAGCTCGGCGTCGAGCTCGTCGGCGATTCCTACCGCGAGTCCAACCAGGATGAGGCCTATTGCGTCTATCTCGAGCCGGCCGGGAATGCGGTCTTCTCACCCGCCGGCCCCGGCCTGGCGGCGTTCGGCAACGGCTGCCCGCAGGAATTCGACTTCAACGTCCTGGGCGTTCATCCCGGCGTGGCGGGCGCGCTGGGGAACCTGCGCTACCACAGTTACGGGGGCTCGGGCAATCAGACCTACGTCGACTTTGCCCAGGTCGTGCGGCAGCGGATCGAGCCGGGCGTGATCAACCTGATGACCGTCGCCAACGGCGTCAGCCTGCACCATCTGAGCGAGCGCGGCTGCGCGGGAGCGGACTGCAGCCACGACAGCGCCTGCGTCGTGGCGGGTGCGCTCGAGCTGTATGGTCCCCTGCTCGACTGGATGCAGGACCCGGGCGACCCGTTCGAGCCGTGGCGCTACCCGTGCGGCGGCCTGACCGGCGTCGAGCCACCCACGACCCACCTCGGCGGACCGGTGGATTTCCTCTATGAAGCCCGGCCGAGTCCGTTCCGCGCGGGCGCGGCCATCCGCTTCAGCCTGGCGCAGGCAGGGGAAGCAGGGCTTTGCGTCTTCGACGTGAGCGGCCGGCGCGTCCGCACCCTGGTCGATGGGCCGCTCGAGGCGGGCGAGCACGCGATCACCTGGGATGGCGCCGACGACAGCGGCCGCCGGCTGGGCAGCGGAATCTACTGGGTGCAGCTCGTCACCGAGAGCGGCTACACCTCGGGCCGCCGTCTCCTGCGCTTGCGGTAGCGGGCCCGTGGATCCGAGCCTCGGGCGCGGGACCACCGTCACGCGTGGTCCCTGTCCGCCCGCCCCCGAAACGGACGAAGTGCGCCGCGACCGATGATGCGTGCGTATTCGCCCAGAGCTTGCCCGCGCAGGATGGCGCGGATCTTCTCGCCCACGAAGCGCGGCGAGGTGCAGCGCATCGCGATGAACCAGAGGCGCAGGCGGCGCAGCTCCTTCAGGCCGAGTTGCGGCTGGATCAGCAGCGGCACGTTGTCGGGCTCGCGGAAGAGCGCCCGATTGTCCAGGTTCACGTAGGGCGCCGACCAGCGGAATCCCTCGGGCAGCAGGCCGTGCTGCTCGGCGTACTCGGCCACATAGGTTCCGGGGTAGACCTTGATCCCGGCTTGATAGGCTTGCAGGCGGATGTTGCGCCGATTGTGCCAGATGAAGTTGCGCGTCTGGAGACCCTCGGCGTAGGTCTCTCCCGGGTGGCCGCTGGTGAAGAAGACCTTGGTCAGCAGGCCCAGCTCGCGCGTCCAGCGCAGCGTTTCTTCCGCTCGCTCGAGCTTGATCTTCTTGCGCACGCACTCGTCCAGCACGCGCTGAGATCCCGATTCGACACCGATGTCGACGTAGTAGCAGCCGGCCGCCTGCATCTCGGCCAGCAGCTTCTTGTCGACCGAGCCGACGCGGATCTCGCACTCCCAGGGAAACCGCAGCCCGCGGCGGACGACCTCGGCGCAGAACTCCTCGGCGTGACGGCGCGAGAGGGTGAAGGTGCTGTCGAAGATCTTGATCCCCTCGGCGCCGGTGCGGGCGAGGAGATCCTCGATCTCGTCCACCACACGGGCGGGGGTGCGGGGCCGGTAGGTCAAGCCGAACATCGCCGAGGCGGAGCAGAACGAGCAGAGGATCGGACAGCCGCGCGCGCTGATGATCGAGGTGCCCTGCTTGTCCAGGTAGTCCATCTGCATCGCGTAGCGGTCCATCGGCACCAGGTCGCGCGCCGGCGCGCCCAGCGCGTCCAGGTCGGCGATCGGCGGCCGGTCGGGCGTGCGCACGATCGCACCGCCCTCGCGGTAGGAGATGCCGCGGAGGCGCCTGAGGTCCTCCCAGCGCGCCTGGCCGCGCAGCGCCCAGTCGGCCAGCTCGCGCGAGGTCTCCTCACCCTCCCCGTGGACGATGATATCGACTTCGGGGATGTGCGTGAGCGTGTCGGGTGCGGTGAAGGCAGCGTGCGGGCCGCCGTAGACGATCAGCGCCTCGGGGGCCAGCCGCTTCACCGCGCGCGCGAGGGCAAAGGAGGCGAAGCGGCTATGGGTGGTGCCGCCCAGCAGCACGAGGCGGGGCCGCACCGCGGGCACGACCTCCTCGGGCGTGCGCTCGTCGACCTGCTGATCGTAGAAGGTGACGCCGAACCCCGCCTTGCGCAGCTCGCCGGCGATCCAGAGCATGCCCAGCGGCGGCATCTTCTCGAAAACGGCCAGCTCCGGTTCCTGCGGATAGGCGGCCAGGATCTCCACCAGGTCATCTCCTTTGCCCCCTGCAGGCGAGGCTGCTGCGGGGCGGGGGACCATCAGCCGAACACGGCACCCAGCCTACATGTGGGGCAGGCTCCCCACCACGGGGAATTCCGCGCGCGGATTGACCCCGACCGGAGACGGTCCTATGATCTGGCCGATCGAAAGTGCTCGTCCGCTCGGACCAAGGCGAGGCTCACGGAGGGTCCCGCGGCCATGACGCGCGAGCCCACGCAACCCATCGACCCTGCCGGCCCCGCGGATGCCGCCGCCGGGCCCACCCTCCCGGGGCGCGAGGTCGCCACCGGACATCCCCCGCTCCGCGGGCGCGTCATCTCCCACTACCGGGTTGAGTGCGAGCTCGGGCGCGGGGGCATGGGCGTGGTCTACCGCGCCGTGGACCTGCGGCTGAAGCGCCCGGTCGCGCTCAAGTTCCTCGCCCCGGAGCTGACCCATGACGCCAAGGCGAAGGCCCGCTTCGCGCGCGAGGCGCAGGCTGCTTCGGCTCTCGATCATCCCAACATCTGCACGATCCACGACATCGATGAAACCGACGACGGGCAGATGTTCATCGCCATGGCGTGCTACGAGGGGCGGGATCTGCGAACCAGACTCAGGAACGGACGCCCGTCCATCGACGAGGCGGTGGACATCGCCCGCCAGGTCGCGGCCGGGCTCGCCCGGGTCCATCAGCGCGGGATCGTCCACCGCGACCTCAAGCCTGCCAACGTCTTCGTCCTGGAGGACGGGCTGGTCAAGATCGTGGACTTCGGCTTGGCGAAGCTGGCGAGCGACGTGCGGATCACCCGAACGGGCATTACCCTCGGCACCGTCAGCTACATGTCGCCGGAACAGACCGGCATTGGGCAGGTCGATCACCGGTCCGACATCTGGTCGCTCGGCGTTGTTCTCTACGAGATGCTCACCGGAGAGCTGCCCTTCCGCGGGGACTGCCCCGATGCCGTCATCCACTCCATTCGCCATGACCAGCCCCGCCCGCCCAGTGCTGTCCATCCCCCCGTGGATTCCGCGCTCGATCGCAGCGTCTTGCGCTGTCTGGAGAAGAAGCCCGAGGCGCGCTACCAGGATGCCGGGGCGATCCTCGCCGACCTGCCCGGCGGCCTGGGCCCGCGGGGGCCGGCGCGGTCCGCTCGTGCCCGGCGGTCGCTGGGCGTGGCGGCGATCGCGGCCCTCGTCGTGGCCGGCGCGGTTGGCCTGTGGGCCTGGCTGAATCCGGGTCGGGTCAGGGTCGCCGCCCCGAGCGCAGCCTTGCTGACCGACGTTCGCCAGGTCACGACCTGCGGTACAGCCGTGTGTCCTCTCTGGTCCGGCGACGGGCAAGACCTCGTCTATCGCGACGAAACCGGGCTTCAAGTCGTCGCGGTCGACGGGAGCAACGCGCGCCCTCTGGAGGTCGAGATTGCGTACGCCGTGCCCTGGAACACGACGCCGGACGGGCAATCCATCCTCGTTAACGGCCGGGACCCAACCACCCTGCGGCCAAAGATCTGGCTCGTGCCGTTCACAGGCGGGTCTGCCGACCTCCTGGTGGAATCCGCGGTCTACGGCGACATCCATCCCGACGGGCGCCAGATCCTCTACGTCAGCGAGACCGACGAACCCGGCCTCAGGGACGGGATCTGGTGCCGGGATCTGATCACGGGCGAGGAACAGCGGATCCTCACCAACACCGGACCGGGAACCGCGGTGTACAAACCCCAGTGGTCCCCCGACGGCCAGCAGATTGCCTTCATCCGCTGGCAGGGAGGGGGGCACGAGCTCTGGGTCTGCCGTTCGGATGGATCGGACGAGCGCAAGATCGACATGGGTCCCATGCATGTCGGTGGCCACTTTTGCTGGACCCGCGACGGGCGAGCGGTCGTCGCGGCCGGGAACCTCTATGGGCTTTTCAGCATCTGGCGCATCCCGATCGACGGCAGCGATCCGATCCGGCTCACGGAGGCCACGGAGTACACCTACCATGCGAGCCTCTCGCCCGACGCATCGGCTCTGGCGTTCACCCGAGGGCGGGACCTGAGCCGCATTCGCATCTACCCCGTCGACGGCGGAGCCGCCACGGATCCGCTCGATCAGAGCGTGGCGGTGCGCATGCCGGTCTTCTCCGCGGATGGCTCTCGGCTCTACTACCAGGCGCTCATCAACGGAAACTGGCAGGTCTGGACCGCCGATGCCAGCGGCGCGTCGGCCCCGCGGCGCCTGGTCGCGGACCCCAGGACGTCGTGCGAGCAACCGGCGGTCAGCGGTCCGCGGGAGCTGTACTACGTGGAATCCGATCTGGCGGCGACCACCGTCTTCGGCGATATCGAGTGGGGCAATCGGCTCTGCCGCTACGACATCGAGAACGGTCGCCACGAGCCCGTATCCCAGGCCGGCAGCCGCGTGGCGCGGGTGGTCGGAGACCACAGCGGCCAGCGCGGCCTGCTCTTGGGTGTGCGCGAGCACGGTCTCGAGTGGAGCCTGCACCATCTCGACCGCCGCGGATCTCTCCACGAGCTGGCGCGGGATTCGGACACCTTCAGCTTCCAGGACTTCACCTGGGGACGGCGGGATGGGGAAGTGCTCGTCGCACACCTCATCGGCATCGACCCGGATGGCGGGTCAGCAGTGTCGGCGATCGACCAGGCGAGCGGTGAGCGCCAGCTCCTGTTCGCGGTCGCCGACCTCGGGCTGCCCGGCCTCGAGCCTCGCGGGCCCGTTCGGTTTCTGCGCATGGCCGACGATCGGCGCCACCTCTTCCTCGCCCTGCTCAATGGAACGGACGGCACGGTGTGGATCGTGCGCTACGATTGCGCCACCGGCGAGGCGCAGCGGGTGGCCACCCTCGCCGAGGAGGGCGAGTTGCTCTCGCTGGACGTGGCCCCGGATGGCTCGCGCGTGGCGGTCAGCATCCACCGGAGCCGGGCGGATGTGTTCGTGGCGAACCTGCGATCCCCGGGGGCTCTCTAGTCTCCCGCCGCTCTCACCGCCTCGCCGCACCCCGGAAAGCTCGGAAACGTCCCGAAGTCGTACCGATACCCCTTCGGCCGGAACTCGCCGGTCGCGATGTCGAGCTCGTACGCGCCCTGCCAGCGGCGCGCGGCGATGGCGCGCAGGGCCTCGACGAACCGGTCGACGTCCTCCTCCGTGTTGTGCAGCCCGACGCTCACGCGCACACCGCCCGGAACGAGGCTGCGGTCGCCCGCTCCCGCCCGTCGTTCGAACTCACGCTCCTGATCGGGTGTGACGCCCAAGAAGCTCTTGATCAGCGGGTGGGCGCAGAAGCAGCCGGCGCGCACCGAGATGCCGTGCTCGTGGGCCAGGATGGCCGCCACCTGGTTGTAAGGAACCCCTGCGACCGAGAAGGTGACCACGCCCAGCCGGTTCTCGAGTCGCCCCGGATCGCGCGGCCCCCAGATCGCAACCCCCGCGATGGCGCCCATGCCGGCCAGCAAGCGGCCGGTCAGGCGCCGCTCGTGCTCCGCGATGCGGTCCATGCCGATCCGCTCGTAGAGCCGGATCGCCGCGGCCAGCGCGAAGAGCCCCAGGATGTTCGGCGTCCCCGCCTCCTGGCGCTCGGGCGGGTCGGCCCAGATGACGTGATCCAGGCCGACCGAGTAGACCGTGCCCCCGCCCTGCAGGTAGGGTGAGGCGTCGGCGAAGTGGTCCTGGCGCCCGATGATCGCCCCTTCGCCGTAGGGCGAGTTCATCTTGTGGGCGCTGAAAACGACGAAATCGAGATGGCCGGGATCGCCGTGCGGTCGCATCCGGATCGGGCGATGGGGGGCGAGCTGGGCCGCGTCGACCACGATCCAGGCCCCGTGCCGGTGGGCCAGCGCGGCGATCTCGTGGATCGGCAGCACCTCCCCGGTCACGTTCGACGCCCCGGTGACGGCCACGACGCGCACCCGTCCCGCGTGGGCCGCGAGCTTGCGCCCGAACTCCTCCACGTCGAGGGTGCCGTCGGCGCGCCGGCCGACGTAGTCCACCCTGGCCTTGCCGCGCCAGGGCAGGTCGTTCGAGTGGTGCTCGAGGATGGTGGTCAACACGACATCCGTTGGATTCCATTGGAACGTGACGGCCAGGAGATTCAATCCCTCGGTCGTGTTGCGCACCGGAATGACGATGTCGCGCTCTTCGTCGCCGCCGACGAACCGGCGCACGATCTCGCGCGCCTCCTCGTAGCGCTCGGTGCAGAAGACCGCGTCGAATCCAGTCCCGCGGTGGATGTTCGAGTAGTACCCCTCCATGTCGCGCAGAAAGGTGCTCACCGCACGGAAGGGTTTGGTGCTGGCCGCGTTGTCCATGAAGACCTGGCGGACCCACTCGCCCGTGAGCAGGGGCACGCGGTGATCGGCCCCCAGCACCTCGGGCACGAAGAACCCGCCCATCCCGGTCGACCCACGCCCGCCGCTGCCCGCGCGTTCCGTCTCGCCCGCCATGCGTGCCTTCCTCCCCGCCGAACTCGCCCCGTCCTGCCCCCTGGAGGCCGATTGTGCCTGCGCACGCCCGCCGGTTTCAATGGCGGGGTGCGGGTTGACTTGCCCCTCCCGAGCGCCTACCCTGCTCGTCGTAAGGGCTTAGGGGCGCCACGCGGCGCCGTTCGAGCGTAGGTGGCAACAGAGGGGATGCGTCCCCGCCAGTTGGCGGCGACGGGTTAGCGCGATCGCTCGGCGATCCGCGCGCAAAGAGGGGGGTCACGATGGGGAAGAACGGCAGGCACGTCCATGTCGTGGGCACGGGAACGATCGGCGAGCCCTTGATCGGGCTGCTGTGCGACTTCCGCAAGACCCTCGGCATTGAGACGATCAGCTTCAACAAGAAGCAGGCGCTCACCAGCGACCGGCCCAAGGTCAAGAACCTGATCAAGCGCGGGGCGCGCCTCGTGGCCGACAAGGAGATGATCCCCAAGTTCGAGGACCTGGGGATGAAGATCACCTACGAGTACGAGGAAGCCTGCGGCCTGGCCGATGTCATCATCGACTGCACCCCGTCGGGCAACGCCAACAAGGAAGCCTCCTACGCCAAGCACGAGGCGAGCGTCAAGGGCTTCGTGGCTCAGGGCAGCGAGTTCGGCTTCGGCAAGCCCTACGCGCGCGGCATCAACGACGAGGCGCTCGAGCCGGGCAAGGACAAGTACATCCAGATCGTCTCGTGCAACACGCACAACCTGGCGGTGGTCATCGACACGCTGGCGCTCCAGGAGAAGGACCCGACCAACCTGGTCGACGGCCGCTTCGTCCTCATCCGCCGTGCCAATGACATCAGCCAGGACAGCAAGTTCATCCCGGCACCCCAGGCCGGCAAGCACGACGATCCCGATTTCGGCACCCACCACGCGCGGGACGCCTACCACCTCTTCAAGACGCTGAACTACGAGCTGCCCCTCTTCAGCTCCGCGATGAAGGTCAACAGTCAGTACATGCACGCCATGTGGTTCAACCTCAAGCTCAAGGAGAAGGTCACGCTGCCGGCCGTCATCGCGCGGCTGCGCGAGAACCAGCGGGTGGCGCTGACCGAGAAGCGCTCGACCAACTCGGTCTTCTCCTTCGGCCGCGACCAGGGCCACTACGGCCGCCTGCTGAGCCAGACGGTGGTGTGCGTGCCGACCCTGACGGTGCGGGGCGACCACGACGTGATCGGCTTCACCTTCACGCCGCAGGACGGCAACTCGCTCGTCTCCTCGGTGTCGATCGCGGCCTGGTTCCTCTACCCGGAGGACTACGTCGAGCGGCTGCAGCCGCTGCGCGAGTACTTCTTCGACGAGATCTAGCGCGCGGGTGGCCCCGGATGCGGGGCCGCGCGGGGAAGGGGAACGCCCGGGGGGTGGAGACCTCCCGGGCGTTCGTGTCCTCGCCCGCGGACGGCCGCGCCGGTCCGGCGCCGCTGCTCACCCGCCGCGGGCTACGCCGGGCCTGGGGCGGCCCCGCGCTTGCGCAGCAGGTCGAGGAACTCGCTGCGGGTGGCCCGGTCGTTGCGGAAGTCGCCCAGCACCGCGCTGGTGGTCATGTACGCGTTCTGTTTCTCGGCGCCGCGCATCGCCAGGCAGAGGTGGAAGGCCTCGATGACCACGCCCACGCCCCGCGGGCGGATCGCCTCCTGGATGCATTCGGCGATCTGGCTGGTGAGCCGCTCCTGGAGCTGCAGGCGGCGCGCATACAACTCGACGATGCGCGGGATCTTGCTCAGGCCCAGCAGGCGGCCGTCGGGGATGTAGGCTACGTGGGCCTTGCCGACGAAGGGCAGCAGGTGGTGTTCGCACAGGCTGTAGAGATCGATATCCTTGACGATCACCATCTGGTCATAGGGCTCCGAGAAGACCGCTCCGTTGAGCAACTCGCCCAGATCCTGCTGGTAGCCGCGCGTCAGGAAGCGCAGGGACTCTTCCACGCGCTCGGGGGTGCGGGCCAGGCCGGCGCGCCCAGGATCCTCACCCAGCGCGCGCAGAATGGCCGTGATATGCCGACCGATCTCACCCATGGTTGCGCTCCTCACTGCGCCGCTCGCCGTCCAGCTGGAACTCGCGGCGGATCCGTTCCAGCACCAGGGTGACCGCTTCTTTCAGCTCGCCGGTCAGGCTCACGCCGGCGGCGGTCGGCCGTCCCCCCCCGCCCAGCTGCTCGGCCAGCGGGCCCACGTTGCGGTCACCCTTGGACCGGAAGGTGACCTTGACGCCGCCGCCGGGCAGCTCGCGGAAGAGCACCCCGACCTCGACGCCGCGGATCGTCATGAGCTGGTCGATGATCCCGTCGGCGTCCACGGCCGACGTGGCCGTCTGGGCGAACATGTCGCGCGTGACGTAGGTCCAGGCCAGGCGCCCGGAGGTGTCGCTCACGACGCGGCTGAGCGCCGCCGTCAGGAGCTCCACCCGCGAGAACGACTCGTTCTCGAAGAGGCGCGCGGCCGTGCGGGTGTGGCTGGCGCCCCGGCGGATCAGCTCCGCCGCGATGAGCACCGTCTCGTCGCGCGTGTTGCGGAAGCGAAAGCCGCCGGTGTCGAAGAGGATCGAAGCGTAGAGCGCCGCTGCCATGCGGGCATCGACCTCGACGCCGGTGGCGAGGAAGTAGCGGTAGAGCACCTCGCCCGTCGCGCTGGCCGACGGGTCGACCAGGGCGACATCGGCCGTGCGGGCGGGCCCGTCGTGGTGATCGAAGAGCAGTCGCGGCGCGCGCGATTCCCGCAACCCCTCGCCGAGCGCGCCCATGTAGTCCCAGTCGTTCACGTCCAGCACGATCGCCAGGTCGTGCGGCGGCACCGTCTGGCCCACGTGCCAGGCCTCGGGGGGCAGATCGGCCAGATCGACCAGGAAGCGATAGATCTCGTGCACCGGGGTCGGATTGCAGATCGAGACGTCCTTGCCCAGAGCGCTCAGGTGGCGCGCCAGGGCCGCCTGCGAACCGACCGAATCGGCGTCGGGCAGGACGTGGGAAGCGAGCAAGATGGAGCGGGCCGCGCCGATGCGCGCGCGCGCCGTCTCGCAGAACTCGATCAGCCCCCTGGACATCCCACCCCGCTCCCGGATGGCGGACGCCCGCGGCCGCTGGTCAGCGCAAGACTGCCTGCAGGCCGGCATCGATGTCGCGCTGGACCAGCGAGCGGGCGGCCTCCTCCAACTCCTGCGCGCAGGAGCGGATCTCGACCAGATCCGCCCCGCCGAGGACTTCCTCGAGCTCGGCCGACTTCTTGGCGATGATCTGCTTCTCGTCGCGCGTCATGGTCGCCGCCTGCCGCCGGCTAAGTTCGCGCAGATTGTCGAGGAGGAAGCGGCCGCGCTGGCGCAGCTCCTCTCGCAGGGTGGCCTCGAAACCGGCGGCCTCGGGGGGCGCGGGCAAGGCCTCCAGGGTCGCCTTGAAGACGGAGGCCGGGAGGCCGCGGACGGGCCGCACCTCGAGCCCGAGCCGCTTCGAGCGCGTGCTCTCTCGGGCCTCGACATTGAGCTGGCCATCCTCGTCCAGGACCAGCAGGACCTCGATCGAGGGTGCGCCGGCTTGCATGGGCGGAATATTCGAGACCTCCACCCGCGCGAGCGGCTCCCAAGCCCCGATGGCTTGGCCGTGCAGCTCGAAGGCGACCTCGGCCTGGCGCTCGAGATAGGTCGTGAAGAGCTCGCGGACACCGGCCGGGAGGTGGATCGATCGCTCCAGGATCGGGCTGACCTGCCCGGCCTGGCCTTCCAGCCCCAGCGCGCACGTGCTGGCATCGAGCACCACGACGTCGCTCTTCTCGCGGTCGAGCATCCGTGCCCGCTCCAGGGCCCCCACCGCCACGCATTCCTCGGACTCGATCCCCACCGCGGTCGGCTTGCGCCCGAGGAAGTCGCTCAGGTGTCCCGCCAGCTCCGGGATGCGCATCATCCCCCCGGCCAGCACGAGGGCGTCCAGCTCTCCCCGCTGCAGCCCCGCATCGGCCAGCACCCGCTGGCAGAGGCGCGCGGCCTGAGCCTCCAACGGCGCGAGCCGGCGGCTCAGATCCGCCGCCGTCAGGCTGCAGCGCAGCGGCGGCCGGCTCTCGCCCAGGGGCACGCTGATCTCCGCCTTGCCGCGGGCGACCAGATCACGCCGGGCCGCCTCGGCCACGCCCAGCAAGTGGCGCGCGACGTGCACCTCGTTCTGCAGCGGCCCACCGGCCTGGGCTTGCTTCAGCAGATCCTCCGCTAGGGCCAGATCGAGCAGATCGCCTCCGGCCGCCACGCCGCCGCTCGCCAGCACGCGCGCCAGTCGGTCCTGCACCTGCACGATGGCCAGGCCGCAGTAGCCCGCGCCCCAGGCGCAGACGCCGATCCGGCCGCGCCCGCCCTGGGCGATCCAGGCCAGCGCCGCGGCGGTGGTCTCGTCGATCAGGCGCACCTGCTGAAAGCCCGCCATGCGCGCGGCCAGCCAGAACTCGCGGCGGTCGAAGGGCGAGAAGGCCACCGGCACCGGGAATACGCCGCTGCTCACCGGCCGCTCCAGGAAGACCTCGGCCGTGCGGCGCAGGTGGGCGAAGAAAAGGGCGCTCAGCTCGACCGCGGACCGCGCGCGCCCCCCCAGCTCCAGCTGCAGCAACGCCGGCGATCCCTCGTGGATGGCGTGCGGGAAGAACGGGCCCAGCCTCCGGAGCGACGCCGCATCCTGGGTCAGCAGTGCCTTCGGCGACAGGACGGTGAAGCGAGGAAAGAGCGCCTGGCGCTCGCGGGCCGCCACGCCCGCGAGCAGACCCCCCTGCGGGGAGACCGCGAGCACCGAGGGGATGCGCGCGTCGCCCGCCAGGTCCGTGACAAACGCGGCCCCTTCGCCGCGCGCGAATGCGATGCGGCTGACGCTCGTGCCGAAGTCAAAGGCCACGAAGCCCTGACCCGAGGACTGGACCGTGGTCTGCCTCGCCAAACCGGACTCCCTCCCCACCCTGAAACCGGCCGGCGGCGCCAGGCCGCCTCACTCGCCGCCGGCCCCGGCCTTTTCCCAGACGCGCCCGGCGCGCATGCGCTCGAGCAACGCGTCCAGATACTCCTGTTCACCCAACCAGCGCTGGGCCTGCGCCCGCCACCCTTCGGGCATCTCCGGCCAGGCTCCGCCGCCCTGCTTGACCGCGTCGTCCCACTCGTGCGCCAGGGCCTGGAAGGATTGTTCCAGCCGTTGGGCCGCACTCTCGGCCTGCACCTGGAGCGAGGCCAGGTGATCCTGGTGCCCCTCCCAGGCCTCGCGATCCCCCTTCTCCCTGGCCTCCTCGACCGCGCCCAGCATCCGGCCGATGATCTGCACCGAGGCCTGTAATCCCTCCGGAACGGTGCGGGTCGTCTCTCCCAGACTGCCGCTGGCAGCCAGCACGTAGCGCAGGCGACGGGTGCGGTCTCGGATGGTCCGGTGCGCATCGTTGAGGGTGCGCATCGCAACGCGGGCCGCGTTGATCACCCGCTCGTCGTGGTGGGCGCGGAACAGGTCGGGGTGGCACTTGAGCGCCATGCGCTCATAGGTGCGCTCGACCTCCTCCTCGGCCACCTGCAACCGGGGTGGCAGGCCCAACGCCTCGAAGGCGCCCAGTACGTCTACCGGCTGCGGCATGCCGCACCGTCCGCACAGGAGGTTGTTCTCCAGTGCGACCTCGCAGTTCCAGCATTTCATGAACGGATCGATCCTCTCCCGGGCCCGGCGCGCCGGGGCGCTGGCCCTGCCGGGCAGCGTGCAGGACATCGGAAGCCGCCATGCTAGGTGGACAGGTGCGAGGCTGTCAATGGCATGTCGCCCCCCCGGGCGAGACCGACCCCACCGCCGCGCTCGAGGTCACTGCGCCCCAAGCTGGTGATGCGGCCCGACGGGACGATATATGGGGGGACCGGGGTCTCCGGACCGGGTGGCCCGGAGGTCTCGTGGCCCAGCGGTCTCGCGGCCCGTCGGTCTCGCGGCCGTCGATCGAGGACGAGGGACACCCTGCATGAAGAGCGGCAGTCGACAGGTGCCCGTCCAGGCGGTGGTCTATTCGCTGCCCCGCCCAGTGCCGGACTGGGCCGCCCAGATCCTGGAGTTCACCTACTTGCTCGGGGCCACGCTGTGGATGGGGGTGCACGCCTCGGCCGCGTTGCTCACCGCCCCCTTGATCGCGCGCGCGTCCGATGTCAGCTCCGACGCGCCCGTCTTGCTGATCTGGCTGCTCGAATCGCTGGGCTACGTCGCCGCCATCGCCGCGGGCGTTCTCCTGCTCACGGTGCTCGGCATGCACCTGTTCCGACTGCGGCGCCCGTCGACGGTGCTGCTGATGCTGGCCCTGGTCCTGCTCATGACCTTTCTGGCCGTCGGCCCTGAGCTCTGGCTGATCCCCAAGGTGGCGTCACGGCTGCGGCTGGCGAGCCTCGAGCCGGACGCGGTGGGCGAAAGCACGCGCGCGACGCTGTTCATGGCGGTCAAGGGCATGGGGCTGATGGGGCTGCTCCACCTCTTCTTCGGCGCCATCCTGATCGCGTTGGGCGTGCGGCGCTGCTACCGCTATCCGCGCGAGGAGCTGGCCGCCTTCAGCCCACCTGGCGACCCTTGAGAGTGTGCGATGTCGCCTGCGTGATCTCGACGTCCACGACGTCTCCGGGCGCAGGCGGCACCCCGGGGTGGGGAGCGAACACCACCGGCTTGAAGTCCCGTCCTCGGCCGAAGTGAGCCCGCCCGGCTCCGCGGGCCTCGCCCTCGACCAGCACCGGCCGGCGCGTGCCGACCAGCGCCGTGAAGCGCTCGCGCGAGTGGCTCTCCTGCCGCTCGATGACCTCTGCCAGCCGCCGCTGCTTCTCGGGAACGGGCACGTCGTCCGCCAGAAACCGCGCGGCGTGCGTGCGCGCGCGCGACGAATAGGCGAACATGAAGGCGCTGTCGAAGCGAACCTCCCCCATCAGGTCGAGCGTGCGCCGGTAGTCCTCGTCCGTTTCCCCCGGGAAGCCGACCAGCAGGTCGGTCGTGATGCTCACGCCGGGAATGAGCCGCCGCGCGCTGGCCACCAGCGCCAGGAAGGCGGAGCGGGTATAGCCGCGGCGCATGGCCGCCAGGACCCGGTCGGACCCCGATTGCACCGGCAGGTGCAGGTGGGTGGCGGCGACGGGCAGGTCCGCGATCGTCTCCAGCAGGCGCTGGTCGAAATCGGCCGGGTGAGGGGCGAGGAACCGCAGGTGCACCAGGCCCGGCACGTCACCCAGGCGGTCGAGGAGCCAGGCGAAATCGCGATCGCCGTCGCGCCAGGCCGTGACCGCCTGGCCGAGCAGCGTCACCGCACGGTGGCCCGCGGCCGCGGCCTCCTGCACCTCGGCCACGACCGCCTCGGCCGGGAGGCTGCGCTCGCGCCCGCGGCCGAAGGGCACCGCGCAGTAGGTGCAGAAGCGGTCGCAGCCGCGCATCACGGTCACCCAGGCGTTGACGCCGCGGCGCCGCACGGGCGGGATCCCAGCGTAGGTCTCGCCCCGATCGCGCTCCAGCGCCAGCCGCACGCCAGCCTGTGCCACCAGCTCCGGCAGTCGCCGGTAGGCGTCGGGCCCCACGAACAGGTCCACCTCCGGCAGCAACGCCGCGAAATCCGCCCCCAGGTGCTGCGGGACGCAACCGGCCAGCACGATCCGGAGCGCGGGGCGGTGCGCCTTGAGCGACGCCAGGCTCTGCACGCGCCCGGTCACCCGATCGACAGCCCGCTCGCGCACCGAGCAGGTGTTGACCACGATCAGGTCCGCGTCGGTCGGGCCCGCGGCCCGCTCCCAGCCCGCGGCCGTGAGGATCCCGGAGATCAACTCCGAGTCGGCGAGGTTCATCTGGCAGCCGTAGGTCTCGATGCAGTAGCTGGGCATCGTCTTCCCCTGCTCATGCGAGGCGGCATTGCTGGCGGCCCGGCTCGAGCGACCGGCCCGCGACGACCGTCACCCAATCGCCCGGGGTGGACCCACGTGATCGGCCGGTCATGCGCACGTATTCGCCGCTCATCCCGGTGAACCATCCAGACCGGGCCCGCTCGACCACGAGCCAGCAACGGCGGCCCGCCAGACGCTGCTGGAACCGGACCCGCAGTCGGGCATCCAGCTCCCGCAGCCGCGCCACGCGCTGCTTGCGCTCGGCCGGCGGGATGCGCGGCGTCATCTGCGCCGCGGGGGTGCCAGGGCGTTCGGAGTAGGCAAAGGCGTGGAGGTAGGTGACCGGCAGTCGCTCGAGCAGGGCCAGCGTGCGCGCGAAGGCCTCGGGCGACTCGCCGGGAAAGCCGGCCACGACATCGACGCCCAGGCCGCAGACCGGGAAGCGCGCTGCGATGCGCCCGGCCAGCGCCTCCAGATCGGCCGCGCGATAGGGCCGGCCCATGCGCCCGAGCACGTCGTCGTCGCCGCTCTGGAAGGGCACGTGGAAGCTGCGCGCGATCTTCGGCAGCGCTGCGATGCGGTCGAGGAGCCGATCCGTGATCGTCATCGGTTCGAGCGAGCTCAGGCGGATGCGCTCGAGACCCTCCACCCGCGACAGGTCGCTCAGCAGGTCGGCCAGCGCATCCTCGAGCGCGGCCCCGGCGGGCGCGTGCGCACCAGCCGTGCCCGCGCAGGTCGCGCGCGCGCCGTAGAGCCCGAGGTTGATGCCCGTGAGCGTGACCTCTCGGCAACCCGCGGCGGCCAGTCGCCGGGCCTCGGCGACGACATCCGCGGCCGCGCGGCTCACCGGTCGCCCCCGCAGACCGGCGACCACGCAGTAGGTGCAGTGGAAGGAGCAGCCGTCCTGGATCTTGATCGACGGGCGTGTGCGGCTGCGAGGGATCGGCCCCGGGCGCCCGCAGAGGGTCTCGAGCGTGGGGTCGGACGTCCAGCAGATCGGGGTGCCGGCGCCATCGGCCGCTGGCTGGGCCGCGCATCCCGTGGCGCGGCCATGGCCGAAGACCGGAGCCCAACCGACGCGGGCGAGCGCGCCGGCCAGGACCGCCGCACGCTGCGGCCCGGCTGTTGCACGCAAGTCGCCGCGGTCCCCGAGCTGCCCCAGCACCGTCACCAGGCCGGCCTTGTGGCGGTTGCCCACCACGAGGTCCACGCCGCCGAGCGCGGCCAGCCCATGCGGATCGAGCTGGGCGGCACACCCGGTGACGATCACCCATCCGCTCTCCCCACTGGCCCGCCGGGCGCGGCGCACGCTGTTACGCGACTGCGCTTGAGCCGACGCCGTCACGGCGCAGGTGTTCAGCACCGTGATCTCGGGCATCTCTCCCGGCGCAGCCTCCCGGCCCCCGGCGGCGAGCAGGGCCGAACGCAACCCGTCGGCCTCGACCTCGTTCGCGCGGCAGCCGAGGAAGCGAACTGCAAAGCAAAACGGCCGCATGCTCCCCCTCGTGCTCCCGCCGGGCGCGGCGGGACGCCACTACCGCATCCAGCCTAGAGATCCGGGCCCGCGGCTGTCAACGCGCGCGCCACCTTCACCGTGGACAGACGCAGATAATGCTGATAAGGAAAGAGGGTGGTCTCCCGGATCCGCCGGGAGCTGCGCCGGGCGGCCGCCGAGGCGTCGGCCGAGAGGTGGTGGCGATGCAACTCGAAACCCTGAAGGTCTTCTGCGACGTCGTGGAGACCAAGAGCTTCTCGAAGGCGGCCGTTCTCAACTTCATCTCGCAGTCCGCGGTCAGCCAGCAGATGCGCGCGCTCGAGGAGAAGTACGACCACAAGCTGATCGAGCGCGGCAAGCGCAACCTCGCCCCCACCCTGGCCGGGCAGATCCTCTACGAGGTCGCGAAAGACCTGCTCACGCGCCTGGAGGGCATGGAGCAGCGGCTGCAGAAGCTCTCGAAGAGCGTCGTCGGAGAGGTTCGGCTGGCGACGATCTACAGCGTGGGCATGCACGAGCTCCACGAGCATCTGACCGAGTTCATGCGCCAGTACCCCGGCGCCCGGGTGCGCATCGAGTACAGCCGCGCCAATCGCGTTTACGAGGCCGTGCTGGGCAACATGGCCGACATCGGCATCGTCGCCTATCCGGCCCGGCGCTCGGGGATCCAGATCCTCCCCTTCAAGAGCGACGAGCTGGTGGTCGTCTGTCACCCGACGCACGCTCTCGCCCGGCTCAAGAAGGTCGAGGTCAAGCAGCTCGAGGGCCAGGATTTCGTGAGCTTCGAGCGCGACATCCCCACGCGCCGGGCTGTCGATCGCATCCTGCGCGATCAGGATGTGAAAGTGAATATCGTGATGGAGCTCGACAACATCGACACCATCAAGCGCGCGGTCGAGATCGGCAGCGGCGTCGCGATCCTGCCGCGCAAGTGCGTCACGCCCGAGATAGCCCTGCAGACCCTGGCCGCCATCGAGTTCGCCGGAGAGCGCTACATGCGGCCTCTGGGGCTGCTCATCAAGCGCGGGCGCGAGATTCCCACGGCCATGCAGCGACTGCTCGACGTTCTGACCCGATAATCCAAGCGTTTCAGGCATGGCCCCCAGATCGGCATCTGCAGCTGCTTGCCCTCTCATCGGTTGCGCGACCGGCCCCGAGGGCGTCCGGGGCAGCGACCGGGACACGCGAACGCGGACAAAAGTCCAATCCCGTGGAACCGAAGAGGTTAGGGTGAGGTTAGCTTTTTCGGTTTGACGATCCCAACCGCTGGTACTAGGTTGCGCGTCCGACCCCAAGATGTTGGGGTCCCACGATTCTCCGAGCTGTTCGAAGGGCGACAGGATCCAGGCACCGAGGGCCGGCCCGAAAGGGTGACCCTGCCGGGAGAGGTTTCGCCGGATAGCGCAACCTGAAGAGACGTTCTGCCAGGAGGCCCCCATGGAGGAGCGCACCCAGAGAGCTGCCGGCCACGCCCCCCAGTCCGCCGAGGCTGTTCGGGACGGGCAGGCCAAGTCCAAGCACGGACTGACGATCCCGCGCTTCTTCACCACGCCGGGCCGCCACCCATTCGAGACCACCGAGTGGGAGCGCCGCAGCGCCAGCCTGACCAACGACCGGGGCGACGTGATCTTCGAGCAGAACGACATCGAGGTGCCGCGCAGCTGGTCGCAGATGGCCCTCAAGGTGGTGGCCTCGAAATACTTCTATGGCCCGCCTGGCAGTTCCCAGCGCGAGGGATCGGTCAAGGACCTGCTCAACCGGGTCACCACGACCATCGCCCGGTGGGGCACGGTGCTCGGCTACTTCGCGAGCACGGAGGACGCGACCACCTTCGAGATGGAACTGCTGCACCTGCTGGTGACGCAAAAGGCCTCTTTCAACAGCCCGGTCTGGTTCAACATGGGCGTGGAGGAGCGACCGCAGTGCTCGGCCTGCTTCATCAACTCGGTCGAGGACACGATGGATTCGATCCTCGACCTGGCGAAGACCGAAGGCCGGCTCTTCAAGTACGGCTCGGGCACGGGCACGAACTTCTCGCCGCTGCGATCCTCGAAGGAACGGTTGTCGACGGGCGGCACGGCATCGGGGCCGGTCTCCTTCATGCGCGGCTACGACGCCTTCGCCGGCGTCATCAAGTCCGGCGGCAAGACGCGCCGCGCCGCCAAGATGGTCATCCTGAACGTGGATCATCCGGACATCCTCGAGTTCATCCGCGCCAAACCGGAGGAAGAGAAGAAGGCCTGGGCGCTCATCGACGCCGGCTATGACGGCGGCATCAATGGCCAGGCATACTCCTCGGTCTTCTTCCAGAACTCCAACAACTCGGTGCGCGTGACCGACGAGTTCATGCGGGCGGTCGAGAGCGACGGGCAGTGGCAGACGCGGGCGGTCACCACCGGGGAGCCGATCGACACCTACCGGGCGCGCGACCTGATGAAGGAGATCGCCGAGGCCGCCTGGCAGTGCGGTGATCCGGGGCTGCAGTTCCACACCACGATCAACGACTGGCACACCTGTCCCGCCACGGCCCCGATCAACGCCAGCAATCCCTGCAGCGAGTTCATGTTTCTCGATGATTCGGCCTGCAATCTCTCCTCGCTCAACCTGATGAAGTTCGTCGACGCGCAGGGCGAGTTCGACACGGACGCCTTCCGGGCCGCGGTGGCGATCATGATCCTGGCGCAGGAGATCATCGTCGATCAGGCCAGTTACCCGACCGAGAAGATCGCCCGCAACAGCTACGACTACCGGCCGCTCGGACTGGGGTACGCGAACCTGGGTTCGCTCCTGATGAACCGCGGGTTGCCTTACGACTCCGACTCGGGCCGCGCCCTGGCCGCCACGGTCACCGCGATCATGACCGGCCAGGCCTACGCCACGTCGGCCGATATCTCGCAAGTGCTCGGACCCTTCAAGGGCTTCGCCCGCAACCGGGAGGCCATGGCCCGGGTGATGCGCAAGCACCGGGACGCGCTGAGCACGGTCAACCCCGACCTGGTGCCCCCGCGTCTGCTGGAAGCGGCCTGGCGCGTCTGGGACGAGGCGGTCGAGAAGGGGGATCGCTCGGGCTACCGCAACGCCCAGGTCACCGTGCTCGCGCCGACCGGCACGATCGCCTTCATGATGGATTGCGACACCACCGGGATCGAGCCGGACCTGGCCCTCGTCAAGCACAAGGTCCTCGTGGGCGGCGGCACGCTCCAGATCGTCAACCAGACGGTGCCGATGGCCCTGCGGCAACTTGGCTACACGGCCGAGCAGGTCTCCGAGATCATGGACTACATCTCGGAGCACGAGACCATCGAAGGGGCCCCCCAGCTGCGCGAGGAGCATCTGGCGGTCTTCGATTGCGCCTTCCGTCCGGTCAACGGCCGGCGCTTCATCCACCACATGGGCCACGTGCGGATGATGGGCGCCGTGCAGCCGTTCATCTCGGGGGCAATCTCCAAGACGGTGAACGTGCCCAACGAGACCCGGCCCGAGGACATCATCGAGATCTACTCGGAGGCGTGGCGCCACGGGCTGAAGTCGATCGCGATCTACCGCGACGGTTCGAAACGGGTGCAGCCGCTCTCCTCGGGTCGCGCCAAGAAGAAGGCCAAGAAGGAGGAGCAGATTCGTCCGGTGCGGCGCCGCCTGCCCGAGGAGCGCCAGTCGATCACCCACAAGTTCGTGATCGGCGATCATGAGGGCTATGTGACGGTGGGGCTCTACCCGGACGGCAAGCCGGGCGAGATCTTCATCGTCATGGCCAAGGAAGGCACGGTCGTCTCGGGGCTGTGCGACTGCTTCGCCACGGCGATCTCGATGGCGCTGCAGTACGGCGTGCCCCTGAAGGTGCTGGTCAACAAGTTCGTGCACACGCGCTTCGAGCCGTCGGGCTTCACGCATCACCCGGAGATCCACTACGCCAAGAGCATCGCCGATTACATCTTCCGCTGGCTGGAGCTGAAGTTCGGAGCCCACGCGGACGAAAACGGCGACGAGAACGGCGGCGATGGCCAGCCGCTGCGCCCGGGGGGACACGGCCCGGCGGCGCAGCTCTCCTTCCTGAACGACGTCGACTCGCCGACCTGCTCGGAGTGCGGCTCCTTCATGACGCGCAACGGGGCCTGCTACCGCTGCCAGAACTGCGGTGCGACGAGCGGTTGCTCGTAGCCGCCAGGCCCAGCTGCCGGGTCAAGCGGTTTGCGACGACGGCCCGCTGCCTCTCGGGGCAGCGGGCCGTCCTGCGTTCGGACCCGGACCTGCGGCCGAGCCGCTATGGCCGGCGCAGCTCCGTGCTGAACCGGAAGACCGTGCTCGACCGATCGACGATGCCGGCGCGGGCATACGGATCGGTGAAGGCCAGCGTGCGACTCATGGACTCCGACGTGTCATCCAGGAACCACTTGCGGAATGAGTAGGACTGAAGCTCCATGCCGCCGTGGAACAGCACGCCGATTCCGGTGTCGAGCGACAACCCGAGGCTGAAGGCATCACCATCCACCTGGTCGCCCAGGTAGTGCGGCCCTTCGCCGTTGACCAGATCCACCTCGGCCATCGACAACGGGAGCGTGCGGAAGCCCAGGCGCGTGGTCAGCGCCAAGCCGTGGCCCTCGATCGCGCGGCGGAAGAAGGGGAACCTGAAGTCGGCGCCCACGTGGAAGCTGGTAACGTCCTTCATGGGATAGGGCCCGTTGAACTCGGTGAGCGGCACCTCGATCGGGCCCATCCGATACACCGCGTCCTTGCTGTACTCCAGATCGGTCTCGGACCACGGCCGGTGGTTCACGTCGGCCGAGACCTCCAGGGCCTTGATCGGACCCGCATCGATCGGGCCCACGGTGAGCCCTCCGCTCAGGAACATCGGGACCTTCAAGTCGTAGTCGCCGATCCTGGCGTGGACGCGGTAGATGACCGCTTCCTCGGACGACACGATGCTCTGGGAGGTGAAATCGCTGCCGGTCACGTGCAGCGTGTGGGGCAGGCCGACCCAGCCCCCGACCTGAACCAGGTTCGCGACGCGCACCAGAGCCCCCAGCTCGGCCGAACGCCCGTCGTAGTCCGCCTGGTAGAACACGCGGCCCTCGGGATAGCCCTGGACGTTGACCCGGTCCTTCTGCTCCGCACGCAGGCGCCCGTCGAGCACGTTGAAGGTGGCTCCCAACGCGAGCGAGAACCCAGGCGTCTCGATCGGCTGGTGCCCCAGGCTGAACGTGTAGCTATAGACGGCTCCTCGCTCTCGGTTGTCGCTGCCGTAGACGAACGGGAAGCCCGTGCCCTCGATCAACTGCATCTCCAGAATCGTCTCGGTGCCGTAGGCGACGTCCGTGTGGCGCCGGTAGCAGAGCCCCCCCACCAGGGGGTGTCCGCCCACCTGGACCAGGGGCCGGGCGATCCCGATGAAGCCGAACTTGTTCGAGGGCCCCAACCGGTCCGTGTATTGCTGCACGCGGAAGTTCGGCGACAGGGGCACGAAGATCGTGTCGGGCACATCCTCCTGGCCCATGCTGCCGGAGGAGGAGGTGAGATAGCCGTCGAAGGCGAGCGAGCGGCTGCGCAGCAGCCCCAGGCCGGCCGGGTTCCAGGCCATCGACATGGCCCCCTCGGGGCGAGAGACGAAGGCCCCGCCCATCGCCAAGGCGTCAGCCCCGGCGCGCGGCGTCAGATCGTCCATGGGGCGGTAGAAGTACTTGGGCAACAGGGTGGCCACGTCACCGACGCCCCCCGTCAGCCCCTGAACCGTCGCGCCGCCGTAGATGGGTAGCGTGGGCAGCTCGATCTCGACGACCTCGATCTGCGCCCCCACAGGTGCGGCAGCGAGTAGCAGGACCGCCGCCCCGGCCAGCCTGACCCCCCGCGAACCACGGATCCGCATCGCAGTACCCCTCTTGACCAGGCCCGAGCCGCCTACGATTTCTCCGCGAGCAGCAGTGCCGACGCCATGCCCGCCACAACCCAGAAGACGGAGCGGGAGGCTGTTTTCAGGCCATCGACCTTGACGTGCTCGGTGCTCTTGATGTCCGCACGCTGCAGGACGATGCTGTCGATGTTCTCCATGCCCAGGTCGACCCGCGCCTGGCTCAGTCGCTCCTCCTCGGCCTGGCTCCCACCCTGCCGGCGGACGAAACGGCAGTCGCGCAACTCGATCTCCTCGTCGGTGAGATCCTCGATGACGCCGCGATAGACGTTGCCCCCGGTGGTGAGCTCTACCTTCTCGTCGATGTTGATCTTGCCGCGGATCTCCGAGCCGTCTTTGAAGGTGAGCACCATCGTCCGGCGCGCCTCGAGCGGCCCCTCCCAGGGGACCCGTTTTGCACACCCCAGCCCTGCGGCACACAGGACCAGGACCGCCATTGCCAAAAGGATGGCACGCCTCATACAAGCCTCGCCTAGCTGTCCCCTTACAGGGCCCGCACCTTGCGCCTGCAGCCGATCCCGCAGGCCCTTCCGGGGTCTGCGAGAGCGGCAACGGTATGATTAGGCTAGGAATATAGGTGCGTTGCCGGGGTGGGTCAACAGGATTCCCGGCAGCGTGCAGGCGCGCCGCACAGGGCTCAAGTCAGGTAGCTGGTGAGGTCGATCCGCTCTTCCTCGGGGTCGAGCGCCCGGAGAATCCGGCGCGTTCCGGCCCCCAGGTCGGTGCACTCGGCCAGGTTGAGCAGGCGCAGGTCGGTTGGGTCGATCAGCCGTCCGTCGCGCTCCCGCACCAGCCGCACCACCGGGCAGGTCGGGTCCTGCGGATCCGAGGCCACCACGACCGACAGCTCCCCGGTCGCCAGCTCCACCAGGCTGCCCACCGGATAGAGCCCCAGCAGGCAGACGAAGAGCCGCATCAGCACCGGGTCGAAGTTCTTCCCGGCCCGGCCGAGCATGTGCACCATCACCCGGTGCGGGATGAGCCGCTCCTCCTCATAGGAGCGGCGGGAGGTCATGGCGTCGTAGCAGTCGGCAATGCTGACGATGCGGCTGAGCACGCTGATCTCCCATTGGTCGCCCAGGCGAGGGTAGCCCGTGAGGTCGTACCGCATGTGGTGCTCGAGGCCGACCAGCATGACCTTGATGACCAGATCCGAGAGCTTGCCCGCGCGCAAGAGCGTGCGCACGCCTTCGAGCGGGTGGGTGCGCATGATCTCCCATTCGGCCGGATTGAAGGTCCCGGGCTTGTGCAACACCGGCTTGGGGACCGTCATCTTTCCCAGGTCGTGGAAGAGCGCGGCCACGCCCAGCTCGGACAGCTCGCGCTTGTTGAGCCCCAGGCGCTGCCCGAGCGCGGTCGAGAGAATGCAAACGTTGACCGAGTGCAGGAAGGTCTGAACGTCGAAGGCCTTCAGGGCCGTGAGGGCCAGAAGGGAGAACTCCTCTTCGACCAGCGTGTCGATGATCTGGTGCACGACCTGCCGCGATCGGCGCAGCTCGGGCACGGACTCGCCCGCCAGTCGCCCCGCGTGCCAACGCGAGCAGCGCAGGGCGTGGAAGAACGTTCGGCGCGCGCGCCGGCGCAGCTCGCCCAGCTCCACCACGGAGTCCCAGCCGCCCGTTTCCTCCTCGGACGGGCGGACCGCCGCCGGGTCCACCAGGGCGATGCCCTGGATCCCCATGGCTTCCAGCTCCTCGACCCGATCGGCCGGTTGGGTCTTCGACCGCCGCCAGCTCTCGAGCAGCTCCAGGAACCGCGCCGTCTCAGCGTCGTCCCAGGGCCCGAGGAACGTCAGCCCCGCCAGATCCATGGACGCCATCTCCTCGGCTACTAGATGGGCCAGGAGGTTGCCGGAGGAATAGGGCGAGAGCGCCTCGTCCCCGACCAGGAGCCCACTGCCATGGCGGACCATCCGCGCCGGGACGCCCGTCTCCCACAGCGCCGCGACGGCGTCCCGTAACCCACCGAGGGCTCGCAGGAAGGCGGGGTCCGCCATGCCGCGCAGCACGAGCGCCCGCCAGCTCGAGTGGAAGCAGCGCAGCATGCGGGCGGCCGGGGTCTCACGCGCGTCGACCGCGTAATGGGGCCGTTCCAGCATCGCGTCGCCCGCGGATGCGTAGTCCCGATCGTCCCATTCGCCGTCCGGCTGCCGCCTCGCTGCCATTGCCGCCTCCCCCCTCAGGCCGCCCGCCGCGCGGCGGCCGGGGTTACCTGCAGCCGCCGCCGGTGGCACTCGAGGGCGTAGCGGCTGGCCTCGGCCAGCAGCGGGTCGTGCGAGTTGCGGTAGCGCATGAGCAGCCCCCCGGCCTTCTCGATCGAGACGTGCCCCAGGGCCCTCAGGGCACAGGCCTTCTGCACGCGCCAGTGCTTGCGGGCGAGCCAGTCGCGGCGGCGCACGGTCTTCTCGAGCAGGGGAAAGACCTCCTCGGGCGTCGAGCGCGTGAGGGCCTCGTAGAAGGCCGTCTGCTCCTCAAAGGAGCGCTGCTCGAAGCCGTGGCTCAGCAGCAGGTGGAGCAGCGGCTGGAGGGCCCGGGCGCCGAAGACCCCGCTGTAGAGCTCGGCCGCGGTCTGCCGCACGGCGCTCGATTCATCGCTCAGCCCGAGCTGGAGCAGGCGCTCGAGATCCGGCGGACGAACCACGGCCAGGAGCCTCAGAGCACCCGCGCGCAGTCCGGGCTCGCCGCTGTTCCAGAGGGGGCTGAGGCTCTGGCTCCAGAACCGGGCGCGCTCGGGCGCCTGCCCGGTCGGGAGCAGCTGCGCCAGCGCGCGCAAGTGGTTCTCGGTCAGGCTGGTCGGGTCGCCGACCACGTGCTCGGGGCTGTGTGTCGCCGCCCCCCGCAGCGCGGCCCCGGCCACGCGCCAGCGCACGTCGCCCGCATCGCGCTCGAGGCTGGCCGCCAGCGCGTCCAGGAGCACGCGCAGCCCCGGGGGTGTCAGCTCGGTCAGGAAGGCGATGGCTGCCTGCTCGTCGTCGCAGCGCTGGGCCTCGAAGGCCCCGAGCACGCGCGCGGCGGCCTCCGCCCCCGAGAGATCGGCGATGACGGTGGCGAGCGTTCTTGCCTCCTCGCCCTTCAGCTCCTCGGCTCGCTCGCGCAGGCGCTGCATCACGCGCCCGAAGAAGGCGAACCGGCCCACCTGGAGCAGATCGAGCGCATAGCCCCGCAACAGCATGACCACCCGCTCGAACTCGGCCGGGGCGAGGCCGACCAAGAGCAGCTCGAGGAGCACCATGACCAGCTTGGGGCGCAGGTGGTGCGCCTCCTGTTTGGCCTGGTTGCGCAGGCGGGCCAGCTCCTCCGGATCCGCCAGCAGCGTGGCTGGCTCCAGGTCCGTCTCCTCCAGCCCACCAGCGGAGGCGAGGTAACGCTCCAGGGGGTGGATGCCTTCCCACGCCTCCTCGTCATCGGCCGCCCCACCCGGGGGCGTCTCGCCCTCGATCTCGCTGACCGCGGCGGCCTCCTCCGCCGCGTCGATGACGCGGTAGGCGACCGAGGGCAGATCCATTTCCCAGAGGAGGACGGAAAGATCTTCGTCGGTCGGGTTGAGCTCGCCCCGCACGGTGCGGGCGAGCAGTTCCAGGAGGGTCTGCAGCTCTGCGTTCGTCGCCTGCGGCAGGAAGGTCAGGTCGCGCATCCCCGCCTCGAAAAAGCGCACGGGGATGTCCCAGCCTTCCTCTCCCCGGACCATCACCACTTCGCCGGCGACCTGGACCTCGTCCTGGCGCAGGGCGATGGCGACCTCACCCTCGGCCGAGCGGATCTGCTGGAGCAGGCCGAGGACCTGACGATCGCGGACCGGATTGCCGGGGGGGTAGAAGCCGACCGCCTTGAGCGCCGCCACGAAAGCGGCGAAGAAGCTCGCCTCAGGACCGGGACCGGCAGCCTCCGGCCCTGGGGCCGGGGCCCCCGGATCACGGCTTTCCCCCTGGGGGGATGAGGGCTGGAGCTCGTCCCTGGTTTCCATACGGGCCCTATTCACGGCTGGTGACAGCGCCGATCGGACACACGGGGTCCTGATGGGATTTTCGGAGCCCCGAGCCCCTGTCTGAACGATTCGATTGCCTCCGGTCGCGGCTAGGAGGCGCGCAGCAGCCGCCAGGCACGTGGCAGCGCGCCGATGAGGTCGCTGGGGATGAGACCCACCGGCCCGGCGCTTTCGGCCGCCACATCGCCCGCCAGGCCGTGCAAGTAGACCCCCAGCCTGGCGGCATCGATCGGGGCGAGACCCTGCCCCAGCAGGGCGGCGATGACCCCCGTGAGGGCATCGCCCGTTCCCCCCGTGGCCATGCCGGCATTGCCGGTGGGATTGACCCAGACCTGCCCGTCGGGGGCGGCGATCAGCGTGGGGGCCCCTTTGAGCACGAGCACGCAGCGATGGACCCGGGCGAAGCCGGTGGCGATCTCCCAGGGGGCCGCGCCTGGTGCCGGCGGCTCGGATTCCAGCAGGCGGGCCATCTCGCCCGGATGGGGGGTCAGAACGGCCGGTGGACAGCCTTCGGCCCGCCACCACGGGACGCCCCCGGAGACAGCGAACAGCCCGTCGGCATCGACGACGAGGCCCCCGGGAACGTGACGGATCAGGGCACGGGCCAGCTCCAGCGCGCCGGGCCGCCGCCCCAGACCCGGCCCCACGACCCAGACGTCCGTGACCGCCCGCCGCTCGAGCACGCGGGCCTCCCCCTCGGGGGCCAGGCTGCCCTCGGCATCCTCGGGCAGGGGCAGGGTCATCACCTCGGTCAGCTTGGCCTCCAGGGCCGCGTTGAGCCCGGCCGGCAGGCCGACGGTCACCAAGCCGGCTCCCGTCCTCAGGGCCGCAAGGGCCGCCAGGCTGGGGGCACCCGTGAGGCCCGGGGAGCCACCCACGATCAAGAGCCGGCCCACGCGCCCCTTGTGCGCGTCGCTGGAACGCTCGGGCAGCAGGCAGCCCGCCTCGGCCCGGTCCATGGCGGCCAGCGGGAGCCCGACGTCCTCCGCCACCCGCGGGGGGATGCCGATGTCGGCCACGACCAGCGCCCCCACGTGGTCGCGGGCCGGGTAGTAGTGAAATCCGATCTTGGCGAAGGCCAGGGTGACGGTCAGGTCCGCGCGCACGGCCGCGCCCGCGACCTCGCCCGTGTCGGCATTGACCCCCGTGGGAAGATCGATCGCCACGACCTCGGCCCCGTACCGGTCGCGAGCGCGGTTGATCCACTCGACGGCGGAGCCGATCAGCCCCTGGGGAGCGCCGTGGCTGCCGGTGCCCAACAGCGCGTCGACCGCCAGGAGGCGCAGGGTGCCTGCAGCGCGCATCTCGGGTGCGAGCTGGGCCGCCAGCGCCTGGGCGCTGGTCGCGACGCCGATCCGACCGCCCTGCACCGCGAGCCGCTGGTGCTGGATGCGGGCGTCGGCCGAGAGCGCGGCGGGCTCGGCCGTCAGAACGACCAGCGGACGGCAACCGTGCGCGTGCAGCAGGCGCGCCAGGACCATCCCGTCGCCGCCGTTGTTGCCGCGGCCGCAGAAGATCACGATCGGCCTCTGCGCCAGCCGTTCACAGCGCTGGCGCACGGCGGCGAAGATGCCCCAGCCGGCTCGCTCCATGAGGGTGAGGCCAGAGGTCGGCGCAGGCAGGTTCTCGCCGGCAATCGTGCGCCGGTCGCACTCACGCATCTGCAGCGACGTGACCAGCTTCATGGCTCCCTCCCCGCCCCATCCGCTCGCGGCAGTTGCGCCTCAGGGCCGCGGGCCATTCAGCCCATCGAGGATGCCGAGCAGCTCGACGATGTCGTCCACCTCGTAGTCGGCCCCCGAGCGCACGGTCCCGAAGGTGTCGCCGTAGCGAGCGAAGACCGTGCGGATGCCCAGGGCCGCCGCGCCGCGCATGTCGCGCTCGGGCCAGTCGCCGACCATGAGGAGATCCTGCGCCGGCAACCCGAGCAGCTCCATCGCCCGGCGGAAGGGTGCGGGCGAGGGCTTGTGCTCGCCCGTGTCGTCGAAGGTGATCACGTGGTCGAAGGTGTGCTCGAGCGCCAGGTGGTGCAGGCGCTGCCAGGCCTGCACGGCGGGCGCGTCCGACAGCACCGCCAGCCGCAGGCCGCGCCGGACGAGCTCCATGAGCGTGAGCTTGACGTGGGGGTAGAGCACGAGGATCGAGTCGCGCGACCGGCGGTAGGCGATGATGCCCGCCGCCAGGATCTCCGGGGGCACCCGCCCATAGACCTCGCGCAGCAGTTGGTCGAAGACTTTCTGGTACTCGATCCCTTCGCGCTCGTAGATGGCGTAGATGCGTCGCTGGGTCTCGTCGAGCGCCAGCGGCAGGCCCATGTCGATCATCGCCACGGCGGCGGCGGCGATGGCCTGGTCCTTCATCTTGACGAAGTCGGTCAGCGTGTTGTCGAGGTCGAAGATGACGGCGCGGATCATCCGTTCCTTCCCGCCCGCCGGCCGGGGGACCCGTCTTGGGCCGCCGCCGGGCCTGCAAGCCGCAGCGCCCGCGGCCTCACCCGGCGCCTGGGGCCAGATCGGCCCACCCGGTGAGGTCTCTACTTGGTCGAGTAGCTGATCGTGCGGCCGTAGCTGATCTCGCCGTTGTCGATGCGGATATTGAAGCCACACTCCGGGTTGGTGCAGACCCACGCCTTGTAATTGATGGGGGCCCCGTCACGGCCGTAGTCGGAAAGCGGGATCAAGATGCCGCGGTCGCACTTCTGGCACTTCGGCAGCGCAAACTCCCCGTCCATGCCACCCCTCCCCCTCTGAGAGAGCCTCAGATGCGCGTGCCTCGATCCAAAGAGGAACGCCGCCCCCACCCATGCGCTTGCCCCACACCACCCGAGCCTGTGTACGGCTCTGCACGGAGCATATTCTCGGCGCCGCCGGGGCGGACTGTCAAGCCCCGCCCCCGGGCGGGGAACGCCGTGGAATCCCGGCGTTTCATCTGGTATCATCGGCCGCTTGCCGGTCAACATGGAGGAAATACTGAGGAGGATGTCCGATGTCCCAGATCCGACCCTTCCGGGCTTGGCGCCCCCGGCGCGACCTGGCAGCCAAGATCGCCTCACCCCCGTACGACGTGCTCAGCAGCGCAGAGGCGCGAGTCATGGCCCGGGGCAACGAACTCTCCTACCTGCACGTGGTGAAACCGGAAATCGACCTCGATCCATCGATCGATCCCTATGACCCACGCGTATACGAGCAAGGAGCGGCCAACCTGAACCGCCTGATCGACCAGGGCGCGCTGCTGCGGGACAAGACCCCCTGCTTCTACGTCTACCAGCAGAGGATGGGCGATCACGTCCAGGCCGGGATCGCCGCCGGGGCCAGCGTCGACGAATACGACGCGGACCTGATCAAGAAGCACGAGCACACCCGCCGCGTGAAGGAGGACGACCGCACGCGCCACGTCGACGTGCTCAACGCCAACTCGGAGCCGGTCTTCCTGACCTACGTGGCCCGCCGGCCGATCGACCGGATCGTGGATGAGATCCGCGGGCGCGAGCCGGAGTACGACTTCGTGAGCGACGATGGCATCGGCCACACCGTCTGGATCGTGTCGGATCCCGGGGAGGTCCAGCAGCTGGCCGACGCCTTTGGCGAGATTCCTCACATGTACGTCGCGGACGGCCACCATCGCAGCGCTTCCGCCACGCGCGTGCGTGCGCTGCGCCGCCAGGCCAACTCCAACCATCGGGGGGACGAGCCGTACAACTACTTCCTGGCGGTGATCTTCCCACACGATCAGATGCAGATCATGGCCTACAACCGGGTGGTGAAGGACCTGGCCGGCATGACCCCCCAGCGCCTCCTCGACCGGCTGCGCGATCGGTTCGACGTCGGGCCCGCCAGCCAGCCCGCGCCCAGCCGGCCGCGGACGTTCGGGATGTTCCTCGAGGGACGCTGGCATCGGTTGACGGCCAAGCCGGGATCGTTCCCCGAGAACGACCCGGTGCTGTCGCTCGACTGCGCGATCCTGCAGAGCAATCTCCTGCAGCCTCTGCTGGGCATCGAGGATCCGCGCTCCGACGAACGCATCGACTTCGTCGGCGGGATCCGCGGCACGGCCGAGTTGGAGAAACGGTGCCGGGAGGGCTGGGCGGTCGCGTTCGCGCTCCACCCGACCAGCATCCAGCAGCTCATGTCGGTGGCTGACGCGGGCAAGGTCATGCCGCCCAAGAGCACGTGGTTTGAGCCGAAGCTGCGCTCGGGGTTGGTCATCCGGCCACTGGCCGACTGACCCGGGGCGCGTGACCATGGGTGTGGCCTCCCGGGGCTTGCGGTGCCCGGAGGCGAGGAGGTGTCATGAAGATCCTGCTCTCGGACGCGTTCGATCCGTCGCTTCCCGACCGGCTCAAGAAGTTCGGTGAGGTCACGGACGACAAGAACCAGCTGGCCCAGTGCGAGGTGGTGCTCATCCGCAGCAAGACCAAGGCGACCCGGGAGTACATCGACTCGGCCCCCAAGCTCAAGATGATCATCCGCGGCGGCGTGGGGCTCGACAACGTGGATCAGGCCTATGCCAAGGAGAAGGGCATCAAGGTGCTCAACACCCCCACCGCCTCGAGCGTGGCGGTGGCGGAGCTGGCCATGGCCTTCCTGGTGGCGATCCCCAACAAGCTGATCGAGGGGCACCAGTCGATGAAGGAAGGCAAGTGGCTCAAGAAGGAGTTGAAGCGCACGGAGCTCTTCCACAAGGTGCTCGGTCTGATCGGCGTCGGCCGCATCGGCTCCGAGGTGGCCGCGCGCGCCAAGGCCTTCGGCCTGGATGTGATCGCCTACGACAAGTACATCACGAGCCACCCGGTGGCCAAGCTGGTCGGCCTCGACGAGCTGCTCAAGCGCGCCGATTTCATCTCGCTGCACACGCCGCTCACCGACGAGACCAAGGGCATGGTCAACGCCGGCCTGATCGCCAAGATGAAGGACGGCGTCATCCTCGTGAACACCGGCCGCGGCAAGGTCATCCACGAGCCCGACCTGGCTGCCGCCCTGGCCAGCGGCAAGGTGCGCGCTTACGGCACGGACGTTTGGGAGAGCGACCCGCCGCCCGAGACCTCGCTGCTGCTGAAGGCGCCCAACGTGTATATGACCCCGCACATCGGGGCCTCGTCGGTCGAGAACCTGCTGCGGATCGGCGACGTCATCGTCGAGCTGCTGCACCAGCACTACGGCAAGTAGCGCGTAGCGCACCGAGAAGGAGGATTTCCATATGGCACGCGCATTGAACTTCTACGCCGGCCCGGCCGTCCTGCCCGTTCCCGCCCTCGAGCGCGCCCAGAAGGAGCTGCTCGACTTTGGCGGCACCGGCACGTCGGTCATGGAGACCAGCCACCGCTCGAAGGAGTACGAGGCGATCCACAACGAGGCGATCGCGCTGATCAAGGAGTTCGTCGGGCTGGGAGACGATTACTCGGTGCTCTTCGTCGGCGGCGGGGCGAGCCTGCAGTTCGCCATGGTGCCGATGAACCTGCTGTCGAAGGACCAGACGGCCGACTACATCCACACCGGCACCTGGTCGAAGAAGGCGATCGCCGAGGCGAAGCTCTTCGGCAACGTCAACATCGCCTTCGACGGCGAGACCGTCAAGCTGACGCGCATCCCGAAGCAGGAGGAGCTGAAGCTCACGGCAGGAGCGCGCTACGCGCACTTCACCAGCAACAACACGATCAAGGGCACGCAGTGGCACTGGTTCCCCAAGACCGGCAACGTCCCGCTGGTGTGCGACATGTCCTCGGATTTCCTGTCGCGCAAGTTCGATCCCAAGCCCTTCGGCTTGATCTACGCGGGCGCGCAGAAGAACATCGGGCCGGCCGGTGTGACGGTCGTCATCATCCGCAACGATATCCTAGCGATGTGCAAGGAAGAGAACCCGACGATGCTCAAGTACCAGACGCACGCCAAGGAGAATTCGCTGTTCAACACGCCGCCGGTCTTCAACATCTACATGGTCCGCAACGTCCTGGCCTACATGAAGAGCATCGGCGGCCTATCGAAGATCGAGGAGATCAACAAGAAGAAGGGTGGGATGGTCTACGACACGATCGACGCCAACCCCGACTTCTTCCGCGCCCCGGTCGCCAAGGACAGCCGCTCGCTGATGAACATCGTCTTCCGCCTTCCGAGCGAGGAGCTGGAAGCCAAGTTCGTCAACGAGGGCAAGGAGAAGCGGATGTACGGCCTTAAAGGGCACCGCTCGGTGGGCGGCATCCGGGTCTCGGCCTACAACTCCTGCCCGATGGAGGCGATCGAGCAGGTCTGCGCCTTCATGGAGGCCTTCGCCAAGGCGAACGGCTGAGCCGGCAGGCCGATGGCGCGAGGACGGACGCAGCGGCCGCCCGTCGCGCGTGCCGATCAGGATGGGCGCGACCGGAGCGCGCGGGCGCTTCCGGTCGCGCCCTCTCGATTGGCCCCGGGGTTGGACCTAGCGGGCGGTCAGCAGCCTGGCCATGAGGTCGCCGAGAACCCGGTTGTCCTCGGGGCTCAGCCGGGCGCGGCCCAGGGCGCGCAGCTTCGTGCTGATGCTGCTCGCGAGCGCTAGGGCCTCCTCGCGTGACAGGCTGTCGAGGCTCACCTCGCGCACCTCGCGCATGATCTGGTCCACCACGCGCCGGCGGCTGGCCTCCAGGATCGCCTCCGCCGTGGGCGCGGCCGCCCGAGCCTCGGGCGCCGGGCCGGGGGTGCGGGCCTTCCCGATCGTCCGGTCGAAATCGGCCATCGATTCCCTCCTCCGCGTCTCCGGGGTGGCGCGCGACCGGCCGGGCCCAGGTCCCGGCCATCCGCACCACCCGCCGCCCGTACCCTATCGGCGGCGGCCCGGGCTTCCTGACCAGGGGAGGGTCGGGTCGCGCGATCAGGACTCGAGGGTGCAGTAGCGCTCGACCTGGGCCGCCAGGACCCCCAGGCTGCCCTGCCAGAATCCGCGGGAGCGGATGTCGATGTCGAAGCGCGCGGCCAGCTCCGCCGCCGGCCCGGCGCCGGTGCTGCGCAGCAGCTCGCGGTAGCGCGGGATGAAGGCCGCTCCCTCTGCCTGGTAGCGCGCGTAGACGCCGAGGCCGAAGAGCAGCCCGAAGGTATAGGGGTAGTTGTAGAAGTGGAGGTCGCCGTAGTAGTAGTGCGGCTTCCACAACCACATGTAGGGGTTCCGGTGAGTGGGATCGAGCGCCTCGCCGTAGGTTTCCGCCTGCGCGCGGAGCATGATCTCGCAGAACTCCTCCGCGCTCAGCTCGGCCTCTGCCCGGCGCCGCACCACCTCCGACTCGAAGAGGTAGCGCGAGTAGATGTCGACGGTGATCTGCGTGGCACCCAGGAGCTGGTTCTCCAGGATCCCCAGCAGCTCGTCCGCGGGGCGCGTGGCGAGGGCCGCATTGAAGACGAGCGTCTCGCAGAAGATCGAGGCGGTCTCCGCCAGCACCATGGGGGCGCCGCGCCGCAGCTGGGGCAGGTTCCGCTGGCATTCGTTGTGATAGGCGTGGCCCAGCTCGTGCGCCAGCGTCATCAGCCCGTCGAAGGTTCCGTCGAAGTTGGCCAAGATGCGGCTCTCTTCCACCTTGGGCACCCGCATGCAGAAGGCGCCGCCCCGCTTGCCATCGCGCGGCTCGGCGTCGATCCAGCGACGCTCGAAGGCGCGGGCGGCGAAGGCTGCCAGCTCGTCGCTGAAGCGGCCGAATTGCTCGACGACGAAGCCCGCCGCCTCGTCCCACGTGTAGGTCGGATTGGCGCGACCGACCGGCGCCAGGAGGTCCCACCAGGCCAGGTGCCGCTTGCCCAACCGCCTGGCCTTGGCGAGCAGGTAGCGCCGGAAGATCGGGAACGACTCCTGGATCGCGCCCAGCAGCGCATCGAGGGTCGGCCGGTCGATGCGATTGCGGAGCAGCGAGGCGTCCAAGACGCTCTCGAAGCCGCGGCGCGCGGCCAGCGTGTGGGCCGCGCCCTTGACGCAATTGAGCGCGAAGGCCACCGGCGTGCTCACCCCGGCATAGGCCCGCTGCTCCGCCTCGTACGCGCGCCGGCGGATCTCCTCGTCCGGGTCGGACGCCAGGTTGCGCAGCACCGTGATGGGGAGCCCCTCGACCCGGCCGTCACGCTCGAAGGGCACGCGGAGCTGGCTGGTCACGCCGCCCTGCAGCTTCCACATCGCCCCGCCGCCCGAGAGCTGGAGCTCGGCGGCCAGGTCCTCCAGCGCCACGTCCATCAGGTGGCGGCTCTCGCGCACCGCGTCGTCGAGCACCTGGCGGTGTTCGGCCGCGGCCGGCGAGAGAGCGCACACCGCCTCCAGCCCGGGGCCGAGCGACCCGACCCAGGCCTGGAAACGGGTGAGCTGCTGATCGAGGCGCACCTCGAGCCGCTCGAGCTCGCTCAACACGCGAGCCGCGGTCTGGTTGTAGGAGTCGGTCGTCACGAAGGCGTGCGCGTAGGCGTTGAGCGTGCGCAGCAAGGGCAGGACGGCGTTGAACCGCCCCAGCAGGCCTTCCATCGCGCGTGCGGCCGCCGCCAGGTCAGCGGGCGGGCGGGCGAGGCGCGCGATCCCCTCCCGGGCCACAAAGGCCTCGATCTCTCCGAGCTGGGCGCGCACCGCGGCCGTGTCGGCGGTGAAGTCCTCGGCCTCCAGGCCGGAGTAGACGTTGCTGAGATCCCAGTGGGGCAGCTGCGTGTTCCCGGTGGCCATGGGGTCCTCCTGCTCGTGAGGCCCCATCCTAACCGGGAAGGGGATGTCAGGTCTTGCGCTCTTTTTTCTGCGCCGCGGGGAAGAGCACGTTGTTCAGGATGAGGCGGTAGCCGGGCGAGTTCTTGTGCAACTCGAGGCGGGTCGGGGGGTCGCCCACCCGGTGCTGGTAGTCCTCCGGATCGTGGCCGCCATAGAAGGTGAAGGTGCCCTTCCCGAAGTTGCCGTGGATGTACTTGACCTCCGGGGTGTCGGGTACGTCGCCGAGGACCAGGGTGGAAGGCTTGAGCGTGGCGCGATTGAAGCTGGTCGTCTGGCCGAGGAAGCCGTTGACCATGTTCACGTGGCATTGCGTGAGCATCGTGGGCACCGGGTCTTCCTTGGCGGAGAACTCGAAGAGCACGAAGTAGTCGGATGCGGGGCCGCGCAGCTGAGAGTAGTCGCTCATGTCGATGTCGGAGAACTCGTAGACGTAGGGGTTCATCTCCAGGCGGAAGTTCTCGAAGGCGAGACAGCGGCTGAAGTCGAGCAGCTGCTGGGCATTGGGGATGAAGGGCGTGCCATCGTAGACCGTGTCGACGATGTCGACATCCCCGGCCGCGAGGGCGATGTCGAACGTGTCGCAGCCCGAGCACATCGCGAAGAGGAACCCGCCCTGGGCCACGTATTCCTTGATCCGCCGCACCGTGGCATGCTTGTGCTTCCAGACGCTCGTGAACCCAGCCTCACGGGCGGCCGCTTCCAGCACCGCCTGGCTGGCGCGGTACCAGTGGGCGCCGCGGAAGGCCGCGTAGAACTTGCCATACTGCCCGGTGAAGTCCTCGTGGTGCAGGTGGAGCCAGTCGTACTCCGACAGCCGCCCGCTCAGGATTTCCTCGTCGTAGATCCGGTCGAAGGGGATCTCCGCGTAGGTGAGCGCCAGCATCACCGCGTCGTCCCAGGGCTCGTCGAAGGTGGGCGGCGGGACATAGACGGCGATGCGGGGCGCCTTCTCGAGCAGCATCACGTCCATGTTGTTCTGCTCGATCTCGCCGTAGATGGCCGCCTCACCGGCGCCGGTCGTCTCCTCCAGGCGCACGCCGCGCAGGAGCGCCGTGCGCCGGTTGTCGGGCGTGTCCTCCAGGAGAAAGGAGCCGCCGCGGTAGTTGAGCAGCCACTCGACCGTCTGCCCCGCCTCGAGGGCGAAGTAGGCGATCCCGTAAGCCTTGAGATGATCGGTCTGGGTCAGGTCCATGGGAATGAGCAGGCGCGCGCGCGCGCCCGCCGGCGCCAGCAGCACGAGCGCCGCCAGCAGGGCCAGGTGCCGGGTCGCCCCTCGGGGCCCGTGGTGCGTCATCGCTCAGGACTCCTCCGGCAGCCCGCGCAGGGCCTGCAGGCGGCCACGGGCCTGGCGGGCCTCGAGCGAATCCGGGTAGCGCAGGATCAGCTCCTCGTAGAGCTCCTGCGCCTGCTGGCGCCGCTCCGGGACGCCCTCTGCCTGCTCGGCAACGAAGTGCAGGGCAACCGGGGCGACGCGATTGCCCGGGTCCTGCGCCAGGAGCAGGGCGAGGGCGGCATCGACCTCCGACCACCGCGCCAGGTGGGCCGTGATGCGGATCTCCTCCATCCGCAGGTGGGCGCGCATCTCGACGTTGAGCGTGTCGCGCAGCGCCTCGCGACACAGCCGCAGGGCGTCCTCGAAGGCCCCGACGCGCTGGCGATAGAGCACGGCCGCGTAGGCCTCGAGCGACAGCGGGGCCGTGGCGCCGAACTCGCCGATCAGCAGGGCCCGGCCGAGGGCGTCGTTGATCCACTCGCCCGACGGGTAGTGGTCGGTGATCTGGTAGTAGGCTTCCTCGGCGTCGGCCATGCGCCCCGAGTAGAAGAGCAGCTCGGCTCGCTCGAAGGCCGCTCGCTCGCGGGCCGAGCTCTGCGTCGACTCGCGTTCGAGCGTGGCAAACGTGCTCTCCGCCTCGGCAAAGGCCCCGTCCAGCAGGGCGCACTCCCCCAGCCCCAACAGGGCCTCCTCGCGCGACGCCTTGGCCAACCGGTTGCGGCTGCCGGCCGGGGCATCGGCCAGGATCCGGCGGTAGGCCTCGCGTGCCCCCGCCACGTCGTGCAGCGGTCCCCGGCGGATGGCGGCCGCGCGCAGGCGGGATTGCATCGCCAGCGGGCCCTGGGGGTACTCGCGCGCCAGCGTTTCATAGGCGGTGAGGGCTTCCGCGTGGCGCTCGAGGCGTTCGAGCAGCCGGCCCCGCTCGAACCAGGCCTCCTCCGCCACGCCCGGGTCAGGGGCGTGCGCGAGGAGCGAGTCGAAGGCCGCCAGCGCGACCGCCGGATCACCCCGCCGAGCAACGGCTGCCGCGACCTCGGACAGCCGGTGTCCCCCGTCCCCCCGGGTCCGGTCGAGGTCCGCCACCAGGGTCACGGCCTGGTCGAAGTGGCCGGTGAGGACGAGCACGTGGGCCAGCGCCTCGCGCCAGGCTGTCGGGGCATCGCGTTCGCCCGCCCGCCTCCGCAGCCGCTCCATGGCCTCGGCCCCCGTGGTGCTGTCGGTGGTGACGATCTCGAGCTGGTCCTCCAGCCTCGCGAGCCAGTCGGGCTCGAGCCGCAGCGCGGCCAGCAAGGTCTCGGTCGCATCCTCACCCCGGCCGGCCAGGTGATAGGCGCCTGCCAGGTGGATCCACAGGTCTGCGTCGCGCGATCCCGCGCGGGCGATCTGGCGCTCGAGGACCTCGACGGCCCTGAGTGGCTCACCGCCCCGGGCATAGGCCTCCGCCAGCGTCACGATGACCCGCCCATCGTTGGGATAGCGCGCGTGCAGCCGCTCGAGATGGGCGATGGCCTGCGTGGCCCGACCCTGGGCCAGCTCCCGCTGCGCGTCGATCAGCTCGCGTTCGAGCTCCGTGTACCGCTCGGTGCGCCCGGAGGGCAGTGCCGGTCGCGCGGGGCGATCGGCGGCGGGCGCCTGCGCCCCGGCCGATCCGGGGGCGAGAGCGGCCAGCGCGAGCGCCGCCGCGAGGGCCATGCGTTCGAAGCCGGAGAGCGCCCGCGGGGCGGTGGTCGGCGGCCTCATCGTGCGTCCCTCAACAGCGAGCGCAGGTAGCGCTCGACCATGCCCCGATACTCGGTCGGCACGGGGTCCTGGGAGCCGCGCAGCATGGCGCGCTGCAGGGCCTCACGCCGCGACTCACCCATCTCGATTGGCCCGGGGCTCGTGAGCCCGAGCGGATCGACGCCCGGGCGCGACTCGCGCTCCTCGCTCTCCTCGCGCTTGCGGATGCTGCGCTGCGCGCTCAGCAGCCGGTTGAGGATCTGCTCCTGCCGCTCGACGATGCGGGGGTCGGCATTCCGGTTGCGCAGCTCCTGGACGATCTCCTCCATCTCCTGGGCGGCCTGGCCCAGCTCGTTCATCGTGCTGCCCGAGGCCTGCATCTCCTGGCGCACCTCTTCCAGGCCCCGCCGCACCATCTCCTGGCGGGCGGCCAGCCGCATGAGCGCCTCGCCCTGGCCGAGCCGGCTGCGCGGCGTGTCGCAGGCGCCCATGAGCTGACGCGTCTGCTCGTTGACGTCACTCTGCTGGCCGGTGAGGCTCTGCATCTTGTTGAAGGGGCTCGAGCAGCTCGAGGCGCAGCTCGATTGCGCCTGATTGGCCGCCTCGAGCAGTCCCTTGACCGCCGCGTTGAGCGAGCGCTCCGACTCGCCCGCCATGGCCATCGCCGATTGGCGCCGCCCGGCCTCGAGGTGGTCGCGGGCCTGCTCGATCTCGCGCAGCACCTTGGCGACCGAGCGCAGGTGCGCCTGCGTCAGCACCGGCGTCTCCCGCGCGACCGCCGCCAGCGAGTCACGCACGACGCTTACCTCGTCGTAGAGGTCCTGCTGGCGCACGGCCAGGTCGCGCGGCCCCAGGCGCTCGGCCTCCCCGAGCAGCCCCTCCTGCTCGAGCGACGCGCCGACCATGCGGTTGGCGATCGTGTAGAGCGAGCGGGCGAGGCGCATCTGCTTCTCGATGTCCACCTCCTGCTTGAGGCTCGACATCCGGGAAGCCATGGACTGCAGGGTCTGGCGGGCCTTGCGGCCGAACTTGAGCGCGGCGGTGCGGCTCTGTTGCTCCATGGCCTGCTGGGCCTGGCGCATCTGCTCCTCGGCCTGCTGGCTCTCGCCGCTCTTCATCTGCTCCTCGAGCGCCTTGGCAAACTCCTGGAGCGACTCCTCGTTCTCCTTGCGCAGCTCCTCGATCTGCTTGCGCAGCGCCTCCAGCTCCTGGCGCAGCTGCTGCTGTTGCGCCGCCAGGTCGGCCGCTTCCTCGGGGCTCATCGGCCGGTTCTCGTTCTCCCCCGCCTCGGCCTGCTCGCCGGAGGGCTCTTCCCGCGACGCCTCGTCCTGCGGCCGGCGCCCCTGCTCCTGTGCCCCGGTGGAATCGGCCGGCGCCTCGGGATTCCGCGGGGCGAGCTGTTCGTTGACCATGTCCTGCCGGGTGACGAGTTCCTCCATCTTCTGCAGCAAGCGGTCGAGCTTCTCCTCCGCCATGAGCTGGCGCAGCATGCCCAGCGTGCGGTCGAGCGCCTGGGAGATCTCCTCCTGGGAGATCTTCATCTGCTCCATCGCCTGCTCGAGATCGCGGCGATCCATGCGCTCGAGCGCCTCGCGCATGCGCTGCAGGTGGCGCTGGAACTCCTCGCTCTGGATCTGGCTGACCAGCTCCTGGATCTCGCGCACCTTCTCGATCAGCTCCATCGAGAAGAGGTTCTGCGTCTCCATCCGCTGGCGCGAGGCGTCCAGCGACTGCTGGATCTGCCCGACCTTCTCGGCCAGCGCTTCCTGGCGCTCGAGCAGCCCCTCGAGCTCCTGCTGGCGCTCCCAGGAGATCTTGTCCTCGCGCAGCATTTCCTGGGCGACCTGTCGCAGCTCCTCGCGCAGATGATCCTGCGTCTCGAGGGCCTCCTCGAGGTTGACCGCCTCTTCCTTGCGCTGCTCCTCGGCCGAGGCATACATCTCGGCCATGGTGGGGAAACGGATCGTGAAGAGCTCGGTCTCACCGACCTTGGGGCCGCGGATGGGATCGTTGTCGAGGACCTGGATGTAGTAGTGCAGGTCCTGGCCCGGCAGGATCGTGACCGCCGACAGATCCCACGTGTAGGTCACCCGCGCTTCCTTGCGCTCCTCGAAGGTGGCCAGCCGCACGCGCGTCGGGTCGTCCTCCGCGCGCCCGTAGACCAGGGCGAGCTCGGTCAGCCCGAAGTCATCGACGCAGTCGATCGCCAGCGTCACGTGCATGTCGGGCGGCATGGTGACGCGCGCAGCGGGGCTGAGCAGGCGCACGGCCGGCTCGAGGTCGGGCACGACCTCGATGGCGAACCCCTCCGAGACCCACACCTCGGACTCGGTCGGATCGCCGAGCTCGACGCGGAAGGTCTCGTCCCGGTCGAGCACCCACGTCGCCCCGAGGGCATCCGGCCCGGCGGGCGCCAGGTCGAGCACGCGGGCGCCGTCGCTCGGCCCCAGCAGGAGTCGGCCGGCGACGCCCGGGCGCCGGGGCCGGACCTCGAGGGTCACCCGCGTGCCATCGAGCGCGGCCAGATCGGCGCTGGCCGACACCTGGTGCTGCTCCGGCAGCTTGGTGTAGGCGGGCGGCTGGTAGAGCTTGCGGTACCCCAGCGCCTGCAGGGGCTCGAGCACGCGGATGCGGTAGGTCGGGCTGACGGCCCAGCGGGCACTCACCCGGTACTCGAGATCGCCCTTGAGCGAGCTGGCCAGGAACGCGTAGGTGTCGGCCTCGCCCTCCGCTCGATCGGCGGATGCCTCGCGCGCCATCGCCGCGCGGGTCCACTCGCCCCCGGGGGCGCGCATCTCGAGGTCGGCCGCGCCGGGTCGCCGCCGGCCGCCGAGCGTGGCCTGGATGGCGACCGAGGCCCCCCGCTCGACGGTCAGATCGCCGGGGCTGACCGCGAGATCGACCGCGGGCACCACCCCCGGGCCGCCGGCGGCCAGGAAGAGCCGCGTGGCGTCCGCGAACCGCACCGGGTCGGCCACCCACACCGCGCCGAAGAGGAGCAGGCCGAGAGCCCCGCAGAGCAGGTGGGCCCGCAACCCGCTCCCCGCGTGCAACCGGGACAGGGGCAGCGCCTCCAGGGCCGCCAGGCCGCGGGCGAGCGAGCGCGACACCAGCGCTTCCGACACCGGGTCGCCCTCCCAGCGGGCGCGGTTGCGCTCGAGCTGGAGGGCGTTGATCAGCTCATTGCGCGCCAGCCCCGCGCGCCGCTCGAGCCAGAGGGCATAGGCCTCGGCGCGCAGCGGGCGCAGAACGCGAGCCAGCAGCAAGACGACCAGGGTTCCAGCCACCCACAGCGCGGCCACGCCCGCCATGATCGCGGACCAGGTCCGCGTCGGGGGCAGCAGCAGGGCCACCAGGAGGAGGAGGGCCAATCCGGGCAGCCAAACACCCGCCCAGCGCACCACGGCCTCCAGGGCCACGCGGCCGCGCCGGGCCGCGGCGGCCCGGCTCAGGCCCTCCGCGAATGTCCCAGCACGCAGCTTCATTGCGGTTCTTCTTCCTGGGGGGCTGGCGGTCGGGTGGAATGGGTCTCGTTCGGCTCCGCTGGTTCGAGGTCGGCGAGCCGCGGGCCCGTCGCTTCGCCGGTCAGGGCGTGGACAACGACGTTGATCGCCATCTGCAACGCTGCCTCGCGCTTCTCCGGCGGGTCTTTGTGGACCTCGGGATCCTCGAGGCCATCTCCAATGTCCGATTCGTACGTATAGAAGCAGACCAGCCGGCCCTGGTTGAAGATCCCGAACCCCTGCGGCACCTTGCCGTCGTGCTCATGGATCTTCGGAGGCCCGCTCTTGAAGTCATAGAACGCATGGTAGATCGGGTGGTCGAACGGCAGCTCCACGAGCCCGCGGTCCGGGAAGAGTTGGCGCGCGAGCACCCGGAAGCTCTCGTCCATCCCGTAGTTGTCGTCGGCCCACAGGAAGCCGCCCTGCAGCAGATACTGCCGCAGGCGGGCCACCTCGGCCTCGGTCAGCTTGACCTGTCCGTGGCCGTTCATATAGACGAGCGGGAAGGTGAAGAGTTCCTCGTCCAGGGGCGCGACGCGGGCTTCCTGGCGACGCGCGATGGGGATTGCGGTGCGCTCCTCGAGCGCCCGCGCCAGGTTGGGCAGGGAGGTGGGATTGCTGTACCAGTCGCCCCCGCCGCCGTACTTCAAACGCGCCAAGACGAGGCCCGGCTTGACCTGGGCCTCGTCGGCCGCGGCGATGCCGGAGAACCCCAGCGCGAGCCAGAGCCCGCCGGCCAGCGCGAGGGTGTGGAATCCGGTGCTGCGCGAGAACGTCTGGCCCACGGCGCCTCCCCCTGTCGCCCCGCGCGGATCGCCGGCCCGCCTCCGCGGCCGCGGCTCGATCCGCGCAACCTCGAACACCCTAGGCAACTGGGGGTTCCGGCCCCGCCCCCGAGCGGGAGCGCCGGCCGGCTACGCCGAGGCCACCTTGGCCTTGGCCTCCCGCGAGCGGCGCAGGTCGAGCACGAGCGCCCCGGCGACGAAGATCGTCGAGTAGCTCCCGGCGATGGCGCCGATCGTCATGGCCAGGGCGAAGTCACGGAGCACCTCGCCGCCGAAGAAGAGCAGGGACAGCGTGGTGAAGAAGACCGTCGAGTTCGTGATGATCGTGCGCGAGAGCATCTGGTTGATGCTCAGGTTTATCACATTGGCGAAGGATTCCCGGCGCAGCCGCGCCAGCTGTTCGCGCACGCGGTCGAAGATGACGACCGTGTCGTTGATCGAGTAGCCCGCGATGGTCATCAAAGCGGCCACCACGGACATCGAGATCTCCTTGTTCAACAGGGAGAAGACCGCCAGCACGGCCAGGACGTCGTGGAAAGTGGCAATGACGCCGGCCAGCCCGAAGAGCGGCTCGAAGCGCACCGCTATGTAGATCAGGATCAGGGCGAACGAGACGAGGATCGCAAGGAACCCCTGCTTGCGGATCTCCCCGCCGACCTTGGCCCCCACGTTCTCCTCGCGCATCAGCTCGGCGGTCACGCCGGGCCGCTGCATGGCGATGGCGTCGCGGATCTTCTGGGAGGGCGAGACGAGCCCGGCCTCATCGGCCGAGCTGAGCGGGATACGGATGAGAATGTCGTTCGAGCCCTGGACGCCCTGCAGCTCGGCATCTCCAAAGCCGGCCTGGCCGACGATCGAGCGCATTTCCTGAATCGAGATCAGCTGGCTCAGGCGCAGCTCGATCAGCCGTCCCCCGGCGAAGTCGACGCCCATGCGCAGGCCACCCTTGGCGATCATCGAGACGGCGCCCGCCAGGAGCAAGGCCAGGGAGATCGCGTAGAAGAGGCGCCGCTTGCCCATGAAGTCGAAGTGCGTGTTGGTCAGGATCGTGAACATCGCTCCGAAATCCCTCCGGCTTCCGCCGGGCCGACGCCCGGCGTGCCCCCAGCGCTAGATCGACAGCTTCTCGGCCGTCCGCTTGCGCGTCAACAAGTCGTGCATCATCCGCGTGACCATCACGGCGGTGTACAGGTTGGCCAGGATGCCGATGAACAGCGTCGTGGCGAAGCCCTGAATGGGGCCGGTGGCGATCCACCAGAGTACGCCCGCGCTGATCAGGGTCGTCACGTTGGAGTCCAGGATGGCCGTGAAGGCGCGCGCATAGCCAGCTTCAACCGAGCTGGTGACCTTCTTGCCCGTGCGCATCTCCTCGCGGATGCGCTCGAAGATGAGCACGTTGGCGTCGACCGCCATGCCGACCGTCAGCACCATCCCGGCGATGCCGGGCAGCGTGAGTGTGCCGTGCAGGCCCGCCAGCGCCGCGAAGAGGAAGAGCATGTTGAGAGCGAGGGCGAGGACGGCCAGCAGCCCGCTGCCGCGGTACCAGATCACCATGAAGACCACGACCAGCAACACACCGACCAGCCCGGCGCGCGTTCCCTGACGGATCGAGTCCGAGCCCAGGGATGGGCCGATCGTCATCTCCTGCATGATGCGAATGGGGGCCGGCAGCGCGCCGGCCTGGAGCACGATCGCCAGGTCGCGCGCCTCTTCATCGGTGAAGGCACCCGTGATCTGGGCCCGCCCCGTCGGGATGCGCTCCTGGATGCGTGGGGCCGACGCCACCCGGTCGTCCAGCACGATGGCCAGGTTGCGATTCACGTTCTGCGCCGTGACGCGCCGGAACTGCCGCGTTCCGGTCGCGTTGAGCGTCATGCTCACGCCCGCGGCATTCGGGCGCGCCGCGTCGAGGCCGATGCGACGCACCGCGTTGGCGATGCCCGAGCCGTCCATTTGGGCCCGGGCGTCGGTGACGTAGAGCACGCGCCCCACATAGCCCTGGTAGGACTCGGTGCTCTTGCCCCAGGTGATCTCGGTGTCGATCGGCAGGATCGAGTCGACCCTGACCGAGGCGAGCATGCGCTGGACCTCGGGCACGTCCGACTCCAGGAAGAACCCGCCGCCCCCGAAGGGCATCTCGGGGTAGAAGGGCATGAGGGTCAGCAGCGGCTGGGAGGCAACGGCGTCCGAATCGGCTTCGCTCCCCGACTGCGCCCGCGCAACGGCCCGATCGAGCCGTTCCAGGATGCGCTTGGCCTCGGCCTCGGGCTTGACCAGCTTGAACTCGAGCAGAGCCGTCTGGCCGATGAGGCTCACCGCCCGGTCGCGGTCGAGCAGGCCCGGCAGCTCGACGACGATCCGGTCATCGCCCTGGGGCTGGATCGTCGGTTCCGCCACGCCGAAGCGGTCGACCCGGTTGCGCAGGATCTGGATCGCCCGCTCCATGGCATCCGGAACCTCCGCGTCGGTCAACCCCGTGCGGTCGATCTCGAGGACCAGGTGCATCCCACCCTGCAGGTCGAGGCCCAGGCTCAGGGCATCGTCACGCAGCTTGGCGAGCTCCTGCTCGGGAAGAGCGGCGCGTTCGGCCTGGCTCATCGAGTAGAAGCGCACGGTGGGGTAGAGCGCGTAGACGGAAAGCCCCAGTAGGATCACCAAGAGGATGAGCTTCCATCGCAAATTGCCGCCCATGCCGAATCTCCTCTGCCGCGCATAACGTCCAGCAAGAACACAGACTATGGATATTATTCGACCCGCGGGCCGCGGGTCAACCGCATTCTCGGTTCCCCGCCCACGGAGATCGGGCGCCCCGGACCCAGGCCAGGGGGTGGCGGAGCGGGCGAAGGGGCAGGATCAGAAGGCCGGGGGCGTCGCTCGGGATCGGTCGGCCTCGATCACCAGGTTGGCCAGGACCTCCTCGGCGGTCCCGATGACCAAGGTGAGGCGCGCGCGGGCCGCGCCGCGGGCCGGGTTGACGATCTCCTCGCGTCCCTCGAGCACCTGCAGCCCGAGCTTCTCGACGCCGGCTGTGATGCGGGCATTCCACTGCAGCAGGCTCTCGGAGCCATCGATCGCCCCCGTCCAGCTCAAGGGCGGGCCCATGTCGCGGCGGCGCCAGCGGGCTGCCGGCTCGAGCAACGCGGTCAGGGCTTCGGCCCGCGGGGGGGAAAGCTCACCCGCCGAGGCCTGGACCTGGTCCGCGATCGGGGTCGGGGGAGCCGGCCCGCGGCCCAGAACGCCCCAATGCCACAGGACCAGCACGGTAACGAGGCAGCCGCCCAGGAAGCAAACCAAAAGGGGCGTCAGCCTGCGGGAGGCCGCACCCCCTGTTGTCCTTCTCGGTCTGCGTCTGGCGCCCACCGGCGGATCCTCTGCTCGACGATCCGCAGGCGGGTCGCGCCTACGGAATCAGGTCCGTCAGCTCCTTCCACTGGACGATCGTCCAGATCTTATCCCCGGTCTTGCGGTCGGTCCAGGCCTCCTCGCGGAACCAGTACTGCTCGATCCCGTCCTGCAGCTCGTAGGTCGTGGTCTGCCCCTCGTTGACCACGCGCAGGGTCAGGTCGACGTTCGTGAGCGTGATCGTCCAGAGATTGCGGTCGGGGTACCTGGGGTCCGGCTTGTTGACGTCCTCGGTCAGATCGCCGGTCGTGAAGCTGAGCGTGATGTTCTGAACCTCGTCGGAGCCAAACATGTTGCGGTGGATCGAGATCTCCTCGTCCCGCGTGAGCTTCTCGGCGATCGACTGATCCTCCTCCGAGAAGTAGAACTCGAAGTCCCTGGCCAGCAGGCTCTCATAGGGCGCCACCTCCCGCAGGAGATAGGCGGTCTTGAGGTTGAGGAGCAGATTGGCCGCCGAGGTTCGCGGCAAATACGGGTCTTCCGGTGGAGGAGGGTCCTTCGGGTCGGTGGAAAACGGGCATCCGCTCATGAGAGCGACCCCGGCCGCTGCCAGCGCAGCCAGCGCGAGGATCCGCAGGTGCCTGTTCATGGGGGTCTCCTTGGGTCCGTACGCTGCTTGAGCGCGGGCAAACGCCCGGGCCGCTCGGCAAGGTTCCTATCGACCATGCGGGCCCGCGCCTCCAATCAAGATTGGAGTACACGGCCACCGTTTGGCAAGTTTCCGCCAGGGCCCTGGCCGGCCAGGTCACCGCCCCCCTGGAACCGCCGGCCCCGAGACCGGTTCCGGACCACCTCCGCCCTCAGGGTGCCGGCGGGGGCGCTAGGGAACGTAGTCCCACTTCTGGACGTGGCGCAGGTAGCACCAGGTGCGGTGCTCTTCGGAGGCCTGTTCGTCATTCCACCTCCAGATGTAGTAGTTGGTGCCCTCCTGCTTGAAGTAGAGGTTGACCCGGCCCTCGTAGACCCTCATCTGCATCCCGCCCTTGCTGAAGACGAGCCGGTATTCCAGGTCCTCGTAGAAGTCCTCCCCGCTGCGCCACTTGCTGGCGGGGTCGTCGTCCCAGATGACATCCAGCTCCGTGTTCTCGTCCATGCTGCTGATGACCTGGCGCATGCGATCGGCCTCATCGCCCCTCGTCCAGTCGGGGAAGGGGTTCGTGGTCACCCCCGCGACGTTGAACTCGCCGGGGTCCATCTCCATCAGCACCTCTTCCTCGTAGAACGAGTTCTCGTAGTGCGGGATGTACTTGGCTTCGAGCGTCTTCTCGATGTTGCTGAGGGCGATCTCCGGGGCGATGGGCTGCTCGAACTCCACGGGTGGCGGCTTGCCGGGTTCCTCCGCCTCGCGCGGTGTGAACAGGCAGCCCCCGGCCACGGCCGCGGCGGCCGCCAGCGCGAGCGCCGCCGCAACGCCGGGCCTCTCCCTCCGCCCGGACCGGGCCGCCCGCTGGCTCACCAACCTCCTGGTCGGATTCATCAGAATCTCATCCCCGCGTCGGCCTGAATGCTCCAGTAGTCGTCCTCCTGGGTGCTCGCGGTCCGCGCCGCGCGCGCCGAGACCTGAAAGCCGCTCGGGAACTGCCGATCGAACCCGAGCTCCCAGGTGAAGGTCAGCTTGTCGATCCGGCTCCGCGCCCCGGTGCTCAGGGTGTGGCTGTACGTGAGCTCGTAGCGCTCGTCCACCTTGATGAAGATGTCCGGGGTGAGGTCGTGGAGGACCGTGGTCTGCAGCTTCTGCTGCAGGCGCTCGATGCTCCGCGCGTAGGCCCGTCCCCCGCCCGCGTCGTCGTAGATGTAGGCGCCGCTGTCGGTCTTCAGGAAGTCGTGGCGCAGGGTGACCCTGGTCTTCTCCAGGAGGGGCACGTCGAGGGTGGTGGTGAGGCGGTTTGTGCGCGCCAGGGAGTTCTCCTCCGGCGTGAAGACGTAGCTCTGATACGACGCCTGGACCTGGAAGGACTGCTTGGCCTGGATGGCGGCCGGCAGCGTGGCGCTGTACTCGGCCACGACCGCGTAGTCCTCCTGCTCCTGGTTGCCGGAGGAGACCTCGCTCGAGATCATGATCGTCTCGCGGTTGTCGATGCGGTAGTTGACGGAGCTCCGGAAGGCATCCGAGGGGACATAGCGCGCGCCCACGTTGTACCGCTCCGTGACCTGGTCCTGATCCAGGGTCACGTCGTCGTAGAAGTCCTGGATGAGCTGGTACTCGCCCTTGGCCGAGAGGGTCAGGCGGGACCCGATGGGCCGGGTCAGCTCGCCGCTCACCTGCGCCCGTTCTGTCCGGTAGTCGTTGCCCGTCTGGACCCGGACCTCGCCCTCGCCGGCCGACAGCCCGCAGACGATGTCGGTGCCCGACAGGAGGGGCACGTGCTCGATCGTGTAGCCGGCCTGCGTCGACAGGTCGGAGTCGCGCGTCTCGCGGTCCCGCGCCGCGAGATCGTAGTCGAGCAGGGTGTACTTGTTGCCCATGTTCAACGAGTAGTAGAGGGTGGACGTCAGATCGCCCTCGACGAGCACGCTCACGTCGCGCCGCCGCGTCACGCGGGTCTCCTGCGCCTGCTGGCTGGCCTCGTAATACTGGGACGTCGCATCCCCGTAGCTGCCCTGGAGCTGCACCTTGGCCTCGTCGAAGTGCGTCCACTGCGACGTGGAGCTGACCGTGACGTTCCGGTCCCGATCCGTGGCCTTCTTGGGCGTAGTGACTCGGCTCGTCCCGGTCAGCTCCTCGTGGATCGACTCGGACTCCTTCTGCGCGGCGTCGAGCTTCAAGTCCGCTTTGAATGAAAGCGCCTCCCCGCGATCGAGGGTGGCCGAGAGCCCCGCCCCGCCCCGCAGTCCGGACGCATCGGTCGAGTCCGCGGTGTAGCCATTGGTGCGGCGGCGGATGTTCACCTCGTGATTGCGCACCACCCCCCCATCGAGCGTGCACTTCAGCGAATTCGTGGCGTGCGAGAGGAGGGTGGTCTCGCCCCCCAGCGTGACGTTGTCGCTGTCGACCTGGCGGCTCGAGATGGTCTGGTCCACGCGATCACGGTTGATGTCCGCGGAAGCGTAGAGCCGCAGCCCCCCCCTGCGGCGCTCCGCGTCGAGGCTGACCTTGCGCTGCGTCTGCTCGTAGTCGTTGCGCCGCTTGTCCTTCTTCTTCATGATGTCGAACTGGCTCTTGAAATCGGCCAGCACGATGTGGCGGTCGAAGTTCAGCTTCTGCTTCCACGTCTTCTGTTCGCGCAGGACGTCGTAGGTCGTGTTGTAGACCGGGTGGATCTTGTAGCGATCCAGCGGCGAAGATGCGTCGGAGTCGGCGCGCCCCGCGGGGCAAGCGAGGGCCAGGAACAGCACGGCTCCCCCCGCCAGCCGCCCAGCGCGGCACCCTCCTGTCCAGCGCGACCCGGTCGCCATCGCGGCTCAGTCCCCCAAGGCGCCCCGCCAGCGCTCGAGCGATCCCTGCTTGCGGCGCGCCGTCAGCAGCGTGGCGCGCAGCAGCGAGTCGAAGGTGCCCGCGTCGGTCCACCAGCCCTTCAGGAAATCGAAGGTCATCTCACCGCGTTCGATGTAGTCGTTATTGACGTCCGTGATCTCGAGCTCGTTGCGACCCGACGGGGTCAGGCCGTCGATGATCGAGAAAACCCGGGCATCGTACATGTAGATGCCGGTGACGGCATAGGAGGATTTGGGGCGCCGGGGCTTCTCCTCGATGCGCACCACCCGGTCGCCGGCCAGCTCGGCGACGCCGAAGCGCTTGGGATCCGGCACTTCCTTGAGGAGGATCTTGGCGCCGCGCTCCTGGCGCCGGTAAGCCTGGACGAAGGGCGTGATGTCGTCCTCGATGATGTTGTCTCCCAGGACGACGACGATGCGCCGGCCTTCCGCGTAATAGCGGGCCAGCGAGAGCGCCGCGGCGATCCCACCCTCCCCCTCCTGGTAGACGTAGTCCAGGTGCGACAGGCCGAACTCCTTGCCGTTGCCCAGCAGCTTGAGAAAGTCCCCCGCGCTGTTGCCGCCGGTGACGAGCAGGATGTCGCGGATGCCCGCTTGCACGAGGGTCGCGATCGGGTAGTGGATCATCGGCTGATCGAAGACCGGGAGCAGGTGCTTGTTGGTGACCTTGGTGAGCGGGTGCAGGCGCGTGCCCAGCCCGCCGGCCAGGACGATGCCGATCATCCCCTTCTCTGTCATGCCTCCCCCCCTTCTCCAGCCCTCTCATCGGCGGCCAGACCCGCCGCCCACAGACTGCGCGTGAGGGCCGCGAACTCCCCCAACGAGCAGGACTCGGCCCGCCGGCGCGGGTCGATGCCCGCCTCGTGCAGCGCCGCCTCGACCGCGTCGCGATCGACCTCGAGGCCGCGTGAGAGCGACCCGCCGATCATCTTGCGCCGGTGCGAGAAAGCGGCCCGCACCACCCGCTCGAGGGCCCGCGCCGAGGGCACCTCGACCGGCGGGGCCTCATGCGGCCGCAGCCGCACGACGGTAGACTCCACCTTCGGCATCGGCCAGAAGTTGGCCGCACCCACAGCCATTTCCTTCTCCACCCGGAAGTGGTAGCCGACCCACACGGTCAGGGAACCGTACTCGCCGCTTCCCGGTCGGGCCAGCAGGCGCGCGGCCACCTCACGCTGGAGCATGAAGGCGGCCCAGTCGAACCAGCGGCGGTGCCGCACCGCCCACTCCAGAATCGGCGATGTGATCGCGTAGGGCAAGTTGCCCACCACGACCCAGCGCGCGGGCCACGGCTCCGTCACCGCGGGCCCGGCCTCCGCTGGCTCCCGCCCCGCTGGCCAGCCGCTCGCCCGAAGAACCGACCCCGGCTCAAGCTCGAGGACGTTTCGGCACACCAGGCGCAGCGTGCCTGCCGGCCGAGCCAGCGTTGCCCGCTCGTGCACCAGCGCACACAGCCGCTCGTCGCGCTCGACCGCCACCACGGTCAGGCCGCGCGCCAGGAGCGGCAGCGTCATGGCCCCCGCGCCGGCGCCGATCTCCAGTACACCCGTGTCAGGGGGGAGATTCCAGGCGGCGACCAGGCGCTCAGGGATGCGGGCGTTGATGAGGAAGCACTGCCCCCACCCGCGCCGGGGGCGAACCTCGGCGCGGCGCAGCCAATCGCGCTCGCCCGGCGGATTCACGCCGTCCCCTCGCCCGCACCCTCTCGCGCGGGGAAGCGGACACCGAACAGCGCCTCGGCGTTGGCATCCGCCGCCGCGATGAGCCGCGGGACCGCGACGGCCATGAGCGCCGCCACGACCTCGGCGGTGCGCAGCACGTGAGCCGGCTCGCAGCGCCCCTTGCGGTCCGGCTCGGGCTTCAGGTAGGGGCAGTCCGTCTCGAGCAGCACAGCCTCGAGCGGCACCTCGCGCAGGATCCCCCGCCAGCGATCGGGCGCGTAGGTCACCGCCCCGCCCAGCCCGATGTGAAAGCCGCGCGCGAAGAGCTCGCGGGCCTCGGTCGCGCCGCCCGAGAAGCAGTGGAAGACGCCGCGCACCCCACCCCGTCCCTCGCGGTCCAGGATTGCAAGAACCTCGTCAAAGGCCGCGCGGCAGTGGACGACCAGCGGGAGCCCGCTCGCGCGCGCCAGCGCCACCTGGGCCGCGAAGAGGCTCCGCTGCGCCTCGAGCGGAGCGTAGTCGCGGTAGGTATCGATGCCGGTCTCCCCCACCGCCACGACGTGGGGCTGCGCGCAGCGGGCCTCGAGCGCCGTCAGGTCGGCCGCCGACGCGCGGGCGGCCGCGTGCGGGTGGATGCCGGCGGTGGCAACCACACGCGGGTCGGCCGCGGCCAGCTCCTCGACGAGCGGCCAGCGCTCCGGGGAGATGCAGACCTCCACGATGCCCGTCACCCCGAGCGCGAAGTCACGAGCGAGCACCCGCTCGCGGTCGGCGTCGAAGTCGGGCAGGTGGAGGTGGGCATGCGTGTCGATCATCAGCGTGGCTCGGATGGGTCGGTCTCGTCGCTGTCGGGCTCGCGATCGCCGCTCTCCTGAGCCTCCTCGGCCGGTTCCTCGATCCGCGGTGCGGGCGTCGCCTGGCCCTCGGCAAAGGCGTCCAGATCCACCGGCACGAGCTGCCCGGCTTCGTCTTCGACGAAGACGCGGTGGTTGCCCGCGTCGCGCAGGCGCACGGTGACCGTGCGCCCGTCGAGAACCCACCGCGATCCGAGGCCGGGGGACTGGCGGTTCGCCTGCTGGTAGGCCGCGCACTCGTAGGTGAGGCAGCACATCAACCGGCCGCAGGCGCCCGAGATCTTGGCGGGGTTGAGCGCCAGGCTCTGCTCTTTGGCCATCTTGAGCGTCACCGGCTCGAACTCGCGCAGGAAGCTGTTGCAGCAGAGCGGACGGCCGCAGAGCCCCATGCCATCGCAGCGGCGGGCGGCATCGCGGGCCCCGACCTGGCGCAGCTCGATGCGCGTGCGAAAGATGCTCGCCAGGTCGCGCACGAGCTCGCGGAAGTCGACGCGGTGATCGGCCGTGAAGTAGAAGGTCACCCGGTTGCCGTCGAACTGCGTCTCCGCGTCGATCACCTTCATCTCGAGCTGGAAGTGAGCCGCCCGGCCCCGGCAGATCTCGAGCGCTTCCCGGTCCTCCGCCATGATGGTCGCCAGCCTCTGGATCTCGTCCTCGGTGGCGTGGCGCACGATCGAGCGCAGGGTCTGGCCCTTGCGCCGCTTGAGGTCAGGCCCCTCACAGGTGACGATCCGGCCGAGGTCAACGCCGCGCTCCGCTTCGACCACGACGCGATCGCCGTCGCGCAGCTCGATCTCGCGGGGGTTGGCGAAGGCTTCCACCCGCCCGCCCCGGAAGGCCACGTGGACGAGCAGCTCCGCGGGCTCCGCCGGCTCTAGATTGCCGCCGGCGCCGGCGGGCTCGAGCGTCTCGTCGCGCTCGCCGCCCAGCTCG
>CAZDKK010000018.1:0-78177 GCA_964506245.1 uncultured bacterium | reverse complement strand
GGCGTGGAGGTCGGCGTCGATGAGCCGCTTGATCTCCGTGACCCAGTACTTGCCGCGCCAGCCCAGGGCAGACTCGTGCGCATAGCGCTGCGCGAGCCGCACGGCCAGATCGGGCAGCTCCGCGCGCAACCGGGCCAGCGCGGCCTCCGCCCTCGCTGCTGCTGCTGCGGCCTGCGGAGCGGTCGCGCGCGCGGCCTCCGCCCTCGCTGCTGCTGCGGCCTGCGGAGCGATCGCGCGTGCGGCCTCCGGTTCGGGCGCCTGCGGTGCGGGCCGCTGCGCCGGGATCGGGGCCAGCCAGCGTGCGGGATCGTGGCGATGGAGGATGAGCCCGGGGCGCACCTCGACGCTCGCCTCGGTCGCCTCGAGCGCCGCCAGGTGCGCCGGCTCCGCCAGATGGACCAGCGCCTCGACGATCCACGGCAGCGCTGCGCGCGCGCGCAGCGCCGCCTGCCGGCGCAGGGCCAGGTCGGCGCCCGGCAGCGTTGCCGCCAGCGCGTCGTGCCAGGGGCGCGGGAGCGTCCCGGTCAGGATCAGCTTCTCCTGCGCGCGCGTGAGCGCGACGTAGAGGATCCGCAGCTCCTCCTCGCGGACCGCTTGCGCCCGCTCCGCGGCCAGGGCGCGGTGCGCGATCGTCGGCGTGAGGACATAGGTCTCGGGATCGAAGGCATCGACGCCGATCCAGTCCGGCCCGGTGAGGACCTTGTTGCTGGCGTCCTGCAGGTTGAAGGTGCGCCCCTGCAGGGCGACGAAGACGACCGGGAACTCGAGCCCCTTGGCCTTGTGCAGCGACAGGATCCGCACCGCGTCCTCGTCGGCCTGCTCCTCGGGCAACGCCTCCAACCCCGCGCCCGTGATGCGCAGGTTCTCGAAGTAGCGCACGAGGCCCGGCAGGCTGTGGTCGCGCTCGGTGCAGTAGCGCTGGACGAGCGCCAGGAGCTGCTGGAGGTTGCCGACGCGGCCCGATCCGCCCGGCTGGGCCGCGGCCGCGTCGAGCAGCCCGCTCGCGTCGAGCACCGTGGCGACGGCAGTTCCCAGGTCGGCAGCCTGGACCAGGGCTCGCCAGCGATCGAGGTCGGCGATGACCTGCGCGCAGCGCCGCGCGAGATCGGAGCCGGCCGCGCCGCTGAGCACGCCGGGGCTGCCAGGCGCGCCGCTCCAGGCATCCGCCCGCCCGCTCGCGGTGGCGCGCAGCGCGGCGATCAGCGCGAGGGCCGCGGGCCATGCGAGCCGCACGCGCAGCAGATCGTTGTCGTCGAAGCCGATGGCGGGTGAGCGGAGCACGGCCGCCAGGGCCACGTCGTTGTGCGCGTTGTCGAGCAGCGCCAGCATGTTGAGGAAATCGCGCACCTCCTCTCGTTCGAAGAAGTCGAGCCCGCCGAACGCGACCGGGACGCCCTCCTCGCGCAGGATCCGTGCGAAGGGCGACCCGGTCGGCGCGGGGCTGCGCAGCAGAACGGCGACGTCGCTGAAGCGGATCGCGCGCGAGCCGCCCCGGCCGTCGGGCACGCGCGGGCCCGTCGCGCGCAGCTCGTGGATCCGGCGCGCGATGACGCGCGCCTCCGCTTCGAGCGCGGGCGCCGCGGCGGCTGCCGGGCTCGCCGGAGGCTTGTCGAAGAGGTGGATCTCGACCGGCGAGGCCCCGTCCTCGCAGGACTTCTCGATGCGTGCCGCCCCGCGCGCGGCTTCGGATGAAGACGGCCGCTCGCTCTCGGCTGCGGGCGGGCGCAGGGCCTGATCGCGGTAGGGGCCGCCGATCATCTCGGGCCAGAGAAGCTGCTCGAAGATGGCGTTGACCGCCTCGAGCACCGGGACGCGCGAGCGGAAGTTCTCCGACAGAAAGACGCACACCTTCTCGCCCGGCGCTTCGGCCGCGGGCGCGGACACCACGCGATCCGCCGGACGCAGCACGCGCGCCGCGCGGAAGCGCTCGCGGAAGATCGACGGCTCGGCGAGCCGGAACTGGTAGATGCACTGCTTGACGTCGCCCACCAGGAAGCGCCCGCGCCGCGGTCGCAGCCGGTCGACGATCTCGGCCTGCAGGCGATTGACGTCCTGGAACTCATCGACAAAAACGAGGTCGAAGCGCCCGAGCAGCTCATCGGGCGCGTCGCGCAGGAGGCGCGCGGTCTCCTGCTCGAGGTCGGCGAAGTCGAGCAGCCCGCGGTCGCGCTTGTGGGCCTCGTAGCGCTCCATCAGACGGCGCAGGAGCGCGAGCAGCGTCTCCAGCGTGCCGCGCGTCGAGGCGTACTGCGCGGCGATGGCGGCCGGGTCCTCGGGCAGCCAGGCGAAGGGGCTGCTGCCCGAGGAACCGTGGCCGAGGAGCGTCTTGGCCAGCTCGTTCAGCGCGCCGAGCCTCGGCTTGGTGCCGCCCGGCAAGTTCGGCCACTTGATCTCCCAGGGGCGCTTGCCCGTGAGCACACCCGTCGCGTGCAGGTGCTCGTGCAGCGCCGCCAGCGCGGGCGCGAGATCGGTGCTCGCCGCGCTGTCATCGCCCGGGCGTCCCGGCCACGGCGGCGGCGCGGCGCCCAGAATCCGCGCGAGATCTCGGTGCTTGGCGAACTTGGCGAGGTCGAGCTCTGCGGCGGCGATCTCGAGCATCTGATCGTAAGCGCGCACCCCGGCCCGCCAGTGTTCCACCAGGCTGTTCGCCAGCGGCGCGACGTAGGGTGGCTGGGACGCGCCGAGCCCGCTCTCCAGCTTGTCCAGGAACTCGTCCGGCCGCGGGCGAACGCGGGCGAGGGCCATCAAGTGCTCGAGCTCCTGCTTGAGCACCTCGCGACCCTGCTTCATCCGGCACAGCTCGATCAGCCGCAGGAACCCGCGGTGAGCGTCGCCGCCGCGCACCGGAACGCCCGCCCACGCCCCCTCGGCGGGCTGATCCTCGGAGCGCCCCAGGTACCAGTGGCGGAAGATCGCGTCGAGGATCTCGTCGATCGCGAGCTGGTCGTCGGGGGCCGACAGCACACCGAATCCCGGGTCGATGCCGGCGGCCAGGGCGTGCTCGCGCAGCAGGCGCGAGCAGAACCCGTCGATCGTCGTGACGTAGGCCTGGGGGAGGGCGAGCCGCAGGGGCCGGAGGCGCGGATCGGCATCGAAGGCCCGGTAGAACCGCTCCTTCAATTCCCCCGCCGCCTTGCGCGTGAAGGTGATCACCAGCATGCGCTCGAGCGGCACGCCCGCCGCGATGAAGTGGAGCACGCGCTCGACCAGCGTGCGCGTCTTGCCCGTTCCGGCGCTGGCCGAGACGAGCACGCTCGGCGCCTCGAGCTCGATCGCCAGCTTCTGTTCCGGCGTGGGCTTGAAGACCGGGGCGCGCTCAGCCATGGTCCGCCTCCCGTGCCTCGGGTACGCGCACCGCGTGGCAGCGCGGATCGAAGCGGCAGACGCTGGCGTAGTCGCACTGCGGGCAGGGCAATCCCCGCGAGGTGACCGCCGGGATGGGGCGGATGCGGCCGCGCAGGATCTCGAGCGCGGCCTCGCGCATCCGCTGCTCGGCGCTCGCGAGCAGCACATCCAAGCGCTCGGCGGCGATGGCCTGCGGATACCCCTTGCCTCTCGGCGGCTTCAGGAATGCCGCGTCCCGATCGATCGCCTCGCGCTCGCGCTCGAGGAAGATGCCCTTCATCTCGAAAGCGAGCGGGTTGCCCGCGCGGGCGGGCCGATCGACGCGGCGCGGTCTGGGCGCGTAGACGTAGTAGAGACCTCCGGCGGGCGCGAGACCCAGGAGCCGGCGCACCGCGAGCAGGTAGAGCCCCACCTGGAAATTCATCCCCTGCAGGATTTCTTGGTGGACGGAGCCCGCGCGCGGCGAGGCCTTGTAGTCGAAGACGACCGCCTGCGGCGTCTCTCCCTCGCCCGCGCGCACGTCGAGCCGATCGATGCGCCCGCGCAGGCGAATCCGCCACGCCCGATCGGCCGGCAGCGCCAGCGCGCGCGTGTCCGCGGCGGCCAGATCGATCACGAGGGCCGGCAGGGCGGGCGGCTCGCCGCGCTCCAGAGCCGCCCGCGCCGCCTCCGGCGTCAGACCCTCGCCCGGGGGAAGGCTGAAGTCCAGCTCGAACCCCCATGGCCTAAACGCCGACTGTGCAAGGCGCTCCAGCTCGGTCTTGAGGAAGAACTCGAGGCCGCGGCGGGTGCGATCCCAGAGGTAGGCGCTGGGCGGATCCTCCTGGAAGACGCGGTACTCCTCGCGCCGCGCGAGCTCGGCGAAGATCTCCCGGATGCGGGCCGGGACCGTGGCGCCTTCCCCGCGCCTCTCTGCGGCGAAGAAGCGTTCCAGCGCGGCGTGGGCTGCCGAGCCCGTGTTGCGCGGGGTGAGCTGCGGCTCGGGCGGCGGCTCGAGGCGCATCAGGTAGCGCGCGAAGAACTGGAACGGGCAGCGCGCGAAGGTCTCCAGGCGGGATACCGAGGTCGCGATCTCGCCGGTCGGGAAGAGGGCGGGGATGAGCGCGGCCTCGAGCTGCTCGGGCAGATCGCGCCCCAGGCGCCGCGCGCAGGCCAGACCCAGCTCCGCTTGCGCGGCGAACGCGGCGAGCACGGCGCGGCACTCGGCCTCGAGGCGTGCCACGCCGCCAGCGCCGGCGCCGGCCGCGCGCAGCTCGCGTGCCAGGCAGCGTGGCAGCTCGCTCGCGTGCTGGCAGCGCGGCAGCTCGCTCGCGTCCCGGGAGCGCCCCGGCTCGTCCGCGACAGCCGGGATCTCCGTGCCCAGCGCGCGCGCCACCTCGGCGAGGTAGATCGAGGGCTCGCACTCGGCCCCGCCGACCGCATGCGTGGGATAGCTCAGCACGAGCTGCTCGGTCGCCCGTGTGGCGGCAATGTAGAAGAAGTAAGGGTCCTCCTCCGACTGCTGCGCGGCGGTGTAGGCCATCGGCAAACCGCCGCTCGAGAGCCGCTCGCGCTCGGTGTCGCTGAAGAGCGGGTCCTGAACATTGAGGCGCGGGAAGGCCTCGGCGTCGAGGCCGCCCAGGATGACGCGCCGCACCTCGTTCACCCGCGCGCGCCGCGGCTCGGCGACGATGGCCGCATCGAGGCTGCGCGGCGTCTGGCCGATCGACGCGTGGGCCAGCGCATCGCGCAGGAGCCGGGCGAAGCGGGCCGCGTCGACCGGCACGGCGCCCATCAGGGCCTCGCCGTTGGACAGCGTCTGCTCGAGCAGCTCCGCGATGCGCGCGCTCTCATCCAAGGACCAAGTGGAAAGGGGCGGGCTCTCCTGTCCTGCGACCTGGCGGACCAGCTCGCGCACCGCCGCGGCCGCCGTGCGGAACGGCACGGGCCCGGCCTGCCACACCTGGCAGAAGGCTCGCCACGCGGGGAAGAGCCGCTGCGCGGCAGCGCGCGCCTCGACCGCCGCGAGCTCGCGCCGCCGGCGGGTTGGGTCGAAGGGGGCCGCCTGCCCGGCGAGATCCGCGGCATCTTCCTCGCTCTCGGCGAACTGCTCGCCGGCGTCGGGCTCTTCCTCCTCGCCGTCCGCGAAGGACTCTGCACCCTCTTCGGACGCGCGCGGCAGCTCGAGGCGCACGCGCTCGGGCAGATCGAAGACCTCCCAACGGGATTCCCACCAGCGTTCGAACTCGACGGCGTACTCGATCGAGAGGTGCTCGATCCGGTCGACTGTCTCGGCCGGCAGGGCGCAGAGTGGGTTGCGCATCAGGCCGATCACCGCCTCGCGCGTCCAGCCCCGGCCGGCGAGCTGCACCGCGCCGAGCACGAGCCGCAGCAGCGGGTGGGCGGTGGCATCGCGGCGCTCGTCGATGAAGTAGGGGATGCCGTAGCGCTCGAAGACCTCGCGCACCAGCGGCCGATACGCGTCGAGGTCGCGGACGATCACGGCCACATCGCGGTAGCGCGGGCCCTCCGGCGCGAGCCTCACCCAGCGATCGATCAGGCGCGCCCACGCCTGGACTTCCTGGTAGGGGTAGGTGGCCTGGAGGCGCGTGACCGCGACCGCGTCCGGCGCCGCGGCGCGGCCATCCGCCTGGCGAAAGAGCCCGGCCTCGAGCTGCGCCAGCCGCGGGCTGGCCCGATACCGCGGGCGGTCGGAGAGCGCCTCGATGGTGAGCGCGCGGCCGCAGGTCTCGCGCAGCCAGAGCAGGCTGCGCAGCGTCGGCAGGAAGACCGGCCGCGCGAGCGTCGCGCCCCGGCGGGCGAGGAAGTCCCCGGCCGACGTCCAGACGCCGCGCGCGATGAGCGCCTCCGCTTCCGTGAGGATCGCGCGGGCCTCGCCCGGATCGGCGCACAGGGTGATCGTGACCACGGGCACGGCGCGGGCCAGGGCGGCGAGCAGCACCTTGTCCTCGGGCGTGAAGCTGGCGAAGCCATCCACCCAGACGGGCCGCTCGCGCCAATCGCCCGCGTGGTGGGCGAGGCGCTCGGCGGCGGCGTGGATGCGCTCCTCGCGGTCGGCCAGCCCGGCCTCGTCGATTGCTCGGTCATAGGCCGTGATGACGCGGGCCAACGCGGCGACCTTGCGATCCTCACCCCCGGAATCGTGCAGGCGCTCGGCCGCCGCGCGTCCGGCGATGCCCTTGACCTCGCGCAAGAGCGCGGCCAGCGCGGTGACGAAGCCGGTGGTCTCGCGCACGCCCGCGAGGGGACCGAGCTCCTCGGGCGACAGGGAGTGGACGACGGCGCGCAGGAGCATGCGCCGCCCGGGCTCGGAGACGACCGCCGGCCCGCCCGCCTCGGCCGCGAGCAGATGCGCCAGACGCCGGAAGCTCAGCACCCGCACGCAGCGCGTGCCCGGCAGCCCGCCCTCTTCGAGCAGCAGCCGGTCGGCCGCGTAGGTGAACTGGTCGGGGACGAGCAGCACCCCCCGGCGTCCCGCACGCTCGCATTCGCGCAGCGCCTCGATGCAGGCGCGAGTCTTGCCCGACCCGGCGGGGCCGATGAGGAGGCGCACGTCCATGTGGCGGACGGCCTAGATGCCGGCCAGCAGGGCGTCCAGCTTGGCCTTGGAGGCCTGGTCCACTTCGGCGTGCAGGCTGTGGCCGTGCGCATCCATCGTGATGACCACGGGGAAGCGCACGCACTCCATGTGCCAGATCGCCTCAGGGCTGCCGAACTTCTCGAGGAAGTAGACGCCCTTGACCTCGCGCACGACCTGGGCGAGCACCTGGGCCGCACCGCCGATCGCGTGCATGTAGACGCAGCCGTGCTCGCGGCACGCCTCGAGCGTCTTGGCGCCCATCCCGCCCTTGCCGATCACGCCCCGCAAGCCCAGCTTGCGGATCACCTCGGCCTGGTAGGGCTCCTCGCGCGCGGAGGTGGTCGGGCCCGCGGCCTTCACCACCCAGATGCCCTTCTCCTTCACCACCACGGGGCCGCAGTGGTACAGGACCGCGCCGTGCATGTCGACCGGGCACTCGCCGCCCTCGAAGAGGTAGCGGTGCACCGCGTCGCGGCCCGTGAACACCGAACCCGTCACCTCCACCACCTGGCCGACTTGCAGGGAGCGGATGACCTCTTCACTGATGGGAGTCGTGATCTCCATGAAAGCCCTCGCGATCTATGGATTGGGGTTCCCTTACTCGTACAACCACTTCGTCACCCGGCCGCTCGCGCTCAGCACGCAGCCGCGCCGCCGGTAGGCCCAGCACATGTAGGAAATGGTGACGAAGTAGCAGGCCGGCAGGCGGTTGAGCATGCCGATCTTGCACCCGATCAACGTGGTCTCGCCGCCGAAGCCCATCGGACCGATGCCCAGCCCGTTGGCCTTCTTCATGATGCTCGCCTCGAGCTGCGCCAGGACCTTGTTCTCGTTCTTGTCCTCGAGCGTGCGCAGCAACTGCGCCTTCGTCTGCGCGTAGCTGGTGGCGCGGTCGCCCCCGATGCAGACACCCAGGGCCCCCGGCGCGCAGCCGCGCCCTTGCGCGCGGTAGACGGCATCGAGGATGCACTTCTCGACGCCCTTGATGTCGCGTCCGGCGCCGAGCTGGGCGTTGGGCAGCGTGTACTGGATGCCGCAGTTCTCACAGCCGCCGCCCTTCATGATCAGGCGCACGTCGATCGACGGCTTGGCCCACTGCTCGAAATGGTACACGGGGCTGCCGGGCCCCAGATTGGTGCCGCTGTTCTTGCCGGTCAGCGAGTCGACCGAGTTCTGCCGCAGGTAGCCGATCTCGGTGGCCTGCTTGACGGCGGCGTCCGCGGCCTTGCGAAAGGCGAGCTGGTCGTAGCCCTTGGGCGCGTGCACGAAGAAGAGCAGGCTGCCGGTGTCCTGGCACAGCGGCAGGCTGACTTCCCGCGCTAGGTCGATGTTCTTCATGATCACTTCGAGCGCGTACCGCGCCGTGGTCCCCTTCTGCTCCTTGCGCAGGGACTTCTTCAGGACCGCTTCCACATCCGGGGGCAGGTCGCAGGAAGTCTTGCGCACCAGTTCGAGCAGGGAGGCCTGGAGCTCCTTTGCACTCATGACTCCTCCGCATCCCTTGTGCACCGCAATCCGGTGCCTCGACGAGAACCTCAAGGTGGACTCAACACCAGAGGGTGGTGCCGGATACCGGGCCGTGTCAAGGGGGCGGATGGGGATGTTCCGGCCGGCGATCTACCGCAGCCCGATGATCCGGCGCACGTCGGCCATGGTCTGCTGGGCGATGCGCCCGGCCTCGGTCGCGCTCTGCTCGAGCACCCCGTTCACGTAGTCAGGCTTGTTGCGCAGCTCCACGGCGCGCTCCCGGATGGGATTGAGCACCTTCATCATGGGCTCGAAGAGCTTCTTCTTGCAGTCGAGGCAACCGATCCCGGCCGTGCGGCAGCCGTGGGCGCACTCCTCCTGCACCTCGGGGGGCGAGAAGTTCTCGTGCAGGGTGTAGATGTTGCAGATCAGCGGGTTGCCCGGGTCGGTGCGGCGCTTGCGCGCCGGGTCGGTGTACGCCGGCGCGAGCTTGGCCCAGATCGCCTCGGGCTCTTCGAGCATGCCGATGTAGTTGTTGAGGGACTTGCTCATCTTGGCCTGTCCGTCGAGGCCCATGATCCGGGCGCCCGACTTGGGCACCAGCGCCCGCGGCTCCACGAAGTAGTCGCCATAGCGCAGGTTGAACTTGCGGGCGACGTCGCGGGTGAGCTCCACGTGCTGCACCTGGTCCTCGCCGACCGGGACGACGACGCCGTGGTAGAGCAGGATATCGGCGGCCTGCAGGACCGGATAGTCGAACAGCCCGACGTTGATGTTCTCCTCGTTGCGCCGCGACTTCTCCTTGAACTGCGTCATCCGGCTGAGCAAGCCGATGGGGGTGAGGGTGTTGAAGATCCAGGTCAGCTCGGTGTGCTCCGGCACGCGGGACTGCACGAACAGCAGGCACCGCTCCGGATCCAACCCGGCGGCGATGTTGACGATCGCGGCCGAGAAGATGCGCTTCTGCATCTCGGCAACATCGTAGTCCACCGTGATGGCGTGGTAGTCGACGATGCTGAAGATGCACCGGTATTCGTCCAGGAGCCGGACCCAGTTGCGAATCGCCCCGCAGTAGTTGCCCACGTGGATCTCGCCACTGGGCTGGATGCCGCTGAAGAGCGTGGCCCGTTTCTGGCCCGTACCCGGCGCGCTGGTGTCCATCGATGCAGCCTCCCCAGGTTCCATCACGACGCGGGGACCGGGCGGCGGTGGCAGCCCGGGCCCACGCTGAGCCGGAATCCTACCCGTCGACCCGGCGGGCGGTCAACCCAAGCGCTGGGCGGCCAGCCGCCGCCGGTGGGAGTGGGGCAGATGCCGGAGGGCGAAATGGAGCCCATGAGCGACAGCGGGGGAAGTCGCGTGACTTCCCCCGCCGCGCCAATACCTGACTTCGCAGAGGGACTACGGCAGCGCGCGATCGATGACGCTGGTCAGCCGGGCGAAGGCCTTCAGCGAGATGTTCGGGTAGTGGCGCATCACCAGCTCGCGGAACTGCTCGCGGAACGCACGCGCACCGCGGGGACCGCGGGCGATCGCACCGCGGGCCATCCGGCGCAGGGCCGCGCGGGCGGGCGCGCGCCGGACCTTGCGGACCCGGCGGGCGGTGACGCGGGCCTTCGTGCGCAGCGTCGCCTTGCGGGCGACCTTCCTGCGGGCGACCTTCCTGCGGGCGACCTTCCTGCGGCGGACGGGCTTCGCGGCGCGTACCCTGGTCTTGGCCATCAGCGCTGCCGGCCCGCGGCGCGAACGCCGGATGCCAGCCTTGCGGGCCTTGGCATTGACCGTCGGCAGGGAGACCTTGTGCTTGGCCGCGATCTTCCGATAGCTCAGGAGGCCTGCTCTCAGGTCCTGGATGATCGCCCTCTCGCGCGCCAGACGCTCGGCCCTGGTGAGAAGTTTCCTTGCGGGCATGTTCCTCACTCCTCTCTTGTGCGTCGGACACCGACGTCAGTTGATCAGCCCGCTCGGGCCGGGCCAGGCCCCCTCTTGCATGTGTCCGACAGCCCGTGCGTCGGGCGAGGGCTTTGTACAACGTCCCTCGAGCCGACCGTGGCGGCAGGGGGCACACCACTTCCACAGGCGCCAACCTACTCAGGCAATGCGGTGGTGTCAACATATTCCTCTGTCCCTGCGTGTCTTGAAGAGCCCGGCGATGTGTACATCTGCGCATTTTGCCACGATCGGACGCCCGCCGACGGTCTGCCTGTATAGCCGGGACGGTCATTTTTCACTGGCGGCGCCACGGGACGCCTCTAGAATGGCCGGGATGTCTGTTCAGGGAGGACTCACCCATGGGACACACCCGCAGCGAGAACAAGACACGCGGGCCAGCAGTCCAAGTGCAGCTCGAAGTGCCCTTCGCCGCTCCGGGCGCAGCGCCGGCCACGGCCGCGCCGCCGGCGACGAGTGCTCCGCCTGCACTGCCCAGCGCCGCGGCTCCACCGGCCGCACCCGTTGCGAAGGCGGCCGCGCATCCGACCTCTGCACAGGCGCCGGCCCGGCGGCGAGCGGCGCGGCCGGGTGCGGCGCCTTCGGCTACGGCGCGGGCGTCGCGCGGCGGCAAGCGTGCGACCGCATCTCCGGAGTCGATGGCGCAGGTCATGGCTGGCCGGCAGCGCGAGATCTCCGTGGCCGAGTTCTTCGCCAAGAACCGGCATCTGCTCGGCTTTGACAACCCGGCCAAGGCGCTGCTCACGACCGTGAAAGAGGCGGTGGACAACTCGCTCGACGCCTGCGAGGAAGCGGGGATTCTCCCGGAGCTGGTGGTCGAGCTGACGCAGCTGGCCGAGGATCGGTTCCGCGTGGCCGTGGAGGACAACGGGCCGGGAATCGTGCGCGCGCAGGTGCCCAAGATCTTCGCGAAGCTCCTGTACGGCTCGAAGTTCCACAGCATGAAGCAGTCGCGCGGCCAGCAGGGGATCGGCATCTCGGCGGCCGGGATGTACGGCCTGCTCACGACCGGCAAACCGCTGACGGTGATCTCGCGCACGGGCAGCCGCACCAAGGCGCGCCGCTTCCAGGTGGCGATCAACACCAAGCTGAACGCCCCCGACATCCAGCTCGAGGAGGAGATCGAGTGGGAGCGGGAGCACGGCACGCGGGTGGAGATCACCCTGCAGGGGACGTACAAGAAGGGGCGCCACTCGATCGACGGCTACCTCCTGCAGGTCTCGGTCGCCAATCCCCACGCGCAGATCACCTACGTGCCCCCCGCGCAGGAGGACGGTGGGGGAGCGATCGTCTACGACAGGACGAGCGACGAACTGCCGCTCGAGCCCCGCGAGATCCGCCCCCATCCGCACGGCGTCGAGCTGGGCGTCTTCCTCAAGATGCTCCAGGGCACGACGGCGCGGAACCTGCAGGGATTCCTCCAGCAGGAGTTCTCGCGGACGGGCAAGAAGGTCATCGACGACCTGTTTGCCGCCACGCGCGAGGGGGGCCTCGCGCTCACCCCCAAGACCCGCCCGCGCAGCGTCTCCGGGGAGGAGGCCGAGGCGTTGCACACCGCGCTGGGCCGGATCAAGATCATGGCGCCCCCGACCGATTGCCTGTCGCCGATCGGCGAGGATCTCCTCCTGGCGGCGCTCCAGAAGCGGGTGCAGGCCGACTTCTACACCGCGATCACCCGGCCGCCGGCCGTCTATCGCGGCAACCCGTTCCAGATCGAGGCCGCCCTGGCGTACGGCGGGGATCTGCCCGCGGACGAGCTGATCGAGATCTACCGCTATGCCAACCGGGTGCCGCTCCAGTACCAGCGCGGGGCCTGCGCGATCACCAAGGCAGTCGTCGACCTGCCCTGGCGCAGCTACAAGATCCCGCAGAGCCGCGGTGCGCTGCCGGCCGCGCCGATGATCCTGGTGGTCAACATCGCCTCGGTCTGGGTGCCCTTCACCTCGGAGAGCAAGGAGGCGGTGGCGCACTACCCGGAGATCCTGATGGAGATCCGCCGCGCCCTGCAGGAGTGCGGCCGGCGCGCGTCGATGCACATCAGCCGTCACATCCGCGCCGCGGACGAGCACAAGAAGCGCAGCTACATTCAGAAGTACATCCCGCACATCGGGATCGCGCTGCAGGAGATCCTGGGGCTCTCCGACCCGTCCCGGGAGCGGACGGTGGCCACGTTGACCGACATCCTCGAACGCAGCCGGAAGATGTAATCCCCCGGCGCGGGCGGCCGAGCGCCGGACCGCGCCGGAGGTGGCGGGCCACGGGCCCGGGAGGAGACGATGCCGACCAAGGGTGATCACGCCGGGCGGATCAAGGAGATCCGCAAGAACAACGAGCGGCTCGACGAGCAGACGATCGGCCTGATCAAGTCGACCGCGAGCGATATCAACCAGCGCATCCTGAAGCGCGGCAAGCCCGAGCTGCGTCTCCCGGTGCGCTCGCTGGCCAACGTGACCTACTCGACCAGCAAGGGGTTCTTCGAGATCGGGCGGCAGAAGAAGGTGCGCGCCCTGACCGTGAACACGGTCAAGACCTTCGCCCAGACCCTGCGGCTGATGAGCCTGTCGAAGTCCCTGGTCGAGACCCACGACTTCGCCACCAAGCGAGACGCCTACTACCAGTCGAAGAACTGGGGCGAGGCGATGTTCCACGAACAGGATGAGTCGGACGCGGTCATGGACGATATCGAGGCTCTGTTCTCGACGCACTCGATCAGCCGCGAGCAGCTCCGTTTCATCCCCGACGAGCACGGCGGCGCGGTGGCGGGCGAGCTGATCGTCTACGACCCCGACATCGAGACGGGCGAGATGGAGCGGATCGACTGCACGCGCTTCGGCTCGGGCGCCTACTCGATACCCAGCTCGGTGGAGCACCTATCCTTCGAGACCAAGGCCAAGTTCATCCTGGCGATCGAGACGGGCGGTATGTTCCAGCGGCTGCAGAGCCACAAGTTCTGGAAGAAGGCCGGCTGCATCCTGGTCAGCATGAGCGGCGTGCCGACGCGCTCGACGCGGCGCTTCGTCCGGCGGCTCTCGGAGCAGGCCCGGATCCCGATCTACGCCTTCGTCGATTGCGATCCCTACGGCATCTCCAACATCTACCGAACGCTGAAGGTCGGCTCGGGCAACGCGGCCCACATCAACCAGTTCTTCTGCGCGCCCGCGGCCCGCTTCCTGGGCGTGACGCCGCAGGATATCAAGGACTACAAGCTGCCCACGCACCCGCTGAAGGAGGTCGACGTCAAGCGCGCGCGCGACGCCCTGAAGAACGATCCCTTCTTCCGCGAGCACAAGCCGTGGGCCAAGGCGCTGGAGATGCTGATCAAGATGGGGGTGCGCGCCGAGCAGCAGGCCCTCGCCAAGTGGGGGTTGAACTACGTGATCGAGGAGTATCTGCCGGCCAAGCTCGCCAATCCGAAGCAGTTCCTGCCCTGAGCGGCGCCAGGTGGACCGGCGGAACCGCGAACGGCCCCCGGGACGCATGGAGGCGGGTGTGGAAGTCAGCGCTGCACCGAGCCCCGGCCGCCCCCTGGCACGCGCGCTGGCGTATCTCGTGATCGTCCTCCTCGTCTCCCTCTTGCTCGGGGTCCTGTGGGGCGAGGGGCTCGGCCTCGAGGCCCCGGGGGGCGGAACGTCCACGCTGATGGATCTGCTGTTTGCAGGTCTGCTGATCGTTCCCGTCGAGCTCGCGGTCACGCACCTCTTTCTGCGGCGCTGGGATCATTGCGGCTGGCGCGAGCTCCTGTCGGGCCCGCTGCCGCCCCGTGCCCCGCGGCCCGACGCCGTCCGGGCGGAAAGCGGCATGGATGCACAGCCCGCGGGGGGCCCGGCGGGGCGCGGCCGCCGCGGGTCGAGCCTGGCGCAGTTCGCGCTGGGCTGCGCGCTGGGGGCGGGCTTCCGGGGTTTGCTGCTGGTGGCGGGGACCGTTGCAGGCTGGGTGCGCTGGACGGGATGGGGGCCGGCCGCCGCCGGGGGTTGGGCGCCGGCTGTACAAGCGACGGCGATCGCGCTCGCTGCCGCGTTCCTCCAGGGCGGCGGCGAGGAGGTGATCTTCCGCGGCTACGTGCTGCGCAACCTGGCGCAGTGGCGCGGGCTCGCCGCGGCGGCCGCGGGCAGCGGGCTGCTCTTCGGCCTCGTGCACGGCCTGAACCCGGGCGCCGGGCCGCTCGCGTTTCTTGGCATCACGGTGATCGGGGTGTTTCTTGCCCTCCTGCGCGCCCGCTCATCGGTCTGGGCAGCCGCCGGACTCCACGGCGTCTGGAACGGCGCGCTCGTGCTGCTCTCCCTGCCCTGCAGCGGCATGGTGTTCGAGGGGCTCGCCTCGGTGCAGGTCAGGGGACCGCGAGCGTGGACCGGCGGGGAGTTCGGGATCGAAGCCAGCCTGCTCACCACGGTCGCCTTCGGCTTGGGCGCGCTCGTGCTCACTGCCCGTCGAGGGGTCGGCCGTCCGAATCCAGCAGACGCTCTCGCACCGTGCGACAGCGGGCCAGCTCCTCCTCGCTCCACTTGAACACCTCGCGCAGCACCGGGAAGGGCCCCGCGACGTGCCCGGCGGGCTCCTGGAGCAGAAGTGCCAGCCGCAGCAGGTCGGACGCGGCGGCTTCCGGCGGGCCCCACGCGAGGCGGGTGACGCACCGTTTCAGGTCGATCGTGCGCTGGCGGCCCTTGCCCGCCTTGAGCAGGGGCACGTGAGCGGCCGCCGCAAAGGCATCGATCCGCCCCTCGCGGTGCGCGCGCGCCGCCAGATCCGCCGGCACCGTGACCCGGTGCTCCGCCGTGACCGCCGCCGCGGCCAGGCTCGGCGAGCCGGCCGGGATCTCCGCGCTGGCCAGAAAGGCGAGCCCCTCGGGCGCGCAGCGATTCGCCGCGCCGAGCAGGTCATCGTTCCAGGGCTCGGTCAGCCGGATGTCGAAGAGCTCGCGCTCACCTTCGACGCCGAGCGGGAGCGGCGGGCCGTAGGCGATCCGCGGGAGGGGATTGTGACCGGCGCTGAAGGCGAGAGGCCAGCCCGCCATGCGCAGGATCCGCGTCAGGAGCCGCCCGATCTCGAGATGGGAGATGAAGCGCAATCGGCCGGTCTTGGCAAAGAGGATCCGGCGGCGGATCACCAGATCCTCGCCGCGCGGCGGCCCCGTCGGCACGGGTGTCGCGCCGCCCTTCCCGCGTGGCGCGTTTCCCGGGCCGCGCACCGTGTCGCCCAGCGCCGCGGCGAGTTCGGCGCGCAGCCGGTCCCAGGCAGCCGCGTCCAGCTCGGGCGCCAAGGCGCGCGCGCTGCCGCACGGCAGGCCGCACCCGTGGCAGCGCCCGTCGCGACAGTCCGCGGTCGTTGCCCCCCGCAGCGCCCGGTCGCGCTCCGCCCGCGGGAAGCCCGGCTCGACACCCAGGTCGATGTGATCCCAGGGCAGCCCCTGATCCGGATCGAGCGCGCCGGTCGCGAGCGTCGGGTCGATCCCCGTCGCTCGCAGGGCCTCCTCCCAGCGGGCGAGGTCGAAGTGATCGCCCCAGCCATCGAAACGCCCGCCCGACCGCCAGGCGGCCTCGATCGCCGCCCCCGTCCGCCGGTCCCCGCGCGAGAGCACCGCCTCGATGGTCGAGACATCCGGGTCGTGCCACTTGAGCGGTGAGAAGCGCGTGTGCACGCTCGCGCGCAGCCGGGCGATCTTCTCGTGCAGCGCCTCCCGCCCGGCGAAGGCCTCCCACTGGAAGGGCGTGTGCGCCTTGGGCACGAAGCCGCCCACGCTCACCGTGACCCGGCTGCCCGCACCGTGCCGGCGGCCGATCTCGCGGATCCGCTCGGCCAGCGCGGCGATGCCGTCCAGGTCCTCGTCGGTTTCGGTGGGCAGGCCGACCATGAAGTAGAGCTTCACATTCCGCCAGCTCCGCGCGTAGGCGGCCTCGACCGAGGCGAGCAGGTCCGCATCGCTCACGCGCTTGTTGATCACGTCGCGCAATCGCTGCGTGCCCGCCTCGGGGGCGAAGGTGAAGCCGGTCTTGCGCACGCGCGCGACCAGCTCGGCCAGCTCCACGCTGAAGGTGTCGACGCGCAGCGACGAGAAGCTCAAGCCCACCCGCCGGTGGGCGAGGACGTCGGTGAGCGCCCGCGCCAGCGGCGCAATCTGCGAGTAGTCGGCGCTCGAGAGCGACGAGAGGCTCACCTCGCTCCAGCCGGTCGCCGGCAGTCCGGCCGCGATCAGATCGGCCAGCCGCGCGGGGGAGCGCTCGCGCACCGGGCGGTAGAAGCTGCCGGCCTGGCAGAAGCGGCAGCCCTGCGTGCAGCCGCGCTGGATCTCGAGGGTGAGGCGATCTTGTACGGCCTCGATGAGCGGCACGATCGGTCGCAGCGGATAGGGCGCCGCCTCGAGATCGCGCACGTAGGTGCGGCGCACCGGCAGAGGCACATCCTCGCGCGCGCGCACGCCGGCCTGCCGGCCGCCCTCCAGGATGGGCTCGTAGAAGCGCGGCACGTAGACGCCGGGGAGGCGGGCGAGCGCAAGGAGGCGGTCTCTGCGCGACCGGCCGCGCGTCGCCTGCAGCGTGGCGGTGAGGGTGCCCACCATGTCCTCGCCATCGCCCACCAGGAAGAAGTCGATGAAGTCGGCCAGCGGCTCGGGGTTCCCCGTGCCGGGTCCGCCGGCCGCGATGAGCGGGTCGCCCTCGCCGCGCTCCGAGCTGTGCAAGGGGATCCCGGAGAGGTCGAGCAGGTTGAGGATGTTGGTCGCCAGGAGCTCGTACTGGAGCGAGAAGCCGATGACGTCGAACTCGCGCGCGGGATGGCGGCTCTCGAGCGAGAAGAGCGGCAGCCCGCGCTCGCGCATCCGCGCCTCCATGTCGATCCAGGGGGCGAAGGCGCGCTCGGCCAGGGCATCGTCGCGGCGGTTCAGGATGTCGTAGAGGATGCGCAGGCCCTGGTGACTCATGCCGATCTCGTAGACGTCGGGCAGGATGAGGAGCCAGCGCACCCGATCGGCAGACCACGGCCGGCGCAGGATGCCGATCTCGGTGCCCAGGTAACGTCCGGGCTGGGTCACGAGCGGTAGGAGCGCCTCGATCCCCGCGGACAGCGAATCTTGTTCCAGCGGCTGCACTTGCTTCCCTTGCTCCCCCGGGCCTTCCGGAATGCACCTGACCCCTCCGCGGGCCGGCCAGGGTTCCCGGGCCTGCGACCGGCCAAGGACTACCCCGCTGGATCCGGTCGCGGCAAGCCCATTCCGCACCTCGGCGGGCAAGGTCGGTTCAAACACTCTGGGCGGGACGGGCGTCGATCTCTGGGGGAGCCGGACCCGCTCGCACGACCGGCCCCACGCGCACGGCCAGACCCGCTCGCACGACTGGGCCGAGGCTGAGCCGTCCCTCGATCGTCAGCCGTTCATGGGAGGTGGGAATGAGCGCTCTCAGTCAGATCCTCTGCATGGGCCTGGTGTGCCTCGGGCTGTGTGGCACCGCCGGGGCCCATCGCCACCAGCACGATCGCGGCGACGACCGCGACCGGATCGAGGGCTCGGGCGATCGCATCAGCCAGGTGCGCGACGTGGCGGGCTTCGACGAGATCCGGGTGGAATGCGCCTTCGACCTCGAGATCACCGTCGGCCCCGCCCTCGCGGTCGAGCTGACCTACGATGACAACCTCATCGACCTCATCCGGACCGACGTGCGCGGCGGAACGCTCGTCCTCGATTGCGAAGAGGACCTCGACGCCGACGAATCGTGCCGCGTGCGCATCGCGATGCCGGCGCTCACCGGGATCACCGTCAACGGCGCCGCGGACATCGACGTGCGCGGCCTGGCGGGAGGCGCCTTCGAGTACGAGCTGCGCGGCGCGGCCAGCCTCGAGCTGCAGGGTACGGTGGAGAGGCTCGACATCCATCTGATGGGTGCGGGCGACATCGACGCCCGCGATCTCATCGCGCAAGAAGCCGACGTCCAGCTCTCCGGGACCGGAAGCGTGCGTGTGCACGCGACCGAGCGCTTCGACGGGCGCGTCTCGGGCTGCGGTTCGATCACATACACCGGCGACCCCGCGCAGACCCGGGAGAACGTCTCGGGGATCGGCTCGATCCGCCGGCGCTAATAGAGCTGCAGGCTCACCCCGGCCCGGAGCTGGAAGGGTCGGCTGTAGTGGTTGGGGTCGGTGATCCGCGCGCTGTACTGCTCCTCGGTCAATCCGGCCGGCAGCCCGGCCAGACCGTAGTAGTCAATGTAGCCGTCTTCGTCGGGCTCGCCCGTGGCGCGGTAGACCGCCTCGGCGTTCTTGGAGCCCAGGAGATTGAGCGCCTCGATCCGGAAGAGCACGGCCCGCGATCGGATCATCAGCGTGCGCGTCAGTCCGACGTCGATCGTCATGCGCGCCGGCATCCGCTCGCCGTTCCGCTCCGCATCCGCCAGCGGAATGTCGCGCAACACCAGCACCCCATCGACGCGCTCGGCCAACACGCCGGCATCGTAGATGCCGGTCTGGGTGAAGGGCTGGCCGGACTCGAAGCGCAGCACCACCGACTTGGTCCAGCCGCTCGTGACCGCGGTGAACCAGTCCGTGTAGCGGGGCTTCTCCTGCTGGGGGAGAATGAGCGCCAGACTGAGCTGGTGCGGGCGATCGTAGTTGGAGGCGCGGTAGGTGCCCTCATCCAGCCCGTTGTCGTCGTTCAATCCGTCGTAGATCCCGCCCCGCGAGCTGGCCAGGCCCTCCGATTCGTACTCGCCCTGCGGGTGGTCTGGATCGAGCCAGCGGCTGTCGAGCAGCGGAGGTTCGTAGCTGTCGCTCTCGATGCGGCCGAGGTCGTAGGCCAGCCGCAGCCACCAGCGGCCGCTCACGTCCCCGGTGGTCGCGTCCAGGTGCAGTCCGTAGCGGCGCAGTGCCCCGCCGTTGACGTAGGTCGGGACGACCAGCCGCTGCCCGCTCGTCGTGCCCGGGAGCGGACCCAGGTCGGCGCCGGTCATCGAGATCGCGTCGCTGAGCCAACCCGCGTAGGCCGCCGCCTGCCCGGTCCATGTCCGTCCCGCCAGCGTGAAGGGTCTCGCGCCGCCCACCTCGACCCCCAGCTCCTTCTCGGGCTCGAGCGCGGGGTTGCCCAGCACGCCCTCCTTGTTGGCCGCGTCGGTCAGGAACGCGCGCGGCGAGAAGAGCGCCTCGAGCGGCGGATCGATCATCCGGCGGGAGCCCACGACCCACAGGCGGCCGCCCCCCGTGCCGCCCCAGCGGGCGGCCAGGCGCGCTTCGGGGTCGATGACCGCATCGGCCGGCCGCAGGTCTTCGGCGTCGAGCGCCTCGGTGCTGCTGCCCGCCAGCAGCGGCTCCGCGGTCGAGACCAGCGCGGAGTCGTCGCAGGCGAGCCAGTGCGCGCCCAGTTCCAGGTCGACGCGCAGCCGATCGCTCAGCGCGTGCCTGAGCCACACGCCCGCGCGCCCCGACCGGGCCCGACCGGGATCGTAGTCGCCGTCCCCGGCCTCTTCCCCCATGCGGTCGTAGCCGATGGCCAGCGTCTTGCCGTAAGCCACCTGAGGGTCGGCAATCCAGGTATCGAGCGGATAGAAGTGCTCGTAACGGCGGTAGGTGTGAAAGCTGTTCTCCCCGCGCAGTCCGAGCAGCGTGCGGTCGCTCACCGCGCGGCGCGCGTCGAGGCCCGCCGTCCAGGTCTTCGTGTACTTGCGGCCGAAGTACTCGAAGATGTGCGCCGGCTGGAGCGGGTCCGAGCCGTCCGGCCAGTAGATCAACGTGTCGGCCTCGCCACCCACCGGGGGGCGTCCGTAGTCGGGGAGGTTCTTCTTGTACAGCCCGTCGCCGATCCAGGTGAGATAGCGCCCGTAGCCGAGCGACAGCTCGACCGAGGTGTCTGACCCGAAGCGGCGCGTCAGCCCCGCGCGGCCCTTGAAGAGCGCTGTTTCCTCGAAGGGCGCGTGGTCTTTGTTCTCGAGATACTCCTGGAGGAAGTGATCGCGCTGCCAGCCGCGGGCGGCCAGGTCACAGGCCAGTCCCCACCGGTTCCCCTCCGTGCTGGCCTGCCCCGACCCGGCGCGCAGGAGCCTGGTCGTCGCGTCGCCCAGCTCCGCGCGCGCGACGAGGTCGAGGATGTCCGCCTCGTTGTGGGGGAGCACCCCATCGCTGGCGGAGCGGGGGCTGGCATCGCCGAGGTGCGAGAAGCGGCCCGATATCCACCCGCGCGTGACGACCCCCAGCGGCCGTGTCTCCGGCAGCGCGCCGTGCGCGCTCACCTCGACCCCCTCGGTCGTCACCCCCGTCACCGTGGCGGCGAGGAGGGAGCTGTGGCCCGTCGCCGAGAGAGGGCTCGCGGGCGTGATCTGCCACAGCCCCGCGCCGGCCTGAGGCCCGAGGGACGAGGAGCTGATCGCGATCGGCCCGGCCACCTCGCGCTGGCCGGCCAGGATCTCCCGCCGTTCGGTCGGGATGTCGAGCGACAGGTCTCCCAGCTCGGCGCCGGGGCGCCAGCGCACGTGCGTATCGAGCCCGGCGAGCAGGGTCTCGAGATCGCCTGGCAAGGCTCGCGTGATGGCGGGGGCGAGGAGCAGAACGGCGCCCACGGCGTCGTCCGGGCTCGCTTGCACGGTTGCGCCCTTGGACGTCGGGTCGATGTCGATCCGCGTCGTGAGGCCATCCCAGATAGTGACCGCGGTAGAGGCCGCCGCCGAGCCGCCGGCGGTCACCGTGTAGGTACCGGCCGGCAGGTCCCACAGTGTGTTCTCGCCCGAGGCGAAGGCCAGCGTGCGCGACCAGCCGCCGGAGTGGGTGAGGGTGAGGCTGCCGTCGGACGGCGCGACGATACGCAGGTTGCCGGTCGCGGCCTGCGCGCCCGACCAGAGCAGGAGAGTGGCGATCGCCCCCGCCGCCAGCGCGCGCAGCGCCCCGGCGGTTGCGGTGTGGACGGCGTGTCGGATCGGCCCTCCGGTCATGGTCACTCCTTTCAGTCTGAGATCCCGCCCGGCAAGGGCTCTGCCAAAAGGTCCACCCGGACCGGATTGCCGCCGGGCTTCGCACCGTCGGGGACGTCCGAAGCGCATCGCAAGAATAGGTGCATCCCCAGCCTGTTGCCTGATTTCAGACGGCGCCGGAGCGGGATTCTACCTCCATCCACCGGGCCGATCGACGTTGTTGTGGGCCCCAGCGACGGCTAGACTCACCGGCTGATCGTGGGGCGCTTGCGGACGCCGTCGAGCGGCACCGCGGCGCCGGACCCTCGCAGAGGCGCGGGACGGCTCCCAAGAGAGCCCCGAGAGAGTCCCGAGAGAGTCTGGGCAGAGTCCCGTAAGGGTCCAGAACGAGGTCAGGAGGAGTCATGTTGCCCAGTTCGAAGGTCATGAGCGCCGACGAAGCGGTCCGGATGATCCGCTCCGGGGACAAGGTGTTCGTCGGATCGGGTGGGGCCGTGCCGGTGGGGCTCGTCCAGGCCATGACGCGCCGCGCCCCCGAGCTGCGCGACGTCGAGGTCTACCACATCCTCACCCTCGGCACGACGGATGAGTCCGCACCCTACGTGAAGCCCGAGTACACGGAGTCCTTCACCCACTACGCGTACTTCACCGGGCCCAACGTGCGCCAGGCGCAGAACGAGGGGCGCGCCTACGCGATCCCCATCCACCTGAGCAACGTCCCGCGCGCCATGCAGGCGAACGGCCTCGACATCGCGCTGCTGCAGGTCTCGCCGCCCCACCGCGGCTTCTTCAGCCTGGGGGTCTGCGTCGACATCAACCTCGACGCCGCCCGCACCGCCAAGCGGGTGATCGTCGAGGTGAACAAGCAGATGCCGTTCACCTTCGGGGAAACCCTGCTGCGGGAGGACGAGATCGACGCCTTCGTCGAGGTCGACCGCCCGCTGCTGACGCTCGAGCAGCACGGGGAGGATGAGGTCAGCACGCGCGTGGCGAAGTTCGTTGCCGACCTCATCGAGGACGGCTCGACCCTGCAGATGGGGATCGGCGCGATCCCCGACGCGGTACTGAGGTTTGTCCGCGACCGCAAACACCTGGGCATCCATTCCGAGATGGTTTCCACCGGCATGATGGCCCTGATGGAATGCGGCGCGGTCGACAACAGCCTCAAGAAGATCGACACCGGTCGCTCCGTTTCGAGCTTCATCATGGGCTCTCAGGAGCTGTACAAGTGGGCCGACGGCCACCCGGGCATCCAGCTCATGCCGGCCTCCTACACGAACCACATCTTCAACATCGCCCAGAACCCCAAGGTCGTGGCGATCAACGCGGCCCTCCAGATCGATCTGAAGGGCCAGGTCTGCTCCGACTCGATCCGCGGCGGGCAGTTCTACAGCGGCCTGGGCGGGCAGGTCGATTTCATCCGCGGCGCATCGCTGAGCCCGGGCGGCAAGCCGGTGATCACGCTGCCCTCCACCGCCACGATCGGCGGCAAGCGCATCTCGCGCATCGTGCCGCGGCTGCCCGAGGGAGCCGGGGTGGTGACCAGCCAGGGTGACGTTTCCTGGGTCGTCACCGAGTACGGCGCGGTCGACCTGGCGGGCCTGCCCTTCGGCAAGCGCGCCGAGAAGCTCGTGCAGATCGCTCACCCCGGCTTTCGCGAGGAGCTGGAGCGCGAGGCGGTCAAGGACGGGTTCCGGCTGAAGAGGCGGTACGGGGTGGGGTGAGGTGCGGCGAAGGTGCTACGGCGGCGTATCCACGCGCAGGGTCACTGGCGAGACTGGCTGCCGGATCCCTGCCATGCCGATTCTGGACTAGTGCGCGCGACCTGTGCAGGGCCATGCACGGATGCCGCTGCGGACGGCCGGCGAGCGCGGCCTCGCTGTTGAACCTCCGATCTGTGGCGAGCGTCTGGGGAGCGAGGGATCAAAGATCGGTTCCGGCCTCAGAGGTGGCGCGCTGGGGGTCGTGCCAGTGTTGCCAGCAAGGTGAGATAGGGAATCATCGGCACGCGGAATCGCGCGTGCGCTTGGTACCCGGAGGATCCCACCAGCAGTAACAGGATGGCCAGCACGCAGAAGGCGGCCAACGGGTCACGACGGCGCAGTCCGGCGACCGCGCCTTTCAGGGCGGCGATGTAGGTGACGGCCGTCACAGCGACACTCCACAGGACGAGCAGATAGACGGTGGGTGTGCGGGGCTGCGGTTTCACATCCCCGGTGATCGTCCCGGTCTCGAACACGAGGCCTTGGTCGGATTGGGAGATGGTGGTGACCGACAACGGCGTTCCGGGACGAGTGGCCAGCTCGCCCAGCAGCGCCCTGCGCATGGTCCACTCCCCGGGCCCCAGCGCGGTCATGAACGCGCCCTCCAGCCAGGTCCGCGCGAAGGCCCCGGGGTGCTTGAGAATGCTGCTCGCCACCGCAGTCAGCGCGCCCCCGGCCGCGACTTCCCCGGTGTCGTAGGCGTTCAGCCCCTCCGTCCGGACGCGTGCCGCCAGGTACGGCTCACCGTAGGCGGAATAGGCGAAGGAGACACCGGTCTTGGAGATGCCCCAGTAGCCGTGGTCGACGCCGTTGTGCAACAACCAGAGTCCGGGCAGCACGGCCACGCCAGCGATCCATGGGATGAGATGACCGCGTCGTACGGCGGGAGCATCCATTCGCGGCGGCACGGCCTCGCCCGCGGATCGGGTGCGCCGGGTGCCGACAACCCACGCACCCACAGCAGCCGGGATCAGGACCAATCCGATCGGCCGCACGAGAATCGATGCACCCAGGGACATCCCTGCCAGCGCCGGCGACCAGCGCTGTCGCGTGCGCAGGCCGCGCACGAACACCCACAGGGATAGGACCAGCAGGAAGACAAACAGGATCTCGCTGAGTACCTGGTATGCCAGAACGAGCACGGCGGGGTTCGAAAGCCACAAGGCGCCCGCCACCAGCGGCTTCCGCCCGCGTTCGGGCCCGCACCAACAACGGGCGGTATCCGTCAGCAGCACTGCTGTGCCGAGGGTCAGCAGGGCCTGCAGCATGAGCAGCAGCCGCAAACCGCCCATCCCGCGCCACGGCGCCACCGCCGCGAGGAAGAGGGGGTAGCCGGGCGTGCGGTGCAGCTCAGGGGAGCCGGTCGCGGATTCGAGGCAGAGCGGGCCTTCCGCGGTGATCGTGCGGGCCATCCGCACGTAGGCCACGTCCCCGGAGCAGAGGGATCGCTCGGGGTGGGCCAGCATCACCATCCCGAAAGCGACCAGACCGGCGATGCCCGTGAGGACCATGAGGGCGATCACGGCATCGAACGGCTTGTACGAAACGTCGCTGATTCGCATGACCTGCATCCTGCCCGGCGGCGTCGCCCCGGAGCTCCGGCAGAATGCGGGAGGGGTTCCGGGCAGGTCAAGATCCGAACCCCCAAGTCCACCGGTCGTCAAGGATCCGAGCGAGGTGGAGTCACCTGGTTGCAGGTCGACTGCGCGGGATCAGTCTTTCGCCTAGATCGGTCACGTCGTTGGCCTACTGATCCGAAGTGACACTCGCCTGGGAGCCGTTGCACCGGAGTCTGGGCACAGGCGGGTGGGGAGTCAACTCCACCTCGCAGGCGCCGCGATATCAGCGCACGCGGACCACGCGAGCGGGCGGACCATGCGACCCGGCCAGGCGCGCGAAGTAGACGCCGCTGGTAGCCGGATGACCCGCCTGACTCAGACCGTCCCAGGGAATCGCGAAGGTCCCCTCCGGCATCCAGCCGCAGAGCAGCCGCCGCACCCGCTGGCCTTGCACGTCGAAGAGATCGAGCTGGCACTCGCCCGCCTGCTCCAGGGTGCCCAGCAGGAGCACCGACCCCCGGGCCGGCTGGGGGCGCACTGCGGCGCGCTGCAGATCCGGGAGCCGGCCGTCGGACGCGGGTCCGGGGTCCCATCCGGGCGTGGGCCAGTCCATCACCGCCCACGATCGTCCCGACCCGCCCTGCTGCACCAGGGTCCCGTCGGCCAGGAAGGCGGGCCACGAGACCACATCGAGGAGTTCGAATTCCCCCGCCCGTTCGCGGAAGAGGGCCAGGCAACGCCCAGCGCCCGGCGGACGGAATGGTGCAACCGCGCGGCCCAGCGCCGATCCACTCCCTAGGCCGATCACCAGGTGACCGCCCGGCGCCAGCGTCCCCCCACCCGGTCGCCAGGTAGTCTGCGTGCCGATGAATGGGCGGTCGGTCAGGAGCAGCACCCCGAGCGCTTGCGATTCACTGGTTGGATTGTGCAACTCGACGAAACCCGTACCGTCGGGCTGCACGGAGAGTTCACTGAAGCGCAGGTCCTCGCGGGGCGGAGCCCAGGCAGGCAGCTGTTCTTGTACGAATGTGCGACGCCAGACAACGAACCGGCGCAGATTGTCCACCTCGTCCAAGAACGCCTCGTTGTCCTCCCAGGTCGACTTGCGGTGGTCGCGCATCGCATCCTCGCGCACGGCTTCGAAGAGGCTGTCAATGGCGGCCAGCAGGCGTTCCTCCGTGAAGACCTCGGAGAGCAGGAGACTGAGCTTCATGGCGTGCAGGCGGCGGAAGCCCTCCACGTCGAGGATCCGCGTGATCAGGCGGTTCGGTCCGGCCGGGAGCTCCCGCTCGCTGCCCTCCGCCCCGAGGTCGAGGGGCATGTCCAGGGCGAGCCGGTGTGAGAAGGACAGCTCGTTGTCCCAGGGCAAGATGCGCCACCGTCCTCCCGCGGACGGTCTGAAGAAGTAGTGGTTTCCGCGGGTGATGTCGTAGTCGACCATGAGAACGATGAGCGCGTACCAGTCGAGAAACTCCTCGACGTCCAGCGCGTCCCAGATGGTCTCGGGGAAGGCGGTGGCGTCGGTCAGGTTGACGGTCTCGACCAGTTCGATGAATGGCGACAGGTCGTCTTCGTCACCCGTCTTGCGATCGTAGGCGCGGGCGTATGCTTCTGAATCGGGCAGGAGGTCCATGTTGCCACCCTCGACTTCGATGAGCGGCCCGGTGCGGTCCCAGCCTCGCGCTTGTAGGTACTGATCATCGATCTGCTCGATGCGGTAGTACAGGCCCTGGTCGCGTCCGTTCATGGTCAGATGCAGGAAGTCGACCCCCGCGGCGTGCACACCGCCCCAGCGGAAGACGGCCGCTGCCAGGGCCTCGCGCTGGAAGGTCGGCTCGTTCTTCCAAACCAGGTTCAGGATGTCGCGGCCGGCGTAGGATCCGCCCTTCAGGAACTTGACCTTGAACGACTTCTTCTGCGAGTAGCGCGAAGCGTCGCCGCGCACGCGGATGCGGATGTCCTGCGCGCCGCCCTCGGGAACCAGGATTTGCGCGCGGACCCAATGCTCCCGAAAGGGATCCCCGAGGATGAGTCGCAGGCTGTCGGGATCGATCCGCAGATCGAAGGTCGGTTGGCGGCTTCCATCGAGGGGAAGCGACGTCAGCCGATCTACCTCCGATGCCTCGCTTTCACGCCCGAGGAGATCGACGCTGGCAACGCGGTACCGGTAGGTCACCCCGGGTTGCACGTCGCCGTCCCAGTAGCGCTGCATCAGGCCGGCGCACTGGAGCAGTTCGGCGAAGTCTCCGCCCGCGCCGGGCGCGCGCCAGAGCCGGAAGGCAAGAATCCGTTCGGGATACGGCGCGTCCCAGTGCAGGAACACGCCCCCGGGACAGGACCAGGCCTCCAGTCCCTCCACCCCTTCGGGATCGGGGAGGTCGGCCGGGAACGGTTCCAGTTCGATGCCGGCCAGTTCGGCCTGCCCCAGCGCGGCCGGGAAGTGGATCGATGCCGGCCCGCCGGTGCTCATCACGATGAAGCGCAGGTCCTGCGCATAGCCCCGCGGAGCGCGCGCCGCCAGGTCGATGCTATCGGCCAGGAGCTGCGCGCCCAGCGCGATGTCAAAGCGGCCGAGACACTCTCCATGGTTCAGGATCGCAGCCAGGCGCAGCGTGAGGACGTACTCGCCCGGGGGGAGATCGAAGCGGTACGTGAAGGAGCCAACGCGCTCAGTGAGGTAGAGGTCCGGGACGGCCGTGCCGCCGACGCCGACGCGGATGCGGCTCTCGAACGCCTCGCCGTCAAGGTAGCCGAAACCGCGCGCCGCGTCGTAGGGGACGTCGGCCAGGTACGCGCCGCCGCCGTCCAGCTCGAGCGCCTCGCCGCCGCAGTTGATGCGCAGCGGCCACTCGAATGCCGCGGCCGCGACGGAGGCCGCGAGCGCGAAGCCGACCGCGATCTCCACGGCGACGGAGCGGAACTGCGGGCCCGGAAACGCCATTCCCGAAATACCCCATGGACTTCCTGTCACGATAGCACGCAGCCACACTGCCAATCGGTCGCAAGTCGACTCCACAAGACTATTCCCTCGCCGGCGATCTGCCCGCGGGTGGATCTGTGCGACCCTGATCGCTGGGTCCTCGGGGCGTTCCCGCCCTCCCGCGCAGAAGCGCGCGCGCATTCTCCGGCAGCCCTTCGCCGCGCAGCAGTGCTCCCACCTTGGCGAACAGATACCGCGCGGAGAACGAGCGCATCAGCAGAAACAGCACGCGCAGCCGTCGCAGCTCGCGCAGCCCTAGCTGCGGCTGGATCAACACGGGCACGGTGTCGAGCTCGCTCAGCAGCGCGCGATTGTCCTCGTTATCATACGGAGCCGACCACCGGAAGCCTGGGGGCATGAGTTTCTTGCGTTCGGCGTAGTCCGCGACCTGCGTTCCGGGATAGACCTTGACGCCGATCCGGCAGGCCTGGAGCCGCGTGCTCCGGCGCGTGCGGGCCATGAAGGCGAGGGTCCGCAAACCCTCGGCAAATGTCTCTCCGGGGTGGCCGACCGTGTAGAAGACCTTGGCGAGGAGACCCAGCTCGCGCGCCCACTCCAGCGTCCGGCGGGCATCGCCGAGTGAAATCCGTTTGCCGACGCACTCATCCAGCACGCGCTGGGAACCCGACTCGATGCCGACGTCGATGTAGTAGCAGCCGGCGACCTGCATCTTCGCCAGCAGCACCTTGTCGACCGATCCGACCCGGATCTCGCACTCCCAGGGGAAGCGCAGATCGCGCCTCTTGATTTCGTCGCAGAACTCCTCCACGTGACGGCGACTCAGCGTGAAGGTGCTGTCGAAGATCTTGATGCCCTCGGCGCCCTGGGCGAGCAGGCCCTCGATCTCGTCCACCACCAGGGCCGGCGTGCGCGTGCGGTAGGTTCGCCCGAACATGGCCGCCGCGGAGCAGAACGTGCACAGGATCGGACACCCTCGGGCGCTCACCACCGACGCGCCGGGGCGACTGAGGTAGTCCATCTGCATGGCGTAGCGATCGAGGGGAACGAGGTCGCGCGCGGGCGGGCCCAGCCGGTCGAGGTCGGCGATGGGTGGCCGATCCGGCGTGCGAGCCACCTGGCCGTCCCGACGATAGGAGATGCCCCGGATACGCCCGAGGTCCTCGGGTCGGCCTGCGCCGCGCAGCGCCCACTCTGCCAGCTCGAGCGCCGTCTCCTCGCCCTCGCCATGGGCGACGATGTCGATCTCGGTGATGTGGGTGAGCGTGTCCGGCGCGGTGAAGGAGGCGTGGGGGCCGCCGTAGACAACCAGCGCGCTGGGATCCACCTGCTTGACGGCCCGCGCCGCGGCGAAGGATGCGAAGCGGCTGTGGGTCGTGCCTCCGATCAGAACCAAGCGCGGTCGAGCGGCACGCACGATCTCCTCGGGTGTGCGCTCATCGACCTGCTGGTCGTAGAAGGCAACCTCGTAGCCGGCCTTGCGCAGCTCACCCGCAATCCACAGCATGCCCAGGGGCGGCATCTTCTCGAAGACCGCTCGCTCGGGCTCCTGCGGATGAATCGCCAGGATGTCCACGGCGTTACGGCTCCATGGCCCTTTTTGCCGTTCCCAGGGCGCCGATTCCTGCTACACGGGCCCTCTGCCAGCGGAGCCTGTTTCTCAACGTACCAGCATGATCGCGGCGATTCGCGACCGGGTCGTCGGGAGCAGGTGGGCCCAGTAGCGCCCCGACGGGACGGGCCGACCGCGAGCATCGCGTCCGTCCCACTCGACCCGGAATCGGCCCGGGCCGACCTCGTGGGGACTGCCCCCCCATAGTACCCGTCCGAGGCAGTCCTGGATCTGGACCTCCAGTTCGGTCCCATCGGCCTCGTCGGGAGAGAGCTCGAAGTACAACCCGGAAGCTCCCCGGCACGGATTGGGCAGAGCTACGATGCGACCTACGGCCCCGGCCGGAAATAGTGGCCGAGCTTCGATCAGGATCTCAGCCCCGGCATCCAACCTTGGGACAGTGATCCATCCCCCATCGGTCGGTGTGACCGGCCGACCGCCAATCGAAATCGAAGTGCAATTCTGCAGGTAGACGCCCAAATCCTCGAGGGGGAGCGCCCCTCTATTCGACAAGCGCATTGCTGCGCGGCCGTCAGGGAGATCCCCCAAGTCTGTCAGAACCAGCGAGTCGATGGCCCGCAACCGATCGAAGATCGTGGCAGCCGGAGCGACCCAGAGCTCCCCCGCATCCTTGCGCTGCTCCAATAGCGAGAGAAGCTCCTCTGCCTCCGGCTTGACCACCCACGTGTCTCCATCCTGCTCGAGGTACCCCACGTCCGCGCCATGGTACCGCACGAGGCACATGTGTGTGTAGAGAACCGCCAGGCCGGCCGTGAGCGTCAGCTCCTCCAATGCGGGGGGTGTCACGACATCCCGCATACAGCTCCAGTAGTTCTCAAAGAAGACGCCACCACCCCGACCGTAGACGAGCAACTGCCCCGGCACCCCTGGATCATCGACGGCGTCGAGGTGGTGCGGAAGCTCACGGCGATCGCGGAAGGCGTCGAAGCCGCGGAACATGTTGCCTTCCACCCACGCGTAATCAAAGTGGTACTCCTCCAGCAGATCCAGGACGTAGAAGGGATTATCGTCCGGCGGGTAGCTGCCGCGGAAGTTGAGGTCCTCCGGGTTGCCCGAGACGGCATGGTCGACCCACTGGCGGATTCGGTAACGGGGTACAAGCTCCGCCAGACACTCGGCGGTCAGACCCGCAGAGTCTGCCTGGCCAGTCGGCGTGTGCAGAGCGATCTCCACGCCATCAGCCTGCAAGCGGTCCCAGACGTCGTATAGCCGGGAGTTGGCGAAGATCGTGCGTGTCGTCTCGAGGCCGTGGCCCAACAGACCACCCCGACGGAAACCAGCGCTTGCCGTGTCGGACGCCCCGTAGTAGGCGGCCAGCAGCAGCTCGCGCCTTTCGCCGTCGGCGTCGTCGACCAGGGTGAAGGCCGCCGGGCAGGCGCCGGGGAAGGTGTTGATCCAGGCGGTGGGCCGATCGGGGTCCAGTGCCAGAAGCACCTTCATCACATCGTGCGCGCCGGCCTCCCGGCGGGTCGAGCGGTGCTCCCCGACCTCCTCGTAGGTCGGTCGCCTCAACACGGTGCAGTGAGCTTCGCCATCGTAGAAGAGGAAGCCGTCTTCCGAGAGCAGTTCTACCCCGAGTGCCCCATGGTGCAGCCCGTGCACGCAGAACGCGCGGCCGCGGGCCTGGTCTACCGCCAGAATCGCTCGTTGTGTGTAGAGCGTCTGCTGCTGGTTGCGGGCAGCGTCGCGGCAGACGATCGCGTGCGGGCCTCGGTAGAGCACCAAAGCTGGATCGAATTCGACGTCCAGACCGCCACGCGTAAGTTCGCACGACTGCAGGTAATCGACCTCGAGCGCTATACGCAGCTCCCGTCTCGCGGGGAAGGCGGTGTAGGTCAGAGCCACGGCGACCCGCTCGCCCCCCGCCAGGATCCGGACGATCGAGCTGTCGGTCCTCTCCTCCGCCGCGACGCTGGGGACGAGGTCAGCCAGACGGATGGTTCCCTGATCCGTATCGAGTGACCAACCTGCCATCTCGAGTCCCGGTCCATCGTGCCCCGTACGAACACTCGCCGTTCCATCGCCGTTCACGATCAACGTGGCTTCGTCGCCGCATGGGATGGTTGTCGTGGCGACGGCAGGGCATGCCCACCCCAACCAGACGAGGAACGTCCCCAGCCAGACGGGGACGAAGGCTGGTACCGCATGTTGACCAGGTGACAGGCCTCGCGCGGGACGCGCTCGCCCAGATCCCTGGCCCCCAAGAGGGGTCACCCGGGGCCGCGTCATGGCTTGAATATGCACAGTCAAACGGTGTGCCCTGCCTGCTCGATGTTCGTTCATCTATGTCGCATGACTCGGTGGTCTCCGTTCGTGTGTCGGAGGCCTGCCCCGCATCGCTTCACAAGAACCAGCATGCCAACGGGGAGATTGAGCCACATTCTGCGAGTGATGTCGAGGTGGAGTGCAGGCGCCGAGGAGAAGTGTGGACTCAGGACAGGCAACTGGTTCTCGCGGCCACCCGGCGCGATGCCAGGTCCCGGTGCTGCTGCTCATTCATCGCATCCGCACTTCGCGAGGGGAAGGTGCTCAATGAAAGCCCTCGACAGCGCGAGGGAAGTGAGGAGTGACGGTTCAAAGTGCTACGAGCAGATCGCGCCGAAGATGTGACCATGCAGGGTGAGATGGGTGATGAGTACACCCAACAGGGCGCGCTCATCGCCAACCATGCTCCTCACGCCCATCCCGTTCGTGCGGATGCCGCTCTATCTGCTCTATCTGCTTGCATCTGGGAGCGACTCGTTGCAGGTTCCGCGATGTCGGCCGCGGGCTCGGGCCTCGCCACACGACTCCGGCTCTGCACCAAGCGGTGCTGTCAGCAGCCGTGGGGTTTCATGAGCCTCGGACCTCGCGCTCCGATCCGGGAGAGAACACGATGGACATCGTCTCGATGAATCGCAGAACCTTCGCAGCCATTTTGCTGCTCGCGCTTCTGATTGGCTCGATCAGCGCGGCCGTGATCGCTCCCGCGGCAGGCGTCCCGCCCGCCGGCGCTGCTCCAGCCGCGAGCCCGCCCGCCCCGCGCGCACCGGGGGCCACCGCCGTCCCCGGCCTCGACTCGCTCGCCGCCGCGACGCTCCTGCGCGCCCTGGACGACCTCGACATCGCCCCGGCCGAGCTCGGCTTCGACAAGCTCTATGCCGAGGACGACACCTTCCGCCTGGCGCTGATCGAGGAAATCCTGAACGACCCGCTGCGCCTGCCCGGATGGCAGACCGAGACGCTGGCGAACCTGCGCGCAGCGGTGAACGACCCGGCCGCGGTGTCGGCCGAGCTCGCGCGCCTCATCGACGCGCCCGACGATCGCGCCCTGCCGCCCGGGCCCTGGCCCGGCCGCGAGGCCGAGGCCGGGCGCGTCTACGCCGAGGGTGTCGACCTCGAACAGCGCTTAGACGCCTTCCTCGCCTGTGCCCGCGCGGCCGACCAAGACCTCGCGCAGGCCTTCCGCCGGCTCACCGACACGGACCGCCAGAACCTCCTCATCCTCGCCCCCGCGGTCTGGGGCAACTGGGAGGAGCCGGCCGAGAAGGCGCGCAAGGGGAGCCTGCACTTCGAGCGCGGCGCGCCCGTCGACACGACGGTTGAGGTCGACGAGGACCTGCTCCTCGATCTGGCTGTCAAGCTCGACCGCGTAGCGCTCACGCGCGCCACGCGGGGCTTCTGGAACGGCCTGGCAGCCCTCGCCGCGGGCAGCCGTGGCATCCAGCTCCCGCCCGCGTCGCTCGGCTTCGAGGGCATCGCCGGCCCGATCACCATGGCGACCGAAACGCCATGGGGCCTCTTCGTGGTCGGCGGCCCGGGACCCAACGTCTACGAGGCCAGCGCGCTCGACAAGATCGCCTTCCTGATCGAGCCCGGCGGCGACGACGTCTACCGCGGCCGCGCGGCCTCGGCCGTGGGCACCCTCCTGCGGCCGCTGTCGGCGGTGGTGGACCTCGCCGGCGACGACCTCTACGAGGCGCGCGAGCGCTCCTACGCGATCGGCGGCGCGGTGCTGGGCATCGCCGCGCTGCTCGACCTTGCGGGCGACGACATCTACCGCGGCGAGGACGGGAGCTGCGGCGCCGGCTTCTTCGGCGCGGGCCTGCTCTACGACGGCGCGGGCGCGGACCTCTTCGAGGGCCGCAACCTCGCGCAGGGCTCGGGCGCCTTCGGGCTCGGCGTGCTCATCTCCGACTGCGGACCCGACGCGCCGCCCGGCCCCGAGCTCGAGCCCGACCGCGCCTTCGACGCCGGCCTGATCGCCGTGCCGGGCACGGGCGCGCGCCCGCTGCGCTACGACGAGAACGACACCTACATCTGCGCGCGCCAGTCGCAGGGCTTCGCGTCCACCTTCGGCGCCGGCCTGCTCTACGATCGCGAGGGGAACGACACCTACCGGTCCGGAGGGCGCTACCTGCACACGCCGCTCCTGCCGCACGATTTCCAGTCCCTGTCGCAGGGCTTCTCGATCGGCTTCCGCCCGCGCGCCGCGGGCGGTGTCGGGATCCTGATCGACGAAGCAGGCAACGACTACTACGACGCCGAGGTCTACGCCCAGGGCGCAGCCTACTGGTACGCGCTGGGCTTCCTCTTCGACGGGGGGGGCAACGACCGCTACCTCGAGACGCAGTACGGGCAGGGCGCCGGCATCCACCTGGCGATCGGCTCGCTGTGGGACCGCGGCGGCGACGACCAGTACATCTCCAAGAACGGCGTGGTCCAAGGCACGGCGCACGATCTCTCCGTCGGCATGCTGCTCGACGAGGGCGGCCGCGACTACTACATGACCGACGCGGCCCACGGCTTCAGCATCACCAACTCCTCGGCCATCCTCATCGACGAGCAGGGCGACGACTTCTACGCGACGTACGGTGGGGGACAGGGCAGCCTGACCTGGGCCCGGGGCTTCTGCGGCGCCGGCATCTTCCTCGACCTCGAGGGCCGCGACACCTACCCCGCGAACTCGCCGGGGGCGGACGGCGCCGTCTGGTGCCAGCAGGCCTACGGCGCCGGGATCGACCTCGACCGCGACGTCGTCTTCCCGGGCGAGGTCGTGCCGGAGATCGTGCTCACCGCGCAGGACTCGGCCCGCACGGTCGAGGAGCTGTTCAAGACCGCGTCGATCTGGGAAGTCGGCAGCGCGCGCGAGAAGGTCGCCCGCGCCCGCAAGGCGCTCGTCACCAAGGGCATTCCCGCCGTCGACTACGTGGTGGCCGAGAAGCTGTCGACGCGCGAGAGTCTCGAATACCGGGCGATCGAGGATCTGTCGAAGGCCTACCCCGACTCCTTCGCCGCGCGCGTGCTGCCGCTGCTCGCGTCGGACATCCCACAGACGCAGCGCAATGTCATCAGCCTGCTCGGGAACCTGAAGCGGGCCGAGGCCCGCGCGCCGATGGAGGCGATGCTGCGCGACCGCAAGCAGGAGCGGCGCTGGACGCAGCTCATCGGGGCGCTCGGGATGATCGGCAAGCCCGAGTCGGCCCCCGCGCTCCGGCCCTTCCTGCGCGATCCGCTCGAGCGCCGGCGCATCGTGACGGTCGGCGCGCTGCGCGACCTCAAGGACTCGACCTCCGTGCCGCAGTTCGTCACGCTGCTGGGCGACCCCGTCTTCACGGTACGCGCCGCGGCCCGCGAGGTGCTACGCAGCTTCGGCGCGTCATCGATCGCGCCGCTCTGCGCGGAGCTGAACGGCGCCGGGTCTCTGGCCGGGCAGCGCCGGATCGCGCTCCACACCCTCGGTGTCCTCGCGGCCGCGCTGCGCGACTCGACCGGCGAGCGCGCCGTCGAAGCGCGGGGCCTGGCGCGCCGCACGCTCATGGCCGCCCTGGACGGCCCCTGGGCGATGGGCAACGCGCCCGCCCGCGCCGCCGCGGTCGAGGGCCTGGCGATCCTGGGCGGCGATCCGACCCTCGACTTCTTGCGCCTGCGGATGCAGGATGAAGCTGACCCACTGGTGCGGCGCGCGTACGAGCGCGCCCTCGAGGTGCAGGAGGAACTGGAGAAACGGTGATGTCCCCGCGGCGACATGCACCGATGGCCCACCGGGCTCGGCGCGTGGCAATCCCCCGTCGCGCTCGGCGGGTGCCGATTGCGCGCCCCGCCCGGATCGCCCTCGCGCTCACCCTGGCCGCGCTGCCCGCGCTCGCGGCGGGCGGCAGCCGGGACGCCGGCCGCGGCGCGAGCCCGCCACCGGAGGGTCCGGTCATGCGTGTGGGGGGGTGCCAGACGACCGAGCGCGCGTACGGATTGGCTGCCTTCTCCGACAGCGCCGCGCAAGCCGCGCTGGTCGAGTTGCTCGCCCCGGGCGAGGGGCCCCGAGGCGGACCCGCGTGCGAGCGGCTGGGCGTCGACACGCCGCTCTTCGCGCAGGTCGGGTCGGTTGCGCCCCTCGCGGACTCCGAGTGGGTAGCGGCGGTCGAGGCCGTGGGCGCGCGGATCGACTCCTGCGGCCTGGCGCTGGCCGAGCGCTCGCTCCTCGCGCACACGACCGGGCCCTGCTTCCCCCCGTACCACGTGGACCTGCGAGCTTGCGGCACCGAGGCTCAGGTCGCGCGGTTCCTGGACCGCCTGGCGACGGGCCCGTGGGGCCCCTTTGTGCCCACGGACGATCGCAGCCAGCGCAAGCTCTTCGTCTGCGCCGGCCGCAACCTGTCGATCATGAACAGCGTCGTTGACCTGCGCTGATCCCGCCAGATCCAGGCCCTTCGTCCCTTCCCGTCCCAACCTCAAGGTGCGCCGTCCCTCGGCCGAGATTGGTTGAGAAGGACCACCTGTCTGCCGGGCCTCGTCCAGGATCCGCAGGCAGGAGGACGAGTGGCCGAGGACGCGGCCGCCGCCCGAACATGAGGAGGGCGCGGGGATGTCACGCCCATGCAAGGCCGCGCTGCGGTTGGCTCCCGCAATGGCCATCGCGCTGGCCTGCGGCTGCCTGGAAGAAGAGCGGCTGCAGCCCGTGTCCCACTTCGGCGATGGCGAGCTGCGCGAGGTCACCGTGATCGCCCCGAACGGCGGCGAGAGCTGGCAGGCCGGCAGCATCCAGACGATCACCTGGCTCACCGAGGGCATTGGCTCCACCGTCGACATTGCCCTGCTGCGGGGCGGTCAGGTCTGCACGATCATCGCCAACTCGGCTGCCAACACCGGCACCTTCGACTGGACCTGCACGGTCTGCGGCCAGGACACGACCGGCTACCAGATCCGCGTGAGCGACGCCGCCTCCACCGCGCTGGATGTGAGCGACCAGCCCTTCACCGTGGCGATTCCGAGTTCGGACTGCACGGTCCAGGTGACCGAGCCCGACCGCGACCGCGTGTGGATCGAGGGCCAGGTCATGCACATCGCCTGGAGCAGCGAAGGCATCTTGTGCGGCGGCACGGTGATGATCGAGCTGATCCAGAACTCGGAGCCCTGCCGGTGCGTGACCGAGGTGACGCCGAACGACGGATCGTTCGACTGGGTCGTCTGCCCCTGTTCATCCGACTCGACCCAGTACCGGATTCGCGTCACCGACCTAGCGAGCGGCGCCTGGGACGAGAACAACTGCAACCTCACCCTGCTGGGCCTCCCGCCCGCCCCGTGCAGCGTGACCCTGCTCGCGCCCAACGGGGGCGAGCGCTGGGTCGAGGGTCGCATCCACACGATCACGTGGGAGAGCGCGACCACGTGCGGGCCGACGGTCGACCTCACGCTGGTCCATCCGAGCGCATCTCTGCAGGAGCTGATCGCCGCGGGCGTGCCGAACGACGGGAGCCACGCCTGGGTCGCGCACCGCCTGGGGGAGGCGAGCGAGGGGTACTTCATCCGCGTCACCGACACGGCCGGGGGCGCTTCGGATGAAAGCGACGGGCCCTTCAGCATCCTCGAGGCGGGCGATTCGTGCGCGCCCGCGCTGGTTTTCCCGAACGGCGGCGAGACGTGGGCGGCCGGCGAGCCCTACCTGATCAGCTGGGACTGGGAGGGCGCCTGCGGGGAGCTGGTGGCGATCGACCTTCTGCGCGCGGGAAGCCCCTGCCAGACGATCTCGGCCGCCACGCCGAACACCGGCACCTTCATCTGGACCGCCAGCCAGTGCAGCGGCCAGCCAGACGGCTACGCCATCCGCGTGACCGACCTCACCAGCGGCGCCGCGGACGCGAGCGACGGCAGCTTCTCGATCTTCCAACCCTGCGCCATCACGGTGACCGCACCCCAGGGCGGCGAGGTGCTGCTCGAGGGCGCCAGGGCGGAGATCACCTGGCTGCGCGCGGGCACCTGCAACGGGCCGGTGGCGATCGATCTGCTGCGGGCGGGCGCCGTCTGCCGCACCATCGCCACGGGCGTCCCCAACAGCGGCAGCTACGCCTGGATCGCCGAGCGATGCGGGTCCGCCACGGCCGGCTATCGCGTGCGCGTCACCGACCTGGCCAGCGGCCGGGGAGGGGAGAGCCCCGGGACCTTTGCGATCGAGGGGGCTTGCGCGCTGCGGCTCTACGCGCCGAACGGGGGCGAGGCGTGGGTCGCCGGGCGCGTCGAGACGGTCAACTGGCTGCCGACCGGGGCCTGCGCCGAGGTCGTCGCGATCGACCTGCTGCGCGATGGCGTGCTCTGCGCCCAGCTCGCCTCGGCGGCCCCCAACACCGGCCGCTTCGACTGGCGGGCGCAGCAGGTGGGTGGGCATGAGGCCGGCTATCGAATCCGCATCACGGAGCCGGGCGGCACCGGGGTCGATCAGAGCTACGGGCCCTTCTCGATCCTCGACGCGTGCGAGCTCGACCTGCTCTGGCCCGACGGGGGCGAGTCGCTCGTGAGCGGCAGCGAGGAATTCATCACCTGGGATCCCTCCGCCACGTGCGGCGAGCAGGTGCGCATCGACCTGTTGCACGGCGGCGTGCTCTGCCAGACCCTCGCAGCCGTCGCCGCCAACACCGGCCGCTTCGCGTGGGAGCCTCAGCCCTGCGCCGGTGCGGGCACCGGCTACCGAATCGCCGTGACCGACTTGACCTCGCTGGCGGCCGACACGAGCGCGGCCGACTTCGAGATCCGCGCGTCGGTCTACCTGAGCTTCGCCGCCGAGGGTGGCGGCTGGGTGGCGCACACCAACAACCCGCTGTGGAGCGGGCGGGTCGACCTCGTCTTCGACGCCGAGGAGACGCACCAGATCGGATCGCCCGCCTGGCTGCCCGCCGACGGCAGCGCCCTCATCCTCCGCCCGGACGACGACCTCACGGCGAGCTTCTTCCCGGCGCTCGCCTCCGGCCAAGGGCTCGATCTGGACACGCGCTGCTGCGGGGTGGAGGTCAAGCTCACCGGTTGCGCGCAGGAGGCCTCAACGCTGCTGGGGCTCGAGGTGGCCACAAACGCGAGGAACGACTGCCGGTCGGCGCTGCCGGTCACCACCGACCTGCGCCAGATGAGCGCCCGGTTCGCGAGGGGTTGCGTGCGGTCGAGCGGACCGTTGCGCATCGAGGTCACCTTCACGAACCGCCACGCCTATCCTCGCGCCTACGCGGTACGTCAGGTCGAGTACATCTTCCCCGGTTGGCCGGCGCCGTAGCGAGCCTCTCGCAGAAGGCTACTGCGCGGGGGGCCTCTGCGCAGAGGGCTACTGCGCGGGCGGGAATTGCGCCAGGATTTCCCCGACCGCGGCCATCAGATCCTCGCCCGGGCGCATGTCGCGCATCGCGCCCACGCCGACACCGCGCCAAACCAGGTACTCGCCCTGGCGGTCGATGAACTCGATCACCAGGGTGCCTTCCTTGTACCAGTGCACATATCCCGGCTCAGCCACGTGGACGTAGCCACGCCAGCCGACGCCGTAGATGGGCGGGGAGACATCGACGCGGTCCCCGACCACCGTTCGGTAGGCGATCAGCAGATCGGCCTCGTCGCGGTCCTTCGCGAGCACCAGTCCCTTGGCGGTGAGGTCGCGGGTCACGGCCTCCTGCACGTAGGCATGGTAGAGCGGGTCAAGCGTCGCGCGCAGCCGGCGCGGCACGTCCTGCGGGGGGCCGGTCACGCCGCCCTTGGGCAGGAAGGCGAAGCTCGTGTAGGTCGAGAAGTTCGCCCGTGGGTCCGCGGTAGCTTCCACGGCCACGCGGGAGCAGCCCGCGCCCGCGATGACCAGCGCCATGGCGCCCCACAGGGCGGGCAGGAACCAGCGGCGCCTGCGGGCGGGCCACATCGCGGGAGCATGTGTGCACTGCATATCGGCCTCCTTGCGGGGTGAGCGCGATCATCCCGCCGCTATTCACCCCCATCCCTCGTCCCGGATCCAGCCCATGATGAGCCCGGTGGCCGCTTTGCGCACCCGCCATGAATGGTCTACCCTGGCCGGACCGATCTTCGGGGGCAGGGCGCCGCGAGGCGGCCGGTCAGGTCGCCGGTGACGTGCCGGGCCGATTCGGTGAGCGGCCAGCCAGGAGGGAAGGCAGATGGTTTCAGCGGGAGCGGGGGAGCGCGCGCAGGTCTGGGCGCGGCCGCGCATCGGCGTGACGCTGATGCTCGATGAGCCGGAGAAGGACCATCACCTGCCGCGCTACGGCATGAACCGCACGTACTTCACCGCCGTGCGCCACGCCGGCGGCGTGCCCGTGGCCCTCGCGCCCGGCGCCGCCGAGGAGGTGCAGCTCTACTTCCGCGATCCCGCGACCCCGACGGCCGTCCCGCCGCTCGAGCTCGACGGCATCCTCCTCACGGGGGGCGGGGATCTCGACCCCTCCTTCTTCGGCCAGGAGCGCCACCCGCAGTGCGGCCCCGCCGACGCGGAGCGCGATCGCATGGAGATGGGCCTGCTCGATCTCATCCGCGCAACGCGCGTCCCCGTGTTGGCGATCTGCCGCGGGATCCAGGTGCTGAACGTGGCCATGGGGGGAACGCTCATCCAGGACATCGCCAGCCAGCGGCCGGAGGCGGGCGAGCACTACTTCAAGTCGCCCGCCCCGCGGGATCACCCCGCGCATGAGATCCGGATCGCCCCCGAAAGCCGCCTGGCGCGCATCCTCGGCTGCACGACGCTCACCACCAACAGCATCCACCATCAGGCCATCGATCTGCTCGGGGACGGTCTGGCGGCGTCGGCGTGGGCGCCGGACGGGATCATCGAGGCGGTGGAGGCGGCCGATCCGCACGACGAGCGGTACCTGATCGGCGTGCAGTTCCACCCCGAGGACCTGCAGGCGCTGCTCCCCATCCGGCGGCTCTTTGCCTCGCTGGTCAGCGCCGCGCACGCGTTCCGCACCCAGCGGAGGTAGGTCCCGCGGGCTCGACCCGTCGCAGCGATCCTGACCGGCCCGCGCGCGCCGCTAGGCGGGACGCGCACGCGACGCGACCTGGCGGCCGCGCGCGAGCACCTCGTCGAGAATCCGGTCCAGGAGCGTTGCGCGCGCCAGCGGGTGGAGGACCACCATCCGCAGCCAGCGCCGGCCGCGGTGGCGGGGGATCGAGATCCACCCCGGCCCGCGCACGCCCATGGCCGCGTGCAGATCGACCTGCAGCCGATCGAGGGCCGCCGCGTCGCGCTCGGGGTCGAGGCCCGCCGGCCGATAGCGGAAGCAGACGATGTTGAGCTGGGGGGGCGACATGAGCTCGAGCTCGGGCTCGCGGACGATGCGTTCGGCGAGCGTGCGCGCCCGCGCCAGCGAGTCGGTCATCAGTTCGGCCAGCAGATCGAGGCCGAAGTGCTCGAGGGTGAGCCAGAGTTTCAGCACATCCACGTGCCGCGTGCCCTGGATCGTGTACTCACCCACGTTGCGGCGCGGATCCGCCACGTCCCCGTTGCCCAAAGCGCCGTAGGGGAACATCTGGCGCACCGCGTCGGAGATCCGCCGGCTGTCGCGGAAGAAGACGCCGGCACAGACCTTCGGCACGAAGAGCCACTTCTGCGGGTTGAAGGTGACCGAGTCGGCCAGCTCGATCCCCCGCAGCAGCGCGCGCGCATCGCCGCCGCGATCGTGCGGGCAGACGAGCAACGAGCCACCGTAGGCCGCGTCGACGTGGTACCAGAGACCCTCGGCGCGTGCGATCCGGCCGATGGCCTCCAGCGGATCGACGGCGGCGGTCACGGTTGTGCCGGCAATGCCCACGACCGCGAAGGGCCAGTGCCCTTGAGCCCGCACGCGGCGGATCGCGTCCTGCAGGGCAGCCGGCCTCAGGCGTAGCTGCTCGTCGGTCTCCACGCGCACCAGGCCTTGTGCGCCGAAACCCAAGATGTTGACGATCTTGTCGAGCGAGTAGTGGACCTCCTCGGAGGCGAGGATCACCGGGGGACCGGGTGCGGCCCCGAGGCCCCGCTCGCGAAAGGCCGGGCCGCACATCACATTGCGCGCGGCCAGCATGGCCGAGAGGTTGGCGAGGCTGCCCCCGCTCACCAGGAAGCCGGTGGGCACCGGCGCCGCATCGCCCGGCTCTGCGGCCGGCCAGCCGATCGCACGCGTCACCCAGTTGAGCAGGCGTGCCTCCATCTCGGTGAAGACCGGCGACATCTCCCAGCAGAGCATGTTGTTGTTGAGGGCCGAGGTGAGCATCTCGGAGAACGCGCCGATCGCGCTGGGCAGGGTGTCCATGTGACCCACGTACCCGGGGTGGGCCACGTTCATGACGCGGTCGAGCACCCGTTCGCGGATGAGCTCGACCAGTTCCTGCGCCGGGCGCCCCGCGCGCGGCGGGCGGTAGTCCGCGGGCACGGGACCGCCGCGGTCGACCTCGGGCGCCGAGCCGTTGGGGGGCAGGAGCGGGCGGCGGCCGGCGCCGGCCAGGGTCTCGACGGTGAGATCGAGGAAGAGCCGGCCCAGGTCGTAGACCTCGTCGCGATTGGAGCCGTCGGGAAAGATGAAGTACGGCGCGTGGCGCAGGCGTGACTCGATCGACGTCGACCCGGGCGCGTCGCTGCGAGAGGATCCCCTGCGTCGGGGTGCGATCTGCTCTGCGTCGTCCATGGGCCCTCATCCACCCGCGTCGCCGGGCAGGTCGAGTGCGTGAGCCGGGCATCGTAGCACCGGCGCGGGGCGGGCCTCAATCCCAACATCCCGCGGCGGTCCGGGTGTGAAACGCGCTGCCCCCCAGGGCGAAGCCTGGTCAAACTGGGGCGATCCGACAGCGTTGCATCGCGGGAGTCCGGACGAAGGAGGAACCGGGATATGAATGCGAAGCCATGGTTCGAGAACGACCGTTTCTGGAGCGCGCTCGCGCCGGTTTTCTTTGGCGAGCAGCGCCAGGCGATCACGCCCGAGCAGACGGACCTGCTGCTCGCGCTGCTCGAGCTCCAACCCGGCGCGCGCGTGCTCGACCTGTGCTGCGGCCCCGGCCGCCACAGCCTCGAGTTGGCGCGCCGCGGGTATGCGGTGACGGGCGTCGATCGCACGGTGGAGTACGTCTCCCGCGCCCGGGCGCAGGCCGAGGCGGAGGGCCTCAGCGTGGAGCTTGTCATCGAGGACATGCGCCGCTTCGTGCGCGCCGAGGCCTTCGACGCGGTCCTCAGCATGTTCACCTCGTTCGGGTACTTCGAGGATCCGGCGGAGGACCGGCTTGTGCTCGAGCACGCCTTCGCCTCCCTCAAACCGGGCGGCGCCATTCTGCTCGAGCTGATGGGGCGCGAGGTCCTGGCGCGGATCTTCCGCGAACGGCAGTGGGATCAGGAAGAGGATGGGTCCATCCTGCTCCAGGAGCGCCGGCTGGCGCCGGACTGGGGCTGGATCGACAACCGCTGGATCCTCATCCGTGACGGTCGCCAGGAGGAGTTCTGCTTCGGCCACCGGCTCTACACCGGCACAGAGCTGGCCGCGCTCTTGCGCTCCTGCGGCTTTGCGGATGTGCACGTCTTCGGGAGCCTGGCCGGGGAGCCGTACGATCAGCGCGCGGGCCGATTGGTCGTCCGCGCGCGCAAGCCGCGGGCTGACTAGCGCCCTCTCTCGATCACGAAGGGCGATGCGTGCCACTGGTTCTGCGCGAGGTTGAAGTAGGGCTCGGTGATCGCCTGCCGCACGCGCGCATCGTCGCAGCGGGTCGCATCGAAGCTGATGCGCGCCCGCCCGCTCCCAGGGGCGGGCCAGGCTTCGAGTCTCAGGTAGCCGGGCAGGGCCAGCTCGTCATCGCGGTCGAGGAAGTAGACCAGCAGGTTCGCGCGACCGCGGCAGGTGAGGTCACCCACCTGCAGGTCCAAGGTCGAGACGGCGCCCGGGCGTTCCCCGCGCTCGTAGGTGAAGGACGGCATCGGGCTGAACAGCGCCGCGGCCACCGCTGCGCCGACGAGCGCCAGGAGGACGGCGGCCAGGATCCCGCGCGGCCAGGCGCGTCCCCAGCGCGCGGGCGGGCCCCACGCGAGCGGCGCGCGCGGGCGAACGACCGGGCAGGCATCGACGCACGAGTGGCAGGCCGTGCAGCGCGCCTCGGTCACCTCCCGGACCCGATCCACCGGGATCCGCATCGGGCACGCCGCCGCACACCGCCCGCAGTCGGTGCAGGCCGCCTCGTCGCGACGCACCCGGGCGAGGCCGACGCGCGAGAAGGGCTGCAGCGCGGCCGCCAGCGGACACAGCCAGCGGCAGAAGGGCAGGACCACCACCAGGCTCGCGACCAGGATTGCGCCCGAGACGACATAGGCCCACGCGGTGATGTCCTCGCCGTGCCGGCTGATGAGCGCATAGCAGGGATCGAATCCGCGGAAGATGAGCTCGCCCGCCCGATAGGTCAGCCACAAGAGGAGCCCCAGGATCGGGTACTTCAGGAACGACAGCCACCGATCCCAGCCCGCGCTCACCCGCACGGGGCGCAACCCCGCGCGCCCGGCGATTTGGCGCACCCAGTCCGACACGGTGCCAATGGGGCAGATGTACCCGCAGAACGCCCGGCGCAGGATCAGGGTCATCAGCAGGACCGCGCCGAGGACGTAGAAGTTGGAGACGCCGAGCGAGCAGGGCAGATTGCCCTCGGTGGCGTAGGTGTGGAGCGCCTCGAGGCCGCCGAACGGGCACCAGCGCTCGGCGCTGCCGCGCACGATGAAGACGGCGACCAACGTCAGCGCCAGGAAGCCGAATTGCAGCGATCTGCGCATGCGCCTCCCGCCAGGGCGCACGGTGCCCGCGGGCTAGATCCGATCGATTGTCCTGGCCGAGGTGCTGAGCCCTCGGCTACTTCGGCTTGGCTGTTGCGGCCGAGGCACTGCTGCACGCGGTGCGATTGGGGCAGCCGCCGCACGTCTTTGCCTTGCCGCAGCCCGACTCCGCCACCTTCGACTGCGTGGCCAGGACCTTGGCGAACTCCTCGCCTCCGTTGAGCCCGGCAAAGTCGGGGCAGGCCTTCACGCGCGCCCGGGCCGCTTCGAGCTGACTGGGCGGCGTGGCCTCGAACGCGGCGGCCAACAGGGCCAGCGCCTGCGTCCGGTCCCCGACGATGGCCTGGAGCCGCGCGGCCCGCACGCGGTCCTCCGCGCTCGCGTCGGCCGGCAGCGCCACACCCTGCGCGATGGCCCGCGCTTCGGCCGTCGCTCCCGCGCGGGCTTGCGCGATGCCCAGCAGCAGGCGGGCCCCGGGCCGCGCATCGAGGTCAGTGCGCCCGGCCAGCAGCGCACGGGCCTCGGCGGTCTGGCCGAGCTCGAGCTGCGTGTCGGCGAGCATCTCGGCGCTCTCGGCGGTGCCCAGGCGCTCGTGGATCTGGCGGTCGAGCGCGAGCGATGCGGTCAAGATCCCCTCGCCCCGGTAGTAGGCGCGCAGCGCGCGCGCGACGCGTTCCCACTGCGCCGGGTCCGGCTCGTCCGTGAGCTGATCGCGCAGTTGCACCACGCGCTTCAGAATCGCTGCGGCCTCGCGGTACTCCTGGCGCGCGGCATCGAGCTGCGCGGCGCGGTCGTACGAGGCCAAGGCTTCTTCAAAGCGAGCCTGCTGGAGCAGCGCTTCGCCTTCCCGATAGGCCTGAGCGGCCCCGTCATCGGCAGCAGCGGTCGAAAGGGTGAGAAGGCCAGCCGCCACGACGGCAAGCCACATCGAGAGCCCCCAGCGCTTCATGTTCTCTCCTCCAGCGGTTTCCTGCGAATGCTGAAGACGAGCTGCAGTCTACCCACAGCTCGTCCGAATCGCCGTGTCCCCGTCTGCCGCTCTCCGGCTGGACGGGTATCATACCAGACCAGTCCATTCGGCGCAGCCCAAACCATCAACCCGGCAACCCGGTGCAACACGGGGCCTTGTGTTGGGTTCCCTGCCGGGGGCTGCTTCCAGCCAGGGAGCAGGCGCGGGGGAGGTCGTGGCCCCCGGTGCTGGTTCAGCGCTGGATCCGCAGCGCCGATAACAATGCCGATAGCACACGCTTCTGGCTGTAGTTCCATGGACGAGGAGCCTGAGGGAGGCTTTCCATGCCCAAGGGGGTCATTGCCGTCCTGTGCATCCTGTGCACAGCCGCAATCGCGGGTGCGGACGCCGGGTGGTTCGGTCGGAGCGGCGTTGCGGCCCGCGGGCCCATGACGCAGTCCGCGATGCTCTACCAGGGCGACTTGGATCCCGAGTTTGGCATCGGTTGCTCCACCGGGGGCGGGGCCACCGGCGGCCCGAATGCCGTTGCCGTCTGCGTCACAGCGGCTATCACCCCGCCGTTCAACATCACCAGCCATTTCTACAACCTGTATACGCAGGTTTCCCCCAACATCACGGCCCTCAGCTTCGTGTGCTGGAGGGGTACTGTCGCACCGGGTGCCGAGGCCGGCCGACAGGCTGGGATTCCGTGGACCCAGGGCAGCCACACGGTCGCCATTTCGCCGCCCATCACGTTGAGCGAGCGCCGCTTCTTCTTCGGCCAGGACCAGCCGCAGACCGACGTCGGCCTGCGGTGGGGGGTCGATTCAGGCTCGAGCGCCGGCAAGTCCTTCATCCGCGCCTCGGCCTGCGGGGTCAGCCAGTTCGTCACGCTCGACTCGATCGGGTTTCCGGGCAACTGGTGCATGGCCGTCTCCGTCGGCGGGACGACACCGACCGAGCTGCAGAGCTGGGGCTCGATCAAGGCCCGTTTCCGCTAGGTTGTGGTGCGAAGATTGGTGAAGCCCCCCAACCGAACGCTGGCCCGCTTGGACTTGCCTGTCGTGAACGCGGCGCCCGCTCCTTCTTTCTTGTATCTTTTTTCGGGATAATGACTTACAGTAGCCGGACCACCAATCTTCGTTCCACAACCGGCTGGAAAGAGCCACCGCACCCGGCGGTTTTAGTTTGTCACCGGCCCACCCCGATCTGCTACAATTCCCTCAAGGGTGTCCTGCGGTCGACAGGCCCGACTGCGGGAGACCCGACAGGAGGTGATGCCTCAGGAATCAGTCCTGGCTCAGGAGTGGGACGTAGGGTCAGGCAGACTGCGGTGGACGGGTTCTTCGGGAGCAGGCCCATCCGCGAGCAGGCGCTTGCGACCATCTCGCTCCGCAGGCGGAAAAGGCATCCGGAGTGTCATCTCCTAGAATGACCGCTGTCGATGCACGGTGCGTTCATCGCGGCTGAGGCCCGATGCACACACGGCATCTGCGGTGGTTCAATGCACCCACAGCTTGAAGGAGGCTTCACAATGTCCAAAGGGTTCATTGCGATTCTGAGCATCCTGTGTCTGGCCGGCGTCGCTGGCGCCGATCACTCGCTGGTGGGCCAGTCGGGCGTTCCGTACAGCGGACCGCAGATCCGGCCTGAGATGCTGTATCAGGGCGACCTGATTCCCGAGCGCGGGATCGGTTGCTCGAATCCCACCGGGACCTCCGGCGGTCCGAACGATGTGGCAGTTGGTGTGACGGCGACGACGACGCCTCCGTTCTGCATCACCAGCCACATGTACAACATCTACACGAGCGTTTCCCCCAACATCAATGCGCTCAGCTTTGTGTGCTGGACGGGTTTCGCTGCGCCCGGTGTTGAGTTCGGTCGTCAGGCTGGCATGCCCTGGTCGGCTGGCAACCACACGGCTGCCATCAGCCCGGCCATCGTGGTCTCCGACCCCTGGTTCTTCTTTGGCCAGAATCAGCCGCAGACCAACGTCGGTATCCGTTGGGGCCTCGACCAGAGCTCGAGCGCTGGCACGTCCTGGATCAAGGCTCCGTCGTGCGGGCTGAGCTCCTGGGGCACGATGGAGTCCATCGGCTACCCCGGCAACTGGTGCATGGCTGTCTCCGTGGACGCTCCGTCGCCCACCGAGCTGCAGAGCTGGGGCCAGATCAAGGCCATGTTCTAGTTTCAGTCTTCGCGACTGGCTAGAAGGACTTGGGTCCACCCGGGCCTAGTGCCTGGGAGATCCAAACCGGTAGAGGGCTCCGCGGTCCGGGAACCATGATCGATGGTTCCGGGGCTGTCGGGGCCCTTCTCCTTTCTCCGCCCGGCTGGCCGCCCGACCTGCCGTTCCCCTTCGCCACTGCCCCCCCGCGCCTTAAAGCGGAGATAACCTTGGGCCCGAAGCGGCCGAAACTTATGGGATGAGAGCGGGTAACCAGCTCCCAGCCGGCAGCGGTAACCGGGGGCCGAGCACTACTTTCCCGGTCGTTTGACCTGGCCGCGCCCAGGCGGAGATGGTACCGTCAACAGCTCCTCCGCCGTCGCGCCGAGGTGATGATTCGGCTTCATCTCCTGCCCCGGCGCCGCGCAAGGGAAACTCGAAGGGGATAGGCTTATGTTGTCTGTCAAGAACGACGGCTCTGGCGCCGCCACTGCGTGCAGCACGCGAAGGGCCATGCGGCGTTCCGGCGCATGGCTCTGGCTTCTCCTCATCGGCCCGGCCTTGGGCATGGGATGTGGCGGCGACGGAAGGCCGGCCGCATCCAAGGATCCGCAGGTTCTGGCCACATTCCGGAAAGGCGAGGTCCGCCGCGCCGAGTTCGACGCCTTCAAGCGCCCCAAGGAGCAAGCGCAGCCGGGCCCGGCCGGGCAAGGGCCCACGCCGGCTGAGAGCGGCACTGCCGACTGGCGCATAGAGAACATACGGGAGATCGCCATTCGCAAGGCCCTGGCCGCTGAGGCTCCCTCGCCGAAAGAAGACCCCACGATGCTGCCCGCCCTGAATCAGGCGGAGGCAGGTGTGCTGAAGACGGCCATGACGCACGAGCTGGGCTGGGACCAGATCGCCTCGACCGCCGAGGAGATCCGCCAGCAGTACGACTCGCATCCGGAGCAGTACAAGGACCCTGAGAAGGTGCGGGTGCAGTACATCTTCCTGCGGGCTGAAGTTGGGGCGGTCCCCGAACCCGAACGGCAGAAGGTGCGCCAGAGGCTCGAGGAGCTTCGCCGCCAGATCATGCAGGGGGCGGATTTCGAGGAGATGGCCCGCCAGCACTCCCAGTCCTCCACCGCGAATTCCGGGGGGTGGCTGACACTCGCCGCAACGGACGACGTGCACCCTTCCTTCATCAAGGGGGTCTGGAACCTCAAGCGCCACGAGGTCAGCGGCATCATCGAGACCCCCACCGGCTTCCAGATCGCCAAGATGATGGAGCGCTTGCCGGCCCTCGACCGCAAGTTCGAGGACGTGGTCGAGTTCGCCCGCCGCCGGGCGAATGCGGACAAGCTCGCGGCGGCTCAGCGCGCATTCGTCGAGGAGGTGGGTCCCCGCCACGGCCTCGAGCGGCACTACGAGCGTCTGGAGGATCCTTTCATCCCGCGTGACGAGACCCTCATCTCGATCGAGGGGCAGCGCTACACCCTCCAGGATCTGAGCAGCGCGCTGGGTGAGCACGAGCTGTCGCATCTGTACGCGCACGTCTTCACCAACATCTACAAGTTCCTGGACCAGGTCACCCTGGGCCAGCTTCTGACCCTGGAGGCCAAGCGACTCGGCCTTCAGGACCGCCCCGACGTGGCCGTCCAGATCGAGGCAGCGGTCCGCGAGGTGAACTACCAGCGGGCTCTCGATGAGCGTCTGCAGCGCGCCGTCGCGGAGGTTCCGGAAGAGGAGATCAGGGAGTACTTCGCGCAGAACGAGCAGCGCTACCAGACCCTGCGCACGCGGGATCTCGACGTGATCCTGCTGAAGCCGGAGGGGGGTGAGCCTCTCTGGCGCACCCTGCGGCGCGGCGAGGCCCTGGTGGACCGCATTCGCGCCGGCGAGGACTTTGCCGAGCTGGCGCGCACCTACTCCAAGCACTACTCCGCGAGCAACGGTGGCCGCATGGAGGGACTCAACAACCAAGACGTCACCCGGCTCGTGGCACCGCGACCCTGGTTTCACGCCATCCTCAACAAGCTGAAGGAGGGGGAGGTTGCGGACGCCCAGATGGCCGAGGTCTACGATCCCGAGCGTCTGTGCTACATGGATGTGGGCATCATCATCGTCCGGCTCATCAAGGACACGCCGCCCGTACAGAAGACCTTCGAGGAGGTCGAGGAACTTGTCCGCCAAAACTACGCGCGCCGCAACTACCAGACGATGACCAACGAGATCCGGCAGAAGGTTCTGGAGTCCATCGCTCTCAAGATCTACGAGGACCACCTGCCGCCGATCGGACAGGAGGCTGGCAGCCGATGAAGTGCTCCCGCCTACCGCTCGCCGCCCTGGCGCTCCTCCTCGCATGCGGCTGCGCGCGCGAGGACCGGTGGAACGTTCTGTTGGTGACCATCGATACCGCCCGCGCCGATCGACTCGGCTGCTATGGCTACGCCGAGCCCACGTCCCCCAACATCGATGCGCTGGCGGCCGAGGGCGCGCTCTTCCAGAAGGCCTTCTGCACCAATCCCATCACCCTGCCGTCTCACACCTCGATCCTGACCGGGACCTACCCGATCTTCCACGGCGTGCGCGACAACTCCACCTACGTCGTGCGCGAGGACGTCACGACCCTGGCCGAGGTCATGAAGGACGCCGGCTATGACACCGGAGCGGTGGTCGGAGCCTTCGTGCTCGATTCACGCTTCAACCTCGATCAGGGATTCACGACCTATGACGACAACCTCGCGGAGGGCTGGTCGCGGGACGAACTAGAGACGCGGGCAGCCAACGAGTTCGGATTCGAGGAACGCAAGGCCAACCTGGTCACCCGCTCCGCGCTGAATTGGCTCAGGAAGTCGAGATCCGCGCCCTTCTTCCTGTGGCTCCACTACTTCGATCCGCATCAGCCCGTGAACCCGCCCGAGCCTTACCACAGCCGGTTCACGGAGCCCTACGCGGGTGAGATCGCCTTCGTCGACGAACAGCTCGGTCACGTCTTCGCCGAGTTGAAGAAGCAGAAGCTCTACGATCGCACGCTCATCGTCATCGTGGCCGACCACGGCGAGGGGCTCATGGAGCACGGCGAGCCCACCCACTCGCTGCTGGTTTTCGACAGCGTCATGCGCGTGCCGCTGATCTTCCGCCTGCCGGGTGGGCCCGCCGGTCTCCGCCTGGAGGAGTTGTCCGGCACCGTCGACATCATGCCGACGGTTCTCGACCTGCTCGGGATCGAGATCCCATCTGATGTGCAGGGCCGGTCGCTGGCCCCGCTGGTCCGAGGCGAACAGGTCGCGAGCGCCCCGCGGGCTCTCTACATGGAATCGCTCGTGGGCGAGTTGCAGTGCGGTTGGGGAGCGCTGCGCGCCCTGCGCCTGGGGGACGAGAAGATCATCCACGGGCCGAAGCCGCGCTACTACCGCGTCGGTGAGGATCCCGGAGAGCTCTACGATCTGGCTGCACGCGAGCCCGCGGCCGTGGAACGGCTCACCGAGGAGCTCGCGGAGACCATGCGGCGCTGGACATCGGAGGACGCGAGCGCCTCGGTCGCCGCCGCGGACAACGAGACCCTGCAGAAACTGGCCTCGCTGGGGTACCTCGCAAGCGCGCGGCGCGGCGTCAGCCGCGTGTCCTCGGCGCTCGAGGATGTGCAAAGTCTCAACGATCCACACGAGATGCGCTACCTGTTCGACCAGATCGGCGTGGCGACCGAGAACCTGCGGATGGGCTATTCCACCGACGGCGTACGCCTGCTGGAACAGGTGCTCCTAGCCGATCCCGACAATGCGGCGGCCCTGATCAACTTGGGGAAGGCCCAGCTCCAGCTCAAGATGGATCCGCGCATCGCCCAGCAGTACTTCGAGCGCTGCGTGGCGGTCGATCCGGAGCAGGAAGAGGCCCAGTTCTACCTATGCCGCATCAAGCGGGCGGCGGGCGACCTGGAGGGAGCCCGGCGCCATGCGGAGGCGATCCTCGAGTTCCAGGCGCATGCGGTGACCGCGCTGTACGAGTTGGCCTGGATCATGGAGGCGTTGAACGACACGGCCGGAGCGCAGGATTGCCTGAAGCGCCTGCTCGAAATCGACGAGACGAACGTTGCCGGGCTCCTCGCCCTGGGCATCATCTACGGCCGCCACAAGCAGCACGAAGAAGCCGGACCGTACTTCAAGCGAGCGGTCGAACTGGATCCCGAGAGCCCGAAGGTGCTCTACAACCTCGGGATCTGGCACCTGCAGGGGGAGGACATCGATGGCGCCATCGCGACGCTGTCGCGGGCGGCGGCGATTGATCCAAACAGCCCCGATGTCCAGTTCGTGCTGGGCAGGCTGCTCTTCGAGCGGGGCGAGAACGATCGCGCACGCGAGACTCTTCTGCAGGCCAGGCGCGTGGAGGCGTCGCGTCCCGATCGGGTGGCCGTGATCGACAGCATGCTGCAGAGCATCGGGGCGCCGCCAGGTCCAACCCACCTGTGATGCGCCTCGAGGCGACCGTGGCTCGATCGGAGGCTCCTTGCCGGAGGGGGAGAGCATGAAGATGCACAGGTTCCTGGGCCCGGTTCGCCGGGGGGCCGGGGCGCTGCTCGTGGGCGGCTGCGCCGGGGCGGTCCTGCTCGCGGTCTCGGCAGCCGTGCTCCTGCTCGGCGGCTGCGCGGGTTCGGGGGCGCGCCCGAGCGTCGATTCGGGCCTGCGACCCACCAACGTCGAGCTGTACATCGCGTCTCAGAGCTGCTTCCAGGGTGAAGTCGTCCCCTGCGGGTGACACGGCAAGAAGGGTGGGCTGGCCCGGCGGGCCGCCTTCATCGACAGCGCGCGGGTCAAGGGGAGGCCGCTGCTCCTGGTGGATGGGGGAGACTTCCTCCACCGCAACGCCCGGGACAACTACCTCGAGAGCGTTCTGACCTGGAACGAGATGGTGCGCACGGGCTATCAGGCGGTGACCCTGGGCGAGCTGGAATTCGGCCAGTGGGAGACCGTCGACAGCCTCATGCGTCACACGCCCCTGCCGGTGGTCTGCACCAACGTCGAGGTGCTGCGCGACGGCCAATGGCAGCAGCTGGGCGAACGGTACCGGCTGATCGAGATCAACGGGATCCGGGTTGGCATCCTCGGCGTGATTGGCCCCACTCAACTCAGCCCCACCGTGATCCGGAGCACGGGCGACCGCGTCCGCCTGCTGCCGCCAGAAGAGAGCCTGCGGGAAGCGGTGGCCGAGGTCCGGGGACGCACCGACGTCCTCGTGCTGTTGGCACACCTCGATCCGCAGGCCATGGAGCAGTACGCGTCGCTCCTGCCCGACGTGGACGTGATCCTGGGCGGGCACATGACGGCCGCGGACACCGGCCCGGTGCCTGCCGGCGACGCGATCCTCAACCGGTCCGGTTCGCGCGGCCAGGTGGTCTCGGTGACGCGCCTGATCATCTCCCCCGAGGGGCAGATCGTCGATTTCGGTGGCCTCAACTTCACGCTCGTTCCCGAGTACGCCGAGGATGCGGCCGTTGCGCAAGCGGCCGAGTCGGCCAAGGCGGAGGGGGAGCGACGGGTCCGGGAGCGCAATCAACGCCGCGAGCGGCCCGGGTCGGAGCAGTGATGAGCGCCCCCGCGCCTTGCACTGCGCGGATGCGCACGGCGGCCGCGGCGATGCTCGCCCTGCTGGCCGGGTGCGCGCTGCGGTCGGGCGGGGACGGGCGCGTCCCGCGCGCGGACAACGTCACGCTCCACATCCTCTCGCAGAGCTGCTTCCAGGGCGAGATCGTCCCCTGCGGCTGACACGGCAAGAAGGGTGGGCTGGCCCGGCGGGCCGCCTTCATCGACAGCCAGCGCGTCGCGCTGGGCCGCATCCTCCTGGTCGACGGCGGCGGATTCTTCCACCCCACGCGTTCGGTCCGGTGGCGGGAGAGCGTTGCGGTCTGGCGTGAAATGGAGCGCCTGAACTACGACGCGGTGGCCCTTGGCGAGTACGAGGTTGCCGAGTGGACCCTGACCGACAGCCTGCTGGGGCTCGGATCGACCCTGCCGCTCGTCACCACCAACGTCGAGCGGCGCGCGGGTGAGGATTGGAAGCCCGTCGGCGCGCGTTGCCGGGTGGTGGAGGTGGACGGCGTGCGCGTCGGCTTCCTCAGCGTCCTGGACGAAGGGCGCAACACGACCGCCGCGTTGCGGGAAGCACAGGGCGCGGTGCGCGTGCTGCCGCCGATCGCGACCACGCGGGAGGTGGCTCGGCTCCTGAAGGGCACCGGTGCGCAACTGGCGCCGGCCGCGCGAGTGCTCCACGAGGCGGAGGCGAAGCGGCTGGCCCGGGAAAGGGCCGACATCCTCGTCCTGATCGGCCACCTCGACGACGTGAGTATCCAGACCTTCGCCGACTCGATTCCCGAGATCGATGTCATCCTGGCGGGCACGCATCAGGACCGCGACGAGCAACCGGTCAAGTTCGGCCGGGCCGTCGTGAATCGCTCGGGGGATCGCGGCGTGGCGGTCGCGGTCACGAACCTGGTGGTGTCGCCCGGCAACGAGATCGTCGACTTCAGCGGGCAGGCCCCGGCGCTGGATCCGAGCTGGCCCGAGGACCCGCACGTGGCCGCCGTGGTGGCCGCCACGACCGAGGCCAGCCGGCGCGCGGTCGATGCCATGCTCGAGAGGAAGCGCCAGGAACGGATGGAGAGATTTCGCCTGATGCAGGCGCAGCGGCAGCGCGAGACGGGCGGCGGGCAGCCGGGAGCTCCGCTGGCGCCCGACTCGGCGGGGGCCGCCGCAGGCGACTCGGCGCGATCCACTGCAGGCGACTCGGCCGTCGCGCCCCCGGTGCTCGTCCAGCCCCGCTGAGGCTGCCCCAGTCCTTGCCCGCGCACCCTGCGCTGGGACCCAAGGCCGCGCTTCGCGAGCGGGCCGCCGGCGCAGCAGGCACCCCTCGTGCTTTCCCCCAACTGGATCGCTTACGGCGCAGTTCGGATGCGCGGAACCCCCGTCCCGAGCCTGCGACGGGTCGCGCGTGAGAACCCCGACGCGGTGGCCGGCCCGCATCTCCGCCCGCCGGGGCTGGTGCGGCTGGCGCCGCGTAACGCTCGCGTAACGCTCCCTCCGTATCCTGTCCGACGAAGCGTGGCGCCGGACAGCGCAGGTGCTGTAGGCCGCCACCCGAGGGCCGGTGCAGAGGAATTCAGGGCGGGAGCCATCCCGCTGTGAGCGAAGGAGGACAACATGCACCCTTGCACGAAGGCGAGTGAGCGGAGCGGGACGGACGCGAGGCGGGGGACGAGGGACGCGCTGCGGTCGCAGGCGCTCTCGATTCTCTGTCTGATGCTCGTGACCAGCACGGGGGGATCTCGCGCCGAGACCATCACCTGGGTCAACCCGGGCGGGGGCAACTGGTGGAGCGCCTCCAACTGGGACCCGCAGGACGTTCCAAACGAGAGTGGGGAAAGCGCGATCATCCCTGCGGGATCGGGCGCCTACACGATCACGCTCGACAGCGACGCGGGCTTCGACCAGCTGGACCAGAACAACGTGGCGGCGACGCTCAACCTGGGCAATCGGCGCATGGACCTCTACCAACCGGCGGGGCTGCACAGCAGCGGTACGATCCTAGCGGGACACAACGCGTACCTGGCGGGGGCGCTCACGCTTGCCTCCACGGGGCAGCTGCTCGTGCCCACCAACGTTTGGTATTACACCAATGGCAGTACCCACAATAGCGGCGTGATTCGGGTCGGTTCGCTTCCGAGCACCGGGTCGGCCAGGCTCTACATCTCGGGGTACGGCTGCGCGCTGGATGGTCCGGGCGAGCTGGTGCTTCAGACCGACGGCAACCCGGAAGAGGCGTACCTCGCCCCCTACTATGGCTCCCTGTACCAGGGGGCCGATCACACGATCCGCGGGTCGGGCCGGATCACGCTGGACACCCACAATGCCGGGCGGATCGACGCCGACGACAGCGGGCATGTTCTGGCGCTCGCGTATGAGACGCAGACCAACAACGGTGTTTTCGCCGCCACCAACAACGGGATCCTGCGGCTGGACGGCATCACCGTCAACCAGGGCAGCAGTGGTCTCATCCTGGCCGACGGGGGGATCGTGCGCATCTATGGCGGCACGGTCACCGGTGGCACCTTCGACTCGGACCACAACGGTGTGATCGAGGGCCAGGCCGGCTGCCAGCTGTATGACATCACCACCCTGGGCCGGCTCCATGTCCCAGCGGGGCAGCAGGCGTTCCTGTGCGGCAGTGCAATCACCAACGACGGGACGATCTGGGTCAACCCGGAGCAGAGCGGCGACGACGCCTGCCTGTACGTGGCGAACTACGGACTGGCGCTCAACGGCAGCGGCGACATCCGCCTGCAGACCTCCGGGGGCGACATCTGGGACGCCCGGCTGCCGTCCTACTATGGCAGATTGGTTCAAACTGCTGGCCACACCATCCACGGCGAGGGCGTCGTCGGTATCACCCTAAACAACTACGGGCTGGTCAGCGCCGACGTCAGCGGCCGCACGCTGGGGATCTACCAGGACAGCAAGGACAACCAGGCGATCTTTCAGGCGGTGGGCGGCGGCACGCTCGACGTGACCGCCCCGGTCGCCCAGGGGGCTGCCGGGCGCATCCTGGCCGACGGCGGCACGGTGCGGCTGGCGAGCGAGGTGACCGGCGGCCGGCTCGAGACGACCGGCACGAGCACGATCGACTGCTACAACGGGACGACGTTCGCGGATGGCACTCAGGCCGGACGCCTGCGCGTCCTGCAAGGAGGCTGCACGCTGCGCAACGTCACGAACCAGGGCCCGGTCGCCATCGCCGGTGGAGGCCAGCTCTGGCTGCAGGGTGCGACGACGACAAACAACGAACGGATCACCGTCAACTCGGAGGCCAGCGGGAACGACGCCATCCTCTATGTCAGCAGCTACAGCCACAATCTGCAGGGCAGCGGCGACATTCTGCTGCAGACGTCAGGCAGCGACATCTGGGACGCGCGGCTCCAGGGGTACTACGGCACGCTGATCCAAAGCGCGGGGCACACCATCCACGGCGAGGGGGTTGTGACCGTCTACCTCTGGAACCACGGCCTGGTGAGCGCCGACGTCAACGGCCGCACGCTCCAGCTACAGTGCGAGAACCTGTACAACTATGCCACGTGCAAGGCAACCGGGGGAGGCGTGCTCAACGTCGTCAACCCGGTCAACCAGGAGGCGCCGGGCCTCCTGCTGGCCGACGGGGGCCGGGTGCTGCTTCGCACCTGGGTGTACGGGGGAAGCCTCGCGACGGCGGCTGGCGGCGCGGTGGAATGCTACAGCGGCACGTACCTCGACCACGTGACGAATCAAGGACGCCTGGATATCCACGCGGGCCAGCAGGTATTCATGACGTGTTCCTTCACGAACAATGGGACGGTCACGATCAACTCGGATCACACCGGCGACGATACCTACTTCTATGCCACGGGCTATGGTCAGACGCTCGACGGCAGCGGTCAGATCGTCCTGCAGACCACCGGGGATGTGTGGGACGCGCGGCTCGAAGACTACTACGCGTCGGTCACGCAAACAGCCAGCCACACGATTCGCGGCGACGGCGTCGTGGGGGTCTATCTCCGGAACTACGGCACGGTCCTGGCAGATGTAGCGGGGCGCACGCTCCTGCTGCACAACCAGGAGAAGTTCAACTACGGGACCATGCGAGCCCAGAACGGAGCCAGACTGGAAGTCCAGACCACCCTCACCAACAACGGCACCGCGGAAGCGACCGGCGGGAGCGTCTTCCGGACCTCGAGCACGATCAACAACTACGCCTCCGGGACGCTGACCGGAGGGGCGTGGCTCGTGCGGCCCAATAGCACGATGCGCCTGCTCGGCGCGAACATCCAGCAGCTCGACGCGCGGGTTCTGCTCGAGGGCCCGAGCGCGAACCTCTACAGCGACGACGGGACGACCCTGGTGCTGGCCTCGCTTAACAGGATCAAGTCGGCCGGCGATCTGGCCCTCACCGGGGGGCCGAGCCTGACCACGTCCGGCGACCTGGCCGTCGACTCCGGCCGGTTGACGATCGGCGCGGGCTCGACCGTGACGGTCAACGGCGCCTTCACGCAAACAGGCAACGACGAGGCCGACTACGGCCGCACGAGCGTCAACGGCACGCTCATTGTCACACCCGGTCCGGCGACGGTGAACGGTGGTACGCTGAGCGGGATCGGCACAGTGCAGGGCAACGTCACGTGCGGCGGCGGGATGGCCCCCGGCGCCACGGCCAACTCCACCGGGTCTCTGGCGATCCAGGGCGACTATGCCCAGACGGCCGACGGCACCTACTGGGTCGAGATCGGCGGCACGACCGCGGGCCAGTTCGACCACCTGCAGGTGAGCGGGCAGGCGAGCCTCTCCGGGCGGCTGGTCGTGCGACCGGCGGGCGGCTACACCCCGGTGACCGGGCAGCGGTTCACGATCCTGAACTGCGGCTCGCGCAGCGGCGAGTTCACGCTGGAAACGGGCGCGCCGGGCGTGAGCGGGACCTACATCACGCACTACTACGCCGACCGGGTCGAGATCGAGATCGTGACCGACATGAGCAGCGTGGAGGAGCCGGGGATCGGGGAAGATCCGAATCCCGACCCGGGTGCCGACCCGATCGTCCCGGTAGACCCGATCACGCCCGAGCCGCCGGTGCCTACGAGCGTGGCGCTGTCGGCGCGGCCCCTGGGCGATGGGCGCGCGGCGGTGCGGCTGGACCTGCCGGCGGCGGCCGAGGTCGAGCTCAGCCTGTTCGACTTCTCCGGCCGGCGGGTGGCGGTGCTGCAGCAGGGGAGCGAGGGGCCGGGCGTCCACGCTTACACGTGGGACGGCGGCCGGTCGAACCCAAGCGGCATCTACCTGGCGCGGGCTCGCGTGCGCGCGGCGGACGAGATCGTCGAGCGGTCGGCGCGGGTGCTGGTCGTGCGGTAACCCGACGAGCGCGGACTCCCGCGCCGCCGGGCGCGGCAGGAGGCGGGGTCCGAAAGCTCGCACAGCGGGGGATGGGGCGCGCGCTCCATCCCCCCGTTCATTCGATCCCGTAGCGCTTGAGCTTCTCGTAGAGGGTTCGCACACCGATGCCGAGCCGCTCGGCCGCCCGGCGCCGGTTGCCGCCAACCGCCGCCAGCGTCCGGCGGATCGCATCCTCTTCGATCGCGGCCATCGACTGCGTGGCGCGCCCGGTCCGCGGTTGGGGTGTCTGCTCGAAAAACCCCAGGTCCGCCGCGCCGATTCGGTCGCCTTCGGCCAAGATCGCGGCGCGCTCCAGGGCGTTGGCCAGCTCGCGGATGTTGCCCGGCCACGGCGCTTCCTGGATCCGGCGCTGCGCCTCCGGGTCCAGGTGCAGCGTTGGCCGCCCCAGCTCGGCGCAGATGCGCGCGAGCAGCGCGTTCGCCAGCGGCAGGATGTCGCGGCCGCGCTCGCGCAGCGGGGGCAGGCGGATCGGGAAGACCGCGAGGCGGTGGTAGAGATCCTCGCGGAAGCCGCCGGCCACGACCATCGCCTCGATGTCCCGGTTGGTGGCCGCGATCCAGCGCACGTCGACCTCGATCGTGCGCGTGCCGCCGACGCGCTCGAAGCGCCGGTCCTGGAGCACGCGCAGCAGCTTGGCCTGCAGACTCGGCCGCAGCTCCGCGATCTCGTCGAGGAAGAGCGTCCCGCCGTCGGCCAGCTCGAGACGCCCGCGGCGGGCCGCGGTCGCGCCGGTGAAGGCGCCCTTCTCGTGGCCAAAGACCTCGCTCTCCATGAGGTTCTCGGAGATGGCCGCGCAGTTGACCGGCACGAAGGGGCCGTCGCACCGCGGGCTGCGCTGGTGCAGCGTGCGGGCGGCGATCTCCTTGCCCGTCCCGCTCTCCCCCAGGAGGAGCACCGTGCTGTGGGTGGGGGCCACGCGCTCGAGCGCGCGCAGGACCGGTTCCATCGCCGGGTCGCCGTAGCTCAGCGGCGGCATGGGGGGCGCGTCGCGCGTCGAACGGTCCTTCAGCGCAAGCAGGCTGCGGCGCTCGAGCGCCCGCGCCACGACCAGGCGCAGCTCGCTCGGGCTCGAGATCGGCTTCTGGAGGTAGTCGAACGCGCCCAGCTTCATCGCCTCGACCGCGGTCTCGACCGTGCCGTGGGCGGTGAGGACGATGACTTCCATCGTCGGTTCGTCAGCCCGCGCCAGCCGCAGCAACCCCATGCCATCGAGGTCGCCGGGCATGCGCAGGTCGGTGATCAGCAGATCGAACGCGCGCCCGCGCAGCAGCCTGGCCGCCTCGGCCCCGTCGGCAGCCTCGGTCGTCTCGTGCCCTGCATCACGCAGCGCCTCGGCGAGGAACTCGCGGATGCCGCTCTCGTCATCGACGATGAGAATACCCGCCACGTGCCTGGCCTCACTCCCCGGTCAGCGTCGCCTTGGTTCTGTGACTTCACTCGCCCGGCAACGACACCTGGAACACCGCCCCGCCCTCCGGATGGTTCGCCGCGGTGAGCTCGCCCTTGTGCAACTCGACGATTCGTCGCGCGACCGCCAACCCCAAGCCGGTACCGCTCGCCCGCGTCGTGAAAAACGGGTCGAAGAGACGGTCCTCCTTCCCCTTCGGCAGGCCGTCGCCGAAATCGCGGATGGTGATGAACAGGCCGCGGCCGGCGATGCCCATGCTCGCCACCGGTCTCCGAGCGCCCGGGGGCGTGGACTGCCGCGCGTTGCGCAGCAGGTTGGTGAGGGCCTGGTGCAGGCGGGGGCCGTCGACCAGCCAGCGATCAGGCGCGCCGGCCAGATCGAGCTCGAAGCCCTCCGCGTCCACCTCCTCGACCGCTTGGCGCAAGAGCGCCGCAGGATCCGCCGGCTGGCGATCGAGCGGTCCGAGGCGCACAAAATCCAGCAAGTCGGTCGTCAGCGCTTCGAGGCGCGACGCCTCCCGAACGACACGCTCGGCCTTACCGCGATCGCTGCCCTCGGCGGGCAGTCGCTCGGCCAGGAGCTGCGCGTGGCCCTTGAGCGACGCGAGCGGGTTGCGGATCTCGTGCGCCAGCACGGCGGACATCTCGCCGAGCAGGCTCAAGCGGCGTTCGTGTTCGAGACGGCGCATGGCGCGCTCGTAGCGGCGCGACAGTCCCCACGAGACGGCCCCCACGAACATCATGAGCACGGCCGCGGCCAACCCGAAGGCCAGGAGCTGGCCGGCGCGGTCCATGAGATGGATGGCGATCCGGGGCTCGAACTCGAAGACGAGGCCGCCGTGCCGGCGCTCGCGCCGGGGCTCGTCCTCCGGCGGGGGCTGCCGAGATGGCTGCCGCTCTTGTCCGGTGCGCGGGATCCACGGGCGGAAGTAGGAGACCCGCACGCGCGATCCCACGGTGCTCATGGCCGGGCCCGGCTCGTCCCCTTGGCCTGCGGTTGCGCCGGGTGCACCCAGCGGCGTGCCCGCCGCGGCGGAGACGGTGCCGTCGGCATCGAGCATGGCCAGGTAGCGCAGGCCATCGCTCGATAGCTGAGAGAGCAAGCTGTCGAGGACCGCGGGCAGCGCGCGCGGCTCGGGCAGGTCGTCGTTGTCGTGCAGTGCGCCCATGATCTCGCGCTCGAAGATCCGCGTCTCGCCGAGGTGGAGGGCGTAGGTGGCGTCGCGCGCGGCTTGGTAGTTGGACCAAGAGGCCAGGATCAGCACGCCACCCAGCGCGAACGCACTCACGAGCAAACCCCAGTGCGCCCACACGCCTTCGGAGAAGACCCGCCTCGGCACGCGGCCGTCCTCTGTCGCCTGCGATCGCATCTGCACCCTCAGGACAGGCGGCCCGCGGGGTCGAGGGTGCCGACGTAGTACTCGAGCACCCGTTCCTGCCACAGGAGGTTGTACCGTGCGCGCACGCGCTCGCTGGCCGCGGCCACCCAGTCGGCCCGCGATTGCGACACCTCGAACAGCGTCGATGCGCCGGCCGCGTAGCGTTCCTCATTGGCCGCGAGCGCTTGGCGCGCCGCGCGTTCCCCGGCATCGGCCGCGCGCAGCTGCTCGCGCGCCGCGGTCACGTCGAGCACGGCGCGGCGCACCTGCAGCGCGACCTCCTGCCGCAAGTCCGCGCACGTGAGCCGGGCATTGGCGGTGTTGATCCGGGCCTGTTCAACCTGGTGGCGCGTGGTCAGGCGGTCGAACAGGGGCAAGGAGAGCGACAACCCGAGCGAGCCCGACTGCCGATCCTCGAATTGGTCCCAGACGTCGCCGCTGCTGGCGTCGCTGTAGCTGACGCCGTAGCCGGCCGACAGCGACAGCGAAGGCCAGTAGCCCGCCCGGGCCATCCGCACGCGCTGCCCGGCTGCCTCCTCGCGGATCGTGGCGGCATCGAGATCGGGTCGCCCGACGAGCGCCCGGTCGAGGAGCGTCACCAGGTCCGGCTCCGGTGCTTGCAGCTCGGCCTCCGGCAGCGGGGGCACCTCGAAGACGTAGGTTCCCTTGGGGTCGAGCTGGAGCAGTTGGACGAGGTCGATGCAGCTCATCTCGTACGTCTGGCGCGCCTCGACCAGGGCCAGCCGCGCTGCGGCCACGTTCGCCTGCTGCTGGTAGAGGTCGGAGATCGGGCGCGTGCCGCCGTCCACCTGGGCCTGCACCTCGCGCTCCTGGTCTTCCTGGGCCGAGAGATTCTCCTCGCGCACGCGCTGCTGTTCCTGTGCTTCGATCATGGCGAGGTACCCGGTCAGCACCTGGAACACGACGGTTTGGCGCGCGCGGTCGAGTTCCTTGCGCCCGGCTTCCTCCTTCAGCCGCGCCTCACGCAACTCCGCCACGTTGGCCAGCCCATCGAACAGGGTCAGACCCGAGGAGAGGCCCGCGCTGAGCGAGCCGCTGCTCGACGAGCCGCTGCCCGACGAGTCCGTGACGTCGTCGGACCACCACTGGTATCTGCGGGAACCCGAGACGCTCATGCGCAGGTCGGGCAGGAAGTTCAAAGCGGCCTGGCGCGCACCGATGCGGTCGAGGGCCGTCTCGTTCTCGGTGCGGCGCAGCGTGGTGTTCTGCTCGAGGGCGATCGCGATCGCCTCGGAGAAGGTGATGGTGCGTGGCTCACCGGCCAGCGCGGGGCAGATCAGCGCCGCGTACAGGATCGCCGCGGTGAACAGCCGGGTTGCGGTCATCGTTCCTCCCACACGCTACTCGTAGCGCAACGCCTCGATCGGATCGAGGGCGGCCGCCCGCCGAGCGGGGTAGTAGCCGAAGAAGATGCCCACCGAGGCAGCGAAAACCAGGGCGAGCAACACCGTGGCGGGCGAGATCACGGTGCTCCAGCCGGTGATGGCCCCAATCAGGGCGCTGCCGGCGAATCCCACGGCCACCCCGATCAACCCGCCCGTCAGGCTCATCACCACGCTCTCGACCAGGAACTGCGTCAGCACGTCGCTGCCGCGGGCTCCCAGGGCGAGGCGCAGGCCAATCTCACGCGTTCGCTCGGTCACCGAGACGAGCATGATGTTCATGATCCCGATGCCGCCGACCAGGAGGGAGATGCTGGCGATCGCGGACAGGAGCAGCGTCATCACCTTCGTCGTCTCCTGAGCCGCCTCGGCCAGATCATCCTGGGTGCGCACCTGGAAGTCGTCGGCTTCGTTCTCGCCGAGATCGTGGGCGTCGCGCATGATGGCGCGGATCTCCTCCTGGGCGGCTGGGATTTCGGCGGCCGAGACGGCGCTGGCCAGGATCTGGGCGATGAACTGGTGGCCCGAGAGGCGGGTGTTGACGGTGGTGTAGGGGGCCAGAATCAGGTCATCCTGATCCGACCCGCCCGCGGTCTGCCCCTTGGACTCCAGGACCCCGATGATCGTGAAGGGCACGTGCCGGAGCCGAATCTCGCGACCGACGGGATCCTCGTCCGGAAACAACGCGTTGGCGACCGTCTTGCCGACCACGACGACTTTCCGCATGCCGCGCGTGTCGGTGGTGGTGAAGAAGCTGCCCGACGCGACTTTCCAGTCGCGGATCGTCTGGTAGTCGGGGTGAACGCCGTAGACAAAGGTGCGCCAGTTGCCCTGCACGCTGACCGCCTGCGTGCGCGTCATGATGACAGGCGAGACCGCGGCGAGCAGAAAGCCCTGGTTGCGAATCGCCTCGGCGTCGTCCAGCCTGAGGCGGTTGAAGCTCTGTGCCCCCTGGCTCACGCCCTGCTGCGAGGTGAAGCTGGGGGTGACGACCAGCATGTTGGTGCCCAGGCCGCGGATGCGCTGCTCGATCTGACTCTGGGCGCCGGCGCCGATCGCCACCATCATGATGACGGCGCCGACGCCGATGATGACCCCCAACATGGTGAGCAGCGTGCGCATCTTGTTCTTCAGGATGCTGCGGCCGGCGATCCGGATCAGCGTCAACGACTTCATGACACACCTGCCGGTTGGGCGCCTCTGAACTGCCGGACGTCGCGGGCCGCGTCGCGCCGGTTCTCGACCGGCACGTCCCGGACCACCTGCCCGTCCCGCAGCTCGATGATGCGCTTGGCGTATTGAGCGATGTCGTGCTCGTGGGTGACGATGAGCAGCGTGACGCCCTCCTGGTTGAGCGTCTGGAAGAGCTCCATCACCTCGATGGAGGTGTGCGTGTCCAGGTTCCCGGTCGGCTCGTCGGCCAGGATGATCGCCGGCCGCGTCACCAGCGCCCGCGCGATGGCCACACGCTGCTGCTGGCCGCCCGAGAGCTCGCCGGGTTCGTGCGCGGCCCGATCCGCCAGCCCCACGCGTGCGAGCGCCTCCGCGGCCAGCCGGCGCGTGTCCAGCCGCTGGCCGGACCGGTCGTAGAGCAGGGGAATCTCGACGTTGTCCAGGGCACTGGTGCGCGCGAGCAGGTTGTAGGTCTGGAACACGAACCCGATCTTCCGATTGCGGATGTCGGCCAGATCGTTGCGGCCCAGCAGCTCCACGCGGGTGCCGTCGAGCAGATACGAGCCCGATGTCGGCCGGTCGAGGCAGCCCAGGATGTTCATCAGCGTCGATTTGCCCGATCCGGATGCCCCCATGATGGCGATCATTTCGCCGGGCGAGACCTCGAGCGTCACGCCGTGCAGGGCCCAGACCTCGTTGTGCCCCATGCGGTAGACCTTCGTGAGGTCCCGCGCCTCGATGACGTGCTGAGGTTCGGTGCCCCGCACTCCGATTCCGTCTCCGGGGCCCATGCCCCGTGTCCTGGTCAGGTTCCGCGTGGCCATCGCGCCCCTCCTACATGCCCGGAGGCGGGGGAGGGCCCTGCCGCTGCTGCGTTTGCTGGAAGGGATTGGTCGCTGGGGTGGTCGCGCTCGATCCGCCCACGATGGCGGCGATCACCTGCAGCCCCTCCTTGATCTCCGCGGGGCCCTCGATCTGGGTGTACTGACCGTCGGTGATCCCCGCGCGCACGGGCCGCGCGGTCGCCTTGCCGCTATCATCGAGGAACCACAGGAGCGTCGGCCCCCTCGAACCAGCGGCGGCGCCGGACATGGCCCAGCCCGTGCCCGGGTTGGCGCCATGCTGGCCGCCGGCCCTGTCCGCCCCGCCCGGCGCGCCGGCCCCCGCGGCGCGAGCCACGTCGGCCCCTCCCTGGGCCTCGCGCTGCTGCCGACGCTCAGCCATCTGCGCCCGCACAACCGACGCCATCTCCTCGGTGGGCTTCACGCGCAGGGCGGAGTTCGGGACTCTCAGCACGTCCTTGGCCTGCGCAATGATGAACTCGACCGTGGCCGTCATCGCGGGCAGGAGGCGCCCGTCCTGGTTGTCGACGGCGATCACGACCGAGTAGTTGACGACGTTCTCCGAGATGGTGGACTGCAGCCGCACCTGATCGACCATGCCGGAGAAGGTATCGTTCGGGTGGGCCTGGACCGTGAACTCGACGGGCTGCCCCTTGTAGATCTTCCCGATGTCGCTCTCGTCGACCGAGGCGAGGATCTCCATTTTCGAGAGGTCCTCCGCGATGAGGAAGAGCTGCGGGGCCGAGAAGCTGGCAGCCACCGTCTGGCCGACGTCGACCGCGCGATTCACGACGACGCCGTTGATCGGGGCACGGATCTCCGTGTAGCTCAAGTTCTGACGTGCCCGCTCGAGGTTGATCTGCGACGACTTGAGCGAGGCCTGGGCCACGTCGCGCTGATACTGCGCGGTCGAGTACTCGCTCTCGGTGGCCACCTGGCGCTCGTAGAGGCGGTTGATGCGCTCAAACTCGCGCACAGCCTGGGCGTACTCGGCTTGATTGCGCTCCATGCTGGCCTCGGCGGCCCGCACTTCCTGCTGGAGGATCAGCGGGTCGATGCGCGCCAGGAGTCGGTCCTTCACGACGTGGTCGTTGAAGTCGACGTAGATCTCCGCGATCTTGCCCGAAACCTGGGTGCCGACCTCGACGGTCGTCGTGGCTTGCAGCGTTCCCGTGCTGGAGACGACCGACTGCACGTCGCCGCGCGTGACCTCGACGAAGCGGTAGGAGACCTTCTCCCCGCGCCCGCGGATCACGAATACCCACACGAGCGCAGCAGCCGCCACCACCACCAGGCCCGCGATCCACCATTTCCGCATGCTGGCTCTCCTTGCTGATCGCCCGCGGGGGCGAATTCAGGTCGCATGACCTTCCAGTCGCCCGCTCAGGATGCAGAAACCGTACCTCCGAGTAACATCAATCAGAATGACAGGTTACATCCCTAGAACTCCCGGAGTCGACGGCAAAAACCGCAGCCGACTGCGGAATCCGCACACGGTGGCTACTTCGGGGATGGTGCGGCGCTCAAGCGGATCTTCGCCCAGAGGCTCAGCCACTGCGGAGCCCCTTGCGAGCCGTCGCGGCCACCGGAGCCGCCGGGCCCTCCAGGTGGAGGGCCTCCGGGCCCACCTGCCGGGGGACTGCCGCTTGGTCCTCGGCCGCGTCCGCCGCCCGGCCCGCCGCCGGGACCTGCGCCGCCTGGGCCTGCGCCCCGCATCCCCTCGCGCCAGGAGCCTCTGGTCTCGAGCCCGACGCTGAAGCTTCCGCCGGGTTGCACCCGTATCGCAGCAGTTGGGTTCGATGCGCTGGGCGCCAGGGGCACCTCGAGCTCGTACGTCAGCAGACCCCCGCAGACTCCAAAGGCGACCTCGACTCCGCTCGCGCCCATGGGGACCGGGGAGGCGGCGTCACTCTCGCCCCCGAGAAGCTGCACCTGGTCGGCCTGCACCTTGTAGGCGTCGATCAGAGAGTCGACGTCGCCGCCGTCGAGCAGGGTGCGGGTGAACTCGTGGGCCTGGTCCCCCGCCAGTGCGGCGGGGCAGCGGATCCCGAAGGTCTTGAGCTTCTGCCCGGACGGATCGAACCAGATCGTCAGGCCGCGCGTCAGCACCTGGGCCTGCAGGCGCAGATCGCTGATGAAGAGCGCGGCGTAGAGATGCTCGTTGTCGTTGCGGACACCGACCGCGAGGTGCTGGTCGCTGTAGTCGGTCGTCTGCCCTTCCCACTCTGTGCCCACGCCATCGATCCGCACCTCGCTTCCGCTCCAGCGGCTCTCGAGCTCGGCCGGCCCGCAGCCGAGGCCGGCTGACAGAGCACAGAGGGCGACGGCCATCAGGCCGACTCCCATTGGGCCGCCCCATGGTTGGATCCTGGTCCTCATCGCAAACCTCCTGCCGTCGACATCCTCGCGGGCGAGCCCTGGTCTCAAGGATCCGGAGGATGGGAGCACCGCCCGCCGCGGGGTGTAGAGGCAGGAAGCGTGCCAGTTGACGCACGTGAGCGCGGGACTGCACTTGGGGTCTTGTCCGGGCACGAGGGCGTGCCGAGAGCGCAGTCGGTGTGCGGATTCGACAGCTGTGTCGGTGTGGGCCAAGCGTGGCGTCCTTCCGGTTGGCGCGGTCGGCCAGCGTACACGGATCCGCCGGGCACTTGAGTGGCAGGCCTACCTACTACTGTCGCAGAGCCAGCCAGGTCAATTAGCCTGCAGGCTCGAGGACGTCCTCAAGCTCAGAGAAGCAGGTGACCTCTAGGACGTTCGTATGCATCGCCACACTGCCAGCATGCGATGAAGACCCTTGCAGCAAGACCAGGTCAAGACGTGCGCGAGCACCCCCGTTAGCATCCCGACCCGCATGCCCCTGAGGCTATGTCGAAATCGTGCGACCTTCCCCCGAGCCATCTTGAACGGCAGAAAGCTCTTGCCGAAGCAGGGGGCGCATTCGCGGCCCATGCGCGAGGCCAGCGCGGTTCACCTGGCCATGGCTGCCCGAGTCCGATGCCTCTTGATCTCCCGATCAAGTGCCCTCCGCCGGCACCGTCGACAGCGACCTACCAAGCGCGCCTTGCTCCGGGCATTCCGCAAGAATCTCGGGCGCTAGAGGCGGCGGCCTCCTCCTGCGTGTCATAGGGGGGGCACACAGATCCCCATGCCGATCCGAAAACTACCAAGTCGCCCGGGCCCACCCGCCCGTCTCCGTTGTAGTCGGAACAGATACTGGGGTTGCCGGGTCCTTCTCCATATTGAGATCCGAAGAACGTCCAGTCTTCGATCTCCGTTTGGCAGTTCCCAGCAGCACCGTCAAAATCAGGACTGACGAGCATGTCGACCGACCTGAGCACTACACCTGCGCTGGGGTATGTCGGGGAGTAGGCAACTACTTGACCCGCATCGGGGTAGTTGCAGCATCCATTCCTCTTCCAGTAGAGATCAATGGTGCCGCTTGAGTTGGTGTACCCATCGAAAACGGCGTTGCTGCACTGGCAAATGGCCTCGCAGCAGCTCTCCGCGCTGTAGATGAATACGTAGGCTCCAGCGATCGGGGCCCCGTACTCATCGTTCACGGTGACCGTGACCCTGCAGAAGATGTCGTTCTCCTCAGACGATGTTCCGATGAAGCGTGGATACGCCATGCTGTCCAATGGACTCACGACGGAACGCTCCGGATCCGGGTACCCACTTTGGGCAAGTGCGAGTTCGGCACAGACGGGCATGCAGAGTATGCAGAGTACATTCATATGAGCACGCATTGCGACCTCCCAAGACTGTGAACTCAACCGCGGGCGACAGGAGCAATCCATGAGTAGCACGACCAGCTTCAAGAGGCAAGGGCACTCCTGTGTCCATTCTTTTCCGGGCGGAGCTCGCATTCGAGCTTCCGGTGGGCAGAGTCACACCCTGCAGTGGAACGGGATCGTACCGGCTGCCTCCCACGGTCGTTCCTTCGTACTTCTGCACTCCGGCCGCAAAGGGCGGGTCGCTGTGACCCGCGCGCGTCCACCCTCGCGACTTCCTCGCCGCGCTGTCGATCCGCGCTCCATCTGGCGAGGTGTGTTCGCGCCTGTGAATGTCGCCGCGCATGCAACACGTTGTGACAATCGGATCTCTAGAACAGTGGTCGAGCAGGCGCGATTCAGAGGCGCAGGCCATGGCATGGGGGATGTTCGGTCCCCCTACCGGACGTCCCGGCGGAGGTGCTCCGGCGAGCAGTCCGCGGCATGAGCCCGGGCTTCGAGCAGAGCCGACTCATGCAGGAGTACGAAAGTTCCAGGAGGCAGACCGAAGAAGCGTGACTATCACCCGATGGCTCGCCGAGTTGCCGCCGCGGCCAAGAGGCGGCTGGCGCAGAGCCAGGGCACTTCGGGACCACTCCTAGGTGATGTCGGCGGTGTCACTACGCTACCGGAACTCGGGTGCGGCGGCCGGCATACAGTGCCGCCGGCGTGGCGAGCCCCCGCGTCCTCAGATCGAGCTCCGGTCAGTCGGGCGATCGTCTTGACATAATTGTCGTCTCCGATCGTCCTATCACTGGGTTCGAAGTGGATGCGCGCCGGTGATCATGCGTCGTACGTTCCGGGGTGACATCCGACGGGAGGTGAACTGCGCAGGAACCGTGCCACGCGAGGAGCACGTAGAGACGGGCGCATTTGCCCGTCGAGGGTCAAGCGTCCGCGTGCGAGGAGTGCAGTTCCGGTGCACATTCGTCGACCTCGCGGCATCGCCCAGCGGTTGCCATCGCCATTGCCGGGGGAGCGCAGGCCGGGTAGAGTCACCCGCAGTCACATGGACAGACCCAACCTCAGAGAAGCAGGAGGAATCGATGACATCCATTTGGATCACCACGCTGCTCGCGTGCGCGATGGTCGTGACCGCGGCCGCCCAGCAGGGATCATCATCGGGGACCGACAAGAGCGGCCCCACCGACGCTACGCTGGCGAAGATCGACGCGCAGGTCGCCAAGGCCGCGATCGACAAGGCCCAGGACGGGTGGCGAACGCACATTCCCATGCCCGAGGTCGTCACCTTCACGCCCGGGAAGAGCTACTTCTGGAAGCTCGAGACGAACAAGGGGCCGATCACCGTCAAGTTCCGGCCGGACATCGCGCCCATGCACGTGACCAGCACGATCTACCTGACGCGCATGGGCTTCTACGACGGGACCAAGTTCCACCGGGTGATCACCGGCTTCATGGCCCAGGGTGGATGCCCGCTCGGTACCGGAACCGGAGGCCCCGGATACAAATACCAGGGCGAGTTCAGCCCCAACGTGAGGCATGACAAGCCCGGGCTGCTCTCGATGGCGAACGCCGGGGCGGGTACCGACGGAAGCCAGTTCTTCCTCACCTTCGCGCCTGCGCCATGGCTGGATGGCAAGTACAGCATCTTCGGCGAGATCGTCGAAGGGATGGATACGCTCAAGAAGCTCGAGCAGGCAGGCAGCAAGAACGGCCAGCCGACCGAGCCGCTCACGCTCCTCAAGGCCACGATCGAGGTGAAGTGAGCGCAGCGCTCGGGGATGCCGCCCCGGCCCCGGCGCGGGCGGCATCCTGGCCCTTACGGGCGACCTCAGTGTCCCAGTGTGTAGGTTACGCTCCAGCTGCCCTCCCCTGGACGCTGGACGTACTCGACATTGCGCGCGCTGTCCGCCAGAACACGGCGAACTTCTGCTTCTGTCGGGAAGTTCTTCACGATCTCAAATGAGCGACCGTCCGGCAGCATGCGTTGCTCGAGCGTATTCCCCAGCGGGTCTTGCCTGTGCCGGTACCCTTCGCACGGTAGCTGGTCGGCGAACAGGACGAGAGCACCTGTCCGGAGCTTGCTGTGCAAGATCGCCAGGAAGGCCGCCAGGCGCTCCCGGGGCACGTGCGACCACCACCAGACTCCGAGAGCGGCACTGAATCCGGCAGGCACACCGTCGAGCACATACGCATCCGCTGTCTGAAACCTGACATTGCGCAAGTGGCTGCATCGCTGACTGGCCTGCGCGATCATCGCAGGATGGATGTCGACCGCGAGCACCGAGGCGGCCACCTCAGCGATGACCCGCGTCCAGTATCCTGTTCCGCAGGCGATCTCGAGAACGGCGTGACCTCTGAAGGCATCTTGGTATCGCGCCTTGATGGGATCGCGCAGCCGCTCCGCTTCAGAGTCGGCATACCCGGCAGTCTCATCGTAGACGGACGCGCGCTCCGCGTAGTAGCGAGCTACGTCTTCGGCCAGTCCCATGGCGGATCGTCCTGGCGGCACTCCCTGGGGTGCCGCCTGCCACCCATGAAAGCGTTGTTCGCTACCGCAGCACCAGCACGCGCGCTGTCTGCGTCACGTCCCCCGCCAGGAGGCGCACCAGATAGATTCCGTGGGGCAGGGACCGACCATGGTCGTCGCACCCATCCCAGGTGAGCGATGCGACGGCGCCCGCCACCCCGGCGGTCGACACGCTCACACACCCCGTGGCGGCCGACGCCAGCCGCCGCACTGCACGACCCTGCGCGTCGTGGATGGTCAGCACTACCGGTCCAGGTGCGGCCGGTCGGTAGGAGATGTGCGCCGTCGCGCACATCGGATTGGGCCAGACGGAGAGCCGCTGCCCCGTGGTGACCGCCGCGTGAACCGATGCGGGGTCGATGAGCGGGACGGTCGCGTCGTTGTCGGCGCGGCGGCGCCACTTCGGCCAGGGCAACCCGTCCGGGTTGTAGGTGTCCGGCCCGAGATCCCAGCAGTAGATCCACGTGTCATTGCAGCCCACCAGCAGCTCGAGGTGGCCGTCGAGGTCGAGATCCTCGAGCAGGGGTGAGGAGTAGATGGTGTAGGTCGGGTCGGTGAGGGGGAAGCCGGGCAACGGTGTGCCGTCGATCTCCCACGCGTAGACCTTGCCGGTGTTCTCTCCGACCACGACCTCGAGTGCACCGTCGCCGTCCAGATCACCGATGGAGGGCGAGGAGAAGACCGAGTAAGAGGTCGCCTGCGGCCATCCGGGCAGCAGCGTCGCGTCGTGGTTGTAGGCGCGTACCTGCGAGTCGTTCATGCCGAGGACGAACTCCAGCTCGGGATCGGCGTCGAGGTTGGCGATCGCGGCCGAGCTGTGGGTCGAGTAGCCGGCGTCGATGGGCCAGCCGGGCAGGTAGGTGCCGTCGTCGCGCAGGCAGTGGAGGGTGCCATCGCGGGCCCCGATGACGATGTCGAGCCGGCCATCGGCGTCGATATCTGCGAAGCTGGGCGAGGCGCCCGCCCCCGATACGCCGATGAGCCGCGGGAAGCCCGGCATCATCTGGCCGTTGCCGTCCAGCACCACCAGGTTGTAGGAACTGTTGTCCGCGGTGATCGCGATCTCGTCGAGCCCGTCGCCGTCGAGATCCCCCAGCGCTGCCGAATTGCGCACCACATACGGCGTCGAGTACGGGAAGCCGGAGCAGATCGTGCCATCATGGTTGAAGGCATAGATGAAGCCATTGTTGTCGCCCAGCACGATCTCGAGGCGGCCGTCGCCGTCGATGTCGCCGCAGGCCGGGGTCGAGAAGGTCATGAAGGCGAGCGCGACCGGGAAGCCGGGCATGGCGGTGCCGTCGCGGCGAAAGGCGTAGAGCCGGCCGTCGAAGTTGCCGACGACGAGCTCGTCCCGGCCGTCCTCATCGAGGTCCACCGCGGCGGGCGAGGAGCAGAAGTAGGCGTACTGGTCGGGCCAGAGGGCCGGCCCCATGTAGCGCGGCCAGCCTGAGAGAATGGTGCCATCGTGGTTGAATACGTAGGCGTACCCGTCCTGGGAGGCAATGCCGATCTCCCATTCCGGGTCGGTGTCGAACTGCGCCGCCACGCCCGACTGGGACACGCTGAAGCCCGTGACCTGCGGCCAACCGGGCTCGAGGTCGACCGCCTGCGCCGCGCTCGTGGTGCTGACCGCCAATGTGAAGATGAGCCCGAGCCCCTGGGCCGCGCGCCGGCAAGATGCCATGACCAACCTCCCGAAAAGGGGTTACCGTCGCCCGGTTCGCACGACGCAATTGTAGCGCCAGTCGGGCGTTTCGCCGCACTGGTTCTTGCCGGCGGCTGACACGGGTGCCTGCGCGCCGCTGGTCAGCCTGCTGCGCTGGCCGGTGGGGGCGGGGGGATGCTACCGGCCAACCGGCCCCCGCCCAACCTCGCGATCGTCATCCCCCCGCCGCCAGCGGGAGTGCAAGGTTCACAGCCAGGTATCCAACCAGAAACGCCGCGAAGCAGACGCGGTCGAAGACGCGGGACAAGCGCTCGCGACCCATGGAATCGAAGATCCACAACGAAACTGCCGACTGGATGATGGTCAGGAAGATCGTGATCAGCCCGACGGCGTTGACCATCTGTGCGAGTGTGATGCCCTCCCCGCCCAGCAACGAAAACCCCGCGAAGATGTTGTTGCCGACGGCTGCGAAGACGGCGCCGATGCCGAGCCCAAAGCGCGGATCGACGTGAATCGGCTTGATGAAGAAGGCGATCAACGCGATGGCGACCGCCAGGAAGAGGGTCTGAAACAGCTTCGTGTATGTACCCCAGCCGGATGAGGCGCCCCAGAAGCCGAACGTGTACCGCGAACGGACGTCCGATGTCCCCTCCGCGAGCCGCGGGTCGCCGAAGCGCGACGGGTAACGATAGTTCGTGACGTAGCCCTTGGCCTTCCCGATCCGCCAACCGGGGGCGGCGGCGCCGGGATTGATGCCGATGTCGCTGCCATCGGCGACGTACCGCAACCGATCGGCCCCGTCTCTGCCGTCCTCGATCTGAATGCCGAGCGCGCCGCCGCCGAAGGGCATTCGGCTCATGTCGAAATGCGTCACGATCCGCGCCAGTACGCGATACCGTTCATATCGTTCCCCGCCCTGAACGCAGGACTCTCGTTTCTCTTTCGACTCGATCGCGCCGTTGATGATCTGAAAACGCTCGCCGGGATCCACCGTCTCGCCGTGCCAGCGGAACCAGATGTCGAAGTCGACCTTCCAGCTCGATCCCGCGAGGGAGAGATCTTGAAGCTGATTGAAATACGCGCCGATGTAGACCGCCACCGGCGCCGGGGTCGAGGTGTCCGGTGACGGTTGCGCGGCCGGGGTCTCGTCCGTTGCCGCAGCGAGGAAGGTCTGGAGCCGATTGTTGGCTCGCGCGCCGTACTCCCGGAGACGAGACGCGCCCAAGAACGCGACCGCAATGTACAGAATCAGGATCGCCGCCGCCCAGATGACGATCAGCCAATACCCGCTCCGGGTGATCGCTTCACGTCCGGCGTCATGCGCGGGACCTTCTGCTTGCATGCAGCGCTACGCCTCCTCCTCGTCGGCTATGCGGAACCGCCACTCCGCGAGTCTCGGCAAGGGCACCGCGTTCCCTCTCGTGCTCATGCGGCTGTGCTCTTCGACCTGCCTCGCGCGAGCCGGTTCACGGGGCCCCGGATCAAGAGGTAGGGAATGATGGCCAGTATGGCGGCGACCACGAGCGCCTCGACGGGGTAGAAGCGGTGGAAGACGATGAACTGGTAGATCGAATCCATGACGATTCCGAAAATGAAGACGCGCCCGACGGATTTCCAGCCGTCGCGGAGCATCTCCTTGCGACTCTCAGGGTTCGTGAACATCGCCCAGAAATAGGGAGGCTTGTCCCCCTGCGCATCTCTCAGCCCGCTACGCACGGCGAAGATGGCTGCCATCACGGGCTGCAGGACGAGACGGAACTGCATCGGTCCGCTCAACCGCCCCAGCAGATCCCCGAAGAAGCGGGAAAACAGCTCTTCCGTACGCGATCACCTCCCCTCCGATTCGGTTTTGGCCCGCCACGGCCAGCGTCCGTCCATCTCCACCACCAGGGCCCAACTGAGGAACGTGCGGACGGCGATCAATACGCCCAGGGTCGCCACCTTGTCGAGCGTTGGATTGAGCGCCACCGTGCGGATGATATCGCCGGCCACCAGGAACTCAAGACCGAGCAACAGGGACGCCCCCAGCCGGAACTTGAGATTCCTGTAGGCCCGGCCTGGCTCCGTGGCCCGGCCAATGAAACAGCGGGCGATACCGTAAACGATACCGCCCACGATGACCACCACGGCGACAGCCTCGATGCCGTCGGCCACCATCGCGACCAGTTCGTGCATCTCCTGGCCTCCGGTTCGCTAGCGGTGTCTTCCTCCCGCGGCCTCCTGGAGTTCCTCGAGGACCCTGTCCAAGTTGAAGGTTGCCGGCTTCTGCCGCGGCGGGAACTCGCCCAGGGACTTGAGCAGCGTCGTCACGACCGCCGCGGCCATCCCCATGATGAACGTGTGGCTGAGCACCCAGTCCCAGTAGGAATTGGAGTTCTCGTCGGCACGTTCGAAGGGATCCCGCCGCAGGTGGAAGATCTTCGGCAGCCGCAGGTGGACGAACGGATCGGACCAGCAGGCCATCTGCTTCGCCCGCTGCTCGTCGAACACGACTTTCCAGTCGCCCGTGCGCATCGCCACCAGCTGGCCGTCGTCGTTCACGTAGGCGAAGTACTTCCTCGGGCTCTCCCTCGCCTGACCCGAGAAATACGGCACCATGTTGTAGCCGTCGATGTGGACCTTGAACGTCTTGTCCCCGGCCTTGTGGCCCTGCAGCAGCTTCGCACTGATCTCAGGATCACCCGCGGCCGCGAGCAGCGTCGGCAGCCAATCCTGATGGCAGACGATGTCGTTCAATACGGTGCCGGCCTTGAAGTGGCCCGGCCAGCGCGCGAACGCCGGCACGCGCCAACCGCCTTCCCAGTTCGTGTTCTTCTCGCTGCGGAAGGGACTGATCGCGGCGTCCGGCCACGTGTTGAAATGCGGGCCGTTGTCCGTGGAGTAGACCACGATGGTGTTGTCGGCGATGCCCAGCTCATCGAGCTTGGCCAGCAGCTTCCCGACCAGCTCGTCGTGGGCCACCATCACGTCATTGTAGAAGCCCTGCCCACTCTTCCCCTCGTTCTTCTTGGCGCAGTGGGTCCAGACGTGCATCGCGGTGGAGTTCCACCAGACGAAGAACGGCTTCCCCGCCTTGTGGGCGCGGTCGATGAAGTCGAGGGCCGCCTCGGTGAACTCCTCGTCGCAGGTCTCCATGCGCTTCTTGGTCAGAGGGCCCGTGTCCTCGATCTTCTGCCTGCCCACGCGGCCCCAACGCGGTTGCTCGGTCGGATCGTCCCGGTCCGTCGCGGAGCAGCGCAGCACGCCGCGGGGGCCCATCGCCTGGCGATACCTCGGGTCCTTCGGGTAGTCCGGATCCTCGGGCTCCTCTTCCGCGTTCAGGTGGTAGAGGTTGCCGAAGAACTCGTCGAACCCGTGGACGGTGGGCAGGTACTCGTTCAGGTCTCCGAAGTGGTTCTTGCCGAACTGAGCGGTCGCGTACCCCAGCGGCTTGAGCAGGTCGGCGATCGTTGGATCTTCCGCCATAAGGCCCAGCTTGTGTCCCGGCGCTCCGACCTTCGTCAGACCCGTGCGGATCGGATTCTGCCCGGTGATGAAGGCAGCGCGGCCGGCCGTGCAGCTCTGCTGCCCGTAGTAGTCGGTAAACGCGATGCCCTCCTGGGCGATGCGGTCGATGTTCGGTGTCCGGTAGCCCATCTGGCCGCGATTGTTGTAGCTGATGTTCCAGCAGCCGATGTCATCGCCATACAGGACGAGAATGTTCGGTTTCTTGTCTGCCATCTTACGGCCTCCCTCCTGATTCGATTCCTCTACCTGTTTCCCCGCGCGGCCGCGGGTCGCTCATTGCCGCGTCATCGCCACGCGCAGCCGCTCCTCCGGACTGATCAGATGGTCGTGGTCGTCCTTGCCCAGGTCGATCTGTACCCAGTGGATCTTGCCCGTAAAGACACTGGTCTTCCTGTCGTAATCGGGGCTGACAGGCGTGCCGCTTTCGCGGCCTACATCGGTCGTCTCGTCGGCGGAGAACTGCATGGGCACGGTCTGCTCGACGCGGCCCTGGCCGACCTTCCGGCCGTCGTAGTAGAGCGCGACGTTGCCGCCCCCGGCCAGGCCGCCGCCGTCGTAGGCGAACTCCATCCGCACCTGGTGCGTGCCGACCGGGATGGGCTCGCTGGCTTCGATCGTGAAGATCTTGACGGCCAGGAGGTTGTAGGCGAACTTCGCTTTTCCCCCTTTGGCATAGAGGCTCAGGCCGCCAAAGGCCCCGCCCTGGGCGAGGATGATGCCCTCGGCGCCCGCCTGCGGCACCTCCACCTCGGCCGTGATCGAAAAGGACTTGTTCTTCATGACCACGACGCAGTTCTCGTTCAGCCGGCCCATGCCGCCGAAGAGGAGCTGCGAGTCACCTTTGACCAGGGTGGGACGCCCGGCCAGGTCGGGGTTGAAACGCTCAATCCGGCGGTCGTCGAGTGGCAGGACGTTGTACTTGGTGGCTTCGATCAGCCACAGCCGCTGCAGCTCATGGAGCTTCTCCGGCATCTCTTTCGACAGGTCGCGCGCCTGCGTCCAGTCCTTGCTGCCGTCGTAGAGCTCCCACACGTCGTCGTCGAAGGGGAGCAGCTTCTCCACGGGGATGAACGGCGTGGAATGCCGGGTCACCGCGCTCCATCCCTTGTGATAGATGCCGCGATTGCAGAACATCTCGAAGTACTGCGTCTCGTGCCGCTCCGGCGCCTTGGCGTCTTCGAAGCTGTAGAGCATGCTCGTCCCTTCCAGGGGACTCTGCTGCACGCCGTTGACGCAGGCCGGCTCCGGGAGGCCGGCCGCTTCCAGGATCGTCGGCGCCACGTCGATCACGTGGCAGAACTGGCTGCGGATCTGGCCATTCGCCTTGATCCCCTTGGGCCAGCGGACGATCGTCCCGTTGCGCGTTCCACCCCAGTGGGAGGCGACCTGCTTGGTCCATTGGTAGGGCGTGTCCATCGCGTGGGCCCAGCCGCAGGCGTAGTGGTTGTAGGCCTTGGGTCCGCCGAACTGGTCGATCCGCTGCATCAGAAACTCGGGCGTCTCGATCTTGAGGCCATTGATGCCGAGCATCTCGTTGAACGTGCCCGGCAGGCCACCCTCGGCCGACGCACCGTTGTCTCCGATGATCACGTAGATGAGCGTGTCGTCGAGGACCTCGAGGTCCTTCAGGGCATCGACCAACCGGCCGACGTGATGGTCGGTGTGCTCCAGGAACCCCGCGTACACCTCCATCTGCCGGGCCAGCACCGGCTTCATCTTCGGGTCGACCGCGTCCCAAGCCGGGATTCCCTTGTGCCGCTTCGTCAGCTCGGCGTCCGGCGGGACCACCCCCAGCTTCTTCTGTCGGGCGAAGGTCTCCTCCCGCAGCTTGTCCCAGCCCTGGTCGAACTTCCCCTTGTACTTGGCCGACCACTCCTTCGGCACGTGGTGCGGCGCGTGCGTCGCGCCCGGCGCGAAGTAGATGAAGAACGGCTTGTCCGGCATCAGCGCCTTCTGCTGTCGCACCCAGTCGATCGCCTTGTCCGTCATGTCCTCGGTGAAGTGATACCCCTCCTCCGCCGTCTTGGGCGGCTCCAGCGGGGTGGTTCCCTCGTAGATGGACGGGTCGTACTGGTTGGTCTCGCCCCCGAGGAAGCCGTAGAAGTACTCGAACCCGCCACCGCCAGTGGGCCAGGCATCGAACGGACCCATCGGGCTCGTCTGCCACACCGGCACCTCGTGGCACTTGCCGAACTGCGCGGTGGCGTAGCCGTTGAGCTTCAACGTCATGGCCAGCGGCGCCTTGTTCTTGGGCAGGACGGAGCTGTAGCCGGGGGCCGAGGTGGCCAGCTCAGTGATGCAGCCCATGCCGGCCGAGTGGTGGTTGCGGCCGGTCAGGAGCGCCTGGCGCGTCGGCGA
>CAZDKK010000017.1:8785-81097 GCA_964506245.1 uncultured bacterium | reverse complement strand
CGGCGCGCCAGCCGGCGTCCCAGCCGGGGCCCGAGCCGGTGGAGGCGTGCCCCTCGCCGTGGGGTGCCCCCGAGGGTGCCGGGACCATTCGCCTGGCACTACAGGAGGCGGTCGATCCGTCGCACGCCCCGGTGCCGGTCAACGATGCCGAGCGCCTCGTCTTCCGCCAGGTGTACGAGACGTTGGTCCAGGCCGACGCCTGCGGCCATCTCCGGCCCGGACTCGCCGCGAGCTGGCGTTCGCGCGACGGCGGCCGGAGCTGGGAGTTCGAGCTGCGCGAGGATGCGCGCTTCTGGGACGGCACGCCGCTCGATCGCGGCGCGGTCCGGCGCGCCTGGGCGGCGCGGCGGCGCGAGGCCGGCGTCGAGGAGTTGTACTACCCTTGGGGCTGGATCGCGAGCGTCTCCGAGCTCGACCCCGATCCGCACGTCCTCACCGTCGAGCTGACCGCGCCCCTTCCGAGCCCCGACCTCTTCCTGCACGCGGCGCTCGCGGTCACGCTCGAGGATGGCGTCTCCGCCTGGCCGCTGGGGTCGGGCCCCTTTCGCCCCGAGCCGATCCCGATGGGCGCGCAATCGCAGCGCAGCCTCCTGCGCTTGGTGCTCCACCCGAACCACCCGGCCGGTCAGGGCGGCGGCCCAACCTGGCCCGCGCCGCTGGCTGCCTCGGCGCTCGAGGCGCCGAGCATCCTGCTCGTCGACTGCTCGCCGGGGGCCGATGCGCGCGATCTGCTCGCGCAGGGTGCCGACGTCGTCTGGATGCGCAGCCTGCGTGAGGTCGAGTACGCCGGCCTCAGGCGCGAGTACGCCGTGACGCCCCTGCCCTGGGACCGCATCTACGCCGTCGCCGCGGATTCCTCGACATGCGAGCGGCTGCGGGCCGACCCCGTCTCGCGCGCGGATCTCGCGACCGATGCCATGGATTCGCAGGCCCGCTGCGCGGAGACGCTCTCGTTCGCCGATCTGGAACCCGGCGCCCCGGACAGCGCGCGATGGGCGCTCGGCGACTGCGCGGGCTACGCGGTGCCGGCCGCGGTCCTCCCGCCCCCGCCATCCCGCGCGCCGCGCCAGCCGGGAGAACGCTTGTTCTACGAGGCCGGCGACCGCGACGCCGAGCGCCTGGCGGGCAGGCTCGTCGCGCTCGCGAGCGTCGTGCCCGCCGCGACCGCGCCCGTCGGCGGTGACGCGCTCCGGGCGCAGCGTGTCCGGGAAGGGGCGCCGCCCTGCGTGGTTCGCCTGGCGCGCGTGGCCCCGGATCCGTGCCTCGAGTCTCTGGCCCTGTGGCGACCGGACCCTCGCCGCGCCCTGGTGCCGCTCGTCGCGGTGCGCGCACACCTCGTGACGCGCCGCGGTCTCGGCGGGATCGCGGTCGCCTGGGACGGCACGCCGATCTTCGCCGCGGCCGGGTGGGGCGCCCCCGAGCGCGCCGGGGGAGGCGAGCCATGACGCTGCGCTCGCGCGTGCTGATCTCCTCGGCCTTCCTGGTCCTGCTGCCATTGATCCTCCTGGCGCTGCTGATCCGCGCGCAGATCAGCTCACTGCTGACGGGCCAGTTCGAGCAGCGTCTGGCCACCCTGGACGAGGCGGTCGTGGAAGAGCTGGCCGCGCGCGAAGGGTTCGTGCAGGACCGCCTGCGCGCGTTGCGCAGCACGCTGGCCGATGACAATCGCTTCCGCCAGGCCCTGTACGAAGGCGAGGGCGCCGCGCGGACCTATCTGCTCGACTACGGCGAACGCGTCATGCCGGTCCTCGGCCTGGCGATGCTGCAGATCCGGGACGCCAGGGGCAGCATCCTCACGTCGGGCCACTTTCGCGGCGAGCACGGTGGGAGTGACCCCGAGCTGTACAAGCTGGTCCGCGCCGCCGCGCAGGAATCGGGAGCCGTGCTCGGGCGCGTGCGCACCGCGACGTCACCCTTCCTGGCCCTCCTGGCTGCCGACTCGCTGACGATGGGCGGGCGCCGCCTGTGCCTCGTGGGGGGCGTTCGGGTCGACGAGGCACTCCTGCGCAGCCTGGCCGGCCGCGGCGGCGGGGTGGTCACCTTGGCCGTCCCGCCGCAGGGGAGTGCCCCGGGCAGCGAGGTGCTCTCGTCCGACCCGGAAGCGGGGCGCGGGTACGACCGGGAGCATCTCGTTCCCGGCCACCTGGCCCGCACGCGCGCGACGCCCTTCATCCGGGCGATCGAGCCGCGGGCGCAGCGCGAGGGTGCGGCCGCGTCCCGGACCGACGCAGCGCAGTGGGTCGTGAGCCAGCCGCTCGCGCCCCTCGCCGAGCTGCGGAGCAGCCTAGAGCGCGGCTTGCTGATCGTCTTGGTCGCGTCGGCCGCGGGCATGCTGGCAGTGGCCGCCTGGCTCTCCGCTCGCGTCACCCGCCCGCTGGAGGACCTCGCCCGCCGGACCGCGGCGATCGATCTCGATCACCTGCAGCTCGGCTTCGAGACCCGCCGGGACGACGAGGTGGGCGCGCTGGCCCGGCTCCTGGCGGCCATGACGGACCGCCTGCGCGGCAGCGCGGAGAAGCTGCGTGAGGCCGAGCGGCGGGCGACCCTCGGGGAGATGGCGCGTCAGATCAATCACGACATCCGTAACGGCCTGGCACCCATCCGCAACATCGTGCGTCATATGAGTCAGATCGTCACGGATGCGCCCGACCATGCTGCCGCGGTCTTCCAGGAGCGGCAACCGGCGCTCGAGTCGAGCGTCTCGTACCTCGAATCCCTGGCCGACAACTACGCGCGCATCTCCGTTCACCCGACGGACGAGCGCTGCGATCCTGGTGCGATCGCGCGGGAGGTCGTCGCCGGGATGCGCGGCCGCGAGGGGGTGTCCGTGCACGCGATCATCGCGCCCGATCTCGCGGCGGTTCGGGCGGATCCGGTCGGCCTGCGGCGCATCCTCGAGAACCTGGTGCGCAACGCCTGCGAGAGCCTGGCTGGCCGGCCGGGTCAGGTGCGTGTGCTGGCCGACAACGCTGCGGACGAGGACGGTCAGCCCGGCGTACGGCTGATCGTGAGCGACAACGGACCGGGGATCCCGCGCGAGACGCTGAGCAAGATCTTCCAGGATTTCTACACGACCAAGGAGCACGGCGCGGGCCTGGGGCTGAGCATCGTGCGGCGCCTGGTTGCCGACTTCCGCGGACGCGTGCGCGCGGACAGCGTGCCTGGCGAGGGCGCCACGTTCACGGTCTGGCTGCCGGCGGCCAGGCAAGAGGATGAAGAGCCATGGCGCAGATCCTGATCGTCGACGACGTCCCTGCGATGCGCGAGCAGTACGCCTACGATCTGCGCCGTCTGGGACACCATCAGACACTCGCGGCCGCATCCGGCGAGGAGGCCCTGGATCTTCTGCGGCGGGAGGCGATCGACTGCATCATCCTCGACCTGGAGATGCCGGCCCTGGATGGTTTCGACGTGCTGCGCGAGCTGCGCAAGAGCGGCGTGACGACGCCGGTGATCGTCTATACCGGCACGGGCAACTACGAGCGGTGCGTCCGCGCCGTGAAGCTCGGGGCCTACAGCTTCATCGACAAGAGCGAGCCGATGGAGCGGGTCGTGCGGGAGATCGAGAATGCCCTCGCGCACCATCGGCTGGCGACGGAAGTCGACGCCCTGCGACAGCGGGTGGGCGACGCGAGCCCGCTGCTGGGCGATGGCGCTGTGATGCGCGCGTTGAAGAACGCGATCGCGCGCCTGGCCGCGATCCCGAGCGCGGTGCTCATCTTTGGCGAGAGCGGGACTGGCAAGGAGCTCGTGGCGCGCGAGCTGCACCGCCTGAGTCCGCGCGCCTCCGGGCCCTTTGTGCCGGTCAATTGCGCAGCGCTGCCAGAGAACCTGGTCGAGAGCGAGCTCTTTGGCCACGAGGCCGGGGCCTTCACGGGCGCGACGCGCTTGCGCAAGGGGGCGTTCGAGTCAGCAGCCGGCGGGACGCTCTTCCTCGACGAGATCGGCGAGCTGCCGCCGAACGTGCAGGCGAAGCTCCTGCGCGTGCTCGAGGATCTGCGGATCCATCGCCTGGGCGGCACCCGCGAGCTGCCGGTAGATGTGCGGGTCCTCGCCGCCACGAACCGCGATCTGGACGCCGAGATCAGCGCGGGCCGGTTTCGCGAGGACCTGTACTACCGCCTGAACGTGCACGTCATCCGGGTCCCTGCGCTGCGGGAACGTCCCGAGGATGTACCCCTCTTGATCGCGCACTTCCTGGTCGAGACAGCGCGCCGCTTCGGCTCAAGGCCGAAGGAGGCAAGCCCTGCGGTGGTAGACCGGCTGAGCGCGCACGACTGGCGGCGCAACAACGTCCGCGAGCTGCGCAACGTCGTTGAGCGGATGATCATCGCCTGCGATGGGGAGACGCTCGGTCATGAGCATCTGCCGGCTGAGCTGCGCGCGGGGACACCGTGCGGCGACCGGCCGGGCGAGCAGCCTGGTCCGCGCAGCGGTCGGGCAGGAGCCCCGGCGCGTGACGGCGACGGCGGAACCCTCAAAGACCGCAAGGATGCCGCCGAGCGAGGGATCGTGCTGGCGGCCCTGGAGCGCAACGACTGGGCGATCACCCGGACTGCCACGGAGCTGGGCCTGGCCGATCACTCAAGCCTCATTAAGATCATGCGTCGCCTGGGGATCACCCGACCGCGCTAGCCGAACCGCAGCACCCCGACCGCCCAGACGTCATCCCAGGCGGTTCAGCCGAGGCACCGCCCGGGCAGCAAAGAGGTAGCGAAGAGAGGCAGCGGAGGCAGCAGGGGCTGTGGGCGGGTGTGGGGGCTGTGGGGGGTGTGGAGGTGTGTGGCGACAAATGACCAGAATTACAGCCAGATGGTGGCCAGTAATACATGGATATTTGGCCAGGAACCCGTTGGAGAAGTGGAAGACCCCCTGGCCCCGCCGGACAACCCTTCGTCCTGGCGGGCAGCCCCTTGATCCAGCGGGGCTGGAGTCTCGCCCCGGGTCGGATTCTCCAAAAACCCTGATGTGTATTACTTGACATATACACCTGGTCTGCCGTAGATTGACCGTACCGGTGTATTACGCAACCAATGCACAATGGTGAGCGTAGAGCTCGGCAGAGACGAGCAGAGGAGGGAGAGATGATGCGGCTGATGGTAGTGCTGAGCGCGTTGCTCTTGGCGGCGATGCTGCTGTGGCCGGCCGAGGCCGCGGCATATGACCAGAGCATGGCGCACACGGCGGGCGGCTCCTTCGCGGTCCGGGCACTGGGCCTGCGGATCGAGTGCGCCTTCACGATCGATTGCCAACCGGCGAGCCTGCATGTGGACGTCGGCATCGATCGCGTCGAATCGCGCGGGAAGGTGGAACGAGTGGGGGCGCGACCTGCGGGCGGCACGGACGTTCTCTGGAAGGCTGCTGGCGTCGTTCGGCACGTGGTGCTCCGGAGGCTGGCCGAGTTGGTCCTGCCGGGGCGAGGGATTTGAATCGTCCACCATGGGGTCGCCAGGGATGATGACCCCCCAAGAGAAAGGACCCCGGAGATGCTGATCGTCGTCGACCTGCACAGCGGGGTGCCCGTGTACCGGCAGCTCATGGACCAGATCAAGTTCCACATCGCCAGCGGGTTGCTGGAACCCGGTGCTGAACTGCCCTCGACGCGCGCCCTCTCCGCCGAGCTGGGGATCAATCCCATGACGATCAGCAAGGCCTACAGCTACCTGGAGCGCGATCAGGTCATCGAGCGGCGGCCCGGGCGGCCGTTGGTCGTCAGAATGGTTGCGGGTGATGTGACCCGCACGCGACAGCTCGATCAGCTTCGCGAGAGCCTCTCCCCGGCCGTGCGTGTCGTGCGCCAGCTCGGCATCGAGAGGACGGAAGCAGTGCGAATCCTGGATGAGATGCTATCGGAGGATCAGGACGGCGTGGGACCCGGCGACGAAGGGAGTGAACCGTGAGCGTCCTCGAGCTCAGCGACGTCCGCCAGGCGTATCAGCACGGCGTGGACGTCCTCGCGGGCGTGGACCTCTCCATCGGGGCGGGCGAGGTCGTGGGGTTGCTCGGCAGAAACGGGGCCGGCAAGACCACCCTGCTTCAGGTTGCGATGGGGATGATCGATCCGCAGCGCGGAACCGTGCGCATCTTCGGGCTCGACCCCCGCAAGGAGCCGGTTGCGGTCCGGCAACGAATCGGATACGTGTCGGAAAACCAGATCCTGCCCGATCACCTCCGCGTGGCGGACGTGATCGCCGTGCACCGCGAGCTCATACCGGGCTGGGACGAGTCCCAGGCGACAGAGCTCCTGCGCCGCTTCGACCTCCCGCTGCGGCGCAGAATCTCCGGGTTGAGCAAGGGCCAGGCCCGGCAGGTGGCGCTGCTCTGTGCGGTGAGTCACAAGCCGGAGCTCCTCCTCCTCGATGAGCCGGCCGGGGGACTCGATCCGGTGGCCCGCCGCGAGTTCCTGGAGACGTCGATTCACCTGCTCAACGAGACCGGTTCCGCGATTCTCTTCTCCTCTCATCACATGACCGATGTCGAGCGTGTCGCCGGGCGCGTGCTGCTGCTGCACGATGGCCGGATCCAGGTCGACAGCGAGCTCGACGAGCTGCGCGAGGCCTTCTCGCTGGCCCTCGTGCCGCGCAGTCCCCGGGCGGACCAGCGGCGCCTGCGCCACTTGCCGGGCTGTCTGAGCGTGCGCGAGCGCACCGACGCGTTGCACGCAGTATTCCGACTGGCGCCGCGGGAGTCGTGCGCGTTGATTGAGCGCGAGCTAGGAGTGCCCGACAGCCTCTGCCGGAGCGTGAACCTGGAGGAGATGTTTGTCGAGCTAGTGGGAGGTCTGGCTTGAACCCGCTGCACCCCGCGAGTATCACGATGCATGCTGTCGCGTTCGATGGCATCCACCGGGCGTACAAGCCCGGCGAGGACGTCCTGCACGGCGTCTCCTTCGCCATCATGCGGGGCCAGGTCGTCGGCCTGTTGGGTCGCAACGGCGCCGGCAAGACGACCCTGCTGCGCATCGCGCTGGGGCTGATCGCCCCGCACCAGGGCAGCGTGCGGGTCCTCGGGCTCGACCCGCGCCACGATCCGGTCGAGGTCAAGCGGCGCGTCGGCTACGTTTCCGAGGATCAGATTCTGCAGCCGTTTCTGCGCATCGCCGAGGTGTGCGCGTTCCATCGCTTCTTCTACCCGACCTGGGACGAGGAAGAGGCCCGGCGGCTCAGGCGGCAATTCGCCCTCGACCCCGCGGCGCGCATTGGGGACCTCAGCAAGGGGCAGGCCAGGCAGGTCGCGCTCATGTGCGCGGTCGCCCATCGACCGGAGCTGCTCGTCCTGGACGAGCCAGCCGGTGGACTCGATCCCATCGTGCGGCGCGAGTTCCTCGAGACGGCGATTCGCCTCCTCAACGAGGCCGGGGCGACGATCCTCTTCTCGTCGCACTACATGGCCGACGTCGAGCGACTGGCCGAGCGCGTGGTGATCCTCCACGAGGGGCGCGTCCTGATCGATGAGCCGCTGGACGAGCTGCGCGAGAAACACGCGTTGGTGCTCGTCCCCGGCACCGGAGACGCAGCGGCGGCGCGCGTGGCGACCCTGTCCGGCTGCCTGGCGCTGCACCGGCGGGGCGATGCCCTCCGCGCGGTGTTCGCGCTTCCCCCCGAGCGCGCGCGGCGCTCCGTCGCGGAGGAACTCGGGGTGTCAGCGGTACAGGCCCGCAGCGTCGAGCTCGAGGAGATGTTTGTCGAGCTCTTGGGAGGCCAACCATGATCGGATCGCTGATGCGGCGCGACGCAGCCCTGCGCCCGACGTGGGGGGCGCTGCTCCTGGCCTTGGCCTTCGCGCAGCTCGGGACCATCGGACGCGGGGCCGCCACCCACGTCGGGGAAGGGGCGGTGGTCACTGAGGGCGCCGTGCGGCTCGCCTTGCTCATGCTGTGGGTGCCCCTGGCCTTCTACCAGCTCGTGATCGGCCTGACTCGGCGCGCGACGCCCATGGACCTCGGCCTGCCGATCGCGGGACGCACCCTGTGGGGCGCGCACCTGCTGACCCACCTGGCTGCGGGGGCGGGGCTGGCCGTCTTGGTCGTGCTCGTCGACACGACCGGGGCGCTGCTGCAGGCGTGGGTGCGCGGCGGAGCGCCGGCACCGGTGCAGACGCTGCGATTGCTGCCTCACGTGCTTGCTTGGTTCGGGCTCATCGCGGTCGCCATCAGCGGGATGCGGCTGGATCGGGTGCGCATCGGTTTTTCCTGGGGCTACCTGGGCCTGAGCCTGACCCTGCTGCTCGGCGGATTGGTTGGATCCTGGTTCACAGCGCGGACATCGCTCGCGCTGGCCTGCGTCCCGCTGGTGGCCGCGGCCGGGCTAGCGCGGCTGCAGGTGCGACGCGTGCCCGCGGCACTGAGCGAGGTCCCGCGCCGGCCCGCGGCACCCGCGCTCGAACATGCGGACGCACGCCGCAGCCCGCAATCGAGTCCGGCCCGGCGTGGCTTCGTGTTGCGCACGATCTGGCTGTCGCTGTTCGGCCGAGGCCTGCCGTGGGTGCTGCTCCTCCCGGTCGCGCTGTACGGTTGGATCTGCTCGGGGTGTCTGGATCGCGGGGAAAGCGGCGGCTATAGCGGCTTGGTCTTCGGCCTCATGACGACCTACATCCTGGTGGTGGCCGCGCTGCCGGCTGTGCGCCGGTTGCCCCTGCTCGACGCCGTGCCCATTCGGCGCGCGGCCATCTTCCCCGTGATGGCCCTGCCGGGGCTCATCATCTTCATGGCGGGCTACGGAGCTGGAAGACTCACCGCCGCGAACCTGGTCGAGCCCAGTGAATCCATCGTGTACGCGGCCGATGACCAGGGACTGTATGACCTGAAAGTGCCGCTCGATCGCTTCGAGATCGCGTGGAATGGCCGGCCGGCGGACGTGACCGCGCCATGGGGAGAATCGCATCCTCCGAAGACCCTCACCGTGTTCCCCGGGCTGCCGATCGTCCTCTACAAGCCCTACACCGCCCCCCCGGGCAGCTCGATCGACTTCGTGGCCCTGCAGATCAGCCGCGCGATGGATGCCGAGTACGGGCGGGCGCTGCCGCCCGACGTGATTCGGGCCGGGTACCTCGCGCTGGACGGGGGCGGGCGCGTCGTGCCGGCTCAGGGGGAATTGCGTCTCCAGGCAGATCACCCGACGTGGAAGCCACGGGGCCACGCGCCATCGGCGGCCGTCGCGCTCGCCGGTGTGGGCGTGCCGTACTTGCTCCTGCTGGCCTTGGCCCTGCGCTGGCTGCGCCAGCGGTCGGGGGAAGGGGCCTACAAGAGAGTCGTCTGGGGCATGATCCTCGTGACGGTGGTCCCGCAGCTCCTCTACTTCGGCGGGGGAATCGCCGGGCTGTGGGACCTCTCCGTTCACGCGAGCCTGCTGGCGATAGCGGTCCGCGGTGTGCGCGCCGCGATCCCTGCGGGGGCGGTGATCCTGTGGGCTGTCAGCCTGCTTCTGCTCTGGGGGGCATACCAGGTGGCGGCGGGGCAGTTCCGGGTCCTGGAGGCCGCGGCGCGCCCGCAGATGGCGTGCAAGTGGTGGCGAGCGGGAGGAATCTGAGGTTCTGAGGCGCCTCATCGAGCGCGAGCGCGACTTCGGGGCCCGCCGCGTACACCAGGGAAGCTCAAGCGCGTGGAGACGGAGCCGCTGGTCGTGGTATCCTCCGCGATCGAGAGGTACGCTCCAGTCTGAGCACAACCGGTCGCCGCTGGGCGATGCACGGAGGTCAGAGAGGAGGGGCCCATGACGCTGAAGAAACGCCAGGTGGGCGACGTCCATCTTCTGACCCCTCAGAAGGATCTGAGGGGCGGGAAAGAGACGGACGAGCTCACTGAGACGATCCAGGAGATCGTCACGACAGGTGTGCCGAAGATCGTCGTGGATCTGGGTGACATCACCATGATGAGCAGTATGGGGCTCTCGGCGCTGGTGCGCGGACACGTGAGCTGCACGAATCGTCAGGGCTGGTTCCGCGTGGCGCGCACGACCAAGAAGATCGACAACCTGTTTCTGATCACCAAGCTCGCCATGGTCTTTGAGACCTACGAGACGGTTGAGGAGGCGTTGGCGGGCAAACACACCCCGGGTGACGTCGACGGGCGATAGGAGCCGATGGCTGCGCCGGGCGGCCCCCCGAGGCGGTAGGGCGAACGCGCCAGCAAGAGCCCGGGATCGGGGAGCATGAAGGACGATTCCCCACACCGCGCCGGCACGCCCAGGACCGCGATCTTCCGCTTCTACGCGGAGCTGAACGATTTCCTCCCGCGGGACCAGCGCCAGCGGGACATTGCCTACGCCTTCAACGGTCGCCCGTCGGTCAAGGATGCCGTCGAGGCGCTCGGCATCCCTCATCCCGAGGTCGACCTCATCCTCGTCCATGGGGTTTCCGTGGGGTTCGACCACTCCCTTGCGCCGGGCGACCGTGTTGCGGTCTATCCGGTTTTCGAGGGCCTCGACATCACGCCGATCATCCGCCTGCGAGAGCGCCCCTTGCGCGAACCCGCCTTCGTGGCCGACTGCCACCTGGGGAAGCTCGCCCGGCGGCTGCGGATGCTGGGCTTCGACGTCCTCTATCGCCGGGACTTCGAAGATCTCGAGATCATCCGCATCTCGGTGCGCGAACACCGCATCATCCTGACCCGTGACCGGGCCATGCTGAAGCACTCGGCGGTGACACACGGCTACTGGGTGCGATCGACCGTCGCCGCAGAGCAGGTGGGCGAGGTCCTGAAGCGCTTCGACCTGTGGCGGCGGGTGCGGCCTTTCTCGCGCTGCACGGCGTGCAACGGCGACATTGTCCCGGTCCTGAAGGCGGAGGTCGAAGCGGAGCTGGCCCCCCTGACCCGCCGCTGCTACGAGGCGTTCTATCGCTGCACCAGCTGCGGGCGTATCTACTGGGAAGGATCGCACTTCCGCCGCATGCGGGCATGGGTCGACCAGCTCTCGCGACCCCCTCACGAACTCCCTTGAGCTGCCGATAACAATCTCATATCATAGTGATATCACTGAGGCGGGTACCCGGGGGGGCCGGGGCAGGGAGGTTGGCTCTTCGCGGGTGCGCTCCTCGCGACCATCGCGGTCCGCGCAGCGCGCGGCACAGGGGGGGAGACTTCCATGATCAAGGAGAAGGAGATCCACACGCCTTCGGGCTACGGCATGCTGTTCCTGCTCATCATCGCCATGGCGATCGGCGTGGTGCTGTTTGCGGTGTCCATAGGAGCCAAGAACGTCCCGCTGCTCATCCTCGGACTGCTGCTCCTGATCGTGTGCCCCATCCTGATGGGCGGCCTGTTCGTCGTGAACCCGAACGAGGGCCGCGTCGTCCAGCTCTTCGGCAAGTATGTCGGCACGGCCAGGCAGCCCGGGCTGCGCTGGGTCAATCCCTTCACCACCCGCAAGCGGGTATCGCAGCGCGTGAGGAACTTCGAGAGCGGCAAGCTCAAGGTGAACGACCGCGACGGCAACCCGATCGAGATCGCAGCGGTCGTGGTCTGGAAGGTCGTCGACACGGCCGAGGCCGTCTTTGAGGTGGACGACTACGTCAACTTCGTCGAGGTGCAGAGCGAATCGGCCGTGCGCAACCTGGCAACCTCCTACCCGTACGACGCACACGTCGATCACGAGGTCTCCCTGCGGAGCCACACGAGCGAGATCGCCGACCACCTGAAGAAGGAGATCCAGGATCGGCTCGACAAGGCCGGCGTCGAGGTCATCGAGGCCCGTATCAGCCACCTGGCCTACGCGCCCGAGATCGCCAGCGCCATGCTGCAGCGCCAGCAGGCGGCGGCGATCATTGCAGCGCGGCAAAAGATTGTCGAGGGAGCGGTGGGGATGGTGCAGATGGCCCTGGAGCAGCTCTCCCAGCACAAGGTGGTCGATCTGGATGAGGAGCGCAAGGCGGCCATGGTCAGCAACCTGCTCGTCGTGCTGTGCGGGGATCGGGACCCGCATCCGGTGATCAATGCAGGTTCGCTCTATCACTAGAGGTCAGGGATGTCGGAGCGCAAGCCGTTCCTGCTGCGCATCGATCCGCAGGTCGTCGCGGCCTTGCGGCGCTGGGCCGACGATGACCTGCGCAGCCTGAACGGGCAGATCGAATACCTCCTGCGCCGGGCGCTCCTCGATGCGGGGCGGCTGAAGCGGGAGCGGTCCGGTCCGCCGGGCGAGGCGGGCGAGGACCCGGGAAGTTAGCCGGCTTGAGCCCCCCGGGACGCGCCCCCTACAATCCCGGCCGGATCAAGATCGCAACCGCGGCTGCCGCTGGTTAGCAGGGGAGCCGCTGGAGGGAACCGTGGCCCGGGAACCGATCGATTTCGCTGACCTGCGCGTGGGGGCGCACGACCTCTGGTCGCGCCAGTGGCTCGTCCTGTCCGCGGGGGACTTCGCGGCGGGTGCGTACAACGCCATGACGGTGGCCTGGGGCAGCCTGGGTGTCATGTGGAACCTGCCCTTTGCCCAGGTCGTCGTGCGCCCCACCCGGCACACGTACGGATTCATGGAGCGCTTCGACACCTTCACGCTGTGCGTCTTCCCCGAGGCGCACCGCGCCGCCTTGCAGCTCCTGGGGACGCGCTCCGGGCGCGACGGCGACAAGATCGCGGCCTCGGGGCTGACCCCCATCGCTGCGAGCCGGGTGGCCGCGCCGGCGTTCGACCAGGCGGAGCTGATCCTCGAGTGCCGCAAGATCTACTGGGACGATCTCGTGCCGCGCCAGTTCCTGCGGCCGGAGATCGAGCGCAACTACCCGCAGAAGGACTATCACCGGGTCTACTTCGGTGAGATCGTCGCGATCGCGGGCGAGCCGTCGTACCGCCGGCCGCCGGCCTGACGCTGCCACGGAGGAGAACGGATGCCGTCGCCCCAGAAGCCACCGCCGATCTACCTTGTCTCGGGGGCCTCGGGGGCGACTGCCCAGCAGCTCGTGCACACCGTGCTCGTGCAGTTCCCGCAGGCGAATGTCCCGCTCATCCACATCCCCCACGTGCGGACGGTGGAGCAGGTCAAGAGTGTCGTCGAGCAGGCGGAGCGGACCGGCGGCTTCATCGTCCACACGCTGGTCGACGTCCGGATCCGTCACACGCTGATGCGCCTCGGGCGCCAGAGCCGCGTGGCGACGATCGATCTGGTCGGAGAGCTGCTCACCCATCTGAGCAGCGTGCTCGGCGTGCAGCCGGTGGGGCAGCCGGGGCTGTACAGGCAGCTTCATCAGGGATACTTCGACCGCGTGTCGGCCATCGAGTTCTCGATGGAGCACGATGACGGGCGCAACCCGCAGGATCTGCTCAAGGCGGACATCGTTCTGGTGGGCGTCTCGCGGGTGGGCAAGACGCCGCTCTGCATGTTCCTCGCCGTGCAGGGCTGGAAGGTCGCCAACATGCCGCTGGTCCAGGGGATCGAACCGCCCAAGGAGCTTTACAAGGTTGATCCGCGGCGCGTGTTCGGGCTCGACATCGATCTGGACCGATTGCTCGTCCACCGGCGCAAGCGCGAGGGCGGGATGGGGACGGGGGGCGCCTCCATCTACTCCGACCCGGAGCAGCTGCGCGTGGAGCTGCGCGATGCGCGGCGGCTGTTCGAGCGAGGCGGGTTCACCGTCATCGACGTCACGAGCAAGCCGGTCGAAACGACCGCGGACGAGATCATCAACGAGCTCACCCGGCGTTTGAAGGAGCAGTCGCGGAAGCGCGCGACCTAGCCGCGGTTCGGCCGGGCAGTGGGGAGGTGCGGGCGTGCGGGTGGTGCTGGCCAACGGCGAGGGCCGGGTGGGGATGGAAGCCGCCATCGTGGCGCTGGCGGGGGCACGCGGGGCGCTGGAGGCGGTCGAGCAGGGAATCCGTCCGGTCGAACGCGATCCGCGCATCCATTCGGTCGGGCGCGGAGGCCATCCGAATCTGGCCGGCGAGGTCGAGTGCGACGCCGCGATCATGGACGGCGCGACGCTCGAGTGCGGCGCCGTCGCCGGGCTGCGCGGATATGTCCACGCCGTGAGCGTTGCCCGTGAGGTGATGCGCCGACTGCCGCACGTCTTCCTCGTCGGGGACGGTGCCGCGCGCTTCGCGCACGAGGTGGGTGCCGAGGCGGCCGAGATGCTCACCGGCGAGATGCGCGACCACCACGAGCGATGGCTGACCGAGCATGTGCCCGCCGACGTGCGCGCGCAGTGGCCGAACGTGCCGCTGGCCGAGTTCGCCTGGGCGTCGGCGCACCGCCTGCTCTCCGGGGGCACGGTGATCTACCTCGCGCTCGACGAGACGGGCACCCTGGCCGCGGCCAGCAGCACCTCCGGTTGGGCGCGCAAGTACCCCGGCCGCGTCGGGGACACGCCGATCGTCGGGGCCGGTCTCTACGCCGACAACCGCTACGGCGCCTGCGGCTGCACGCACACGGGCGAGATGATGGTGCGCGCCGGCACGGCCCGCTCGGTCATTCTCTACATGAAGCGCGGCGCGACGGTGGAGGAAGCCTGCCACGAAGCGCTGGCGGATCTGCGCGGACTGAAGAGCGGGTACACGAGCGCGGCCATCATCCACGCGATCGACCGCGAGGGTCGATGCTGCGCCGTCAGCACGCACGACCTGGGGGCGGACGTCGCCTGCTGCTGCTGGAGTGCGGCCACGGGCGAGATCGCGCGGATCGCGCCGGCGGTCGTGCCGCTCTGATCCGGCCCGTGGGGCGGATCTGCCGGGGTCTCGAGTCGGCGTGCCCTCGCCGTCCAGGGCCGGAACGTGTCCGCGTTGACACCGATCCTCGTCCGCCGTGTGGGGCGGCACACGGGGATGCGCCCTTGCGCCGGTGACCCGCCGAGGCCCGTTTCCCCTAAGCAATTCCATTTCAATGAGTTATCCGGTCCTCCTCCGGGGCGCGCTCCGTGGTCCGCCCCTTGCCTCCTCCCCCGTCGTAGCCGCACCGAACGGCAACCGCCCGCCGGCAGTGCGGGCAAGCATGGGCGGGGATGGATGACAAACGGAGGTGGATCATGAAGCGCGGGTTTCGTCGCAACGGAATGGAGGCCTCGGGGCTCGCCGTCTTTGCCGTGGTTGTGTTGGCTGTCGTGGGGATCCTGCTCCTGGAAGTGGGCGCGGTGCGCGGCGTCGCGTCCGGCAAGGAGAACCCGGAGATCACCCCGGACGACGTCGGACGCATCGTCGCGGCGCAGCCGGAATGGCAGCCGTACGAAGAGCCCGTCGACCCCTGGGGTCACTACATGCTCGGGCTGTCGGCCTGGAAGGCGGGCGATGCGGTGAGGGCGGTGGCGGAGTTGCGCACGGCGGTCGCGCTCGATCCCGAGCATGTGAAGAGCTATATCAATCTGGCCCGCGCGCTCCTCGACGCCGGCCGCGCATGGGAGGCGCTGGAGGCGATCCAGGAGGCGGTCCTGCGGGACGCGGCCGCGGCGGGCGTGCAGCGCGTGCTCGGCCGCTGCTACCACGAGAACGACCAGTTCGAGGAGGCCGAGCTGGCCTACAAGCGGGCGATCGCACAGGACCCGCGCGATGCCTGGGCGCTGAACAACCTGGGGGTGCTCTACATCGAGCAGCAGCGGTTTGACGAGGCCTTGTACGCCCTGGCCGGCGCGGCGCTCGTGAGCGACGACATCGCCGAGGTCCAGAACAACCTGGGCGTCGCGCTCGAGCGCACCGGCCATCCGCTCGCGGCGACCCAGGCCTATGCCCGCGCCCTCGAGATCGATGCCGCCTACGAGAAGGCACAGGTGAGTCTGGCGCGGGTGCAGGCGCTGGCCGAGTCGGTGGCGGATGAAGATGTGGACCTGGCGGCGCTGGCCGCCGAGTTCCACCTGGACGCCGCCGCCGAGGAGCCGGTCGACGCCAGCTCGCTGAGCACCGGCGTGGCTCGTTAGGTCCACCGCTCGGCGTGACGCGCCCTGCCAGGCCGGGCGGGGCGGCTGTCGGGCGGGATGCGGATGGCTGGAGTATCCGGCAGGGGGAAGGTCCCGGGGGGCTCTCGCGCCCCCCGGGATCTTCCTGCAAGGCCGCCGGGAATGTTCTAGACTTAGCGGTCAGCCGCTCCCCGGAAGAACCCTGCGCCCTGCGCGCGGAGGAAGCCATGTTGCTGAGGCCCGGAATCGCTGCTCGCCCTCTTCCCCGGCGCGCCGCTCTGTGCGCCGCGACCGCCCTGGGCACCGCGGGCCTGCTGGCCCTGCCCGCGAGCGCCTCGGCTCCCGGCTGGGATGCTGAGGCCCTGGCCGCCTATCACCGCGAGCAACTCGCCGAGGTCCGCGCGCACGTCGCCGCGCGGGGCTACGACTGGGTCCCGGGCCCGACGTCGCTCGATGCGCTCACGCCCGAGGCGTTCGAGCGGATGCTCGGCGCGATTCCCGACCCGGCGCAGCAGCGGATCGCCAGCCAGGCGCGTGCGCCCTTCCGGGCGAGGGCCGACCTGCCGGAGAGCTTCGACTGGCGCGATCTGGGCGGCGTCACGGGCGTGCGCAATCAGGGAAACTGCGGGAGCTGCTGGGACTTCGCGGCGGTGGGCGCGCTCGAGGCGGGGATCAAGATCTACGCCGGCCAGGACCTCGACCTCGCGGAGCAGCAGATCCTCTCCTGCGCGACGCCGGGGACGGGCTGCAGCGGATCCTCGAACCAGAGCGCCTGGATGTACGTGCGCGAGCACGGCCTGGGCGCCGAGACGTGCATGCCCTACCAGGCGAACGATCAGATTCCCTGCGCGGAAGAAGGTTGTACACCGATCGCGTCGGCCAAGCGTTGGATCGACATTCCGAACGATGTCAACCTGATCAAGACAGCCGTGTACGAGTATGGTCCCGTGATCACGACGTTTCATGTCTACAGTGACTTTCGATACTACATCGGCGGGTGTTACCAGCACGAAGGAGATGAGCAGATCAACCACGCGGTCGTCATCGTGGGGTGGGACGACACCGTGTGCGATGGCGAGGGTGCCTGGCTCATCAAGAATAGCTGGGGAGCGGGCTGGGGTCTCAGCGGCTACTTCTACATCAAGTATGGCTCCTGCCGCGTGGGCGAGGGCACGCAGCTCGTCTACTACGATCCGGGCACCGACATCGATGTCCTCGCGGCGCGGGTGGCGGACGAGACGACGGGCGACGGGGACGCGTGGCTCGACCCCGGGGAGACCGCCGAGCTCGGGATCACGGTGCGCAACGGCTTCTTGGCCGGGGCGCGCACGGGCGTGGCCGCGCAGCTCACGTCCCTGACCGCCGGCGTGACCGTCGTGGACGGGACCATCACGCAGGGTGCGCTCGCCGCGGGGGAGAGGGTCGAGGTCGGCGATCGCTTCGTGGTCAGCGCCGGCGCGCAGCTCTCCGTCGGCGCCCGGATCTCGCTGCAACTCGACATCACCGCCGCGGGCGGGTACGCGAGCGCGGACACGATCGCGCTCGTTCTGGGAGACGTCCCCGTTCTGCTGGTCGACGACGATGGGGGCGATCGGGCTGAGATGTTCGTCGGCGACGCGCTGGCAGCCGAGGGAATCGGGCACCGGGTTTGGGACACCAGCTTGCTGGACTCGCCCCCCGGGGCGACGCTGCGCCGGTACCCGGTGGTGGTCTGGCTCACCGGCGTGGCCGGGGCCATGGACAGCGGCGACCAGGCGGCCCTCAGCGACTACCTCTCGAGCGGCGGCGCGCTCCTTGCCACGGGCCAAGACATCGGCTGGTTCCTTCACGAGAGCTCCCAGCCCAACCCGACGTTCTACCAGACCTGGCTGCACGCGACCTACCTGGCCGACTTCGTGTCGTTCGAGCAGCTCAGCGGCGTCGCGGGCGACCCCATCGGGGACGGGCTCACCTTCGGCATCGGGGCGGGGGACGGTTCGCGCTCCCAGGCGTATCCGAGCTGGATCGCCCCGCGGAGCGGAGCGATCGCGATCTTCGAGTACGTCTTGGGCATCCCCGGCGGCCTGCGCTGGTCGGGCGCCTACAAGCTGGTCTACCTCGCGTTCGGCATCGAGGCGGTGAACGCCGCCGCGGACCGGCAGGCGATCCTCACGCGCTGCCTGAGCTGGCTTGCGCCGGAGCAGTTCGACTTCCAGGCGCCGGAGGTGAGCGTGGTCACCCCGAACGGCGGCGAGGTCTGGTGGCCATGGATGGACGTGACGATCGAGTGGCAGGCCGAGGACAACGTGGGGGTGAGCGGGGTGGACCTCCTGCTCTCCCGCGACGCGGGCCAGAGCTTCCCCGATACGCTGGCCACCGGCCTCGCGAACACCGGCAGCTTCGTGTGGGCCGTGCAGGGGACGGGATCCTCTGAGTGTCTGATCGAAGCGGTTGCGCGCGACCGCGCGGGGCAGGCAGGCCGCGACCAGAGCGACGGGCTCTTTGCCATCGTCGGCGGCTCGACCGGTGTCGACGAGGCGCTGCCCAGGGAGCCTTCCTTCCAGGCCGGACAGCCCAATCCCTTCACGCGCGCGACCCAGTTCGCGTGCGAGCTGCCCGCGCCGGCGCACGTCACGCTGGAGATTCTCGATCTCACGGGGCGCCGCGTGCGCACGGTCCACGCGGGCGAGCTGCCGGCGGGACATCACGTCTTTGCCTGGGCGGGCACGGACGAGCGCGCCGCGCCGCTGCCGGCCGGCGTCTACTTCGCGCAATGGAGCTGCACGCCCGGTAGTCCAGCAGAGCACCTAGGCGAGCCCCCGCACCGCGCCCGCACGCGCGTGCTCCTGCTGCGATAGCGACCGACGCTGCCCAGGTGCCGGCCGCGGGCTCAATCCAGGAGCATCAGCCGGTGCGTGGCGGTGAACGAACCCGAGGTCATCCGGCACCAGTAGAGCCCGCTCGCGACCCGGCGACCCGCCTCGTCGGTCCCCAGCCAGAAGACCTCGTGCTCGCCGGGGTCCGTTTCTCGACGGAGAAGCGCGCGCACCAGACGGCCGCTGGCATCGAAGACCTCGATCTTGACCTTGGCGAACTGCGGCGCGTCGAAGGCGATGACCGAGCGGTCCCGGAAGGGGTTCGGGCGTCCCGGGTGGAGGCGGAACGCCGTCGGCAGGTTGCTCGCGATGCCCCACCGCGGGAGCGTGGCCACGGGTTGGTTGTCCGTTCCCGCGATCACGAAACTCAAATCGGCGAACCTGTACAAGTCGGGCTCCGCCCCGATCCACACGATGTAGCCATCCCCCGGCGCGAGGCACTCGCCCGAGGGGTTCCACAGCAGAATGCGATGCTGGCCCTGGGCGATGGCCCAGGACAGATCGAGCCGCCCGACGCGATGGAAACTGCGGCACTCGAGGTCGGTCGGCGATGCGCCCTCGATGGGGAGGTTGAGCTGGATGCCGCGTATCGGGATGCGATTCGCGAGTCTGATCGCCAGGCCGTCCCCGGTCTCCTCGATGGCGAGCGTGACGTCCTCCGGCGTCGGAGGGGAGTCGTTCGCCGCGAGCGGTGTGGATCGCTGAGCGACCAGGGTCGGCGGACAGGCCGAGCTCTCGCCCAGCGGCAGCCCGTCGTCCCAAGCCTGCATCAGAATCGCGCGCTTCAGCAGCTCGACGTCGGCGCTCTCGACCCGTCCGTCGGCTGCCTTGCGCGCCTGCCCGGACGCATGAGCCGGGAAGACGTCCGCGGCCCGGCTCTGGGCCCTGGACATGGGCCGCGTGCCCAGGACGAAATCCGTGGCCCAGAGAACATCGAGCAGGTCCACCTCGTCGTCCAGGTTGGCATCGCCCGGGGCGAGCGCGCGCACGCAGATCTCGGGGGATGGAATGACCGGCGCGGGCACGCCGAGCAGCGCCGCCGTGGCCACCACGAAGACTCGCGGCCCGGGTTCCTCGGGTGCGGTCACCGCGCGAACCATGAGGATGGCCGCGTCTGCGCGTGAGATGTGCGCCTGGTCCACGGTGATGGCATACGGCGCGAGGATCGATCCGTCACCCGCGACCGAAACGGTGGCCCCGGAGAAGACGCCGCCCTGGAGGACGACGTCGGAGGACTGGCCCGTCCAGGTCCAGTCCGGGGGGATGTGCAGGCGCACGGTCACGTTCGTCGCGCGCTCGTCCCCGCCGATCGTGAACGCGAGATCGGCACTTGCACCGGCAACGACCCACTCCGGGGCCAGCGACACGGTCCCGGTGCCATCCTGTTCGCGCGCGGTGGCCGCGAACGGGAGAGCGCTGTCGGGCAGGCTGCTGAGCGTGGCCGACACGAGATAGGTTCCGGGCAGATCCCCGAGCCGCAGCCGCACGCCCGCCTCGCCCGCGGGGTCGGTGGCGACTTCACTGACATTCAGCTCCTGACCGGTCGCGAAACGAGGCGTGGCTGTGATCCTGAAGCGCACCGGTGTCCCGGCCAACGCGTTTTCCCCCGCGTCGACCACGCGCAGTCGGAAGGGATCGGCGAGCCAGTCCCCCGCGGTTCCGCGCTGGTTTAGGCCCCCCAGGGCGACCATGGCTGCCGGATTGCCGGTGATGATGTGGAAGGGCTGGCTCGCGATCCCGTCGCGCCCGGCCGCCTCGGCCAGAAGCGTGTAGCCGGTTCCGATCTTGTCGACGCTCAGGCCGGAGAAGGTCGCCAACCCGGCCATGGAGCGCGCTTCGGTGGGACCGCCGAGGTGGGCCGTGTCGCATCCACCGGCCAGACGCAGCGTGACCTGTGCGCCGTCAGCCCTCGCCAGGTTGCCGGCGATGTCGGTGATGGCCACGACCGGCTGGCGGGACAACGGCTCCCCACCGCGTCCATCGCCAGGTTGTACAGCAAAGGCGAGGCGGGCTGAGGGCCCCGGGTGGACGGGAAACGGGGCACCGGTCACCGCGGGCAGTCCCGGGGCGGTCGCGGTCAGCTGGTAGCCTTCCCCGGCCCTGGCAATGGCGAGGTCCGTGAAAGCCGCCAGGCCGTCGGCCGCAGCGACGACCCGCGACCCGCTGAGCTCGCCGCCGGTGGGGTCCGCGCCGAGCGCGATCGTCACCGGCAGGTCGCTGGCGACCTGATTGCCCCCGAGGTCCCGGATCACGACCGCGGGTTGCGGGACGAGCGGGCCGCCGCCGCTGCCGGAGTCCGGCTGGACGAGGAACGCCAGGTGCGCACTCGATCCGACCCGCACGTCGAAGGGGTGGCTCTGGGCCGCGGTGAGATCCTCAGAGAGACCGAGGAGACGGTATCCGCTCGCCGCCCTGTCGATGGAGAGATCGGCGAACCGCGCGACGCCCGCATCCGCCTGCACGCTGGCGGTGCCGCTCAGCGTCGCCCCTCCCGCGCTGTCGGCCAGCACGACCGCGACGGCGGCCGCGCTCGTGGTGACCAGGTTCCCGGCGGCGTCGCGTACGGCGATCCGGGGCTGCGGGCTCAGAGGTGCGCCCCCCGTGCCCGCGCCCGGCTGTACAAGAAACGCCAGGCGCGCCGCCGGTCCGGGGACCACCTCGAACGGGGAACTGCTCGTGGCCTGCAACCCGTCGGCGTTCGCGATCAGGACGTGGTCTGATCCGGCTTGGTCGATCCGCAGATCGGTGAAGGTGGCCAGACCCTCCCGGGTCTCGGCCGCGGTCGTGCCCAGGAGCGCCGCACTCACCGCGGCGGGCAGCGCCACGGCGATTGTGGCCATCGTCTCAGAGGCCCGGTTCCCGTGCCCGTCGAGCAGCTCGACGATGGGCTGGGGGATCAGGGGCGAGCCGCTGCGCCCACCCCCGGGCTGCTGGAGGAAGGCCAGGGATGCAGCCGGACCTGCCTCGACCGTGAAGGGCGCGCTCGTACCCGTGTGCCCGGCCTCGTCCGTGGCCCGGATCGTGCGCTCGCCCGCGGCCAGCGTGACCGCGACCGACTCGCCATGGCACCCGCTGTCGGCGTCGGTGAAGACCACCCGCGCCGGCGTGATGCTTCCGGCCGTGGTGGTCAGGCTCACCGCGCCGAGGAATCCGGTGTCGCGGTTGCCGCAGGAATCCACCGCCGTGAGGACGAGCGGGAAGGCCGAGCCCGCCGCTTGCGGGCTGGGAACATCCGCGATCAGGAAGCGGCTGACCGATCCTGAATCCACGCGGAAAGGCTGGCTCGTACCGGCGAGCCCGGACGGATCACGCGCCGCGATGGTGCGATCGTCTCCTGCGAGCGTGACGCGCACTAGGATCGACCGGCGGCCCTGATCTCCAGCGGTCAAGGTCACCGCCGAGGGCGTGATCAGCCCCGCCGTGGTTGCCAGCTCGACCGTCCCGGCATAGCCGGTGGCAACGTTGTCATACGCATCCCGCGCCGCGACCGCCAGATCGAATGCCACGCCGGCGATCTGTGGGCTGGAAATCGCATCGAGCGCGAGGCGCACGGCCGGCCCGGCCGTCACGGTGAACGAATTGCTCGTGGCGCTCCGCCCAGCCGAGTCGGCCAGCGACACGGTGCGGCCGGTCCCCACACCGCTGACGGTGATCCTCTCGGTGTGGCGCGCCCCGTCGGACTCGGTGAACGTGAGGGTGGAAGGCGAGGCGGCGCCGGCGGTCGTCGTCAAGTCGACGGAACCGATGGCGCCCGAGGCTTGGTTGCCGAATCGATCGAGGGCCGTGAGGATGAGATCGAAGGGTGTGCCCACTTGCTGCGGACTGGGGATCGCGTCGATCGCGAAGTGATCCAGTGCGCTGCCGATCACGGCGAAGGGAGCGCTCGTCCCCGTGTGGCGATCCTGGTCCTGGGCGGTGATCGTTCCACCGGATCCCGCCAGGGTCACGGACACCTGCCCGGTGTGGCGCCCTTGGTCCTCCGCGCTGAAGACGATGCGCGCGGGCAGGATCTGTCCGGCCGTGGTGGTGAGATCGACCGTGCCGGTGTAATCGGTCGCGAGGTTGCCGTAGGGATCAGCCGCCCACAACGTGAGATCGAAGGGCTCGCCCGCGATCTGCGGGCTCGGGATCGCCTCGAGCACGAAGCGCTTGACGGTGGCGGCCAGCACGGTGAAGGGGTTCGTGGAGCCCGCGTGTCCCAGATCATCGGTCACGCGCACGCGGATGCCGGATCCCGCGCGGCCGACGCGGACGGAGCGGGTGACCCTGCCGCTGTCGGCGGGTGCCACCACGATCGTCTCGGGGCTGAGCCCGCCTTCCGGGACCGTGAGGTGGAGTGCACCCGTGAAGCCCGTGACCAAGTTGCCGAACGAATCGCGGGCGGCGATGCTCAGCTCGAACGGCACACCGGCGGTCCGGGGGCTCAAGACGGTCCCGAGCACGAAGTGCTTCAAGAGGCTCGGGGTGATCGTGAAGGGGTTGCTCACGCCCAAGTGGCCCTCGCCGTCGTCGGCCATGATCGTCCGGCTTGCCCCGGCCCCGTTGATCAGGACCGACTGGGTCACCCGCCCGCTGTCGCTCTCGGAGAAGGTGATGACCGCCGGGAGGACTGGGCCGGCGGTGGAGGTGAGGCGGACCTCGCCGGTGTAGAACCGGAACCTGGCATCGGCTGAATCCGCTGCCGTGACGGTGATGTCAAACGGCACACCCGCCATCTGAGGACTCGGAACGGAGTCGATGAGGAAGTGATCCGGACAACCGCTGGCCAAGGCCCAGCGGGAGAACGCCTCGACCTCGGATCGCTCGATCCAGTTCTGTGTGTAGTCCTGCCCCGACCTTCCCAGGCGTTCCCAGATGGCCGCCTCTCTCCAGACGGAGAGGGCGCCCTCCACGTTGCCGTTCAGCTCGTCCTCGCGGTAGTGCAATCTCAGCGTCGCCGACCAGGCCGCCCCGCCCGAGGCGGACACGTCGTAGTAGCGCTGGATGGCGCCGGGCATGCCCGGCGGCGGGGCGCCGCGGCTCAGGGTCACGTCGACCGAGTCGGGGTTCGTGCCCGCGCCGGTGAAGGTGACGGTTGTGTGGGCACTGCCCAGCGAGTACGGGCCGTTGCCGACGATGCCGCGGCGCACGGTCCCGATGACATCGTAGGCGCCCGTGGTCGCGCCGGAGATGCGCACCACATGCGGCGTCACGACCAGGTCCTGCGCCAGCGACAGATTGGAGACCTCGAGATCCCATTGCGCCGTCTTGGCGTCGCTGCCAACCAGTCCGAGGGTGTGAAAGGCTGTCGGGTGCGCCCCGCCGATCACCTGGGCCCCGCCCCGCAGCTCGACGCTCCCCGAGCCGGGCGCGAAGGCGCTCGGCCCGGCGTTGTTGAGCCAATCGCCGTCGAGCCAGAGCGTCCGATCGGTGCCCTCGAGCACGCCGCCCGACAGGATCAGGTCCCCGCCGATGGCGGCGTCGTCCAGAAGCGCGAGCGCCGCGCCGCCGGTCTTGTCCAGGATGACGTCGTGGAACTCCCGCCCTGCGCCCGACCCCGCCAAGACAATCGCGGCCGAGGCGCTGCCGTCGAAGGTAACCGTCGAGGCGCCAGGGGAGAAGCTGCCCCCGCTCTGAGACCAATCCCCCCCGATCGTCAGATCGTGACCGGCGGTGGTGAACGCGCCCGCGGCCAGGGAGAAGTCGCCGTCGACATCGAGGGCTGAGCCCAGCGTGACCGCGGTGGCATCGAGCCGCAGATCGTGGAAGGCCATGCCCGCGGAGGTCAGGCCCAGGTTGCCGCCGAGGACCACGAGGCTGGTGCCGGCATCGACGGTCCCCGCGACATGGGTCCAGTCGTGCTCCGTGCGGATGATCCCGGCCAGGGTGAGCGCACCCGCGGGCTTGCTGATCTCGACGTCGGGCAGGCTGCCGCTCGTCGTGGTGGCGGCCCCCGTGAAGGTCTGGGCCCCCGTGCCGGCGATCAGGAGGGTCCCGCTGCCGCCGTCGTATTCCGCCGCCTGGGTGATGCCGCCCAGGGCCCGCACGGTGCCGGTCAGGAGCGTGCCATCCGTGAGCGTCACCGTGCCGTTTCCCGTGAGCGTGGTCCCCGCGGAGACCGTCACGTCTCCTTGCAGGTTCACGTCGTTGAGCGTCTGGGATCCAGTGATGGTGGGCGCGCCGGCGAAGACGACCGTCGAAGCTGCTACGGCCAGACCACCGGCCGTGTAGGTCCAGTCTCCGGTCGTGCGGATAGTGCCCGAGAGGGTGAGCGTGCCGGCGGACTTGTCGATGACCACGTCGCAGAGCGAGCCGGTGGTGGTCGTGCTGCTGCCGGTCAGGGTCTGGGCCCCGGTGCCATGGATGCGCAGCGTGCCCGTGCCACCGTCGAAGGCCGAGGCCTGCGTGATGTCTCCGTGCGCCTCGAGCTCGCCGGCTCCGTCGATGGTGCCATCGGTCAGGGTGAGGGTCCCGGCGACGATGACTGTTCCGTCGACGATCAGGCCCACGGCCAACGCGAGGGTCATGGTGTCGTTGACGGTGAGGGTCGTGCCCGCCGTCACGGTGGTGTTGCCGCGGATCTGCACCGCGTAGAGGGCATGGGTGCCGGTGACGTTGAGCGTCCCGGCGAAGACCAGCGTGCTCGTGCCGCAGTCCAGAGTGCCCGAGACGTAGGTCCAATCGTTGCCGGTGCGGATCGTGCCGGCCAGCGCGAGGGCCCCGGAAGGCTTCTCGATCACGACGTCCGGAAGGTCGCCCGCCGCAGTGGTGCAGGCGCCGGTGAGGATCTGGTCCCCCACGCCGTTGATGTGCAGGCTCCCCGTGCCGCCATCGAAGGTCGAGGCCTGAGATATCGCGCCGCGCGCCTCGACGCGGCCCGCGCCGGCAATCGACCCGTCGGTCAGGGTGAGCGTACTGCTGACGCCCAGCACCGTCCCGGCCGCCAGGGTCTTGGCGCCCGATCCCTGAAACGTCACCGAGGGCAGATCGTGCGAGCCGGTGATCGCGAGCGTGCCATCGAAGATGAGCGTGCTCGCGCTCGGATCGAGGGCGCCGGCCGTGTAGGTCCAGTTGGCGCTGACGATGCGAAGCGTGCCGGACAACGTGAGGGTTCCCGAGGGCTTGTCGATCGTCACGTGCGGCAGGTCGCCGGCCGCGGTGGTGCTGGCGCCGGAGAAGATCTGATCTCCGGGGCCGTTGATGAGCAGAGTCCCCAGTCCGCCGTCGAAGGTGGAGGCCTGGGTGATGCCGGCGCGCGCCTCGAGAGCCCCGGTGCCGGCGATCGACCCGTCGGTCAGGGCCAAGGCGGCGTTGGCGATCACGGTGCCGTTGACGGTGAAGGCCACGGCCGAGGGCATGGTCAACGTGCTGTCGACGGTGAGCGTCGTCCCGGCGACGACCGTGGTGCTGCCGCGGATCTGGACCACGTTGAGCGCCTGCGTCCCGGTCACGTTCAACGTGCCGGCGAAGACCAGGGTGCTTGCCCCCGGGTCGAGAGTGCCCGACACGTACGTCCAATCGTTGCCGGTGCGGATCGTCCCGGCCAGGGTGAGCGTCCCCGTGGCCTTCTCGATGGAGACATCCGGCAGGGTGCCCGTCGTGGCGGTGCACGAACCGGTGAAGGTCTGATCCTCCGTGCCGTTGATCCGCAGGAGCCCCGTGCCGCCATCGAAGCTCGAGGCCTGCGCAATGGGCCCCTGCACCTCGATGGTGCCTCCGGAGATGTAACCGTCGTTGAGCGTGAGCGTGCCGGTCACCACGATAACAGTTCCAGCGGTGATCGTATGGGTCACGGCCCCCGTGACGTAGAGGCTGTAAAAGCACACGCCGTTGGCGCTGATCGTCTGGGTGCCATCGAACCGGACCGTCCCGGTTCGCGGGGCGAAGCTCCCGCCGCTGATCGCGACATCGCCCGAGATGTAGAGACCGCCGGTGGTCGACGTGAAGCTGCCGCCCGAGAGCGCCCACGGCCCGTTGACGTCGATGGTGCTGGTGCCCCCGAGGAAGGTCGCCCCGGCCTGGTCGTACCCCGAGGCGCCCACGGTGATCGCGATGCCCGCGTTCTGCGTGATCGTGCCGTCATAGTCCGCGGTGATCACAATGCCGGCGACATTGACGGCCGCGGTGATGGTGGCGGCCTTGTCACTGGTGCCGTCGAAGTAGGCGATGTCGGCTGCTCCGGGCACCACATCGCCTGACCAGTTCACGTTGTTGGACCACGCCGTGGTTCCCCCTTCCCCGTCCCAGGTGCGCACCTCCGCGCCCGCGGGGTGTGCAACCGACACCAGGACGAGCCACAGCAGCAGGAGAACCGAAACGGTCGGTGGCATGCCGCCCACCCGGCTGACCTCGATGTCCTCGCGATCGTGTGCGCGATTCAGCAACTGGCCGCACCTCCGGATGACCCGAATCCCGGCGCGACTCGCGGTCAGGTCCGTGCCAGCAACTCAAAGAAAACACAGGGCTTGAGGATCCTGACCCTGTGAATGAAATCATCGGTCTGGCGGGGGCCGAACTTCACGGCGAAGGGGGGCGAACCGGGGAAGCGAATCAAGCGTAAACCACATCGGCAATGGGAGTTAACTGGGGCATGGCGGGGTTGAGACGCGACCCAAGCCCTTCATCTGCAACGTGGAGCGGACGCAACGCGGAGCAGGTTGTCCACGCCGCAGGGGTATGAGAGAATCCCCGTGCCACCCTCATGTGCCGTATCCGGGCTGGCCCGCTCCGGCCGACCGGGCGACGCGCGGCGCCGCCCCCGTCGGCTGCCCGGGCTCCCGCGGAGGTGCGGCATGTCGAGTCGATTCCGTTTCCTGGTCGTGCTGTGTCTGGCGGTCGGGCTGTTGGCGCTGGCCTGGCGTCCGCCCCAGGCGCGCAATCCCATCCGACAGGCGTTCTTCAACCGCTACCCCCAGGCGGTCAACACGCCGCTGGACAACGTACCCAGCAACGCCAGCCACTGCGGCGTCTGCCACTTCGACTTCGATGGCGGGGGCACCCGCAACCCCTACGGTATCGGGATCGAGATCGGCCTCGCCGGCGGCTTGACCAACGCCCAGGCGATCGCGGCCATCGAGGGGAACGACTCCGACACGGACGGGCTCACGAATCTGGTGGAGATCACCGACCTCACGCACTTCTCCAACACGCCTACCTTCCCCGGCCTGACGGTCGGCAACGTGAACAACACGTCGAACGTCCTGCTGAGCGAGATCACGCCCTATCTCACGCCGTCGGGCGGCAGCGACACGACCGCCCCGGCCGTCGTGGTGGTGACTCCCAACGGCGGGGAAACCATCATGGCCGGTGCGAACTACGCGGTCACCTATACGGCCAGCGACGCCAGCGGCATCGCGCACGTGAACGTCTACTTCTCCGATGACGGCGGCCAGAGCTTCGAGCCCGTGGGCCGGTGGATCACCCCGAGCGGCAGCTTCACCTGGTTCGTGCCCAACCTCCCCGGTGGCGCGAGTCGCATCCGGGTCGAGGCGATCGACGGCGCCGGGAACGACGGCCATGACGACAGCAACGCGGATTTCACGATCACGGCCACGCCACCCGGATTCGTGCCCTCGACCCTGCGCGACATGGAGCTGCCGGGCACTCAGCCCCACGAAGGGGCCGTGCTGGACGATCCGTCCGTCTCCTGTGCGAGTTGCCATGGCAACTACAGCCCGGCAGTTGAGCCCTGGTTCAACTGGGGTGGCAGCCCGATGGGACAGGCAGCGCGCGATCCGCTGTTGTACGCCTGTATGGCCGTGGCCGAACAGGACGCGCCGTCGGTCGGGGACCTGTGCATCCGCTGCCACACGCCGGGCGGCTGGCAAGAGGGACGCTCGGTCGACACGGGCGGGGGGCTGCTGACCGCCAAGGACCGTGCCGGCGTGCAGTGCGACTTCTGTCACCGGGCCGTCGATCACACCTACGTGCCCGGGGTGAGCCCGGTGGAGGATCTGGAGGTCCTCGCACACATCGACCCGCTGCCGCTGCAGTACGGCAACGGGCAGTTCGTGAGCGACCCTGCGCCCCTGCGGCGCGGGCCGTATGCCGATGCCGTGCCCGCCCACGCGTTTCTGGCGTCGCCATTTCACCGTTCGGCGAATCTGTGCGGAGTCTGTCACGATGTCAGCAACCCGGTCTTCGAGCGAGCGGGTGGCCCCGACTACGTGCCGAACGCCTTCGATGCGGAGCACCCGGACATGGACATCCGCAACATGCTCCCTATCGAACGGACCTACAGCGAGTGGTCCCGCAGCGAATACGCTTCGGCCGGCGTCTATGCCCCGCAGTTCGCGGGGAACAAACCGGATGGGATCGTCTCGACCTGTCAGGACTGCCACATGCGCGATGTCACAGGTCGGGGGGCCACGGGACAGACGGTACCCCAGCGGACCGATCTCGGGCTGCACGATTTCATGGGCGGCAACACCTTCCTCACCGACATCGTGGACGACTTCTTCCCGGGTGAGGTGAACGTCCAGCAGCTCCAGGCGGCTGAAGCACGGGCGATCCACATGCTCGGATTGGCCGCGACGCTGAGCGCGACCGGCACGGCGTCCGGGATCACCGTGCGCGTGACCAATGAGACGGGGCACAAGCTCCCCTCCGGCTACCCGGAGGGACGCCGCATCTGGATCAACGTCAAGGTGATCGACGCCGGGGGGCAGCTCGTCTTCGAATCGGGCGCCTACGATCCAGCCACCGGCGTGCTCGTCCACGATGACCAGATCAAGGTCTACGAGATCCACCCCGGGCTGAGCGGTGCGCTGGCGGGGGGCTTGGGACTCGACCCCGGGCCATCCTTCCACTTCGTGCTGAACGACACGGTCTACGCCGACAACCGGATTCCGCCGCGCGGCTTCACCAACGCCGGCTTCGCGGAGATCCAATCCCCGCCGGTCCAGCATACGTACGCGGACGGGCAGTACTGGGACGACACGGAGTACACGCTCCCCGCGGCATCCGACTCGGCGATCGTGACGCTGTACTACCAATTGACCTCGAAGGAATACGTTGAATTCCTGCGCGATGAGAACCACACGAACTCATCTGGCCAGGACCTGTACAGCGCCTGGGTGGCCCAGGGGCGCTGCGCCCCAGTCGCGATGGCCCAGGTGCGGGTTCCGGTCGAGATCGTCACCAGCAGCGTCGGCCAGGGGGAACCCCCTGTGCGGCTCGTGACGGCGTTGGCCCCCGGCCGACCCAATCCGTTCGGTGCGGAAACGACCGTCCACTACACGCTGGCGGCGAAGGGCAGTGTCGATCTGGCCGTCTATGATGTGCACGGCCGGCGGGTGCGTACCCTCGTTCAGGGCGTGCAGGCGGCAGGCCGCCACTTGGTCCGGTGGGATGGGCTCAACGAGGAGGGCCGGCCGCTGGACGTGGGGGTCTACTTCGTTCGCTACCAGGCGGGCGGAGAGCTCTTCTGGCGCAAGATCACACTGCTGAGGTGACCTGGAAGCACGCGCGCGAGGTTCACCGCGGCCATCTCCCGGGAACAGGGGGTGGCCGCGGTCGCAGGGTGGGGCCTACCAGGTCGTGGTCAGACTGCCCCGCAGGATGAACTCGTCCTCCTCCGCCGCGTCGTTGTCGGTCGTATCGCCGGTCTTGCTGTGAAAGCGCTCCAGGGCCCGCAGATCGAGGTCCCCCCAGGGCCCAAGGCGCAGGGCAAGACCGCCGTCGATCCCCGTCCGCTGGCCCGCAGGGTCTTCGGCCCAGTCCCCTCCCAGGGAGACTCGCGCCCAGGGCACGGGCTTGTGGGCTGCCCCGAGGGCGGCCGACCACAGCTCGCCGCGCGCGCCGGGCAGGTCCGAGCTGCGCAACCCGATCATCAGATGGACGCTGAAGGCGGACGGAAAACTCAGCACCTCGCTCATCGATGCGGTGTGGGTCGCGTAGCTTTGCTCGTCGGTCGGCGCGTCCGTTTCCCCCGTGTACAAGCAGTAGTTGAGCTGCGAGGAGAGACGCGATCCCCACAGCGGGCGGTCATGACCGACCAGAACGCCGACGACACGGGCCTCGCTGTTCACGTCCGCGCTGTCACCACTCGTCTCCTGGGAGCTCGGCAGGTACTGCAGGCGCACATGGGTGTCGCGCCGGGGCCGCACGGTGGCGCCGATCCCATATCCCTGTGCCACGGTGGTCGCCGCCTTCCAGTCGACACGGTTATCGTGTTGCCGGCGCAGGAAGAGGTCGGCCTGCACGCGACTGCCCCAGAACGCTTGGCGCACCGCGGCGTCATAGGCAAGGCGGTCGCCCCGCAGATTGGGGGCGCCGAGCGACTGGTACCCGGGACCGAGCAGGGTGAGACCGCCGGAGAGCTGCGTCCCTCCCGCCTGGAACGCCGACCGCAAGCCGTACGCCCAGTCGGCCGAGCTGCTGGCACGCGGATCGAGCAACTCCTCCAGCCAGGACGGGACGTCCCATGTGCCGGCATCGAGCGCCGGGGTGTCGAGATCCCGGGTGATCAGCGCCATCGCCAGCTCCCCGTCGGTCACCCAGCGGCCGCCTGCCAGCAGCAGGCGGCCCGACAAGCCGGCGACGAAGCTCTCGTGTGGCGTGATGGTCGACGAGACCTCCGCGGTGGTGGTTGTGTCCGCTGGCGAGGGCTCACGCACGTGCAGCAAGCTCAGATGCAGGTGCGTCCGTTCGCGCCGGCCGTAGCCGATCGAGCCGAAGAGGACGTCCTGCCTGAAGGTGGGTGCGGCCGCTCCAGCACTGGTAATGGCCTTGTCGCCCCGGCCGGCCGCGCAGGCCAGGTAAAGCGCACCCAGCTCGAGCTCGACGTTTGCGCCCGTGACCGGCAGCCCGTCCAGCACCAGTGGGGAGTACCGCGGGCGGCACGCTCCGGCTTCGAGCGTGCGGAAGCGTCTGAGGATGCCCAGCGCCCCCGTGAGCCTGCGCCGGGCCAAGCTGCGCAGATCGAGCGATACCTGAATGCGGTTGACGTCCTGGCGGTTCGGGCTCTGCAGGGAGGAAAGCGTGCCCTGCACCTGGAGAGGAACCCCGTAGAGGGCGCAGAGGAGGGTGAGGTCCTCGCGCCAGAATTCGGCCGGGGTCTCCTGGCCCATCCCCCGGCGCGTGGCGTATTGGCCGGAGAAGGTGTGGGTGCCCGAGAGGTGGATCGGCGGGGATGCAGCGGACGCTGGGTCAGCCGCGACCGGCGCGGGCACCGAGCCCGACAGGATCAGCAGCGCTGGGAGCCACGGGTGGATGCGGCGTGCCCGCGTGCTGGGCGCCCCACCGGGGGTGGGTGCCCTGGCGCCCTGTGCCCAACGGTCTGCCACGATCGCGGTCCGCTCCGTGCACGTCGTCTTATCGCCCTGAGCCAAGAACCTCCTGCGCGAAGGCGCGCACATGCGGGTCGGCGTCACGGGCCAGGGCCTCGACGAGCGCTCGATCAGCGTCGGTCGACACCAAGCCGCGCGCGAGATCGCTCATGTGGAGGAGATCGAGCTGGGGCCGGAGGTCCTCCTCCGAGAACGGCTCCTCGGCCACAGAGGCCACGCGCGGCAGGATCTCGGCCTTCACATACTCAAGAAGCGGCGGCAGCGCAGGACTTCCCAAGCGCAAGAGCTGCTCGACGGCAAAGTCCCTCGCCGCCGCGTCGGGCGAGCCGAGCTGGGGCAGGAGCGCGGCCGCCTGCTCTGCGGGCGCCAACTTCTGCGCCCGGATGTCGTACGCCGCTTGCCGAGCCAGTCGGGTCAGCTGCGGGTAGACCTCCCCGGTTTCCTCGCGCGCCGGCGTGCTCGCGATGGCATCGAGGAGCGGGGGGCTCACCTCGTCTCCGAGGGTTGCCGCCCAGCGCATCGCGGTCTGCCAGACCTCCGACTCCGCCTGGGGGACGTTTGCGGTCGTGTCGGCCATCCGGGCTGCTGCCGCGCGCAGCAGACCCCGGATCTCCTCCAGGACCGTGCCGAGACCCAGGCTGTCGACCCGCGCCGCCAGGAGCGTGTCGCCGTAGGCGCCGGCATCGCCCGCGACCTCGGCGCCGGTCGGACCGGCGGCGCGACCGGCGCCGCGACCGGCCCCGTCCACGGCGAGCCACGCCGCGAGCAGCACCGCGCATGCCATCCAAGCCTGTCGTCTCATCGCTCTCGCCCTCACTTGTCCTTCGGTTGGCTCTGCGCCCCCGGATTGGCCCAGTCCTTGTCACGGTTGCCGGGGTCGACCTGACCCCAGCGATCGAAGGCGTACTGGTCGGCGTAGAACTCCTGGTCCGGAACCTGCGGGTGACCGTCCTGGGTCTGGTTCTGCCCGCGGGCATGGTTGGGATGCGTCTGGGAGCCGTTCCAGTTCAGGCCCATCTGATCCTCAACCTGGTTGGGAACGCAGTCGTTGTCGGGGTCGTTCGCTCGAGCGAACTCCCGGAGGGCATTGGAGCCCAGGACCCATAGGTGGGTGGGATTCTTGATCACGAAGGAGCCGCGGACCTGGATGGTCCCCACTGCATCCGCGCCCTGGCCTTGCCAGGTCAAGTCATTCGCGGAGACGCCCGAGACGAACCACGCATTGTCGAAGGTGATCGTCTGGAGCAGGCGGCGGCGATCGCCCTGACCCCGGAAGAGCTGCAGCGTCATCGTGTATTTCTGGAGGCAGTCCTGACCCTGTGCCTGAACACCTTTCTTGTAGTTTCCGGTCTGACGCACCGTGAAGACGATGTCGCGGTTGATGAGACCTGCGAAGACGCGCCCCGTCGGCCGGTCATTCTTGGAGCGTTCGCCGTACGCCTGTCGCCAGACGCCTCCCGCCCGCCAGTTGCCGGTCATGGATGTGTAGTGGCCGTACTCGTGCAGGTAAACACGACTGCATTCCGCGTGACCCACGAGCTCGAAGCCTGGCTGGGTGAACCCGCTGGCGTCGATCCAGCACATGTCGCTGCCCGGGATCCACTGCACCGCGGACCGCCAAGGATCGCGGTGACCCTTCTTCGCAGCCAGGTCGGTCAGGTAGATCGCATTGGCTTCACTCACGTAGACGCCCTTGCACTCCGCGTCCACGATCTTGTTCCCGATTCGAACCGGGACCTTCCGCCCCTGATCGTAGAGCACCACCGGATCGTTTCCGTCGTGCGGGTGCTGGCACGTCCCGTACGTCTTCGTGCTCCAGTGGAGGAACCAGGCGGGGCATTCGCGCTTGTGGAGCTTGGTGCGCTCGCCGTACTCGTCCGTCTTGGCTACGGTGGCGAGATCGCGGACGCGCCCGTCGTCATCCTTCCCCTCCTTCTCGAAGAAGAGCCGGAACTGGTCATGGGCAAGCGGGTCGCGTCCCAGGAAGTCGCTCCGCGACCAAGTGGAGTCGAGGCACACGCAGCAGTCGCCGCATCCTTCTCCATAAACCCGACAGACGAGCTTCTTGATCCCGTGGAGATGCCGGTGGAGCTTCCACGAAACCTCGAGGTCCTTCTCGGTCTTGTCGGTGGTGAACCGGAGGGCGGCCTCGTCGGGCGTGAGCGCGGAACCGCAGAGCGTCTTGCGCACCTGCCCTTTGTCTCCCCCGAGGTCGACCTCCCACTCGATGCGCTTGACCTTGGCGCCGGCCGGCGTCCAGGTCGGGATGAACCGGTGCTCGTGACCGGCGGTGATGTTGCTCCAGAGTCCGGTTGTCCCAACGTTGATCTCCGTCAGGTCGAACATCGGGCGCACCCGGGAGTTGTCCGTCTCCCTCTTCTCCGGGTCTGTGAACTGCGTTCCCGAGTCGCGCACCTTGGCCGTGAAGGTGATGGCCCGATCGACCTCGGACGGCGCCCGGTAGAGGACACACTGCCCGGTGTTCCCCAGCGGGAAGGACCCGCCCGCCCCACCGTCCTCCCACGTGTAGATGAGCGGGTCGTCGAGCGTCAATTCGCGCTCGTCCTCACCGCAGGATCTGGCCTTGCACTTGATGCGCAGGATGTCGTCGTCCCGATGGGTGGCCGAGAGGATCGTGTAGGCGGCTGGACAAAGCGAGTCGACGACGCTCAGCGATCCGCTGATCTCGCTGCCCTGCTCCCACACGTGATCGACCGGATTGCAGTCGCGCGCCTGCCGCTCCTGGCAGGTATCATCGTAGGTCTTCTCCTTGGGCTGCTGGATGTTGGCCGTGACGCGCAGACAGTGGGTCGAGTCGCGCTCCTGGATGGTGAAGGTGATCTTCCCGTCGATCGGGTCGTCCGCCGCCTTGCCGGGGACATTGGCGATGCTGCACTTGACCGTGGCCGTCTTGGTCGCTCCCTTGGGCACGCGGGCGGGGAGTTGATAGAAGATCGTACAGCAATTGTTGGAGAGCAGCCGTCCCTCGCCTTCGAGGGTCCAGTTGTACTGGATGCCGTGGGCGATGTTGTCGATCTTCTTGATCGCCGAGTCGGGCGTACAACCAATGCAGACCTGCTTGAGGAGATCGAGATCCTCCGCCAGCACCGACAGCGCGATGCACCCCCCGGGCAGCATGCACTCGGCGTCCCAGGGGCTGGCCGCCTGATGGGCGAGCGGCCGGGTCACCTTGATGGGGGTCTTCCTGAGCCAGGTGTACTCGATCGAGCAACCACTGCACTTGGCCGGCTCGGGTTCCTGCCCCGTGGCTGGGTCCGGCGGCGAGTAACGCAAGCACTGGGGCTCGCTGAGATAGCCGATCCGCTCGCCCTGCGACCCGCAGCGGATGCCATAGACCTGGTAGACGAACGCGTGGCCGGGCCCGAGCAGCTCACCCAGCGCGACGTCGGCCCCCTGAATCTGCGGGCCCGCGGCGCCGCCGGGGGTGTAAGGACCCTCGCTCGGGATGCGCCCGCTCGTCCCGAGCACGCGCTGGGACACGGGCGCATAGCCCTCGCCGGTCCACACCGGGCGCAACGGCCCCCACTCCCACCCGGGTGGAAGCTCCGGCGGTTCTGGGCCGGGGCCGACCCAGCGCACGCCCTGCGGTGTCCACGCGTAACCCGGGGGCAGGGGCGGCAGCCCTCCAGGGCCCTCCTCTTCCGGTGGCCAATCCGCGGGTGTCGTAGGCTGCTCGCCGCCCGGCGCGACGGGCTCCTCGGCGCCGGGACTGACGGGCGTCACGACGCCGGGCGTGATGGGTGTCACCGGCATGCCCGCCTCTCCCCCGGCTGCCCCACCGGGGCCGCCCGGCCGGGGTGCAGGAGCTGGGACGGGCGTCGGCGGCTGAGGCTGAGGGGTCGGCGTCGGCACGGGCGTGGGGGTTGGGGTCGGCGTCGGCGTCGGAGGGGCGGGCGGGGGCTCCTGGCCGCAGGGATTGGCGTAGACGATCACCTCGCATTCACGGAAGTCCCCCACCGTTTGCCATTCGAATCGCACCAGCGGTTCGCGCAGAACATCGGTGACACGGCCCACGCACGGCGCGATCGGATAGAGGGGGAGGATCTCTCCACCTTCGCCACCTTCCACTGTGAACGTGTAGACCTCGCTCGATGAGAGTGGATAGCCCTGGGGCGTCGCCGCAGTGACCTGCCAGGCGTACCTCTTGCCCGCCTCGAGTGCACGCGCACCCGGCGGGTAGGCGAACGACGTCGCGGACAGGCCGCTCTCGGCATACCAGGCAGGGTTCGCTTCCAGCGCTTCGGTAGGCATCTGCCCGCCGGAAAGCTCGACGATGCGAAGCCCGTATTCCACGGGCTCCCCGGGTGGCAACGGCATGGGCGGCAGCCAGCCCATGACCGGCTGCCCGCCGGCGATGGTCTCACCGTTGAATGGCGAGAGGAGTTGAGGTGCCGACGGGTGGAGGACCTGCTGCATCAGGCAGTGGCGAGCCAGTTCTGCACCTGTCCCCGCATCGATCACGTAGAGACACACGGTGTAGAAGCCTTCGGGCACGCTTCCGGTGCGAATCACGATCTCCTTGAGCTCCTGATTCGCATAGCCGACGTTGATCGGACTCAAGTCGTCCACGTTCACGGGGCCGGAGAACCCCGCGGGCAGAAGGAACTCGCTCGACGTGCCTTCGAAGACGAATCCCGTGGATGCCTCTTCAGCCGTCCCGCGCAGGCGCACTTGCACAGGCTCGCCACCGGCGTTCGTGATGTGAACGGACCAGAGGTGCTCGGCGCGGAGCTGAAACGGCGGCGGCGGCTCGAGCATGACCGAGATCTGGGCGACGGCGCCGGGCGCGAGGAGAGAGGCGGTGATGGCGCTGAGCATCGCGACCACGAGGGTGGCGCTCGGTGGACCGGAGGCAGAGCGATGTGGGCCGAGACGTAGGATTGGGGGGCTGGCCGAGATCGGGCCACGGCAAGTGGTCTCCATCCTGCCTCCTCATTCACCGTTCGTCTGCGTGCTCGCGGGGGCGGAGTGTGCCGGCCTGGGATCGATGGCGGGCTCCGGGGACACGACGGCTCCCAGGCGGGACAACTGGGGCATGGTTGCGGGAGATGGCGAGCTAGTCAACCGGACTCGATCGGCCTGGCGGCACGTTGCTGGATTTCCCCCGAGGCCGTGGCCTGGGGGCGCGGGCAGATGGAGGGGGCGACAGGTGCCATAACTGCAAGTCGGATGGTCAATAAGGACACGGCCACCAGTGGCCGGCACCCGCGGGCCCGCCGCTCGCGGGCCCAGCGCCCGGCGGGCCTGCGCCGGCGCGGCGCGCCTGGCCACGTGGACGCTTGCGGTGTACACTGCAGGCAGCGGCACGGAACAGCGCGAGTGACGCGCCCACGGCGAAGGAGGGTGATCATGCGAAGGCGGCTTTGTCTGCTCAGCCTCTGTGCGATTTCCGCCGGCATCGCCAGTGCCCAACCGGGTGATGGCTCATTCCCGATTCTGTACGCGACAGATCTCTTCATCCCCTATGTGGCGGGCTTGGGTCATGATGGGGTGGACTTCTGGGTGGCCACGGGCGACCAGGCGTCAGGCCAGTGTCAGTTCCACATCGTCGACGAGTACGGAGGGCTGGTGACCAGCGTCCCCCAAGGGGGCGGAGCGACCGGCTGGGGCTGCCGGGACCTGGCCTTCGACGGCACGCACATGTTCGGAAGTCACAGCGGGAACGTGGACGGCTACGACGCCGACTACCAGTACGTGGGATCCTTTCAGGGATGCCCCATCCACCCCCACCGCAACCTGGCGTACGGGCAGGGCCACTTCTATGCGAGCGGGTTCGGGACCGATCTCTATCGCATGGAGTGGAACGGCGTGTGGGGCACCACGGCGGCCTGCGTGGATCTCGGGCCTTCCCCCGTGCCGGCCGCGACATCCTTCGCCTACGACGAGGTTCTCGACGGGCTGTGGGTGACCGCGGGCACGCACGAGCTGCTGCGCCTTGCGTGGGGTGGGGGCGGTGCGATCGACACCTTCACGATACGCCCCGAGTATGAGCAGGCCAGATTCTGCACGATGGCTCACACGAGATTCGGGTACGTGCTGGCGGTCCTGGTCGACGCCGATCCGGCGACGCTGGTCTTGTATGACTTGGGCTACGCCGCCTCCTCGGGCCCGCCGCTCGCGGACCGCGACCCTCGCCTCGCACTGCGCGTGCTGCCCTCGGTGCTGTGGGCCGGCAACGGCGAGGTAGACATCTCGTTCGAGGTTCCGCGGGGACCTGGACGGGATCGCGTCGACTTGACCATCCTCGATGCCGCCGGGCGTCTCATCGCGGCCCAGTCCATGCCCGTGCCCGACACGCGCCGCGTTCGCTTCGCCTGGGATGGGTTCGCCGCAGGCGGATGCCTGCCGCCCGCGGGGGTCTACCAAGTCCGGGCGCAGGCGGGGGCGCTGAACGGGGAAGGACGATTGCTGTTGCTGCGCTGAGCGGCGCTTCTCTCCCGATGGCTCCCGCGTCGGGGCAACCTCGCGGGCCGCCTGGCAGTAGATGGATACACCCCCTGAAGTCCCATGAAGGGGAGAGAAGCGCCATGAAGCAAACCAGACCCCTGCGCGCGATGCTGGCCGTCTGGATCGTCGCGGGCGCGACCGCTCTTGCCGCCGTTTCGCCTGCGGCCGCCTCAGCCCCGGTTGCTGCGCGAGAGGTCCCGCTCGACGCGGAGCATTGGGATCTCTACGACGCCGAGTTCACCACCCACGCCGGTCGCCCCTGTCTGGCGGGCACGGCCGCGGTCAAGGACGTCGTCTTCGAAGATGGCGTCATTGACGTGGAGATGCTCGTGCCGCGGGCGCGCACGTACGCCGGCCTCAACTTCCGCATCCAATCGGCCGCGGAGTACGAGCAGATCTACATCCGGCCGCACCGCGCCCCGTTCTACTCCGACGCGCTCCAGTACACGCCCGTCTTCAATGGCATCGCCGGGTGGCAGCTCTACAGCGGCGGCGGCTGCACGGCGGCCATCGAGCTGCCCTACGACGCGTGGGTCCGCGTGCGCCTCGAAGTCGCGGGGACGCAGGCGCGCGTCTTCGTGGGCAACATGGACAAACCCGCGCTCGAGATCCTCGACCTCAAGCACGGGGCCAGCAGCGGCAGGATCGGGGTCTATGGGCGGCGGGACGGCAACGCCTACTTCTCCAACTTCCGCTACCGGCCCGCCAAGGATCTCGAGTTCGGTCCATCCGCGATTCCCTATGCACCCCCCGGCACGCTCACCGAGTGGGATCTGTCGCAGAGCTTCGGCCTGAGCGACTTCGACCTCGAGCGGCATCCCTACGAGCAGGACCTCGGGCCCATCGAGTGGCGCCGCGTGCAAACCGAGCCCACCGGGCTGCTCGACATCGCCCGTCACGCGCGGCGGCCCGGGCCCGGACCCGCGTGCATCCTGGCCCGCGCGATCCTGACCGCGTCGTCCGAGGAGCGACGCGAGTTCACCTTCGGCTACAGCGATGCCGCGCTCGTCTACTTGAACGGGGAGACGCTCTTCTCCGGGGCCAGCGGGTACCAGCAGCGTGACCCCTCGTTCCTGGGCATCGTCGGGCTGTTCGACACCGTGTATCTGCCGCTGAAGAAGGGGGACAACGAGCTGCTCTTCCTGATCGTCGACTCCTTCGGCGGCTGGGGTCTGGTTGGCCAGGATGGCTCACCGTCTTTTCGCGACGCCCGCCTCGAGCCGGTCTGGGAGACGCCTGCGGAACTGGCGGTGCCCGAGTCGGCGGTTTACGACAAGACGCGCGGCGTCTTCTACGTCTCCAACTACGATCTCTATGGCCAGGGTGCCGCGCCGGGGAACCACTTCATCTCGAAACTGAGTGGGGATGGGCAGATCCTCGACCGGCAGTGGATGGCGGGGCTGCGCTATCCGCTCGGCATGGTGCTCGATGGGGACCGCCTTTTCGTGGCCCACCGCGCCGAGCTCGCGGAGATCGACGTTGGCCGCGAGGAGATCGTCGCCCGACACGCCCTGCCCGAGGGGATCTTCCCCAACGACGTCGCCCGCGATCCGGGCACGGGGGACTTGTACGTCTCCGATTCCGAGCGCGATGCGATCTACCGCCTGCATGAGGGCGTCGCCGAGATCTGGTTGTCTGGGCCGGGGATTGCCGATCCGAACGGCTTGCTCGTGCGTTGCGGCGTGCTCTACGTCTGCAACAACGGCGACCGCACGCTGAAGGCGATTCGTCTGTCGGACCGGTCGATGAAGCCCGTCGTCCGCTTCTACGAGGGCATCCTCGATGGCCTGCAGAGCGACGGGCACGACAATCTGCTGCTGTCGATCTGGGAGGGCCGGATCTATCGGGTCACCGAGCAAGGGGCGACGCAGATGCTGCTCGACACGACCAACCAGCGGGCCAACTGCGCCGACTTCCTCTTCCTGCCCGATCAGGAGCTGTTGATCGTTCCCACCTTCGGCGACAACCGCGTGGCTGCCTACCGGTGGGCGGGATAGCGGGCCCTGGCACGCGGGCCCTGGCACGCGGGCCCGCCCCAGCCGCTTCCTAGCGCCCGAAGAGCGCGCCCAGGCCCTTCTTGGCGATGTCGCTCAGGTCGACGTCACCGTCTCCGTCAGCGTCGAGGAGAGCCCCCAGCATCCCGGTCACCGCTGGTGCGCGCCTCTCGATCGCCTGCTTCTCCTGCCCGAGCGCGGCGCCCAGGTCGCTGGGGTTGAGGTTGTTCTGCCGCTGCATCTTGCCAATCGCGCCCAACACCACGGGGGCCAGCGTGGCCAGAATGCTCCCGATCTGAGCCGTGTTCAGTCCGGTCGCCTGGCCGAGCCCCTGCTCGACACGCCCCTGGCGCGCGCCCAGCACGTGCTTGAGAATCGCCGCCCCGGTGGATTCCAGACCTCCCTGCCCGAGGACGCTGCCCAGCTGATCGAGGATGCTGCCGTCATGGTCCCGTGTGAGCGCTCCGGAGAGCGCCTCGGCGCCTTCCCTGTTCGCGGCATTGCGGGCGAGGGCACCCATCAACACGGGCAGCGCGGCCGAGATAGCCTGCCCCGTGGCCGACCGATCCGTGCCCAACTGGCGGCTGATCTGATCCACGACGCCGCCGCTGAGCGTCTGCTGCAACTGGTCCAGAACCGAAGCCATGTGTCTTCTCCTTTCGTGCGCCCCATTCCACTCGAATGGTCAGTCCATGTGCGCCCCACTCGATCCCAGCGGTCAGTCTACCCCCGGCGCACCCCATTCGCCCAGTCTCGAAAGCGCGCGGGCGAGCCATCCCACGCGGGTGGATCTGGGATGGTCGAAGGCGGAGACATAGGGCTTGATGTCGAGCAGTGGGGTTCCATCGAGGATGTCGATGCCCGCGACGGTGAGTCTCCGGCCGCGAACGCCGACGAGTCTCACCACGGAGAGCCCGATCGGGTTGGGTCGCCTGGGTGCCCGCGTGGCGAACACACCCCGTCGCTGGGAGTCGAGAAAGGGCGTCACGTCGAGATCGAATCCGCGGCTGCGGTGGAAGTGGTAGAGCAGGATGATGTGGGAGAAGCCCCGCAGGTCTTTCAGCCCCGCCTGGTAATCGGGCGCCACTTCGACCGTCCCCCGCATCTCTCTCGCCCCGGTCGGCTGAATGGGCATGCCGGCCAGTGCCTTGAATGGCGTGTGGATCGTTCCGATGGGCCGGTAGCGAACGCTTTTTCTCATCGTGATGACTACCGTTGTTCAGGTTCGGGCCGCCCGGCAACCACGCCGGCTCTTCGCGCAAGCGGGCCAGCAGCCCGCGGTCCTGTTCATCCGCATGCATCGGAACGACCACGATGCGTCCCTGTGCCAGGAGTGCCGCGTCGCTCTCGGCCGAAGCCGGCGGGATGGCCTGCGCGGGTAGCAGACCCCACGTCACGATCGTGCGCGCCTAAGGCGGGGTTACCGGCTCGCGCACTTCGGCGGAGTCGTGCGCGCGCACGGGCTGCTCGTGGACCCTGGCGGCGGTCTCCTGCAGCCCGGCGAACACGGGCTCGCGCTCGCCGCGCGCGTCCCCTTCCCTCTCGGCGGGACGCTGTCCCCCGGCGCTCGCCCGCTGCGGAACCGCGGTCATGAACCGGCCCCAGTTCTTGATCTCCTCGAGCCGACAGCTCCAGTAGAGCCTTCCCTCGTGGACGGTGAGGTCCGGACAGCTATCGCACATGTTCATCCGGCCGTCGGGGAGCACGTCAATGGGCTGGATGATGACGAAGGTCTGGAGATGGACGGGGCGGAACCACAGGGACGGCCGGCGCAGGGCCGACCCGAACCAGCGCCACGCGATCCCGCGCATCTGGCGATCGAAGGGAGCCAGCAGGAGCGCCGCGGTGAGTCCGCAGCGGAGTTCCCTCGGACGGCAGTAGGCAAGCCAGCGGCGGCGCAGGAAGTGATTGGTGCTCTGCGCCGCCTCCATGAACCGCGGGGAGAAGAAGCCGAAGGTTCGTTCGCCGGCAGCCGCGCGCATCGCCAGAAGCCACTTGAGACTGTTGGGATCTTCCGTGCCGTTCAAGTAGGCGCATGGCCGGTATTCGGGCTCAGCCTCGAGGATCGTGCGGACGACATCCGCGGCGGTCAGGCGGTTCGAACCGCCCCAGGTGGAGTCCTCGTAGCTCTCCTCGGGAGCGATCTGCCGATCCCCAACGAAGTAGTTGTACGCGCCCATCATGAACGGCTGGCGGAAAAGGATGAACACGAGCGAGTGCACCAGATCCGGTCGCCGGCGCGCCCATCGAACCACATCCGGGACTTCCGCCAGGGTCTCGGCGTTGACCGTCTGGTTGAAGGCGCAGCCGATGTTTCCCTCGGCCGCGACCATCTCGGCCAGCCTCTGCCGAAGCGCGTTGTGTTCGCGCTCGCACGTCGCGAGCGAGTCGGGGCGCACCTGAGAGGCGTCGATGTGAAAGGTGAAGGCGAACACGCCCGCGCGCTTGAGCGCGTGCAGGAGATTCGGGGTGAGGGCGACCCCGTTCGTGTTCACGACCGGCTTCCACCCCCATGCCTTCACCATCGACACGATGTCCACGATCTGGGGGTGCACCAGCGGGTCCCCGCCGGCGATGCTCATGCAATCGCTCTTGCGGTGGCGCCGGAAGACGTCCAGGTCCGCCGCTACCTCCTCCAGGCTCTTGTGCCCGCCCCCGTGCTGCTCACGATAGCAGCCCTCGCAGGCGAGATTGCACTTGTTCGTGACCTCGAGCCAGGAGATGCCATTGTCGGTCAGGGACCAGGGCAGGCGGTAGAAGTTGCGGGGCTCCAGCTCTTCGCGCATCGAACGGGTACCTCCTGACAGGCCGGGGGCCATCCGTCACGAGCTGTTTGACTCTGATGCGTTGCGGACAGGGTAGAAGGGGTGGGGGGCGATGGTCAAGGGCCAGCAGCGCGGGTCGGCCTGCGATCGGTCGCGCGGCCTCCCCGGCAGCCCGTTCAGCCCATGGCAGGATCGGGAGGGGCGTTCGGACGGCCCCGAGGCGACACCTGCGAGTTGCCGCAGCGCTACCTCACAACGATAGCGCTGCGCCTCTGCGATCCCAGCGAGCTTTGCAGGACGAGGTAGTACGCGCCGGCGGGCACCCTCCGGCCGAGCGCGTCGCGCCCATCCCAGGTGAGGCGGTGTTCGCCGGCCGCCACGTTCGCGGACAGCAGGACGCGGATCTGGCGACCCGCCAGGTCGTGTACCGCCAGGCGAACCGCCCCGGCCCGGGGGAGGGCCAGGCGAAGGACGCCGCTCGAGACCATCGGATTCGTGACGCAGGTCAGCACGGCCTCAGAAAGGTGGGGCGGCTGCGAATCGGTGCCGCTTCCCGCCGGACACTGCACCGATGCGATCTGCAAGCCTCCCTCCCCGATGGGCAGGCAAACCCGGTCGTCGGTGAGGGCGGCCCCATAGGCCCAGTCCGGCATCCCGGCGTTCCCGATGATCCGCGGTGCGGCCGGGTCGAGGAGGTCCAGCACCTGGATGCCCGAGCGCTGATCGGCCACGTAGGCCAGGGAGCCGGCAACGGCGATCTTGCGCGCGTTGCCGGCGGTCGGGAGCTCGGCCACGATGCAGGGGCGCGTCGGATCCTCGACATTGACGACGACCACCCCGAACGCGTTGTCGGCGACGTAGGCGTAGGATCCGCTCACCGCGACAGCGTACGCCATGCCCGGCACATCGACCTGCCCCACCACGACCGGGGACCACGGGTCGGAGATGTCGACGATCTGCAGGCCGTCGTCGTCGACGGCGGCGTAGGCATACGAGCCCGCAACCGCGACGCCGACGGGGAGATCGGAGAGCGCGGCCGCCCCCAGGGCCTGGGGTGCCATGGGATTCGCGATGTCGACGACGAGCAGGCGATGGATCGTGGTCCCCTGCTGGTGCAGACCGAGGTAGGCGAAGGGGCCTTGTACAGCGAGGTCATAGCAGAGCAGCGGCGTCGTCGGCAGGGTACCCACGATAGCCGGCTGTGCCGGGTCGGAGATGTCGACCACCTGCATGCCGGCGGCTCGGTCCGCCACGTAGACATACGCTCCGCCCAGGTCGAGGCCCCAGGCGTTGCCGGGCGTGTCGAGGGAGACCGACGCCGCGGGCTGCTGGGGGTCGGAGATGTCGACCATCTGAAGGCCGAGGTCGTCGACGGCGACGCAGGCATGATCTCCGCTGACCACGATGTCGTTCGCGAAGCCCGGGAAATCCACTTGACCGGCGAGCGGTGCGAAGCCCGCGCCCGAGACGTCGATGACGTGCAGGCCGACCGCGCGATTGGCCGAACAGAGGAAGTTCCCCGCGCGGGCCAAGCCCCGACTCTGGGCGGCGATGGGGACGCGACCCACCAGGACCGGCTGGGTCGGATCGGCCGCATCCACCACATCCATGCCGATGCCTTCGCCGACGAAGACGCGATCGCCCACGGAGATCACCGACACGGCGGATTCGATGGTGCCCCACTCCCCGAGCAACGCAGGGGCCGCTGGATCGGAGACATCGATGATCTGCAGCCCCCCGTCGCCGGCCGCGAGGTAGGCACGGGTTCCATCGACCCAGACCCCGAGGCAGTAGCCCGGTGTGGCCAGGCTGCCGATGGCCAAGGGTGCAGCCGGGTTCGACGCATCGACGACGAGCAGTCCGCGATCAGTGCAGGCGAGATAGACGGTGGTCCCGCTGGTGGCAACGCCATAGGCACCCCCCGGCGTGGGCAGCGTCGCTACGAGCTGCGGACTGGCAGGCACGCTCACGTCGACGATCTTGAGGCCGGCGCCTGCCGCGGCGACGTAAGCATGGGTGCCCGAGACCGCGACGTCGTAGGCCGAGACCGTGCCGGCCGCGGTGGCCGCGACCTGCGGTGTGGCGGGGTCCTGCACGTCGACGATCACGAGCCCGCCGGCGCCGGTGCAGACGTAGGCGTAGGCCCCGGAGGCTGCAACCCCGGTGGCGGACCCGATCGGGGCGGAGCCGACGATGGCGGGGTGCTCCGGATCGGAGATGCTCGCGATCGCGAGCCCGCCGGGATTCTCGGCGACATACGCGAGGTCGCCCGCGACGGCCACGTCCCAGGCAGTGCCCGCCGTCGCGACGGACCCGGTCCAGTGGATGTAATCAGCGTAGTCGAGGCACTCCGCTTGCGAGGTCTCGAGCGCGGGCAGGGCGGCGAGGCTGGTGGTGACGAGCACCAGGACCAGATCCCGTGCGCGTGTGAGCGTGCTCATGCTCTCTGTCTCCCTCGGAACGACACGATCCACGGGGGTATTCTGCGGGGGGAGCGGGGGATCTGCCATCAGTATAGGTGCGAAGGAGCAGTACGTGGCCAGTGAGTGACAGGTTTCAGACGCTTGGGTTCAGGCCGCTCGAGCCTGAGCTACCCGCTGGCCTGCGGGCCCCGGGCTATTCCCCCTCGCAATTCGCCGGTGCCTCGCCGCCGCTCGCCGATTTCCCGGTCACAGCCCGAGGAGGTGTGCCGTACCTTGCCGACAGAGGCCGCGGCGGCGGCGCGATGAGGGATCGCGGGAGCGGCCGGATGAAAGGAGGTCCGCAATGACAGGCACCGACCGTCGGCGCAACTGGGGAGGTCTGACGGTGGGCCTCGTGCTGATCGCACTGGGGCTGCTCTTCCTGCTGCGCGAGTTCGAGGTCATCACCGGCAGCATCTTCATCCACGGGTGGTGGGCGCTACTCGTGGCCGGCGTGGGGCTGGCGAAGCTCGTGGGGTCTCGGCAAGCCAAGGACCTGGGGGGAGGCGTGACGCTGACGCTCATCGGCGCGTGGCTCTACCTGGCCCACACCGGCAACCTGGGCTTCACCTATGGCAACAGCTGGCCACTGATCCTGGTGGCTGTCGGCGCCGGTATGGTGACGCGGACCATCGCGAGCCACTGGATGCCGGATCGCACCTGCTGGACGAGGGGGGAACGCCATGTCTGAATCCTACGATCGCACCGGGGCCTTCGGACCGCAGGTCGCCCGCCGGACCTCCCGGAACTGGCTCACCGGACGCATGGTCTTCGGCTTGCTGCTCCTTGCTTTCGGTGTGCTATGGACGCTGGACAACCTGCACGTCATCGACGCGCAGGACGTGACCCGCTACTGGCCGGTGCTCCTCCTGGCCTGGGGGCTCTGCATGCTGACCGGGCTCCTCTGCCGGAGGCGCCCGCTGGCCGGCCTGATCTGGGCCCTGATCGGCGGCTGGCTGCTCCTGTATGAGTTCGAGCTCGTCGAATACAGCATCTTCGATCTCTGGCCCGTCGCACTGATCTTCATCGGCGCGATGCTGGTTCTGCGCGCCTGGCGCGGGGGCGCATTCCGATCCCCGGACACGGAGCGAGAACCCGTTCTCAGCGCGTTCGTCGTCATGGGAGGCATCGAACGGAAGGTCGTTTCGGAGTCCTTCCGCGGGGGCGAGGTGAACGCGATCATGGGAGGGGTGGACGTCGACCTGCGCAGCGCCAAGCTTGCGCCGGGCGGCGCGATGATCGATGTTCTTGCCATGTTCGGCGGGGTCGATCTGATTGTTCCGGAGGGCTGGCGTGTGATCGGGCACGTGACACCGCTGCTCGGTGGGTTCGAGGACTCGACGGTGCCACCCGCGGACCCCAATGCGCCCACGCTCACGGTGCGAGGGCTGGCCGTGATGGGGGGCGTCGACGTGAAGCACGCAGACGACGCCACACAGAAGCACGCGCGCTGGCGTGATCGGCGGGGGTTTCATCCGGCGGGCGAATCCTGGTCCGGGTCGAACGATGCAACCCGGGAGCAGGGTCCGAGCGGGGGGCGCTAGCCGATGCACCCCATGTTCGGCAGACCGGCGCGGTTCCTGCTCTACCTGCTGGCATGCCTCGCCTTCGGGCTCCTGCTCGCGCCGGTCTTCGCCGCGATTGGCCCGCGGCCCTACCTGCACGAGATCGCCTTCATCACGCCGCTCGCGCTCGTGTATGGCATCATCTGCCTCTCGGCGTGGTGGGTCTGCCGGGCGCATCCCATCGCCCGCACGCCGCCCACACGGGTGGGCGCCGTGCAGCTCGCCGCCGCGGTGCTGGCGAGCGGCGTCTGGACCCTGCTCGGTGCCGGCTGGGCCGCCGCGCTGACGCGGCTGTCTTTTCCACCCTTGCCGACGGGGACACTCACCCGCGACCTGGTCGTGCTGTTCGCATCGGGCGTGCTGCTGTATCTGCTCTCGGCCGTGATCCACTACCTGTTCGTGGCGGTGTGGGAATCCCATGCCGCGGAGCGGCGCGCACTGGAGTCTCAGGTCCACGCGCGTGAGGCGGAGCTGCGCGCCCTCAGGGCGCAGTTGAGCCCGCACTTTCTCTTTAACAGCCTGAACTCGATCAACGCGCTGATCGGCCCGGATCCCGAGGGCGCGCGCCGCATGTGCGAGAAGCTAGGGGACTTCCTGCGCCTGACGCTCCGCCTGGGGGGACAGGACTCCGTCACGCTGGCCGAGGAGCTGGCCCTCGTGGATCGCTACCTGGCGATCGAGCGCGTGCGCTTCGGGGAGCGGCTACAGGTCGAGCAACGGGTCGATCCGGCGGCGCTCCCCTGCCAGCTCCCGCCGCTCTTGCTCCAGCCGCTGGTCGAGAACGCGGTCAAGCACGGCATCGCCCGCCGGCTGGAGCAGGGCACGCTGCGACTCGAGGCCGACCGGCGCGAGGGTCACCTGGTCGTCTCCCTGGAGAACCCCACGGACGAGGGCGAGGAGCGCCGTCCGGGGACCGGGACCGGACTGGGCAATGTCCGCCGGCGGCTCGCGGCCCTCGGGGGGCGCGACGCGCATCTGGCCATCACCCCCGGACCGGGTGTCTTCCGGGTGGTGCTGGCGCTGCCCGCGAGGGAGACTCCCCCCGGGGGTGCGGCCTCGGACCCGCGTTGAGGACGCCCGCGATGGAGAAGCCCGCAGTGCCAATCCGCGTCGTACTGGTGGATGACGAGGCGCCGGCCCGCGCGCTCCTGCGCGAGTATCTCGCCGCGCACCCGGAGGTGGAGGTCGTGGCCGAGTGCGCCAACGGCTTCGAGGCGGTCAAGGCAATCGGCGAGCTGACCCCCGACCTCGTCTTCCTCGACGTCCAGATGCCGAAGCTCGATGGCTTCGAGGTGCTCGAGCTCGTCTCGCCGCAGCCGGCCGTGATCTTCTGCACCGCGTACGATGAGTATGCCCTGCGGGCCTTCGAGGTTCACGCCGTGGACTACCTCCTCAAGCCGTTCGGGCGCGAACGCCTCGCGGCCGCCCTCGAGCAAGCCCGCGGACGCCTCGGCCGCGGGCCCGGCGCCGCGGCCGCGGCGGCCTCGCCCTCGGTCTCGGGTCTGCTCGCCTCCCGGATCGCGGCCGCCGCCCGGGGGCCGGACCGCTGGGCCGAGCGGATCGTGGTGCGCAATGGGGCCAAGGTTCACGTCATCCCGGTCGACCGGCTCGATTGGGCCGAGGCGGAGGACGACTACGTGTCGCTGCACGCCGAGGGCCGCACGTGGCTCAAGCAGCAGACGCTCGCGGAGCTGGAGGGCCAGCTCGACCCCCGGCGATTCGTCCGCGTCCACCGCTCGCACCTCATCGCCCTGGACCGGATCGCCCGCATCGAGCCCTTCTCGAAGGACAGCCGCGTGGCCATTCTGCGCGACGGGCGGCAGATCCCGATCAGCCGGAGCGGGTACGCGCGGTTGCGGGAGTTGATGGACGCCTGAGCCGGCGTGGGACCTGTCACGCCGGGGCCGGTGACACGGGGCGTGGCGGTGATGGTGGCTACGGACGAAAGACGGCCTTGATCTCACCCCAGCTCGCCGCGCGCACCGGCGTGTCGCTGCAGTCGGCGCCCCATGCGCCGATGAGCCCGCACGCCGATTGCGCCGGCGCGCAAGGCGAGTCCTCGTGCACGGACCAGACCTCGTAGCGCTGCGGGTAGGCATAGCAGAAATGCGGGCTGGCCGCGACATTGCCGCTCGTCCCGAGCTGATCGGAGATCGCCGGATCGTCGTAGTCTCCGCCCGCGTTGCCGAAGATATTGCAGCAGGTCAGGGAAATCTCGGTGCATCCGTCGCAGGCCACGCCTTCCCCGGCGCTCCCGGATGCGACGAGCACCCTCTCCAGCGAGAGCCTCGTGCCGGCGAGCGCCACCAGCCCTCCTCCGCGCGACGCGCTGTTGCGGTGCAGCGTGCAGGCGACCAGCGTGCACGTGCCGGCCTGGAGCGCGATGCCTCCGCCGGCCGTCGCCTCGTTGGCGTAGAACGTGCAATCGCTCAGGGTCGGAAAGCCGCCGTGCAGAAAAGCCCCGCCGCCGGAGACAGCCGCGTTGTCCCTCAGCAGACAATCGCTCACCTCGAGGAAGTCGCTGTCGCCGTAGAGACCACCCCCGCTGGTGCCGGCGGTGTTTTCCTTGAACATACAATCTTCGATGTGCGTCTGCGCGCCGTTGGTGTAGATGCCCCCGCCGTCCGCCCCAGCCCCGTTGTCGTGGAAGTCGCAGGTCGTGAGCACCGGGGAGGCGAAGACGTCCGTGAACAGGCCACCGCCGCATCCCGTGGGCCAGTCGCCCGAACCGGTAGCCAGGTTGCCGGCGAAGGTGCAGCCGGTGAACGCGGGCGTGCCCCCGTTGAAGCAGGAGACCGCACCGCCGTAGCCAGCGCTGTTGCCGTTGAACGCGCAGGTGGAGAACTCCGCCCCCTCAGCATTGTCCAGGCTGGCCCCGCCGCCCCCCAACGACGCCGCGTTGTCCACGAACGTGCAGGCACTTAGCGAGATCGGGGACTGGCGTGCGCCGAGGCCGGCGCCGCTGCGGGCGGTGTTCTCCGTGAAGCTGCAGCCATCCAGGGACGCCGTGGCGCTGTGGCAGAACGCGCCGCCCCCGCTGGTGGCGTGGTTGGCCGACAGCACGCAATCCTCGAGCACGGGTGCGGCACCCTCGGCCGCGAAGAGCGCGCCGCCCTCGAACTCGGCCGTGCTCCCGCTGAGCACGCAGTCGCGGATCGTCGGCGAAGCCCCCGCGCAGTAGATCGCGCCCCCGCGTGCATCCGCGGTCGGGGCGCCCGCGTGGGTGCGCCAGGCGCAGCCGCCGGTGAGGGTCAGGTTCTCGAGGATCGTCGCCGCGCCCTCGCCGCTCGTGAAGACGAAGGCGCGATGGGGCGCGCTCGGGCTGCCCTGGCAGTCGAGGATGCAGGTCGCCGCGACGCCGTCCCGGGCGCAGATGTGCAGAGCTCGGCCGGTGAGATCGATGTCGCGGTTGCCATCGCCGCTGAAGGTGCCGGGGCCGAGCTCGATCACGTCGCCCGACACGGCTGCATCGACCGCGGCCTGGAGGGTCGGGTAGTCTCCCGAGCCGTCCGGCAGGACTGTGTAAGTCGCGGGCGCCGCTGGCCGGGTGCAGGCCAGCAGCGCCAGCAGAGTGAGGATCCATCGCACGGGCCCAGGCCTCCTCGGGGGGTGCCGGACAGATGGGCGGCGCCTACCTCAGGTGCAGGACGCGCACCGCGCGCCTCTCCCCCGGCTGCGCCAGGCGCACCCAGTACGTGCCGGCTCCCGCCGGGCGACCCGCGCCGTCGCGGCCGTCCCACGCCACCTCGTGCCAGCCCGGCGTCCCGAACGCAACGGGCAACGTGCGCACGATGCGGCCGGCGAGGTCCACGATCTCGATCCGCGCGTTCGCGGTCGCGGAGGCATAGTACCGGATGGCCACCGCGCCGCGCGCCGGGTTGGGCCCCGCGGCCAGGGCCAGACCGCCCGCCGGCGGGATCTCGCTCACGCTCGAGCCCCCGGCCGCGGTCGTGAACTCCGCGGCCGGCGCGTAGAGGCCGCGCAGCACCGGGTCGGCCGCATAGGCCCGCCAGGTGTACGTCTGCTCCGGATCGAGCGGCGGCGCCACGGTCCATGCGGTCGTACCGGCCGTGCCCTCGGCGATCCCGTCGGCCGCGGCGATAAGCACCGTCAGCTCCGGATCGGCGTAGACGCGGAAGCCGTAGGTGAGCGGATCGCCCTCGGGGTCGGTCGCATTCTCGACGACCAGCTCCGGCGCCAGGGGCACGCCGGTCGCCCCGGCGGGCGGCGAAAGCAGCACGGGCTGCGTCGGGGGCTCGTTGCCCGAACCGCCGCTGTAGATGAAGACATCATCCGTGCCGCCCTCGATGATGTCGCCCGAGGCGGTGCCGTCGCAGGTCTGGATGCGGATGACCATCTGACTCGTGAGCGCGAGATACTCGTCGAGGCGCACCTCCAGGTTGAGCCAGTCGGGGCCGTGGTTGACGTCCCCGATCAGGACGAGGTTGGCGGGGTAGGTGGCGCCGCCATCATTGGAGACGTCGATGCGGAAGAAGTCGCCCGGATCGTCACCCTCCTCGTTCTGGCCGAAGAAGTAGTTCATGTCGAGCCGCGCGCTGCCGACGCCCGAGAGGTCGATCGTGGGGGAGCGGGTCGCGGCGATCCCGTTGTCGACGTCGTAGCCGACCTGGCCACCGGGGTTCTGCAGCGTGATCCAGGCATTAACGCCCGGGTCCGGCGTCGTGTCGAATTCCGGCTGATGGGCGGTGCCGATCGGGTCGACGCGCACGTACGCGCCGGATTGGGCGGTGTGCGACGGGTCCTGCGTCCAGCCGTGCGCCGCGCTCTCGAAGTCACAGCCGTAGAGCATGGGGCGCACGCCGACCACGAGGCCAACCGTCTCCTCGGTGGGGAGACACCCGTCGGCCTCCAGCCGGAGGCGGAAGTCGACCTGGCGCCCTTGGGGGCAGCTCGCATCCACGCTGACGTCGAGGGCCGGGGTGCCGCCGGTCACCGTCTGTCCGGCGTTGATCGTCCCGAGCACGCTCTGCGCCGCATGCAGGACCACGTAGGGATCGTCGCAGGCCACCGTGACCCGCGCGTTGGTCACCGCGTATCTCACGCCCAGGTTGGTCGCGCTGGGAGCGAGCGTGGCGGTCTCGCCGGGATCGAGCTGGCCGTTGCCATCGCCGCCCGTGACAGCGAGATCGTCGATGTCGAGGTAGCCTCCCGCCACCAGACAAAGGTGGATGTTGCTGTACAAGTTCTCGGCGATCAGGCCGTCGCGCTCGCTCGGGTCCGGCCAGAAGCCACTGCCGCCGATCTCGGTGGTCACCGCGAAGATCAACGGGTGCTCGGTCGTCGCACCGTACCCCCAATCGATGGAGCCGCCGCTCACCATGTAGAGATAGGTCGAACACTGGCCGTAGTCATAGTGACTGTCCCGGACCATCTCCGCACAGAGGCGCTGGAAGCGCGCGTGGTCGGGCGTCGGCTGGGTGGAGTAGCCCCAGGGGAAGAGGATCGCCCCGACGACGCTGTGATACGTCTGCCAGGCGGCGAAGTTGTGCGTGTTGATGAAGGCCATGTGGGCGGCGATCTCGGGCTCGGATCCGGCCCAGGGGCCGCGGTAGGTCTCATCGCAGGGGTTGCCCGAGGAGCCCGTGCCGCCCCACTGGAAGGTGTAGTTGCGATTGACGTCGACGCCTTCACATCCGGGCGTCCCATTGTCCCGGCGGTTCTTGCGCCACATGCCGCCGCCCGAGGGGCTCATGATCTCGTTGTAGACGAAGCCGTCCGCGTTGACCATCGGCACGAACCAGACTTGGCGGTTGTCCACGATGTAGGTGATCACCGGGTCCGTGCCGTAGTTCTCGCAGAGATAGCGGATGAAATGCAGCGGGATCTCGAGCGACATGATCTCGCGCGCATGGTGGACGCCGTCGAAGAGCACCTCGGGCTCGTCTTCCTGGACGTTGGGATTGTCCGAGACCTTCATCGCCCACAACGCACGCCCCTCGCCGGTTGTCCCGATCGAGGCCGGCGCGGTGGTCAGGTTGGGGAACTCGGCGTGGATGGCGACCATCTCATCCCGCATCTCGGCGTAGGTGTGCCAGATGCCGTAGTCGCGCAGTCCCCCCGCACGCGTCGCGTAGTAAGCCTCGAGGTCGGGGATCTCGACCTCCACCCCGAGGCCGCGCGCGCGCAGCTCCGCGGTCAGTTCTGGGCGCGACAGGAGGGTGAGCGCATCCTCCTCGAGCTTCATCAGCTCCAGATCGGGGTGGAAGAAGATCTGGGACCGGTCCGTGTCCGGCCCCACCAGGACCCGGATCTGCTCATAGGGTTCCTGCCCGGCCCGAGCCCCGAGACCCAGAAACACGGGCGCCCCGATCAGGGACACCAGCAGGATCCTCGCGATCCGTTTCGCTGCAGCGCGCGGCGTCATCTCTGTCCTCCTCACCCCCAAGTGTGCCCGTCCGCCGGCCCCGGTGGCCGGAGAGCTAACCCTTCATTATAAGCGTAGCGGCCGCTGGGCGGTGGGTGGAAGTGGGGCCGGAGACGAAACAGCGCAGGTTGTGGTTCGAAGATCTGTGATGGGCGGCCCGGATAGTCCGCGGGGAAGGACGGTTCGGGGGCTCTTCGCCGCAGATTCTCCAGCCCCGGATGCGCTGGCACCTGGTTCGCTTCTCTCGCCGGCGTGGACACTTCACACCGACACCCCGGCCGGCGCCAGGGCGGCTTCCTCCCGCCCCATTGCCCCAATCCCGAGTGCCGCTTTCATCGCCCCGATCCTCACTGGCGGTTCGTCCGTCGCGGCTCCTTCGTGCGCCCCTCCGACCAGCGGCGCATCCAGGCCTTCCGCTGCACTCACTGCGGCTGCAACTTCTCGGCTCGCACCTTCTCCTCCACCTGCGGCTTGCGCCTGCGACATCTGTTCATTCCCATCGCCGCCTGGCTCCCCGAGGGACCCGGCCTGCGCCAGATGGCCCGCATCCTGGGAACGACCCACACCACCGTCGCCCGCCACACCGGGCGTCTGGGCCGACACTGCCGGCTGTTCCTCGACACCCGGCTCCAGGACGCCGTGCTGCGTGAGGCCCTCGTCATCGACGGCTTCGAGTCCTTCGCCCGTTCCCAGTACTTCCCCTTCCACGCGAACCTCGCCGCAGGGGCCGACAGCTGGATGATCTACGGCTTCACCTATAGCCCCCTGCGCCGCAAGGGCTCCATGACCCCGGCCCAGAAGCTCAAGCGGGCGCAGCTCGAGCGCCGCCTCGGACGACCCGATCCCAAGGCGGTCGAACTGGGTATCGCGGAGCTCCTGCGCCCGTGGCTCCCACGGGTGCCCGATCACACCCTGCTCCTCTACTCCGACGACCACCCCGCCTACCCGCGTGCCCTGCGCCGCCTGCGGGACCAGGTCCCCGACTGCCCCCGCTTCATCCACCAGATCACCCCCTCGACCGAGCGGCGCACGCAGCACAACCCGCTGTTCCCCGTCAACCTGGCCGACTTGCTCCTGCGCCACGGCAGCGCCAACCACCGGCGCGAGACGATCGCCTTCAGCAAGTGCGCGCGGGCAGCCTTCGAGCGCCTGGCGGTCTTCGTCGTCTGGCGCGACTTCGTCAAGAAGCGGCGCGAGAAGGAGTCCGGGCCGGCCGAGACGGCCGCCATGCGGGCCGGGGTGATCGATCGCCCGCTGCGCTGGTCGCAGATCCTGCGGCGCAGGCTGTTTGCGGGTCACCTGGGTCCGGCCGCCGCGGCGTAGCCCGGGCACCGTCCCCGGGCACGGGGATTGCGCTTGGTGCGGAGCGCAGCTGCGCCAGGGCCCGGGGACCGGGGGCGGTGGTGATGAAGTCTGGATGCATGACCAGGCCGCTCGGCGAATGCGGTCCTTCGCCTTTGATTCCTTCCCCGACGACCACCCGAGTGCCCAAGTGCTCCCGCCCGGAAGGAGTGCTCGTCTGAATCCATCACAGATCTTCGAACCACAACCCGCGCCGTCCGCTGGGCGCCCCAGCGCCCGCCGGCCCGCCCGGCGGGCAGCCGGTCTAGTCGTCGAACTGGCCCGCGGGCCCCTTGTCGCCTTTGAGCCCCCGGGCCCGCTCGCGGATCTTCGGCTCGGTCCACTCCGCGGCCTTCTCGAGGGGGCCGGCCTTGGGGCCGAGGTCGGGGGAGCCGGCCTTGAGCACGGCCTCGATCGCCAGCGGGGCGGTGTCCTGGGCGTTGAAGACCCGAGTGAGCAACCCGTAGACGAATTCCTCGACGCCCTTGGCCATGCGCGCGCGGATCTCGGCCGGCTGGCTGAGGAGCTTGTTCTCGTAGGGCAGGTTGAGGTTCTTGTAATCGCCGGCCTTGTAGTTCTTCTCGGTGGCGAACTTCAGGATGTCGTTCCACACCGGTTCGGACATGCCCTGGTCGGGCATCTTGATGAACTTGCCGCTCGAATCCAGCTCCGCATTGCCGTAGTCGTTCACCTTGACGCCCCAGGAGATCATCTGCAGCGCCGTGGCGACATTGGCCTTGGTCGTGCGCGTGCGGCTGGCGATCTGGCGCAAGCGCTCGGAGCTGTTGCCCGAGGTTCCGTGCTGGGCCCCGGACACCTTGTACGGCGCGAGCGCGTCGTGGATGGCGGCGGTCAGATCGACCTGGATGCCGGCGTCGCTCGCCTCGATACCGTGGGTCGTGCCGTTGTTGAGCGCGATCCATTCGGGCGAGATGCCGTGCGCATTGAGCCCCTGGATCAGGAAGAGCGCCTCCTCCTTCGTCGACAGACCGGCCTTGCCCTTGATCTCGCCGACCTCGGTTTCGAGTCCGGCCCACTTGGGAATGTAAGGATAGAGCGTCAGATTGGCGAGCAGGTTCTCGTCGTCCGGCAGGTGCGAAGCGTCGATCGCGATCGAGGTGATGCCGGCATCGAACATGCTCGGGATCTCGATGCGGGCCTGCTCGATGTCCGCGGCTCCCTTGATGCCGTAGTGGTCGGCATGCACCGCGACGGGCACGGTGATCTTCATCTCGTTGCAGAGCGCATCGACGGTGCGGGCCATGTTCCAGTAGTTGACCGCGCAGTAGGCCTTGGCGCCACCCTCAGATTTGGCGATCTCGATGATGATGGCGGCATTGGCCCGCTGCGCCGCCTGGAGCGCGCCGCGGACCACGAAGGTGCTGCGCGCATTGGCGGCGATCGTCATGGCCTTGCCCTTGGCCGTCAGAGCGCGGTCGATCACCTTGCCGCTCACGATCAGCGCCCGGGAATTGGGGAACAGGTGGGTGATGTTGGGCGGACGCCCGATTTGGAGCGCCCGTTCGAAATCCGCAGCCATAGCGACCTCCTTGTTCAAACGGCTCCCGGAATCGTCGGCTGACTTCCCCGGCGAATCAAGCGAAACCTCGGTGGGCACGGAAGGACCGGGCGGCGGATCGGGCGCCGGCGACCTGGCCCCGGGGGCGCTTCCCGCCGAGCGGCACCCGGTCCGGCCCATCCCGCGCCGCGAGTGGATCCAGCGGGGCACGTGCCCCGCCCGGCCTTCCCCGCGCGGCGTCCAGGAGCTTACGGCTGAGCGCGCTTCGCCGGCTCAGCGAGCGGCCCGCACGAATTCCCTGAGCTGCGCCGGGGCCCCGGTTCGTCCAGCCCGCTTGTACACCCGCATGGCACGCGGCAGGGTCCCGGCCACGCGGTAGGCGGCGAGCGCCAGAGGGTAGAGCTTCGTGTAGTCGTAGTAGCGGAAGATGAAGGCGTTGTTGATCTCGCGCCCCAGCTCCTCGTGCTCCCAGGGCGAACGGGTCCGCGCGCGCAGCGCCCGGGCCGCCGCGCGGACCGAACGCCAGACCGCGGCTTGCGCGCGCGCGGTCCCACCGGGCCGGTAGGCGCGATCCAGCCTCCGATAGCTCCGGTTGACGAAGGCGGCCATCGCGCCCCAGGCACGGATCTGCTCGCGGGCCTCGCGGGCCAGCTCGCGGTCACCGCTCTCCTCGGCCAGGAGCCGTGCGCCCCAGACCCCCACGACCCGGCCGGTCGCCTCCTCGAGCGCGTAGGGCATGCGAACGCCATCGAGGCGCAGGGTCGCGTGCCAGGCCTCGTGCAGCACGACGTAGGCTTGGCGGGCTCGGGGCGCAGCCAGGAGGCAGGGCGTGACGGGGCAGGCACGGCCACCATGGGCTTCGGCGCTGTACAGGTAGGTGTGCACGCCGCGCTCCCGGAAGCGGCGTTCGCGCTGGCGGAGCTTGGCCAGGTCCCAGGCGAACGCAAAGGTCTCCCGCCCGGGCAGCGCGCTCGAGAAGCGCGTGGGTTCCACCGCGTACAGCCAGTTTGCACTGCGCCGCCGCGGGGCGTAGCGCCGAAAGGAGCCATCGAAGCTCAGTCCGAGCTTCCGCTCGCCGAACGCGACGAGCTCTCTGACGAAGTCGAGCCTGTGCTGGAGCGACTGCAAGGCCGCCTCCCACCCTTCGCCGGAATGGATGGGGGCATGGTACCCGCGGTCGGGCTAGGCGGAAAGCGGGAACGTGCTGCGGCGATCGACACTGGGCGGCAGGAGGGCCTGGACGACCTCCTGCGTGCAGATCGCCTCGAGGCTGTCGCGCAATCCGAGCACGCTCATCCACCCGGGAACGGGCAGGTGCGCGGGCAGCATCTCCCGGCCGGCCAGGTAGGGCTCGGCGATGTGGCACAGCAGGTCCGCCAAGTAGACGATGGCGATCGCACGGCGGTTGCCGATCACGCGCCCCGGGGCGTAGTAGATCGGGGCGTGGTGCTGCTCGATCGTCGTGCAGAGCTCGGTGGGCAAGCCCCAGGTTCGCGCCACGTCCGCCCCGAGCCGCGCGTGGTCCGTGCCCATGTAGTCCCTCTCGAGGCTGAGCCGATCGCGGGTGCTGAAGCGCTGCGGTACGTAGAAGGTCTGCGTCCATCCCGGCCACACGACGAGGGAGATGAACTTGCCCACGTCGTGCAGCAGCGCGGCGCGCGCAACCTCCCCGGCCCGCGGCAGACCGACGGACCGCGCCATCGCGTGGGCCACGCGGGCCATGGTGAAGGCATGGCGCCACAGGTCGGGGAGGAAGTCGCTGGCCGCGCGCTGGCCCTCCGCGAGGGTCTCATCGATGCTGGTCCGCCAGACGATGTTGCGAATCTCGAGCAATCCGAGGAGCTGCACCGCCTGATAGACCGACTCGGCGGGTCGCGGCAGACCATAGTAGGGCGAGTTGACCATCTTGAGCACTTGCACTGCCAGCGGACGGTCGTCGGAGATCTGCCGGCTCAGCTCGAACGGATCGGGCGCGGCCCGCGACAACTCCTCCAGGATGTGCGTGCGACCGCGCAGGCGCAGGGCGATCTTCTTGGCTTGCGCGGCCACCTTGGCACTGGCCTGCGGCGAAGGCCGGCCGGCATCCGGGTGATGCACGCCGCCGCCGTCCGCGGGCACGGCTGCCAGGTCGAGCGACTCGAGAAACGAGATGCGTGCCAGCAGGGGGCGCGTAGCGGGGTCCGGCGCCAGCGGTGGGGGTTGCGGGACCTCATCGGCGGGCGCCCGAGGGTCGTGCACGGGAGCGGCATCTGCCGACAGCCCGTGTCCCGCCAGGCCCGAGTCCTCACCTGGCGAATCCGACGCGGGTGCATCGGACGCAGCGACGTTCTTGCGCAGCGCCCATGGCGGTGCGATCCGCGCGTGGAATGGTCCTGAACCACCCATCGAATAACCCCTCGATGGAACCCCTGTCTGAGGATCGGCTGATCCCAGCCATACCTGTAGCGGGAGATCGCATGAGTACGCCCATACCTGTAAACCGGCCGACCCCGGGTTCGGGTGCGAGGCCCCCCACGTCCGATGGCCGAAAGCCGCCCCCATCGCCGACTGCAGCACCTAGCCAAGAACAATATTTGTAAGTAGTTACGTCGGCAAATCGGGGGACCGGGCTGCTATAATTACACCTGTACATCCACACGGAGCCTGTCCCCACACACTCCCGGGGTGGCCAACTGCACCCCGGTAAGGCAGCCGGTCCCACAAAGCAGCAAGGAGTGATGGATGAGCACCTCTGCATTCACCGCGCGGTTTGCGGCGTTCGCGTTGAGCCTGGCGGGCCTGGTGGTGCTGGCCGATCCGGCGATGGCCGGCATGGTCAAGGTCGCCCGGGAGCAGGAGGCCACAGGGGTCCTCCTGCGCTCGCAGACGCGCAGCGGGGTCGAGCTGGCCTACGTCATGGATCGGTTCGGGCTCGAGCCGATCAAGATCGACGGTTCGGTCATGCAGGAGGTGGTCCTGCCGGGCGCGCTCCTGCCGAACGAGCCGGGCGCGCCCAACCTGCCGTCGGTCGGCCGCACGATGGCCATTCCACGCGGGGCCGAGGTCGTGCTCACGGTCACGGCGGCCGAGAAGCGCACCTACCGGGACATCGACGTGGCACCGGCCGCGCCCATCCAATTCGAGGATGACGACACCCCTCCGACCTATGTGAAGAACATGTCCATCTACGGGAAGCGCGCGGCCTACCCCGCCAGCCCCGTGGCGGTCTCCGGGCGGTGGAAGATCCGCGGAATCGACGTCGTCACGCTGGGTGTCACTCCCTTCCAGTACAACCCCGGATCGCGTGAGCTGACCGTCTACACCCGGATCGAGTTCCGCGTCGATCTCGTCGGGGGGACGGGCGAGTACGGCGACCAGCGCCTGCGCAACCGGTACTGGGAGCCGCTGCTCCGTGATCACCTGATCAATTACTCCGCTCTGCCCCCGGTCGACTTCACGGAGACGGGCGGTCAGCGCAGTGGGTACGAGTACGTCATCATTTGCCCCGATGACGCGAGTTTCGTTGCCTGGGCGGATTCGCTCAAGTCGTGGCGCAAGCTGCAGGGTATCAGCACGGAGGTCTTCACGCTCACCGAGGTCGGGGGAACGACCACCACGGCGATCGAGAACTTCCTCAACAACGCCTACAGCACCTGGGAGACGCCCCCCTCGGCCTTCCTCTTGCTGGGCGACTATCCTTCCAGCGGCGACGGCGGCGAGGAAGGCGATCGCGGCACGACCATCACGTCGCCCATCTGGAACGGCTACTGCGTCAGCGACAACATCTATGCCGATGTCGACGGCGACAACCTGCCGGACATGGCCCACGCGCGCATCTGCGCCCGCAATGCCAGCGAGCTGCAGCGCATGATCGGCCGGATGTTCGACTACGAACGCCATCCGGTCACCGACCCCGAGTTCTACGCGCATCCGATCATCGCCGGGGGCTGGCAGACGGAGCGCTGGTTCATTCTCTGCACCGAGGTCTGCTACGGGCACCAGGTCAACGTCCTGGGCAAGGAGCCCGTGCGCGAGTACGCCATCTACTCCGGCGTGCCCAGCACGTCCTGGTCGAGCAACCAGAATACCTATCTCGTGGTCAACTACTTCGGGCCCAACGGCCTCGGCTACATCCCCGCGACACCGCAGCACCTGACCGACTGGGACGGTAGTGCAGCCCGCATCATCACCGACCTCAACGCGGGTGCCTACATGCTCCTGCACCGCGACCATGGGCTCGAGACGGGGTGGGGGGAGCCCGCCTTCTACAACAGTCACCTGAGTCAGCTGACCTACACGAAGTACCCGTTCGTCTTCTCGATCAACTGCCTCACGGGGAAGTACAACTGGGGATCTGAGTGCTTTACGGAGAGGTTCCACCGCCAGGAACACGGCGCGCTAGGTCTCATCGCCGCCTCGGAGGTCTCCTACTCCTTCGTCAACGACGTGTTCATCTGGGGCATGTGGGACGCCATGTGGCCGGAGTTCGACCCGAGCTACGGCGATGCCGACGACATCGGGCCGACGGATCTCATGCCAGCCTTTGCCATGGCATCGGGCAAGCACTACCTGCAGGCCAGCAGCTTCCCGTACAACCCGCAGCACAAGGTCTACACGCATCACCTGTTCCACCACCACGGCGACGCCTTCATCCGCATGAACACGGAGGTGCCGCGGCATCTCGACGTCGTCCACGATGATCACCTGGAATTCGGCGCCCAGAGCTTCACGGTGCAGGCGGACGCGGGGGCGGTCATCGCCCTCACCGTCAACGGCGAGATCATCGGCGTGGCCGACGCGACTGGCGGCGCGGACGCGATCCCGATCGTGCCCCAGAGCACGGAGGGACAGCTGCGCATCACCGTGACCAAGGCCAACGCCTATCGCTATGACGTGAGCGTCCCGATCGAGAGGGGGTCGCTCCTGGTGTATGCCGACGGCTCGGGTGACTATCCGACGATCCAGGCGGCGATCGAGGCGTCCATCGAAGGCAACCTGATCCTCTTGGCGGACGGGGTCTTCACGGGCGAGGGCAACCGGGACCTGGACGTGCGGGGCAAGCCGATCACGATCGAGTCGCAGAGCGGCAACGCCGCGGCCTGTATCATCGATTGCGAAGGCTCGGAGCTCGAGCCGCACCGGGGCTTCCTGTTCCACACGACGGAAGGCCCAAGCACGATCCTGCGCAACATCACGATCCGCAACGGCTGGGCGCTGGGGGCCGGCGGGGCGATCGCCTGCACCGGGGCATCGCCGATGGTGACGGGTTGCTCCTTCTTCGACAACAACGCGACGATGCGCGGGGGGGCGATCGACTGCGAGAATTCCCAGTTGGCGATGGCCTACTGCGAGTTTGCCGGGAACACGAGCGGCAGCGGGGGCGCGATCGCCCTCGCCCTGTCGGCTGTGACGGTCAGCAACTGCACCTTCTACGGCAACGCGGGCGCGGCCGGGGGCTGCGTCTACCTCGAGTCGGGCCAGGGCACGTTCGAGCGGGACATCTTCTCCTTCTCCACCGAGGGTGCTGCCTTCGCGTGCGGCGCCCCCGAAGCCCCGGTCCTGAGCTGCTGCGACGTCTACGGCAACGCCGGCGGCGACTGGGTCGGATGCATCGCCAGCCTCCTCGGCACGAGCGGCAACTTCGCGTCCGACCCGGCCTTCTGCAGCCCGATCGACCGCGACTTCGCGCTGTGGAACTTCTCGCCGTGCCAGCAGGCGGTGTGCGGCCAGATCGGCGCCAAGGGCATCGAGTGCTACGAGGCGAGCGCGGTGCGTGATGAGCCGCGGGCGGACGGCCAGTTCCTCGGCCGGGCGATGCCGAACCCCTTCGGGCAGACGACGAGCATCGCCTTCGAGATCCCGTCCGAGGCGGCCGGAGTCCCGGCGGCGCTGGAGATCTACGATGCGACGGGCCGCCGGCTGCAGACCCTGCAGGTGTCCCGGACCGCCGGCCGGCACGTCGTGTCCTGGGACGGCACCGGCGCGGACGGGCAGCGGGTGGCGGCAGGCGTCTACTATTACCAGCTCCGCGTCGGGGACCGGAGCGAAACGCGGCGGGTGATCGTCCTCAGATGACATGGAACGACCCTGTCAAGTAGGCACTGAGGCCACTCTTCTCCTCTGAGGGGGGTGGCCTCCTCCTTTCGAGTCCGTACCGAGGAGAAGGAGAAGGGCGGGCGCTTCGACGACGGGTCACGCTGATATACGCGGGTTGCACCGGAGTCCCGGCCGGAGCCGCATGACCGTGATCCGTCGGGAGAGTGCGCTCTCTAGCATCGCGGGTTCGGGAGCTCAGGCCTCCGTACCGCATACCGGACTCGCGCCTTCTCCGGATCGTGCCGACCTTCATCCGTCGCCTCAATCGGTCATCCCTCGAGGTGGTTGCCCATCAGAACACGGCTCCACTCCCACATCTGCAGTTGGGCTCACGGCCTCATCGGCTGGGCGTCGGGATGCAGAGCCGCCCAGAGGCAGCCGACCAGTTCCCGCGCGGCGGCCACGCGATCTTCGGCGTCGGTTTGCCCCGCGCGGACATGCGGCCCCAGCGGCGATGGAGTCGCTGCCGAGCGCGATCGGCCAGGGCGATGATGTGTGGCGGCTGGTCCTGGCGCCGCCGGCGCAACGGCTCGGGGATACGGGCTGCATGGCGGTTGTGCCAGGCCGCCTCCACCAGCAGCCGGCGGACATGCTTGTTGCCGGTCTTGGTGATCGCGCCGCGATACTCGCTCTCGCCGCTGGAGCACTCGCTGGGGACCAACCCGAGATAGGCCATCAGGGCGCGCGGCGTGGTGAAGCGGCGGAAGTCGTGCAGCTCGGCCACGATGCAGTTCGCCGTCAACGTGTCGATGCCGCGGAAGCACCGGAGTCTGGCCACCGGCTCGCGGTAGGGATCCGCGGCGGCGATCTCAGCCAGGCGCAGATCCGTCTGGGGGCGACCTCGAGATCCTTGTAGCCGGCCAGGAGATCTACGCTTGGCACCACAACGGCGTACCGCTGATGAGTTCGAGTGCCGAAGGTGTGCTCTATGATCCGGCCATCAGCACTGACGCCAAGTGTGTCGAGGCTCTGGCTGTGGCCGACATCGACGACGACGGGAATCCTGAAGTGGTCGCGGACTTCCCGCCGGACAGCATTCTCGTGATTGAGTATGTGGCGGAGTCCGGGAACCCCGTCTCTTGCGAATGGAGTCGCGTCCTGAGCTCGGCTCGCTCGGCGCCGATTCTGCAGGACCTGGATGATCTGGATGAAGATCCGGATTCGCTGGAGATCGTCATCTCTGGTGACGATTGGTGGATCTATGTATGGACCTTTGACGGGCAGACGTTTCGCAAGCCGGCCGACAGCTCAGGCCAGTTCATGGTCTCATCTGACTCAGTCGAATACTGCTATCGATCGCTGTCGGTAGGAGACATCTACCCAGACTCAGCAGGAGTCGAGATCGTTCAAGCGTTGGAGAACGGCAAGCTGGCCGCCTACCCGACCACTCAGTACTGGGGTGCCGGAGGCACACCCACGATCTGGACCTACAATCCCCCTGGCTCGCAACCTCTGACAAGGCCCCTGATTGGCGATGTCGACGACGACATGTCGCTTGAGGTCGTGACGCTGCGGCAGAAGGTCGAGCACACGGGTCTTCCCGCTTCCGCCGAGGAGCGCGGCGGTGTGTGGATCGTGACCGCCGCGAGCGGTGCTCTCGAAGACTCCATCACTGCCGGTGGGTATGGATTCCGCTTTGTGGGCGATCCGGCGGCACCTGCCGCCCTCGCCGATCTTGACGGTGACGACGGTTTGGAGATCGTTGCCGGTGGTGGACAGTGGAGCAAGTTGGCCTGGAACCCGATCCAGGGTCACCCGCCTTGGTCGAGTACTCTACGAGCACATCTGGTCTTCGATGGTGCTAGCGGCCTGGACACGGTCACAGTGGATGATGCCACCCTGATCCCCGGCAGGAAGTGGGCGGCGACGGCCACCTCCGGCCAGCCCGTAGTCGGGGACTTGGACGACGATGGCAATCTGGAGGTTCTCATTCCGACGAACGCGGGCTACTTGGCCTGTGTCGAATGGGACGCAAGTGGGGACTCAGCACGGGCGGAGCGCGGCTGGCCCCAGCTCTTCGCCGATGCTCCCATGACACCCATTGTCGCTGACGTGAATCCCAGCACGGACAACCTCGAGATGGTAGTGGTTGACCGGTCGGGGTTTGTCCACGTGCTGCAGTTGCCCGGCGATGCAGATGGGGCGGCACTGCCTTGGCCTGAGTACGGTCACGATCCGAGGAACACGTTCAACGCGACAACGGCTCGTGATCTGGGCGATTCCCAAGCCCGCAGAGGTCCCGGCCCGGGCTTGGTCTCTTCCAGACCGCATCTTCGCATTGGCCCCAATCCCCCTAGGCCCGTTGCTTGTAGCTCCTTTGCACTCCAGACACAGAGTAAGGTCACCTTGAAGATCTATGACCTCCAGGGGCGTTGTGTGCGGACGCTGGTGAACGAAGTGCTCCCTGCCGGGGAGTATCGCATCCCTTGGGATGGGCACACCGATGCCGGGACGCCGGTCGCCGGGGGGGGTGTACTTCGGCCGTTTGGCGGGTCCGCAGGGGATTGAAGTCAGGAAGATCGCTGTGGTACGATAGGTAGGCAGCACGGCATGCGATGAGATGTGACGGTGCTCCATGGGTCCTTGGCAACTCGCCGGAGGTGATGCCGTATGTCACGCAGGTGGTCGCCGTTCGTTGCCTTGTCCCTCGTGCTAGGGATCGTCCCACAGGCAAGCGCACGCATCCTCCACGTTCCCACAGAGTATCCTACCATTTCCCAGGCTTGCTGTGCATCCGTGTCCGGGGATACGGTGGCCATAGATCCCGGGTACTACGACGGCGGCGGGCTGGTCAAGCCCGGGGTGGCGGTGATCGGCTTGGGCCAGGATTCCACGGACGTCGTTGTCACATCCTCCTATGGAGTCCCTTTTGGTATTCCGCCTGGTGATGAGGAGTCGTTCATAGAGAATCTGGCGATCGATGCTGATGGGATAGATGCTGCGTGCCTCTACAACGGCAATCCGCACTTCGTGATCCGCAATTGCTATCTCGCCACTCACGGGTGGATGAATTGGACCGTTGTGGGTGCGGAGGCCGACACGCGAGTCGAGAGGTGCACGCTGTTCTTTGCCATGTTCGAAGGGCAGCCCATACACCTAACCGCGCCATGTGAAGTGATCGTTGAAGACTGTGTCTGGTCCCACGGTGGGGCATATGTCGGGACTCAACCTGCTGGCAGTCGGGTTATCTTGCGCAACAACACCATTCTGGATGGTGTCTGGGTTGGGGCTACGAATCCCTCCTCGGCGCACTTCAGCGTGCGATTCGTGAACAATATCATGAAGAACTACGCGGAGTGCTCCAGCACGTGCGTTCCTGACACTGTGGAATGGCTGTACAATGATTACTACGACCTTGACCCTGGGCACTCAGCCCCCGACTGCGGGATCCGGATCGGTAACATCTCAGCCGATCCTAGGTTCTGCAATCCCAGCGGATACGATTACCGGATCGACTGGCAAGAAAGCCCATGCCGCAATGCGGGGATGGGGGGCGAAGACATCGGCGCGCGGCTTGGGTACTGCAACATCAACACCGGCGTGGAAGAGCGGCCTGGGGGCGCTGGAGCCGCGCTATGGTTGTCGGCGCCCTGGCCCAGCCCGAGCGGCGGTGGAGCGAGCGTCCTGTTCCAGGTGCCCACAGGGCGCGGAGCGCAGCTGCGCATCCTGGACCTACGGGGGCGGTTGCTGCGCGTGATGCTGGCGTACCCGGCAGGGGGGAGCGGGATGCTGCGCTGGGACGGGCGTGATGAGGCGGGCCGGTCTGTACCGGCCGGGACCTACTTCCTGCAGCTGGTAAGCGACAACCAGACGCAGCACCGGATGCTCGCAGTCGTGCGATGAGGGGGAGAACTGCGGAGAGGGGGGGATTCGAACCCCCGAGACCCGCAAGGGCCTACACGCTTTCGAGGCGCGCTCCTTCAACCACTCGGACACCTCTCCGGGGCTGTCGCTCGGCTCGGGGCATTGCCCCCGAGCCGAACCCCACAACGATTAGCACAACGTGCCGTGGCCGGTCCACCCCCGTCTCCCGGGACGGCGATGTCCCGGCCCGCGCGTTCGGCGGATCGGCGACCCGTCCGGTGGAGCGGCGAACGGTCCGACGCGGGCGCGGCCGATGATTGACACCGCCCCCGGAGCCGGGCTTTGATGCCCGCATGGGAACGAGCCCGCCTCAGCCGAGCGGTGACTGGCGCACCAAACCCACGGATCGCTTTGTGCTGCGGTGGATCAAGGTCCATCTCAGCGCTCGCGTGACGCCGCTCGTGGCGCGGTGGCGCTGGGTGCGGCCGGGCGGGGTCACGCTGGCCGCCGCCGGCCTTGGTGTCGCCTCCGGCACCGTCTATGCGCTGGGGCATGCTTGGCCGGCCGGATGCATCGCAGCCGTCGCGCAGGTCCTCGACGGCGTCGACGGGCAGCTTGCACGGATCTCCGGGCGCCAGTCCCGTAGCGGCGCGTTCTGGGATTCGGTGCTCGATCGCTACGCGGACGGGGCGCTGATCATCGGCGCGACCGTCTACCTCGCGAGCCGCCCATCTCCGCTGCCTTCGTGGGTGCTGCTGGTCCTCGGCGCCCTCGCCCTGATCGGCTCGAACCTGATCAGCTACTCCTCGGCCCGCGCGGAGGCCTTGGGCCTGTCCCTCGGAGGGCCGACGCTGGCCAGCAAGGGGACCCGCACGGCGATCACGATCGTGTGCGCCTGGGGCACGCTGCTGTGGCGGCACCTGCCCCTCGTGGGTCTGGCCTACGTCGCCGTGCACGCGAACGTCGAGGTGGCTCGCCGTCTGGGGCGCGCCCGTGGTGGGGAGGTGGAGCGCTGTGCATGACGAGGGGGTGATCCATGGGCGGTTCCAGGTATTGCACAACGATCACCTGGCCTATCTGCTCGATGGCAAGAGCCGCTGCCGACACTTGATCGTGGGGATCACCAACCCGGACCCGCGGCTCACCGCGGACGATCCAGCCGATCTGCACCGCAGCCGACCCGACGCCAACCCGCTCACCTACTACGAACGGCAGGAGCTGGTGCGGGCGGTTCTCGGCGAGGCCGGTCTCGCGGCCGGGGAGTTCACGGTGGTCCCGTTTCCCATCAACTTCCCCGAGCTCTTTCGCCACTACGTGCCGCTGACGGCGGTCTTTTTCGTCTCGATCTACGACGCCTGGGGGCGCCGCAAGCTGGAGCGCTTCCGGGACCTCGGGCTGCGCACCGAGGTGCTCTCCGAGCGTCCCCGCGAGAAGAAGGGCATCAGCGCCACCGACATCCGCGCCTGCATGGCCGCCGGTGAGCCGTGGGAAGCATGGGTTCCCCCCGCGGCCTGCCGGCTGCTGCGGGCCTGGAACATCCCCGGCCGCCTGCGGGGGCTGGGTACACAGGAGGCAGGAGACCAGCCTTGAACAGCCAGCTCAGCATCGCCTGCTGCAACTTCATTGCCGACATCCCCGAGCTGCGGGCCTTCGCCATCGAGCACGGCTTTGCCGGAGTGGAGTGGAGCCTGCGCCGGGCCGACCTACCCGCGACCGAGGAGGAAGGGGAGCGCCTCGCGGAGCGGATCCGGCTGCTGGAGCCGCTGGAGGTCCGCTATCACTGCGCCTTCCAGAGGACCGACCTGGGTGATGAGGAGCCCGAGCGCTCGCGCGAGGCGATGCGCGTCTTCCGTCACGTTTGCCGCCTGGTCGCGCGCCTGGGCGGCGAGGTGGTCACGATCCACGTCGGCCTGGGCCATGACTCGACGCTGGGCCTCTCGTGGGAGCGCACCGTCGACAGCCTGGCCCACCTCGTGCGCTACGCCCAGAGCCTGGGCGTGCGGGTCTGCCTGGAGAACCTCGCGTGGGGCTGGACCAGTCGTCCCGAGCTGTTCGAGAAGCTCATCCGCAAGGCCGGCCCGTGGGTGACGCTCGACATCGGGCACGCCTGGGTCAGCCCCTCGGTAACCAGCCAGCACTACGGGATCGAAGACTTCGTCGGACCCCAGTCGGGGCGCGTCCTTGGGGCCCACATCTATCACGCCGAGGAGGGGGATCGCCACGTCCCCCCCGACGGGCTCGCGGAGATCGAGGGTCGCCTGCGCCTGCTCGCCGGCCTGCCGGCCTGCAGCTGGTGGGTCTTGGAGCTGCGCGACCGGGCGGATCTGCTCCAAACGCTGGCCGCGGTCCGGCAATTCCTCGCCTCGGGCGCACCGTAGGGTTGTCCCCGTCCCCCGAGATGGTATACTGGTGTCTGAGTTGGCGGCACGGGCCGTCCAGCCCGGAGAGGGCGGCGCGTGCATGGGTAGTAGGATCGGTCCACGATCTGCATCCGTTTCCTGCCTGACGGCGCAGCAACTTGCGGCAGACAACGCGTGGAATGCCAATCCTCTGTTCGGTCAACACGACGTGCTGATCCTCGGTGGAGAACTAAGGAGGGGTTCATGAGAGCATTGTGTCACTCCCCGCTCGCTGTGGCGCTCCTGGTCCTGGCGGCGGTGGTCCCGGCGGCCCAGGCGGAGGTCGTTCGGATCGAGGAAAACGCGGGTCAGACCCCGTTTCAGGTCCGGTCCCAGGACAACGCGGGTATCGAGATCCACTATGCGATGCCACAATACGGACTCGACGCCATCGACGTCGACGGCGTCACCATGCAGAAGGTCACCCTGCCCGGGAGCTTCCTGCCCAACAACCCCGGCGCTCCTGACCTGCCCGGTTTCGGCCGCTTCATCGCCATTCCCTTTGGCGCCGAGGCGCGCGTCACGATCCTGAACGCCGAGACACGCACGCTCCGCGACTTGGACTTGCTCCCGGCCGCCCCGATCCAGTTCGAGAACGACGACACGCCCCCGACCCACGTGAAGGACGCGGCGATCTACGGCCTGAGCGCCAACTACCCCGCGAGCCCGGTCATGGTGTCGGAGCCGCTCGAGATGCGCGGCGTGACCGCGGTGACGCTCGGGATCACGCCCTTCCAGTACAACCCGGTGACCCGCGAGCTGACCGTCTACACGAATCTCGATGTTCGCGTGGACTTTGTCGGGGGCACCGGCCGTTTCACGGAGGACCGGCTGCGCAACCGGTTCTGGGAACCGTTCTTGAGGGATCAGCTGGTCAACTACGACGTGCTCCCCTCCATCGATTTCAACAACCGGTCGCCCCTGGACGGCCGCTCGGGCTACGAGTACGTCATCATCACGGCCGACAACGCCACCTGCTTGGCGTGGGCCGATTCGATCAGGACCTGGCGCAATGCCCAGGGCATCAGCACCGGGGTCTTCACGACCACGCAGACCGGCACCACTTCGTCGCAGATCGAGTCCTGGATCAACAACGCGTACAACACGTGGGACGTACCCCCGGTAGCCTTCCTGATTCTCGGTGACTACCCCAGCTCGGGGGACGGCGGCGAAGATGAAGACGGGCGCGAGGTCCTGCCGGGTGTTACGGCGCCCATGTACAGCGGGTACTGCGTCAGCGACAACATCTACGCGGACATCAACGGCAACGGGCTGCCCGAGCTCGTGCACGGCCGCATCGCCGCGAGGACCGACACTGACCTGGCCAGGATCATGGCCAAGTTCTTCAAGCACGAGCGGCAGCCGGTCACCGACCCCGGGTTCTATGCTCATCCGCTCATCGCCGGTGGCTGGCAGACCGAGCGCTGGTTCATTCTGTGCACGGAGGTCATCTACGGTCATCAGGCAAACGTGCTCGGGAAAGAGCCGGTGCGTCAGTATGCCATCTACTCCGGCTATCCCAGCACGCTGTGGTCGACCGCTGTCAACACCAGCACGGTCGTCAACTACTTCGGGCCCAACGGCCTTGGGTACATCCCCGCGACGCCGCAGCATCTGACCAACTGGTCCGGCAACTACGCTGGGATCAACCAGGCCATCAATTCAGGTGCGTATCTCGTGATCCATCGCGACCACGGCCTGGAGACTGGCTGGGGCGAGCCGGCCTACAACAACGGCCACATCGCGTTGCTGACGAACACCAAGTACCCGTTCCTCTTCACGATCAACTGCCTGACTGGGAAGTACAACTGGAGCGGGGCCTGCTTCGGCGAATACTTCCACCGCTCGCAGTACGGCGCGGTCGGCGTCATCGCTCCATCGGAGGTGTCCTACTCGTTCGTAAACGACGCGTTCATCTGGGGCGTCTGGGACTCCATGTGGCCGACCTTCGACCCGGGCTACGGCACGGGTTGGACGAGTGCCGCCCGCCTGCGGCCGGCCTTCGGGCAGACCTACGGCAAGTACTATCTGCAGGCCAGTAGCTGGCCATACAACCCCCAGAACAAGGCGGTCACCTACAACCTCTTCCACCACCACGGCGATGTGTTCCTCACCATGCATGACCAGGTGCCCACGGCGCTCAACGTCGTGCACGAGGACCACCTGGAGCCGGGCGAAGCGACCTTCACGGTCCTGGCCGAGGAGGGTGCGCTGATCGGTCTCTCCGTCGATGGGACGATCATCGGCGTGGGCGACGCCACGGGTGCGCCGCTGGCCATCCCGATCATCCCGCAGCCGGAGGGCGGTGAGCTGCGCATCGTGGTTACCCTGCCCGATCGTCTGCGCTACGACGTCACCATTCCGATCGAGGCTGGGTCGCTCGTCGTGGATCCGGAAGGCGGCGGCCAGTTCCTGACGATCCAGGCGGCGCTCGACGCGGCTGACGGCGGCGATCTGATCGAGATCGTGCCCGGCGTCTACACCGGCGACGGAAACCGCGATCTCAACTTCCGGGGCAAGGCGGTCACGGTCCAGTCGCTGACCGGCAACGCCGAGACCTGCATCATCGATTGCCAGAACACGACGCGGGGCTTCAAGTTCATCAACGAGGAAGGGCCGGGGTCGGTGCTGCAGAACGTCACGATCCGCAACGCCCAGATCACCGATGCCCGGGGCGCGGCGATCTACTGCGAGGGGTCGGCCCCGACGCTGAACAACGTGCGCATGGTCAACAATCACGTTCTGGGTGCGGGGCTCGGCGCGGGCATCGCGTCCGTGAACGGGGGATCTCCCCAGCTCCACAACTGCGCCTTCGCGGGCAACCAGTCGGACGTCCACGGCGCGCATGTCTTCTGCTCCGGCGGAGCCGTGCTGCTCGATCACTGCACGCTCTACGGCGGTTCGGCGCCGGGCGGCGGCCTCGTCACTGTGGACTTCGACGGCGTAGTCACCCTGCGGAACACGATCATCGCGTTCGGCCAGGCCGGCCAGGCGCTCGAGTGCCTGTGGTCTGGGACCGCCGCGCTCGAGTGCTGCGACCTCTACGGCAACGCCGGCGGCGACTGGGTCGGCTGCATCGCGGACCAGTTCGGTATGGACAACATCTCGCTCGATCCGCAGTTCTGCGACGCGCCGGCCGGGAATTTCACACTCTGGAACTACTCGCCGTGCATCTCCGAGATGTGTGGGCAGGTCGGTGCCTACGGGATCGGATGCAGCGAGCCGAGCGACGTGCGCCCGGGTGCTGAAGGCTCGGCGCTGCTCCTGGGTGCGCGGCCGAATCCGTTCACGCAGGCGACCCAGATTGCCTACAACGTTCCCGCGACCGGTGCACGGGTGCTGCTCCAGGTGTTCGACCCGAGCGGCCGCCTCGTGCGGACGCTGATCGACGGCGTGGAGACTGCCGGTCAACACGTCACCGCATGGGACGGCACCGACGAGAGCGGCGAACAGATGTCGAGCGGGGTCTACTACTACCAGCTCAATTCGGGCGCCGACCAGGCGACCCGGCGTCTGATCTTGCTGCGATAGGGCATGCTGCGGCGCGGCGGCGGGGCCGTGCGCTCCGGCCCGCCGCCGACGGGTCCGCCCCCCGGGGGGGGGGGGCC
>CAZDKK010000017.1:0-8775 GCA_964506245.1 uncultured bacterium | reverse complement strand
CCCCCCGCCGCCGTTCGGGCCGGCCCTGGCTGCCGCGGGGCGGCGCGGGCGGCCGGGCGCCCGCCCCCCCCCCGCCGACGGGTCGGCCCCGGGCGGTGGGGTCGCCCGGGGCCGGAAGGGGCGAGCGGGACAGCGGAGCCCGCTCTGCTCCCGGGGACAACGGCTAGACGCCGGAGAACTGCAATTCGCTGAACCGCAGGCTGGGCACGCGCACCGTCGAGTACGGATACGGGTCGTTGCCCAGTTCCGCGAGCAGCTTCCACAGCATCAGGTGATTCCCGGCGATGTTCATCTCCGCGATGGGGTGGACGAGCCGACCGTTCTCGACCCAGTGCCCCGTCACGCCCGCGGAGAAATCTCCCGTGGCGTCATTCGAATTCCCGCCCCGGAACTCCGTGATCAAGATCCCGGTGCCCATCGCCGCCAACAGGCCCGCCAGGTCGCGGGTCCCCGCGGGGAAGACGAGGTTGGTCGAGTCGCCGGTCGTGGGCTCCTGCCCGAGCTTGCTGGCGTAGTAGGTGTCGAGGTAGAAGTTCTTGAGCACGCCGGCCTCGAACACCGGCATGGGGTGGGTGGCCATTCCCTCGGCGTCGAAGGTCGTCGAGCCGTAGCCGCCGATCAGGTGCGGCTCATCGGTGATCGTCAGGACAGGACCTCCGATCGCCGCGCCGAGCTTGTCCGCCAGGCACGACCGCTGCTGCTGGATCGCGCTTCCGTAGAGCGGGGAGATCAAGCCGCCGGTCATTGTCCCGGCCACCCGATTCTCGACGACGCACGCGTAGCTGCCCGTCCGCAGCGGACGCGCGCCGATCTGCGCCAGGGCCCGGCGCGTCGCCTCGCGCCCCACGCTCTCGAGCGACTCGAGCCGGCTCAGGTGCAGCCCGGAGGTGCTCCAGTACCCACGCGGCTTGCGGTCGCCTTCGTCACGCACCGTGACCTGCGAGGTGCAGAAGAAGGCCGTGCCCCGCTCGGCCGCCTCCATGCCGTTGGAGGTCACCATGGCCGACTCGTACTCGGTGTCGCCCCAGCTCGCGGAGGCGGAGACGATCCTGTCGGCATCCGCGGTGGAGCGGGAGGCCTCGACCAGTGCCTGAGCGCGGTGGCGGCGCTGCGCCCCGTCCAGCGAGGCGGCGCCGGCCGGGTCGTCGTTGCCGAGGTCGCCCTGAAAGCGATCGGCGTAGCGCGCGGCGTCGGGCAGCTTGCGGTGCGGATCGGGTGCGAGCAGGCGCGTCATCGCGATCCCGTTCTCGAGGAAGCTCGTGAGGGCGTCGGGCCTGAGATCGCTCGTGGTGTGAACGGAGTAACGGCCGTTCACGAACAGGCTGACCGTCACCGACATGGTCGTCGATTCGCGGATGCGATCGAGCTCCGCATCCCGCCACTCGACGCGGCTGTTGCGATAGCGGGCCAAGGAGACCCGCACCGCATCGGCGCCCTTCGCGCGAGCGGTCGCCGCGACCTGCCCGGCCATCTCCAGCAGATTCTGCTTCATGCCGTTCTCCCTCCCACCGAGATCGCGCCCGCGCGCACAGTGGGCATGCCGAAGCCGACCGGTACGAACTGGCCGTCCTTCCCGCAGCTGCCCCCGCCGGACTTGAGCGACATGTTGTTGCCGACCAGGTCCATCGCCTCGAGGACCTTGGGGCCGTTCCCCGTCAGGTTGACGTCCTTGATCAAGCCGGTGAGCTTGCCGTCTTCGATCAGCCGCCCCTGCAACAGGTAGAAGCTGAAATCCCCCGCGCCGATGTTGACCTCGCCGTTGCCAATGACCCGCGCGTAGACGCCCTTCTTGACCGAGGCGATGATCTCCTCCGGATCGCGCGACCCGCCCAGCATGTAGGTGTTTCGCATGCGCGGCACGGGTGGGTAGCGGAACGACTGGCGGCGCCCCGATCCGGTCGGCGCGACGCCGTAGTGGCGTGCGGAGATGCGGTCGTGCATGTACGAGCGCAGGATGCCGTTCTCGACCAGCAGCGTGCGCGCCGTGGGAGCGCCCTCATCGTCCACGTTCAGCGAGCCCCGCATCGCGGGCAGCGTGCCGTCATCGATGATGGTGACGTCGTCACCGGCGATGCGCTGGCCGATCCGATCGGCGTAGATCGAGATGCCCTTGCGGTTGAAGTCGGCCTCCATCCCATGGCCGATGGCCTCGTGCAGGATCACGCCGGCGATGCCGCCCGCCAGGACGACGGGCATGTCGCCCGACGGCGCCTCCACCGCTTCGAAGCCGCCCACCGTCTGCGTCACAACCTCCCGTACCAGCTCGTCGACCTCGGCGTCGCTCAGGAGCCCGATGTCCCGGCGGCCCGAGATCGAGTCCGCCGCGTTCTCGATCCGGTCTCCGTCGCGGGCCGAGCAGTTGATCACCAAGGTCGCCATCGGGCGAAGGTCCTCGACCAGCCGACCCTCGGTATTGGCCAGCAGCACGTGGGTGTCCTCGTCCATCACGCGGATCGAGACCTTGGTGATGCGGGCATCTTGCCCGCGGACCTGCCGGTCAGCGCGCTCGATGATCGGCACGATGCGGTCGATGCCGATCGCGCTCCAGGGGGTCTCGATCGGGTAGTAGTCGGCCACGGCCACGGCCGCCAGCGAACGGGGGCGCGCCTGGGGCGAGCCGTCCGCCACCGCCGCCGCCGTGCCCGCGGCCGCCAGCAGCGCCGGCTCCGACAGGTCTTCGCAGAAGGCGAAGCCGGTGGCGTCGCCCTTCAGCACGCGGATGCCCGCGCCCAGATCGACCGTGCCCGAGGCGCGGTTGACCTGGCCGTCCTGCATCCCGGTCATACGCGAGATCGTGTGCTGCAGGTAGAGGTCGGCGAAGTCGCCCCCGCGCGAGAGCGCCCGCGCCAGGACTCGGCGCATGACCGCCGCGCTCACGCCGAAGCGGTCGAAGTAGGTCGAGTGGGCACCGGGGACTCCCTCCGCCAGCCCGAGCGCAGTGCCCGGACGGCAACCGAGCACGGCTGGCAGAGAGACCATCGCCGTGCCGGTCCCGATCCATCGGATGAAGTCCCGGCGATTGAGAACGTGGCGCATCGATTTCCTCCTCACGTCGAAACGAGTGTTGGGGGTTATGGTTCTGACTACGGCCCCCCGGGACGAGGGGTTGCCCGGGAACCGCCGGCCAGGGCCTGCGTAGTGCCCGAGGGCATGGTAGACTTGTCCGGTCTTCAAAGGGAGGTCGCGTGAGCACCCGCAGACGGATTGCGCGCCCGGCACGCGGTGCTGGGTTGTGGCTCGCCTGGCTCCTGGCCGTCCCGTATGCGGCCGGCACCCTCGGCGCCAACGTGCGGGTCAACCAGTCCGGCGACGGCTACCATCAGGCCGCTCCCGAGATCGTGTGTGGGCCGGAGGGCAACGTGTACGTGGCCTGGGAGGACTGGCGCCACGGGACCGGCTCGGTCTACCTCAGCCGCTCGCTCGACGGGGGGGCGAGCTTCGCCCCCGAGATCAGGGTCGATCCGCCCAGCGCGGCCGGCTACGGCACACCCATGCTCGTGCGCTGGCCATGTCTGGGGGTCGACGGCCGGGGGATCGTCTACGCGGCCTGGGTCATGTGGGAGCCGGGCCAGGTGGGCCGCGTTTACTGCGCCCGCTCCATCGACGGGGGCGTTTCCTTCGAGGCGCCCGTGCTCGTCAGCGACGTAAACGTGAACGACCGCGCCTGGCCCGAGATGGCCGGCGACCCCGCCGGGGGCGTACACATCGTGTGGTGTGACTTCCGCCAGAGCCCGGATGTTGTCGACCTTTACGTATCCTACTCGCCGGATGGCACGCAGTTCAGGGCCAACGTCAAGGCCAACCGCGAGGTCGTGGGGCCCACCTGCACGCCGCCTCTGCCCGACATCGCGCTGGGTCCCGACCCGGCGGTGGTTCACCTGGTCTGGCGCCAGACGACGGCGGGCTGGAACCGCTGGGTCTATGCTGCCCGTTCGCTGGATGGCGGGCTGACGTGGGAGCTGCCCGTCGAGGTCAGCCATGAGCCCTGGGTGTACGACGGCTGAGTGATGCCCTGTGCCTCACTGGATGTGGGGCCCAGCGGCCAGGTCGGTGTGGTCTGGACCAGCTCCCACATCAACGAGGTGCCGGATGCCTACTTCGCCGAGTCGACGGACGGCGGCGTCTCGTTCGGACCGAACCATCGCACCCACCCGGATGCCGCCGGCATTCAGCAGCTGCCGGCAGTCGCCTACGACGGCGTGGGCGTGGCCCACACGTTTTGGGAGGATTCCACCGAGCCGACCTGGGACACGGACATTCTCTACGCTGCAACCCAGGACGGCGGTGCGGTGTTTACCCCACCTGAGCGGGTGAACGACGACCCCCCGGAGGCAACCAACCTCCAAGAGGGGGTCGCCGCGGCCGGCTTGGCGGGGAGCGGGACCGTCGTCGTATGGATGGACGGCCGCCAGAGTTTGGAGGACAATGTCTACTTCGCCGGTCCGGCGGTGTCGAGCGCCGGTGGCGAGGCGATCGCAGCGGCCCGGACGCCTCGGGCCGTCCCCTCGCTCACGCACGGCGCGGCGGCCTTCTGGGGTGCGCGTGTGCGCATCGTGGATGCGCAGGGGCGGTGCGTGACCGAGCTGGGTCGGCCGGGAGACCGGGAGGATTGCTGGCTGCGATGGGACGGGCGCGATGGTCGCGGCCATCCCGTCGCAGGGGGAGCATACCGCGCGCTGGTGACCTCCGGTGGCCGCACGGCGGCCCAGGGAATCGTCATCGTGCGCTGATCGGGGAACGATTCGCCGCCGGGCGGATCGACCGCGCAACGAAAGGATCATCCGACCACGACACGACGTGAACGTGGCCGAATACACTTGCAGCATGAAAAAAGCCATCCTGCGCAAGGCCGACCTGCATGTCCACTCCTGTCGGTCTTGGGACGTTCCTGACTTCGATCGCTACCTCCCGCGCGCCCTCTTCGAGGGCGCGCTCGGTCATCCCGATCCGGCCCGGCGGATGGACTACTTCGCCCTCACGGATCACAACACCATGGCGGGTTTCGCAGAACTCCACCGCACGCTCTCCGCGGGCGACCGCCGGCTGCTCATCCCGGCCGTGGAGCATGCCCTGCGGGATCCGCGCATCGGTTTCTCCATTCACATCAACCTGTACCTGCTCAGCCCCGACCAGTACGCCGAGATCCAAGCCCGCGTCGTGACCCTGGCCGATCTGTGCGACTACTGCCGCGCGCATGGAATCCTGACGCAGTACAATCACCCGACCTGGTGGGAGCGCGAGGAGTTGAAGCAAGGGCAAGTCACCCTCGACAAGGTATGCGACATCGCGGATTGCTTCGACGTGCTCGAGCTGAACGCCGGCCGCACCGACCTGCTCAACCGGGTGACCGCCAATCTCGCCCGCGCGAAAGGCAAGCATCTCACCTGCAACTCCGACACGCATGCGGGCGATGTCGGTCAGGCCTACAACAAGGCCCCCGGGGAGACCGTCGAGGACTTTCTGTCCGCGATCTGGACAGGGCAGGGGCACCCGGTTCTCGGCAGCATGACCCACCGGTCGCTCCTGGGCATCGTGCACTCGATCATCGACGAGCTGTGCGACCACCACCGCGGGATGCGGATCAAGTCGAGCGCGATGGACTCGGGCAATCCACGGATCGAGCGCCTGACCCAGCGCGTGATCGGATCGGACCGGGTCATGCGCAATGCCCTGACGCGCGAGCCTTTGCGGCTGCTGCTCAAGCAGGCGGCCCGGCCGGTCGTCTACAACATCATGGCCCAGGAGCGGCGGCTGGAACACGAGCTGCGCAGCTCGGAGCTGCGCTACTACCTCTGATCGACGGATTCGGCACGCAATCTCACGCACGATCGTCGGCGGCGGGGGAGAGCACGCCGCGACGCCGGGCCGCGACCATGAGCCAGATGAAGACGAGCACCGCCGGCAAGACCTTGGCTTGAAAGTGCGCGACGCGGAACCAGGCCGGCCACGCGGCGAGATCGGCGCTCGCGGGCACGCCCGCCAGGACCGGTGCCGCGGCGTAGAGCGTCGGCAGACCCAGCCAGATCCCCAGAGCGAGCAGCCAACGCGAGCCGAAAACGCAGTAGAGCGCTGTGATCACGGGCAGCATCATCACGTAGTGATATTCCCAGACGCTCTTGAACACGAGGAAGAACACCGTCGTCCAGAGTGCGATGTCGAGCGTGCGCCGGCGCGGCGCCCGTGACCAGCGGAACGACGCCCACAGCCCCAGGAGCAGGACGACGCCCGAGGCGCCCAACAGAGCTGCCCGCTCGACGTTCAGCGTTCGCCCGGCCAGCGCGAGCGACCATCCGGTGACCGCCGCGGGCAGGTGCGAGACGAGGTCCCGCAGCGCGGTCTGCAGTCCGAAGGCGCCCTTGTAGATGGCCATGAAGGGCGACAGGTTGAGGCGCAGGAACTCGACGACATCCGCCGGCCGCCAGAGGAAGTAGGGCGCGCAGACCGCGAGGCCCAGGGCCGCCCCGGCCACGACCCGTCGTCGGAGGCCATCGCGCAGGTAGGGGAGCGCCAGCAGCACCGTGAAGCTCTTGAGCGTCACGCTGGCCGTCCAGGCAGCGGTCACGAGCCACTCGCGCGCACGCGGGCCGAGGCGCACGGAGGGGTCAGAGTTCGCGGGCAGGGCGGGGAGCGCGGGGGCGCCCGTGTCCCAGCGCCAGAGCGCGTAGAGCAGCGCCGCCATCGTAAACGAGAACTGGCCCATGAACTGCTCGATGTAGAACGGGAAGCAGCCCAGCCAGAGCCCCGCCGCGATCCAGCGCCGCGCCGGAGGCCAGCGCCGATCGCGCAGGACGGCGAGGACCAGCACGGCCATGAGGATCTCGTTGGCGACCACCCACAGCCAGTAGGCGGTCCAGGGAGCCAGCCACGCCGCGGCCAAGGCCGCGGCACCCGCGGTAGGGGGCAAGTAGCGGTAGAAGTAGGAGAAGGGCACGACCTGGGGTGCCTCGTGGCGGTAGTCGGGCGAATCGTAGATGCTATAGCCGTGCAGCAGATTGGCGCCGGCTTGGTAGATCCCGAAGAAGTCGCTCGCCTGCCCATGGCCTTGGCAGGCCTCGACGAAGAGCCCGTTGAGGAAGCCGGACGGCAGCGAGGCGAGGAAGAGCGCGTGCAGAATCAGCCCAACCGCGAGAACCGCCTGCGCGCCGCGCTGTGCTGAGGTTCGCATCATCCGCCCAGTCCCCGGACCGCCGTCTTCGAGCGTCAGCGGAGTGTACGGCGGTCCCGGGGACGTGTCTACGGATGCCTCAGCCCGCGAGCAACTCCTGCAGCTTCTCCGCCGAGATCGGACGGAAGTCGCTGCGGAAGACCTCCTTGCAGTTCTGGAAAATGAAGACCTTGCCCTTCGTCCAGTAGAACCAGATGAAGTAGTCACCCTGCGAGCCGCTGTAGACATAGAGCTGCTCAGGCTCGTTGCGGCTCAGGATCGTCTTGTACATGTCGGAGCCGGGGCACTTGCGGGCCTCTTCCCGTGCGGTGGTCGTGGGCGCCGTGGCCTTGCCGTCCAGAACGCTTCTGATCATGCCGTGCGCCACGCTCTTCTCCCGGTCTCCCTTTCCCATGTAGAGACCCACCATGACCTGGTGGTAGTAGGGATTCCAGGGTTCGGTGTCCATCAGCCGCTTGCCGATCTCGATCGCCTCCGGGAAGGACTTCATCTCCGCATAGAGGAGGGCCAAGTTCTCGAGCGCCTCCTGATCGTCCGGATTGATCTCCAGCACCTTCAAGTAGCTCGCCACGGCAGAGTCGTAGGCCGCCTTCTTTTCCTCGCCCTCGCACTGCTGCGCCAGGCTGCTATAGGCCACACCCAGGTTGAAGTGGATCGTGGCCATGTCCTCAGGGGGCCGATTGAACGTCGCCGCTTCCTGGAACATCGCGATGGCGCGCTGATTGCCTTCCTTGGTCTCTTCGCGCAGGCCTTGCACACCAAGCGAGCGGAAGACCATGAAGAGGAATCGCAGCAGCTCCTCACGGTCACCCGCCATGCTGCGGGCCTTGAGGAACATCGCCTTGCCCTCTTCCTGGCGCCCGAGCTGGAAGTAGACCTTGCCGAGGTTGCTGTAGTTCTTGACGCTGTCGGGGCAGAAGATGATCGCGCGCATGAAGCGCTCCACCGCCGTTTCCAGCTTCTGGCGCGAGGAGTTTTCCGCGTCGGCCTGGAGCTGGGTTTCCCCGGCCGAGCGGTACTCGGCGGCCTTGTCGCGCAACTCGTCGGCCGCCGCAGCCTCGGTCAGTCCGGCGTTGTACCGGGCGCTCCAGAACGACACGCGGGTGTTCTCGATGTCCTGCTTGAACTCGCCCGTCTTGTCGAGCTCCGTGGCCTTGCTGATTGCCGCCTCGGCCTCCTCGTCTCGCTCCAGCTTGCCCAGCGCGCGCGCGCGCCACATCTGGACCTCGGCGCTGGCCGGCTGCTCCGCCGCAGCGCGGTCGAAGTTCTCCAGCGCCTGCGCGAACCGCTGCTGGTCGAAGTGCAGCTTGCCCCCGGCCAGGTACTCGCTCTTGCAGCCGACGATGACCGCGGCCAGAACGACGACCGCGACAATGAAGGCATAGGCTCGATTGGACATCGCGTTTCTCCTTGGAAGACCACCGCCAACCTGGTCGCAATCGGCCCGCGACCCGGCCAGCAGGCCCGACAAACCGTATCCAGGAACTGGATAGGGTAGGCTGGCGAAGCCGCGAATGTCAACCGGGGGACTCCTGGAGGCCGGCGCCGCGAGCCGGCCCCGGGGGACCGCACGGGTGACCCGCTGCGCCGCCGCCCGGGGCGCCGAGCCG
>CAZDKK010000016.1:0-83295 GCA_964506245.1 uncultured bacterium | reverse complement strand
CCGCCGCCGCGCCCGCTGCCGTCCCAGCGACACGGGGCGAGGGGGCGCAGCCCGCCGCCCCCGAGGTGCGCGGCGAGCAGGGGCGACCGGTGGCCATCCTCGGCGCCTTCGGCGATGAGACGGGGCCCGTCCTGCGAGCCGTGGTGGCGCCCGAGACGCTGCGGGTGCTCGGCCTGCGCTTCGTGCGGGGCACGCTCCGCGGCTGCCCGGTCGTGGTGGCCGAGACCGGGGTGGGCAAGGTCAACGCGGCAGCGACGACGGCGATCCTCCTCTCCCGGTTCGCGCCGCGCGCGGTGATCTTCACCGGCATCGCGGGCGGCTTGAACCCCGACTTGCGGCCGGGGGACATCGTCATCGGAACCGCGACCGTGCAGCACGACTTCGTGCAGGCGACCGAGGACAGTCTGATCCGCTTCGCCCCCCGCAATCCCGTGGATGGTTCGCGCAACCCCGTCTATCTGCAGGCGGACGGTCAGCTGCTCGAGGTCCTGCGCCTCGCCGCCGCGAGGACGGAGTTTCTGGCGGTCCATTCCTCGGCCGGCGAGGGCCCGCCCCGCTGCGTCGTCGGGATCATCGCCACCGGCGATGCCTTTGTGGCCGCGACGCGGATGAAGCGCGAGCTGCGCGAGCACCTGCGCGCGGACGCCGTGGAGATGGAAGGCGCCGCCGTGGCGCAGGTCTGCCATCAGAGCCAAGTCCCGTGCATCGTGATCCGCAGCCTCAGCGACAATGCGGACAACCAGGCCGCTGAGGACATCGAGCGGTTCTATCGCATCGCCGCGGAGAACTCGGCGCGGTTGGTGTTGAACGCCGTCGGGCTGATGGCCGCGGTGCCGGCGGAGCGGCGCTGACCAGCCTGCACGACCGCCGGTCCGATTCGCCGAACCCGGCCCGCCTACCGCAGATGCTCCTTCAACCAGGCGATCCTGTCCGCGGGTCCGGCAAGCTCGGCGGCCCACGTAGGGCCCATCGCCTGGGCGGAAACCACGATGCGAATCGTGGCAGCGTCCTCGACCGAATCGAAGCGCTTGGCCGCGCCGTATTGCCGCTCGAAGAAGATCGGGTAATTGTAGCGGCTGGAGAGCTGCACCATCTCCTCCGGCGCCAACCTGTGCAGGATCGCGCCGGTCAACGCCGTCTGGTGCAGGAAGACGCGGTTGTTCCGGTCCGCCTTGCACAGGGCCACCAGAACGCTGTCGCCGCACAAGGCCTCGAAGTCCTGCGCCCACCCTCGGAGGATTCCCCGCTCGGGCCTCACCACCAGTTCACCGCAGTGGAAGTAGGCGCGGATCTCCTGCTCGTCGGCCGGCGTGACCATCGGGAAGAGCATCTCGTCTGTGAGCGCCAGCTTCGCGTAGATGCGGGCCCAGAACGGATTGGGCGCCGCCCCGTGGAGCGTGCCCGAGCGGTTGTGCATGACGGGGCAGTAGGCGAGGCAGACGCCGGGCGCGAGGTCGAACTCACGCGGCTCTTGTAGGAAGATGGTGTCATCGTCCAGCCAGACGAGCAGCTCGGCCCGGCCCGCGGCGGCCTCCTCCGCCGCTGCGGCCCCGAACGGCTTGCCGCCGTAGAAGAACCACTTGGCCGCGGCCGGTGTGCGACTCGGACGAATCTCGCCGCCGAGGCTGCTCAGCTTCGCGAGCAATGCGCCGTCCTCGATGGAGACGTCCTCGGGTTTGTACACCCAGACGGGCGCATCACGCCAGGCGCCGCCGAAGGCCTGCAAGCTCTCGATCAGGCGGCAGACGTTCGCCAACTGACCCGGGGTCTCCACATAGATACCGACTACGACGTGGTTCATGCTCCGCTCCGACTCCCTGCCCGCGGCGGCCGCCACGCGTTCGTTCTCCGGGCTCACGAGGGAACAACCCAGGAGCAGAACGAACAGCGTCGTTGCGATGACTCTCCCCAGACGCATGCCAATCGTCCTTTCTGGGGGGATTCGCATCGGGGGTCGCGCCGGCCTGAGCAGCGGAAGCATAGGACAACCCGGGCCTGAGTGCCAGAGGTGGGGCTGCACGGCTTGGGGCGAGCGGGGCCCCACCCCCGTGCTATACTCGGTGAGCGGCTCCAGTCCGCGTCCGCGCTCGTCACGAAGAGGAGCGAGTCATGTGCAGTCCACGCCTGCTGTTGCTGGTGCCGGCGAGCCTGCTGACCTGCTGTGAGGCGACCGCCGCGACCTACACCATCCGGCCCGATGGCACAGGGCACTACGCGAGCATCCAGGAAGGCATCTGGGCTTGTGTGAACGGGGACACCCTCTTGCTAGCCGACGGGACCTTCACAGGACCCCTGAACCGCAATCTGGATTTCGGGGGCCTGACGATCGTCGTGGCGTCAGCCGGCGGCAATCCCGCAACGTGCATCATCGACTGCGAGCGTCAGCCGGGTGAGACGCGTCGTGGGTTCTACTTCCATTCTGGCGAGGGACCGGGCGCTGTTCTGCGCGGGATCACGATCAGGAACGGCCAGGGCGATCCAGGCTGAGCGGCCCTGGGAGGCGGCGCGGTCTGCTGCCGCAACGGGTCCTCGCCAACGATCATGCACTGCGTCTTTCTCGAGAACCAGACCACGGCGCCGGGTGATGCCGTCTACTGCCACACGGCTTCGCCCAGACTCACGGACTGCGTCTTCCGGTTCAACGGGACCCCGAGCGCTGAGGGCGGGGCGATCGCGTGCGACTCTCTCTCTTACCCGGTCTTGGAGAGCTGCGCCTTTGTGGACAACGTGGCGAGTGTCGGTGGTGCGATCAGCGCGAGGGCCACCAGTGGGTTGACCTTGCTCGGCTGCACGTTCACCGGCAACACCGCGGACTTCGGGGGTGCCTGCTATGTCCGCAGAGCCGCGTTGACTCTCGTCGCCTGCAACTTCGTGGGCAACTCGGCGAACGAAAACGGCGGGGCGTTGGACGTCGAGTACAGCTCACCCGCAATCGACGGCTGCCTGTTCCAGGACAACACGGCCCTGGGGGCCGGGGGGTTCGGCTGGGGGGGCGCGCTGCACTTCATGTTCGGCTGCGCGCCTGAGATCACCGGCACGCGCTTTGTCGGCAACAGCGTGACATGTGCCGGGGTGTTCGCCGTAGGCGGTGCGGTTCACTTCGCTCATGAATGCGCTCCCAGCTTCCAGGGATGCATCTTCACGGACAATCGTGCCCTCGTGGAAGGCGGTGGGGGTGCAGTCTGTTCAAACATGTCCTCGTCCGCGACATTCTCGAACTGCAGATTCCAGGGAAACAGCAGCCCCGAGTACGGTGGCGCCGTGGATCACGAAAACAGCGCCGGTCTCATCGTGTTCAACGACTGCGAGTTCTCCGGCAACAGCGCGGAATGGGGCGGGGCTCTGGACTTCTTGGATAGCGCAGGGCGTCTTGAGCGGTGCACGCTCGCTGCAAACACGGGCCAGGCCGCCGGCGGGATCGCCCTCGAAGAGGCTTCCTCCTGCGAGCTGGCGAACACCATCATCGCGTTCAGCAGCCAGGGACCAGCCGTGTTTCTCGGAGGATCCGCGGCGTGTCTCCTGTCCTGTTGCGATCTCTATGGAAACGAAGGAGGCGACTGGACGGGCCCAATCGCCGGCCAGTTGGGCACGAACGGCAACCTCTGGGCTGATCCCATCTTCTGCGGCGTGCAGAATCTCGAGATGCCCTACTCCCTGAACGAGGTTTCTCCGTGCGCGCCCGAGTTCAACCCGCAGTGCGGTTTGATTGGCGCCTATCCGGTCGGTTGCGGGACCGCATCGGCGGGTGAGTCCGAGCCAGCCGGGCGGGCGCAGCCGCTGCTGGAACTCGCGGCCATCGTCCCGAATCCGTTTGTCACTTCAGCCCGCATCGACTACCGGGTCGGGACAGGCGCGGGCGGGCCCATGACCCTGCGAGTCTACGATGCGGCCGGTCGACTCGTGCGCACCCTGTCCCCGGCGGCGCCGGCTCAGGGTTATTCCTCGCTCACCTGGGACGGAAGCACAGCAGACGGCTCGCGACTCGCCAGCGGGGCGTACCTTCTCGAGCTGAGATGCGCCCATCAGCAGACCGTACGATCGATTGTCCTCCTGCACTGAGCCGCATGTTCTGCCGAGTCTCAGTCGCCAAGCAACGCGACGATCGCCTCCAGCCCGGCCACGTCCTCCGCCGTGAAGGCTGCGATCTTGTCGGCGTCCACATCCAGCACGCCGGTGATCCGGCCATCCTTCCCCCTAAGGGGCACGACCACCTCGCTCCTGGACCGCGGATCACAGGCCACATGGCCCGAGAACGCCTGCACGTCGGGGACGAGGATCGATTCCCCGCGGCGGACGCAGGCCCAGCAAACCCCCTGCGGTCCAGGCAACACCGAGCACGCCACGGCCCCCTGATAGGGTCCCACGATGAGCCTGTCCCCGACGAGGCGATAGAAACCCGTCCAGAAGTAGTGCGGCATCTTGTGGTGGAGCACCGCCGCCACCGTCGCCATGCGGGCGATCGGATCGTCGCACTTGGGTAGCAGCTCTCGCAGCTGCTCGATGACCCGCTCGTAGCGCTCCCGTCGCGACCCAGTTGCAGATGCCATCCCGACCCCCCCTCCTCCGTCTCCCTGCCAACCCGCCACGTGGCCGTCTTCCGCCCGACCGTCTTCTGGGCCATCGGCCCCGCTTGTCTCACCACACTCGCCCGCGCAACGATAGCCGATCCACTTCGGCGTGTGAATCAGTATCTCCACCACTGTCGCTGCATGTGCAAGTTCGAGGATTCTGCGCCCCGAGCTGGTTTTCCGCGCTCCGCATCTTGTGCACTCCCAGTCGACCGCCTACATTCACACGCATGTCGGCGGCCCCTCGCCGCCGAGAATCCTCCGCGACGTGCTCATTGAGCACCCTTTGCGGAGTCGCTTGTACAACTGATACGGGAGGTATCCTATGATTCACAAGATAACGGTGCTGAGCCTCGCCATCGCGCTCCTCGGCACATCGGCATGGGCGCAGAAGAGCGATGAACCCATCACACCGTATGGTGCAGATCAGACGTGCAACCTGAGGCCTGCGACGTACCTGTGCATGCCGTTCGATGAGTCCTGGGAGGTGGTGCAGTTCGACGGGGCGAGTCCCGACTGCTACCAGAACGACGATCTGTCGACGACGGAGATCCCGCTCCCATTCACCTTCGATCTGTTTGGGTCGCCGCACACCTCGCTCTGGATCAACAACAACGGCAATCTGTCCTTTGACGGGCCCTACGGGACGTTCACGCCGGAGGGCTTCCCGGTCGCGGGGTACCCGATGGTCGCCCCGTTCTGGGCCGACGTGGACACACGGTCGATGGAGAACGGTGCCGGGACAGTCTGGATGAAGATGGGTGCGAACTACCTGGCCGTCACGTGGGATCACGTGGGGTATTTCGGCGCGCACACGGACTTGCAGAACACCTTCCAGGTGATCATCAGCGACGGTACCTTCGAGTTGATGGGATTGGGCAACAACGTCTGCTTCTGCTACGGCGACATGCAGTGGACGACGGGCGACGCCTCCGGTGGCGTGGGCGGCTTCGGGGGTGCACCGGCCACCGTCGGCGTGAACAAGGGGGACGGGGTCGACTACTTCAATGTCGGCCGCTTCGACCATACGGGCTCGGACTACGCCGGTCCCGGCGGGATCAGCGGGGTCGACTGGCTCGACTACCAGCACATGTGCTTCAACGTGAGCGCCGAGACCAATCAGCCTCCGGTTCCGATCAACTTCCCGGCGGGCAACGTGGCCACGGCCTATGTGGGCCAGCAGCTCGACCTGACGGTCGGCTTCATTGGCCCTGAGGCCGGGCAGACGGTCCACACGGAGGTGGATCCCGCCGGCCTGGCGAACTTCAGCTACATCAGCACCGATGGCAATCCGTCCACCGTTCAGATGAGCTTCACTCCCACCGCCGCGCAGCTCGGTGTGCACGTCATCCACTTCACGGCATCGGACAACTACAATCCGGCGGGCGTGACGGAGGTGGATCTGGAGATCGTCGTGGAGTATGCCACGCCGACCCAGGAAACGAGCTGGGGTCTCCTCAAGAGCCGCTTCCGGTAGACCGCGAGCAGCGGCGACCTCTGACTGAGAGTGACGTGGGCGGAGCCGGCCGTGTGCCGACTCCGCCCAACGCCTCCCGGAACCCGCCTCACTGTCTGCCGATGCCTGTGCGGCCTATGCGGCCTCCTGGTTGACCTGCAGCGTGGGGCCGGCAGCGGCGACCTTCGCCGTCAGGAACTTCCAGCCCGTCGTCTCGCGCAGGAGGAAGCGCACGCTCTGGCGCGCCCAGGCCCCATCTGGCGCGCGCAGCGTCAACACGAGCGGGATCCCGCCGCGGCGGCAGTGCTGGACGAAGACCGCCAACTCGCGCGACGGATCGACGTCGACCACCACCGCGTCCGGGTGCCAACGCTCGAGCGCCTCCTGAGCGCGCGCCGGCCCCGCGCCCGGGGCGAGGACCACGTGCAGAATCCGCTGCCCGTCGCCGAGATCGTGCGTCGGCACCCCGGTGACATAGAGCACGCGGAATCCGTCCCCCGCCTGGGCCGTGGCGAGGATCGCGGCCAGCAGACTCTTGCCGGTGTCACTCGGACCATAGATCCCGATGGCGGTGGCGCCGCACAGCATCGCGCCAAACGCCTCGTGATCGGGGATGTGCTTCTCGATCGCCGGCGTGGGATAGGGGTGGACCAGCCGATACCCTTCGCGGCCCCACGAGAGGTAGATCCGCCGCCCGCCCTCCACCAGCCAATCATCGTGCGGCGGGCCTTCGATCGGATGACCCAGCACGCGGCCCGGATCCGGTGTGGGGGCAGGATCGAGCTGCTGCTCTTGACCCTCGGCGGCCGTGCCCATCAGCGGATGTCCGGCCATGTGCGCGAGGCTTCGGCCGGGCGCCTTCAGCACCCACCCGCAAGCACTGCCCGCCGCACCGGGCGAGGTCGAAGCCGCCTGGGCAGTGATGGCCGCAAAGGTGCGACTGAGCTCATCCGCCGCCTCCAGGCTGGCCGCCACCTGGCGCTCACCCTGGCCCGATTCGTCCATGCGCCGCGCGGTCTCGAGCAGCAGGTTCTCGGTGCCGAGATCGATCTCCTCCGAGGGTGGCACCGGCTCCGGCACGAAGGAGAACTCCCCCTCGGTCCAGCGCAGCACCTCCATCGCGGCCTCCTGCCCATTGCTGAGATCGGGCCCGTTGGCCGACACGATCTGCCCCTCGAGCACGTGCAGCTCGCCGCGCTTGTCCCCACTCGTCAGATAGAGCACGCCCGTCTTGCGGCCAAGCAGGAGGAACTGGCCGAGCTCGAAGGGCGAAGCGAACTTCAACTGCCCCGTGAGACCGGCGCCAGGATGGGCATCGTGAGGGTTCACCAGCGCCTCCGCACCACGGTCTGTCGGACCCCGGCAATCCCCTACGCCGCCATCAAGCCGGGTGAGCCATGATCGTCGAAGCGATCCCGGTGCGACGCGTGCCGGGCCGCCTCCTCGGCGTCCACCGTGCCGTGCCGCACCAGCTCGGCGATCGCATCGTCCATGAGCTGCATGCCGATCCGGCGCCCGGTCTGCATGGCGGTTGGGATCTGGAACGTCTTGCACTCCCGGATCATCGCGCGCACCGGCGGCGTGCCGACCAGCACCTCGAGCGCGGCGATCCGACCCTTGCCATCCTTGCGTTTGAGCAGGCGCTGGGCCACGACCCCCTGCAGCGACTCGGAGAGCATCGTCCGGATTTGAGCTTGGCTGCCCGCGTCGAACACATTGATCAGGCGGTCGATGGTCCCCGACGCCGAGGCCGTGTGCAAGGTGCCGAAGACCAGCTGGCCCGTCTCGGCCGCCGTGATGGCCAGCGAGATCGTCTCCAGATCGCGCATCTCGCCGACCAGGATGATGTTCGGGTCCTCGCGCAGCGCGGCGCGAAGAGCCGTGTCGAAGCTCCGGGTGTGGCGGCGCACCTCACGCTGGTTGATCAGCGACAGCCGGTTCTCGTGCACATACTCGATGGGGTCCTCAATCGTGATGATGTGCATGCGCTTCGTGCGGTTGACGTGGTCGATCAACGCCGCCTGCGTCGTCGACTTGCCGCTGCCCGGGGGCCCCGTGACCACGACCAGGCCCTTGGTGAGATCGGCGAAGCCGCGCACCGCCTCGGGCAGGCCGAGCTGATCGGCGGTGAAGATCTTGGTCGGCAGGATGCGAAAGGCCCCGGCGATGCCCCGGCGCTGGCGGAATACGTTGCACCGGACGCGCAGGATACCTGGCACCTCGTAGCCGAAGTCCGCTTCGTGCTCCGATTCGAAGATGGCCCAGTCGTCGGGGGTCATCATCTCCCGTAGCAAGTCGGTGAGCGTTTCGTGGGTGAGTGCGTCGTATTCGACGGATTGGATCTCGCCGTCGACGCGCAACATCGGCGGGGACCCCGTCGTGAGGTGGAGGTCGGATGCGCCCCGATCCTTCACCAGTTTGAAGATCGCATCGATCCGTGCCAACGTCGCCTCCTGGCGTGCTTTCCCCGCGCCCATCCGCATGAAGAATCGTCGTCTACGCGCGTGAACTTGAGGCGCGTTGAGAGCCCGCCGGAGGGATCGATCGCGGTCGAGCCAGGCAACTCTCTGAGGAGCCTACGATTAGGTGGCCGGCCGGGAGCGTGCGTCCAGGACGGTGCGCAGGCCGCGGATGTGCGCGGGCGTCGTGCCGCAGCAACCGCCGATCACCGCTGCCCCGGCGCCGATCAGCTCACCCGCGCGCGCGGCCATGAACTCGGGCGTCTCGCGGTAGACGGTGCGCAGCCCCTCGGTCTGCGGCATCCCGGCGTTGGGCTGGAAGATCAGGGGCCGGGAGGTGGCCGCGGCAAAGGAGCGGGCGACCTCGATCATCTGCTCGATGCCGCTGCCGCAGTTCGAGCCGACCACATCCGCGCCGGCGGCGATCATGCCTGCGGCCGAGGTGGGGACATCGTTGCCCATGATCGAGAAGAAGCCGCGGGGGGTGCGGCTGAAGGTCATGCAGGCCATGACGGGCAGGGTGCCCGACACCAACCGAGCCGCTTCGATCGCCAGGCAGCACTCCGCCAGGTCGATCATCGTCTCGATGATGAGCACATCGATGCCGCCGTCCACGAGCGCGCGGATCTGCCGCGCGAACCCAGCGCGCACGTCGTCGGGATCCGCGTCGCCATAGGGTTTGAGGGTCAGCGCGCAGGGGCCGCACGAGCCGTAGACATAGGCCTGGCCGCCCACCGCCCGGCGGACCGCCCGCGCGGCGGCCAGGTTGACCTCCTCGGTCCGCTCGGCGAGCCCGTACATGGCGAGCTTGATCGGTGAGGCGCCCAGGGTGTTCGTCTGGATGATCTCGGCCCCAGCTTCGAAGTAGAGGCGCGCAATCTCCTCGAGCAGTTCTGGGCGTTCGAGGTTGACCGATTCGGGGCACGCGCCGGCCGGCAGACCTCGCTCCATCAACAGCGTCCCCATGGCGCCGTCCGCCAGGAGCACTTCACCACCCTGGATGCGCTCGAGCAGCGGGATCATCGATGTCTCCTTGCCGGCCGGCCGCGGGGGCACGGGGCGCACGGCGCAGGCGGGCCGGTTCAGCCCATGAGCGCCTTCACACGCTCGACCGCGTTGGCGGCATCATAGGCATAGCCATCAGCGCCGATCGCGCGCGCGAACTCGGCCGACACGGGCGCGCCCCCGATGACCGTGCGAACGCGGCCGGCGAGCCCCTCGGCCGCCAGCCGGTCTACCACGCACTTCATCACCGGCATCGTCGTCGTGAGCAACGCCGACATGCCGATCACACCGGCGCCCGTCTCGCGCGCCGTCTGTACGAAGCGTTCCGGCTCGACATCCTTGCCCAGGTCGATCACCTCGAACCCCGCACCCTTGAGCATGATGCCGACGAGGTTCTTGCCGATGTCGTGCAGGTCGCCCTTGACCGTGCCGATGACCACACGGCCCGCGGCAGGCACCCCAGCGCCGGCCAGAAGGGGCTTGACCACCTCGAGCCCGGCGTAGAAGGCCTTGGCCGCCATCAGGACGTCGGGCAGGAAGATCTCGTGCGTGCGGAACTGCTCTCCCACCACACGCATGCCGGCCAGGAGCCCCCGGTCGAGGATCTCCCGCGGTGCGATGCCCTGGGCGAGGGCCTCGCGCGTGAGCGCGAGCACACGCTCGTCGTCCCCGGTCTGGAGATTCTCGGCAATGGCCTTCAGGGTGTCCATGATTCGCCCTCCGGTTCCCGGCAGCCCCGCCGCAGCGGCAAGGGAGCTGAACGTACCCAGGCGCGGGTCGCGGCGTCAATCCCCAGGGGGGATCCCGCGCACCTGCCCCACTGGCGCGCTCGGCGCTCAGCGCCCCGGGCCCTGGGATAGAAACACCCTCGTGTTCTCCGGGGTGAGCAGCGGGCGGCGTGGGTCGCGCCGGCCGGAGAGGACGAACTCGGCGCCCTGCTCCAGCGTCTGGATGTAATTGCCCGCGAGATAGAAGCCCACCGCATGCTGCGCACCCCCCAGGGTGTGGTAGTCCCCGTCGACGAAGACCGTATGGCCCCTGCCCACCCGATCGATGATCCTCTGGAAGTCGGCGACCCGCTCGCGCTCCTCGGTCCCCGTCCCGGAGACTTTGATCACCGCCAGATGGAGGCTCGAGAGAGAGAAGAGGAGGAAGGCCGCGATTCCGAGGCCGATGCTGGCACTTCTGGACATCCTCGCGGCCAGCCGCGCCAGCAGACCGAAGAAGGTCAGCGTGACCCCGACGTAGAACATGCACTGGAAGTCGTGAAAGGCCACGAAGTGGCGCATCGGCAGGGCCCAGCAGGGCATGGACAGGATCAGGCTGCCGAGCAAGAGCTTCCGGCGCGAAAGGAGCGCAGCAACCACGGCAGCGACGAAGATGAGCGTGCCGACGATGGTGAACAGGCCCGGAGCGTCCTTGTAGTGCACCAGGATATCGGGGACGGACATGCGACCCAGCCGATAGGCTTGGTTCTGGAGGAAGGCCGGCCAGCTCAGGCTCTGCGCGAAGGGGTCGTAGGATTCGGCGTCCCCGAGCCCCAGGCGCCACAGCATCATTCGATACGTGGGCAGCTCCCCGAGCGGCGTCCGGAGGGCCAGGTGCTCGCCGAGCAGGATGCCCCCGAGCAGCACGCCGCCAAGGGCCACGGACACCACGCCCAGGAGGAAGAAGCGGCTGTGCGCCGCGGACCTCAGGGACCGCGTGGCGCGCAGCTCCCGCACGTATCCGAGGGCGGTGAAGGGCAAGAGCAACGCAAGGGCCTGCCAGCCGAGGAAGAGCGCCACGCAGCTCTTGACGGCGAGTTGCCGGAAGCGCCCCTCCTGCAGGAACACGACCATGCCGTGAAACACGAGCATCATCCCAAAGAGCGCCGGGACATCGTTGAAGACCATGTCGCTGTAATGGAGGCAGTAGTAGGAAGAAAACGCCAGCAGGCTCGTGGCGAGCGCGGTCCACCGGTTGCCGGTGAGGCGGACCGCGGATCGGTAGGCGAGACACCCCGCGGCCGCGAAGAAGCAGACCATCAGGAGGCGAGCGAGGAGAAGCTGCGCCCCAAGCCGGCCGCCCGCGGGTAGCGTGATCAGCTTGATCGCGGCAAACGCGCCGAGCGGGAAGCGGTTGTAGGCGTCATAGTGTGCGCTGCCGTCCTCGTTGCGTGACATCGCATTGAAGAGGAGGAAGTGGTGGGCAGGCGAGAGGTTGGCCGCCAGCGCCATGCCGTGGGATGACAGGTACCCGTGATGACCCGTGAGGAAGCCGGTGCGCTCCGCCTGCAGCGCAAACCCGGTGGCCTGGGCGAGGAGGAGCAGGAGCAGGGGGATGCTCGCTTGTGCCCGGAGGCGACGTGGGAGGGTCTTCCATCCGAACAACGACATCTCTGGTTCCATCTTCCTGCTGCCGGTGGCCGCGCGCCGGGGCCCGGCGCGTCTGTCATCGGGTTCGCGGAGCCGACCGATCCGGGACCTTCGTGGCCATGAAGACGGCCAGTCCCGGCAGCGCGGCGTGCGCGCCGTAGCCGTCCATCATCTGGACAGATAAGCCGGCGCCCAGCAGCTGCATCCCCACATCGGCGGGATCGATCAGCTCGAGTCGATGGACCTCGTGGTCGCGCCGGTACAGCTCCCCCACTTTCCGGAACGTCGTGATGCGCCGCGTCAGGAGGCTCCTGGCGGCATCCGCCTCTGCCTCCACGAGAACGGTCCAATCGGGGCCCTCCGTGAACGTGCGCTGCGGGCTGCTCGTGGGGGCGCGGCCCGGCCCGGCCAGGTCGAACAGGAGCAGTCCCCCCGGTGCGAGCGCCGCGTGGATCCGCGCCCACAGCCCCGCGCGCGCGGCACTGCTTCGCACATGATCGCACGGGCGGAGGGAAACCTGCGCCGGGGGGTGATCGCCGCCGATGTACCCGAGCACCTCTCCGATCGCCGTGACCGCGACGCACGGGGGAATCTCGGCGGTCACCCAGGAGCCAACCCGCAGCTCGGCCTCCGGGACGCGCGTGCGGGCCATCCGGATCATCGCCTCGGATGCATCGATGCCGACCACGTCGAAGCCGGCGTCGCAGAGCAGACGGGCCCCGATGCCGCTGCCGCATCCCAGATCGACCACGGTTCCATCCCGAATTCCGTCACGCCCCAGCCGCTCCACCAGCAACGCGGCCCCGTTCCTGGCGACATCGCCGAAGCCGGCGTCATGGATGTAGGCGAGGTCGGTTCGGTAGAGGTTGGGCCTGGGCTCCAGTCCGCTGTGATCGTCCGGGCCGACGTTGCCTCCTCCTGGGGCCAGTCTGCAGAGGAACCGTTCTGTCCCCGGGTACTTCTCCCCCAAGCTCTCCACCGCGAATCCCACCCTGCGATAGAACCCCACCGCATCCCGGTCGGTCTCCGCGGACACTTCCCTGAACTGGTAGATCTCGCAGATCCGCCGGATCGCCTGCCGAGCGACACCCTCCCCCCGATGATCGCGCCTCACCGCGAGGTGGCGGATCACGGCTGCGCTCGGAGGCCCGCGGCGCAGGCCGATGAATCCGACCAGCTCGCCGTTCGCTTCCGCCCCGAGGATGAGCTGGTCCGGGTGTTCTTGGTACTCTTTGATGATCTCCCCCGTCTTCCGCGCCCGGATCTCGGGCGGGTACTCGAGCTGCTCCACCAGGTCGCGCAGCTCGGGAGAACCAAGACGGTCCCGGATGTCAACTACGGTTATCATCCCTGCAGCTGGGTGCCCTCATCCGCTCAGCCTTCTCACTTCACAGGCACGTACGCGTACATGCGCGAGCTCGGATCGCCGGGAATGAACTCCTCCCCGTACAACTCGAACTCCGGTCCGTCGCCCCGCTGGCGCTGCGACTGCGGCAGCCACGTGTGGTAGATATAGCTGTACGTCTCCATCAGCGTCGTCAGGGTGCACGGGAAGACAGCGTAGGTCTGGGCCGGGATGCGCCAGCTGACCATGCCCTGCGGGATTTCGGAGGCGTCGGCCACTTCAAAACCTGCGAGGTAGTCGAATTCGCGGGTGGCCGCGTCGTGGTTGCCGACGACCCCATAGGCCTCGTGCGGGTTGACCACGTGCCGGATCTCGCCCGCGCGCCGCATCAATCGCATCCACAGGGGGGGAACGTCCTTGGGGATCGTCTCCGGCGTACCCCGCAGTCGCATCCCCACGACCACGAACGCCGCGCGCTGCGCCATCTTCATCTCGTGCGTCACGCTTCCTCCTGCTCGGTTTCGAGCGCCCCGGGACCATCCCTACGGCATCAGCCGGCGCAACCGCTCCCGACACGTCCACTCGCGGCACCGCAGGCAGAACGGGTAGTCGTTCACGAAGCTGTGGATCTCGGCCGGGCCGCCGATGATCACGCCGCTCACCGACTTGAGCGGGGTCATCAGGCAACCCGCGTTGAGTGCGATCCCTATCTGCTCCGGCAGAAGCGCACGAAAGAGGGCCCGCTGCCCGCTGACGTTCCAGCCGCAATAGCCCGGGCTGTAGCGCAGGAGCCGCGGTCCCCGCCCCGTCGCCCCCTGCGAGCCTGCGGTCAACACCACGGCCCACCGCTCCTGCACGACGTCGGCCGCGCGCTCCACCCCCTCCGATGCGGTCGCATCCAAGACCGCGCCAAGGGGGTATTCCCCCGCCTGGAACAGCTCCCCGATGCGCACGCTCACCGCCTCGCCCACGGTGGCCGCGAAGAGCGCGAGCCGCTCCGCGCGCGGGTAGATCTGCTCGAGCGGGGTGGCGGACGCATTCTCGCCATCGCCCTGGTAGATCGCGGCGAAGGCCTCGCGCGTCACCTCGTGCCACAAGCCCGCCGGGCGCGCCAGGCCTTCGAAGACGGCGGCCGCCGCGGCTAGCAGCCGCGTGAGCCGCTCGTCCGGCACCGCGCCGGGTGGGCGGCCGAGCGCCCGGAGCACGTCCTCCGCACCGGGCCGAATCTCACCCGCGGCAATCCGTACGACTTCGCTCATGGTTCCCGCGCCGGCAAGTGCTCCAACCCGTGGCGGCGCGCCTCGCGGACCATGATCTCCTCGATCGCCGCGGTCGCCGCGGCTGCCAGACGCGGGGTCTCATGGGCACCGATCAACCGCTCGACCTCGGCGTGCGCGCGCTCGCCGAGGGTGCGGCTACCCTCCGCCTCCCAGCGCGCCCGGTTGGCGCGCTCGATCACCGGTCCCGGAAAGTAGTGCTCGGCCTTGAGGTGCTTGCGCGTGTGCTTCGAGATCAGCAGATGCCCTTCCGCCAGCATCTCCTCGAAGCGCGGCAGCGCGGGGAAATCCTCGCGCGGCGTGATCCCCCGTCCCAGCCTCTGCGCCATGCCCACGATCTCGTTGTCCAGCACCAGTTTCTCCAGACTGATGCAGCTCTCGAAGTCGAGCATGCCCGGTCCCGAAACGCTGTTGATGCCGGACAGCACCGCCAGCGTCGCGCCCATCGACGACTCGAGCCCGGCCTGCGCGTCGAGCTGCTTGGCGTCACTCAGGGAGATGTAGGCCTGCGTCGGCAGCCCGAGATGCTTGCCGATCTCGCTGTAGGCGCAGTCGATCATCATCGTCTCGGCCGCGCCCATGGGTGTCGTCTCGTAGCGAATGTCGAACGCGGCGGGCGAGCCACCGTACAGCACCGGACAACCCGGCTGTGCAAGCTGGCTCATGACCAGGCCGCTCAGGGTCTCGGCGGTGTGCTGCACCAGGGAGCCCACCAGCGTGACCGGGCCGATGAAGCCCGAGAGCGGCATCGAGATGTACTCGACCGGGACTCCAGCCCGAGCGCAGTCGAGCAGGTTCTGCGATGTGACCTCGCTCCACTTGAGCGGCGCGGTGGGACAGACCGAGAAGATCGTGAGCGGCTTGGCGCGGAGTTCAGCCTCACTCCCGCGCACCGCGACTTGTAGGGCCTTCATCACATCGAAGGAGGGGATCGTGAAAGCGCCGGTGACGACCGGTTTCTCGCAGTAGAGCAGGCTGAGATAGAGCCGGTAGCTGTCCTGGATGGGCTCGGGCACGTCCTTGGCGATGAAGGCGGTGCTCTGCGCCGGGATCTGCTCCAGCCGGCTGACCAGCTTGGCATAGCGCACGTAGTCGACGGTGTGGGGCGGGCGCATCCGACCCGTGGCGTAGTCCAACACCGTGATGCCGCACGACCCGGGCGTGAAGTAGACGTTGTCATCCCTGAAATCGTGCGTCTCGCCGCCGAGCGCGTCGTATAGCTTGAACGAGCGCGGCGCGGCCTGGATCGCCCGGTCGATGAGCTGGCCGGGGAACCGCACCCGGCGCGTGGCCGGATCGATCTGGGCCCCGTGATCGGCCAGCAGCGCTCGCGCGCGCTCGTTCTGGATCTCACACCCGAGCTGGGCCAGGACCTCGCGGGCCTCGCCCAAAATGCGGGTGATCAGCTCATCATCCAGGAATCGCAGCTTGGGTCTCACACTTCCTCCCCTCCCTCGCGGGCCCCGGGGCCGCCCCGGCCTCACCTCCTGAAGGGTGGACCGCCGCGACCCGGAGGCCCCGCCCCGCGGTTGCCGGAGGCCCGAGCCTATCACCCCCGGCCCCCCTCTGGCCACCGTCAGGACCCCGGTTCCCAGCCCCATCTGCAGGCGAACGAACCGGTTATCGCCGTCCCGGCCGGGCGAGCCGCTGGTCAACTACGCCTCAAGGCCGCGGCCCCGTGGTCCGACGTTTACGGGGGAAGGCTGACCCTCACCAGGAGAGGACTTGCCATGAACTCCGACGCATCGCGCCGCGGCAGCGAGCTGCCGTTCGATCCCTCGGCCAACGGCGGCAACCCCGGGCGGGGGTATCCCTCTGGGGCCCGACCCGCGATCCAGGACATCAGCGAGGTGCAGGCTGCCTGCTCGCTCCCAGGGCCACTCTTTCGCGTGCTTTCCGCCCTGCGCGACGAGCGCGGCACGAAGTTTACGATCGCTCGCGCCGTTGAACAGGACCCCGACCTTGCCGAGCGCGTCCTCAAGGCCGCCAACAGCCCGGTCTACTTGACCTATGAGGATCACATCGGCGAGCAAGGCGCGGGCATCACCAACCTTCCTACCGCCGTTCTGCGCATCGGGCTCTACGCGGTGCGCAACCTGGCCTACACGCAGGGGGTCTGCCAGCTCGCCGGGGATTGCGGTGAGATCGGCCAGCGGATCATCGCCCACGTGCTCGTCGTGGCCGAGATCAGCTGGTCGCTGGGCAGCCGGGTGAGTCGTCCCTTCGCCGAGGACGCGTACCTGGCGGGGTTGCTCCACGATTTCGGCAAGATCGTCCTGCTCAAGACGCTCCCCGAGGACTACGCGACCATCGTCGCCTGGTGCCGCCAGCGTGGCCAGACCGCGCGCGAAGCGGAGGAGGAGTGCTTCCGCACCAGCCAGCCGTTCCTGCTCCACCACGTCAAGACCGCGGCCGAGCTGATGCGCGCGCATTGCCTGCCCGAGGAAGTGCTCTTCACCGTCGAACACCATCACGACGAACAGATCCTCGAGCACCACGGCCGCGACCCGCGGCATCTCACCGCCACGGTGATCCTCGCCGACCTCGTGGCGCACACCTTGAGCCTGGGCGATGGCTTCGGCACGCCGCCTGCGAGTTACCGCAGTCTCGATCAACTCGCGTTGCTGGCCGGCATTCCGGTCGATCAGCTCCAGAAGCTGGCCCAGGAGGCCGTCGTACGCGCGGGCGATGCGATCGGTGCGATGCCGACGGGGGAGCTGCCGGCCGGCATCGAGGTCGTCCGCGTGAACACCAGCCCGGCCGTCGATCCGATCGCCGACCTGCCCCAACCGGCCAGCCCAGACTACCGCGCGTACGAGAAGCTCATCGGCTTCGCGCGGGCCGTGTCGCGCTTCAGCCTGCCGGATGCACAGGCACACACGGGCCTGCCGAGCGCGACCCTGGAGGATCTGATCGAGCGGCTGGAGGACAAGGGGTACTTGAAGCGCGATCGGCGGCACACGTACCACCGTGTGTACCGCGCGCTTCCGGCGCTGCAGCGCTGCTCCATCCACGAAATCCTGTCCGCGCTGGCAGCCGAAGCCTGGCGGCGGCCAGGGGACCGGCGGGCCGCCTGATCGGGCGAGGCCGGGCAAGCCCGGCCCGGCCCGCGGCTACATGTGCGTGACGCGCGTCAGCCGCCGCTTCTTCATGTGCAGCTTGCGGCGGATCCGCCTCAGCGTCTTGTGGTCCTTGCCGGCGATGGCCTCGTCGCGCGCCTTCTTGAGGCTGCGGATGTCAGCCTTCAACTTGCGGCGTCCCACGCCCTTCTTGACGACGTGGTGGGGCTTCTCGATGCCCATCTTCTCGCACAGGATGTCGATGAGCTCTTCCTTGTGCATGCCGCCCGCGGCCTTGATCTCCTCGTACTGGTGCGCCATCTCGCGGAGCTTGATGACGGTGAGCTTCGAAAGCTCGTTGTAGTCCATCCGCCTCGCCTCCTCCTCCAGGTCTCCCGGGACCGCCTGCGGCCCACGGGCTGAGATCGAAACAGGGCCCGATCATAGCCGAGCGCCCGCGCGGGGGTCTAGGGGGGCATGGGGCTGCTACCGGCTGCTCAGGACCACGATCTTGCCGGCGATCTGCAGCTCATCCGCCCGCAGGTCCAGGATGTACGTCCCGGCTGGCGCCAGCGCCCCATGGTCGTCCCGGCCGTTCCAGTCGATGCGCTGCTCGCCGGCCGGCAGCTCGCGATTCAGCAGCGTACGCACCAGGCGCCCGGCGGTGTCGTGAATTCGCAGGGTCACCCGGGCCGGCGTCTCGAGCGCGAAGGACATCGTCGTCGCCGGCTGAGCGGGATTCGGGACGCTGTGGAGCCGCAGGCTCGCGACCCGATCATCGACCGGCGCCCCCACCGCCTGCGGGCCGCAAGCTCCGCACCCGACGCCCAGGGCTCCGATGTCCGCTCCGCCCATGCCCGCCCCGATCGCCGGGGAGTCGGCGCACAGGTGGAAGTCATCCGGAGGATCGCACAGGAGCGGGTCATCGACGAGGTTGCCTTCCGCGTTGGGCATGGCGTTGATCTCGGAGGCAGTGTTCCTGAACGTGCTCGTCTGCACGTCGAAGTAGTTGCCGGCCAGATTGTCCCAGAAGAGGTTGTACTCGACGATCGGATCGACAAAGGTGCCCGGGGCGCGTTCCCTGATCCCGCAACCGGTATTGGCAGCGAAGATGTTGTTGCGCACCGTCGCGGCGAAATCGTTCCAGTAGTTGAACCCGTCGCCGAGGTTGCCCCAGATCGTGTTGCCCACGATCTGGGGCCGCGTGGAGTTGCCCGACTGCGAGATTCCCGCCCACGCATTTTCGTGGATCACGGATCCGCTGATGAGCCCGTTGCCCGGATTCATGATGCCGTAGAAGTTGTTCCCGGTGATATCACACCCCGTGATGTCGGGACCCGTGTGCCCATAGCCATTGAACACAACGATGCCGAAATCGTTTGCCCTCGCGCGCACGTTCTCGATCCGGATGGGCGCGGTGGGTAGATTCACGAAGACCCCCGCCCCCCCGGGCATCCCGCCGCCCGAGACTGCGCCCCGAACGGTGAAGCCGCGGAAGGTCACCTGGGTGACACTCACCGCCTGCACGACATCGATCGGTTGGCCGCCCCCGTCGATGATCGTGACCTCCGGGCCGGATCCGAAGACGTCGACGCGCGAACGGAGCTGGATGTGCTCGGGGTAGATGCCGGGCGCCACCACCACCGTGTCCGGCGGCACGGCGATCGCGATGCCCCCCTGGATCGTCGCTGCGTCCCCGGGAACGTGGACGATGCCCGCGGCCCCACCCACCAAGGCGGTCGCGATCAGGCTCACGCCGAGCCCGGGGCGGATGAACCGCCACGTATCTTTCCGGTTTCTCATGGCTGACCTCCTGCGCACCGGCACGCCCGCCTCATCGCACGACGACGACGCGCGCGCCCGCCTTTGAATCGCCCGCTTGCAGGTGACAGAAGTAGGTGCCCGACGGAACCCCCTGGCGGCGATCATCTCGGCAATCCCACACCACCTTGTGGGACCCCGCTCCTTGCTCCGCCGCGAGGAGCGTCCGCACCCTCCGGCCCAGGCAATCGAAGAGCGACAGCTCCACGACGGCCGCGCGCGGAAGCTCGAAGCGAAACGTCACGTCCTCGCCGAAGGTGGTCGGGGTGCCGAGGGTCAGGTGCAGATCCCCGCGGGGCTGGTCACTCGGCTCGACCCCGGCGCCGCCGGCCGGGTGTCCCAGGGATACCAGCACGACGGGCAGATCCGCCGCGGGAATCCCCGTGGCCGCGCGGATCGCGGCCCGCTGCTCGGTCGTGAGCCCCGCGGTGATGTACCCCTGCAGGCCCAGGGACGAAGCCTGGAGCAAGGCCCCCGCGGCGGCGAAGCCGGCCTCCAGCTCGTACCACGCGCTGATCTGCCCCACGCAGATGACGAAGTAGCGCGGTGCATCCGGCAACCCGGCCACCGCCTGACGCAGCGCCGGACGTGCATCACCCGCCCGCACGAGCTCGATCCGATGGTCCCGCGTCGTCATGCCCGTTCCCGGCGGCAGGCGGTTGTGAAACCTGTGCACCGCATCCGGACCCACGGTGTAGACCCGCCGCGTGAGGTAGTAGTTGGCCACGGCGGAGGCGCAGACCAGCCCCGCCTTGCCGCCCGAGGCGTAGTGGTTGCTGCAGCCGTAGGCGGCCCACAGGAGCTGTGAGACTTCGCTCAGCTCCAGATCCTCCGAGCCGAAGGTGGTGCCGTAGGCCATCTGCACGAGGGCGCTGTCCATGGGCACGGCCCCGTCAGTGGTCGGATTGGGCAGCGACCCGTCCGAGGAAATGGCGACGAGCGTGCTCGTGAGCCCGGGCACGCTGCGGATGCCATAGCTGGTCACGATGTCGACCGGCTCCGGCAGATTCCAGTTGCTGTTCGCGTAGGTCACCGCGCTGGCCCGCGGGCAGCTCGCGAGCTGACCCGCCGTGCCCGTCCAGATGGCGATCGATTCGAGCTGCCCCAGGTGCATCGCTGCCCCCGCGTCGACTATGCGGTCCGCGGCGATGCCCACCTCGAAGGCGGCCGTGTTGTCCGACCTCCAGTTGCCGGCCTTGTGGAGGATCAGCTCATGACCAGCGGGATCGTAGATGTAGACGTTGGCGGAGGTGGCCGCATAGATCGTGCGGCTCGCCCCCGTCACGGGGGCCTGGGCCGTGGCGTGGAGCACATCCGCCAGCATCTGCTGCGTGCCGGTGGCGCTCCAGCCCCCGTGGTACGAGAGCCGGGAGTTCATGCAGATCTCGGTCGAGTGGGGATCGAACACGGGCGGGGGCAGCGACTCCCGGGCCGCTGCGGGGGCGCCGGAAGCGCCGGAAAGCGTCCCACCCGCCATCGTCAAGCACAGCCCAATCCCGAGGACGATTCGCATCGGGGGCACTGGTCGCCGGCGGTGCGTCCGTCTCCGCTGCCGACTTCCCTCTTGAAGATGAGATTCCATGCTGCTCCCTCCAGGGCTGGGTGGCGACCGCGCGGCCTGTAGGACAGGCATCGGAACAGGACCTGCGTTGATCGTACCACCCTTGTGCCTTCCCGACCAACCGTCGCCCGCGTCAGGTGCCCCACGGGCCGCCGGCGCAGGCCGGGCGACCGCCAAAGGCGTGGCCGAGCGGCGGGGAGCGGTGCTATGATCCCGCCCGGTTCGCGGCCACGAGGCGCCTGGAGGCGGAGCCCGCAAGATGGCCATACTGCAATGGATCGACCGCATCCGACGCCGGAGCCTCTTCGTGGGCCCGGCGGGCGCGGCCCTGTTGGTCGTCTGCTTTTTCCTGCCGTGGGCACGCTTCTCCTGCGGCCCAGGCCTGGGCGCCACGGTCTCGGGGCCCCGGCTCGGCGGTATCGCCTGGCTGGCGGTCGTGGCCGGCGTCGCGTTGCTGGCGGCCTTCGTGCTCCTTCTGCGCGTGCGGCGCCCCCATCTCGCCTGGCCCCTGCCGGCAGCGGCGGCGCTCGTGGCCGTCGCGGCCATCGCGTGCGGCCTCCAGGAGTTGAGTCGCGGCATCAATCTCGGCATCACCCACGTGAAACCGGCCGGCCTCAGCATTCACTGGCGCCCCGGGGGGATCGGGGTGATCGCCGGTCTGCTCTTGCTGCTGGGAGGCACGGTCCTGCTCCTGCCGAGGGGGCTCAGGCGGGCGCGGCGGGGAAGTGGTGCATGACAGGGAGGTAACGACATGTTCAAGGAGTTCAAGGAATTCGCCATGCGAGGCAACGTCGTCGACATGGCCGTCGGTATCATCATCGGTGGCGCGTTCGGGACGATCGTCAAGAGCCTCGTCGACGATGTCATCATGCCGCCGATCGGAATGCTCCTCGGGGGCGTCGACTTCTCCAACATCTTCGCCGTCCTCAAGAAGGGCGCACAGGCCGGACCCTACGCCAACCTCGCCAGCGCCAAGGCCGCGGGTGCGGTCACGATCAACATCGGCGTTTTCATCAACGCTGTGATCAGCTTCCTGATCGTGGCCTTCGCCGTGTTCTTGCTGATCCGCAGCCTCAACGCGTTGCGGCGCAAGGAGCCGGAAGCCCCGGCCGTCCCGACGACGAAGGACTGCCCGTTCTGCCAGACGTCGATTCCGATCAAGGCTACGCGCTGCCCGCACTGCACGTCGCAGATCGCGACCGCGTAGCGATCCGGGCAGGGGTTTGGCGACCGTCGGGGGAAAGATCGGGAGCAGTCGCTGGGCAGGGCTGCGCGGGGCACCCTCGACCCGCGCCTCGTGGTGTGCGGCGCGGCAGCCCAGCCGCCGCGCCGCGAGTCTATCCGCCCCGGCCAAGGGGCGTGGGGAGGAGTGCGGAGCTTGAACACACCGGCCGCCCGCCAGCGCACGATCCTGGGCCATCCCCCGGGCCTGTTCGTCCTTTTCTTCACCGAGATGTGGGAGCGCTTCTCTTACTACGGGATGCGCTCGCTCCTCGTGCTCTACATGGTCGATCACCTCTTCCTGCGCCCGGACGTCGGCCAGCGGGTCCTGGGGTTCTCGGTCCTCAAAGGTGTGCTCGAGTCCGTCTTCGGGCCGCTCCAGAACCAGCCGCTCTCTTCGCAGATCTACGGGCTCTACACCGCCTTCGTGTACCTGACGCCCTTCTTCGGCGGAATGCTGGCCGACCGCGTCCTCGGCCAGCGCCGAACCGTGGTCCTGGGCGCCGTGTTGATGGCGATCGGCCACTTCCTCATGGCCGCCGAACGCTATTTCTTCCTCGCGTTGATGTTCCTCATCCTCGGCAACGGGGCGTTCAAGCCGAACATCTCCACCCAGGTCGGTGGCCTCTACGCGCAGGGCGATCCCCGGCGCGATCGCGCTTTCACCATCTTCTACATGGGCATCAATCTGGGTGCGTTCTTCTCCCCGCTCGTGTGTGGCACCCTCGGTCAGACCGTCGGCTGGCACTATGGCTTCGGCGCCGCCGGGGTGGGCATGGTGCTCGGCCTGATCCTCTACCTCACCGGCCGGCGCTACCTCGGCCAGGAGCCGGCGGCCAAGCGCGTGAGCGCGCCCGTCGCGGCCCGCTCGATCGCCGTCTACATCGTGGGTGTTTCAGCCGGCCTGCTCGCTCTGATCGTCGGCCTGCCCACGGTGCTGGTCGCGCTCGCGAAGTCTTTCCGGATCGCGATCCTGCTCGTGGCGCTGCTGGTGTTGATCTACCTCTTCGTGCGGTGGATGCTCTCCCTGGGGCGCGATGAGCGACTGCGCGTCGGCGCGCTGGTCACGCTCTGCGCGCTCAACATCATCTTCTGGGGCGTCTACGAGCAGCAGGGCAACACCATGCAGCTCTGGGCCGACCGAAACACCAACTGGAACGTGCTGGGTTGGACGATGCCATCCACCTGGTACCAGTCGTTCAACCCGCTGATGATCTTCGCCTTTGCTCCCCTGCTCAACATCGTCTGGGCCTGGCAGTCCCGCCGCCGGTCTGAACCCTCGAGCGTGATCAAGATGGCCATCGGGTGCTTCCTGCTCGGCCTCTCCTTCGTCATCATGATCATCGGTTCGCAGGGCATGGCGCCGGAGGATCGCCGCAGCGTGATGTGGCTGGTCGGCACCACTTTGGTGCTCACGGTCGGCGAGCTCTACCTGTCCCCGATCGGCCTGTCCCTCGTCACCAAGGTCGCGCCAGCCCGCATCGTCTCGATGATGATGGGGGTCTGGTTCCTGTCGAGCTTCTTCGGCAACTACCTCAGTGGGTTCCTGGGCACCTTCTGGGAGAAGATGCCCCGTACGGTCTTCTTCATGATGCTCACCATCCTGGGAGTAGCCGCAGGCCTGGCGATCTGGGCTCTCAGCCGGCCGCTCAAGGCGATCGTGTCGCCGCACGAGCGTACGAACAACGAAGCGACGACTTGACGGCGCTGCGTCAATCGGCCGCACTCGCGGTCCACGAGCGGGCAGCCCCGCTCGCGGACCGTACAGATCGCCGGGATGTCGCCGGGCTCTTTCGGGCGAATCGCGGTCGCGAGCCCTATCGCGTCACGACCAGCTTGCGCGCCAGGAGCCGATCTCCGAGCTGCGACCGGATGAAGTAGACCCCCGCGGCCAGCTCGCGCATGTCGACCGCAAGCTCGTGGGCCCCGGCCGGCTGCGGTCTGGACAGCAGAACACGCACGCAACGCCCGCTCGCATCGTAGAGGCCGATGTGGACGAGCCCCCCGGCCGCCAGGCCGTAGCGCAATGTTGCTTCGCCTACGCAGGGCTGGGGTCGGGCCGGCGCCAGATAGGTCAGCCCGGCACGCAAGGCGCCCTCACCCGCACCCTGCGGGTCGACGGGCAGGAAGAACTCCATGATGGCCTGCGCCAGGACCGCCCGGGTCGAAGGCGCGGCGCCGTCGGTCAGGCCCCCGAACTCGAACGACGTCCCGACCGTCCGGTAGATCGCCTGGTCACTCGCCACACCACACACGTAGCTCGGCGAGTTGTTCCTGAACAGCGCGAAGCCTGCCTGGATGGGTGCCAGCTGGTCTATGTACGCGTTCTCGCCCGCGTAGGCGAAGTTCATTCCTGCCGCAAGAGTGCCGGTCTGACCCAGCACGCGGTTCAGGTCGCCCACGCCGTCGGCGACTCCATCGATACCGAAGTAGGGGCCGAAGTCAAAGCCGCCCGATATCGGATCGTAGTACCACGCGTCGTTGCCTTCCAAGTAGGCGCATCCGCCCTGCTCGAGGAAAGCCACCAGCGCCGGCCCTTCCGCGGAGCCGGCCGACACCACGTAGTTGTTCCCGTAGATCCCGAGGCTGACGAAGATCGTCTGATACCCGTCCAGGTCGTCGACCGGCAACCGGGATGTCAACGTGCCCCCGTACCCCAGCGAGTGCAGCGTCTGGTGGATGACCGGCCCGCTGGACGCATCAGGTGAAGGGTCCCACACGAGGTAGTTCCACTTGCCCAGTAGAATGTGCAGGTGGGACACCGTCTGACCGCCGGGAAAGGACGCCGTGAGCGTAGCCTCGGCCACGTGGCCGTGCGGGGCATAGGCCGCCGCCCCGACCGAGAACGGATTCGCTCCATTGCTGGCGACAGCGCCGGAACCGATTGGGCCATAGCTCGACGTGCCCTGATGGATCTCGAGGTAGGGATCGATGCTCTGGAGCTGAGCCGTCACGCCGATCGTCGCGGGCCCGTAGTTCTTGAGCTGCACGATGAGGTCGGCTGTCTCGCCCGCGTCGAGCCGGCCATCGCCATTGCCGGCCCCGTCGAGAATCGCGCGATCGTAGTAGCGGACGAGGGGCTGAGAGAAGCTGCAGGTGAAGCTGACGTTGTCCGCGGAGACCTCCGCGTACTCGCTGGCACCTCAGCAGTCCGCTGCTCGTACGAGGAGCGAAACCTGGACCGAATGAATCGCGGCGGGCGAGACGCCGGGTAGGTTGGCCAGCTCGTCCGCCAAGTTGAACGCGCAGTCGTGCCAGGTGTTGACCGGCGCGAAGATCAGGTGCGTCGTCGGCGTGTCGGTCCAAGGGCAGTACAGGGTCTTGACACAGATGTACGTCTCTCCCAGAGGGCTGCCCAACTGATCCAGGTAGGACAGGACCACGGCCGCGCCCGCCCAGGCGGTGGCCGTCGCCGTGGCCTGGATCCGGGCTCTCACGGAGAACTCGACATCCGTCGAAGGCAGGACGACGTCCTGGCAAAGCCTGGCCGATCCGCTCCCCGTGTTCTGGCGCACGGAGGCTTCGTAGTCGGGATCAGGGTCGTAGGTCGTCGCGCGATCGATGGTCCAGGCACTCCCCTGGGTCTCCTGGCGCCAGCCGCTGGCAAGCGGCTCCTCGAATCCGCCGTTGACCGCGAGCTCCAGGGCCTGCACGGGCAGCGCGAGACAGCCGAGCGTCAGCCAAACGCACAGGGTTCTCATAGAGGTGCCTCCCTTTCATCGGATCACTTGCCCATCTCTCTCACGTGTACACCCACAAGCGTATCCGATCGCGGGCGCGCAACTCAAGCTCTGGTTGAAGATTTGCCCCGTTTGGGCTTATATCGATGCGGCGATCCCGCGGGCATGCCCGCGGGCGATCTGGGAGCAGTCGAGCGCGTATGTTCCGGTGGTGTTGAGCTCGCACCCGTGGGGATGGAGCGATGAAGCGCGTCGGGCCCTGGTTTCACTACGCAGTCTGCGCAGTCGGCTTGCCCCTTTACGTGTGGGCCTTCCACCTGCAGACCCAGCTCTCGGCCCTGCCCGCCGATTTCCCTCCCAGCGGCACGGCCTACCCGGTGCACCTGGAAGGCGAGGGGCTGCCACCATCGCTCTGTGGACAGGCGGCCGGCTCGCGCGCCGAGCTGCGCTTCCTCGCGGAGAGCCTCCCACCTGGCACGCGCCTGACCGTGGTCTCCCCCGAGGGACGGTCGGCCAGCGCGAACCTGCCGAGAAGCCTGTCTCTGCCGGGACTCATCGTGACCTGCGCCAGCGGCCTGCTCTTCTGGATCGGCAGCACATTCTTCTTTGCCCCGCGCGCGACATCGGCACCGGTGCGGGACCTATTCTGGAGCACGTTCTGCTACGGCCTGGCGATCATGATCGGCGGCATCCATCACCCGGCCTGCCGGGGTTGGCCGATGACCTTGACGAGCCTTCTCCAGATCACATGCCTGGCCGTGTTGCCGCCCATCTTCGTGCACCTGACCCTCATCTTCCCACGCCGGCTGCCCGTGCTCGACCGCGCGCGGTGGCTCATGCCGGCGCTATGGGCGATGGCCGCCGGGCTCGTGACCTGGCAGGCCATCGCGTACCTGCGCTATTTCAGCGTGAGTGCCCCCCCGCGCTTCGCGGCCTTGAAGGCCCCAGCATCCGTCGCCGACGCACTCCTGGTCCTTCAGGTGCTAGCGGGCTTCGTGATCCTGTTCACCGCGGGTCGCAGGCTCGAGCTGGCGCGCGAGCGCGCGCAGGTGAAGTGGCTCCTGTGGGGCTTCGCCGTCGGCGTCACGCCCTACGTCTGCCTGCGCACGCTCCTGGAGCTGTTCGGGGTCGCGGCACCCTTCGGCCCGGCCTTCGATCGCGTGTTTGAGCTGGCGATTCCGATCGCCTATGTCTTCGCGGTAGTGCGCTACCAATTCCTCGACATCGACATCATCATTCGACGCAGCGTGATCTACGCCATCCTCGCACTACTGATGGTCTGCCTGTATCTCACCTTCGTCGTCATCATCGGCCGGCGCGTGGAGGGGATTCCGCCGGAGACGGCGCTCATCCTCGCCATGGCGATCGGCGTCGGCGCGGGGGTCATGTTCCAGCCCTTGCGCCGGGCCATCGGCCAGGGGGTCGACCGCACGTTCTTCAAGCTGACCCACGAATACGGCCAGGCCCTGGGTGCCCTGACCCGCCGTCTGACCCGCGTCCACGCTCAGGCCGACCTGGTCCGCGTAACCGATGCGTTCCTGGCCGAGACTCTACGCCCACAGAAGCACGCCGTCGTACTCGCAGAACAGGGCGAGGTGATCGGCTTCGGCAACGTACCCCCGGAGCTGATGCCCGCCCTGTCCACGGCAGCCGTGGCGCTCCCGCCGCGAACCTCGGCCGCGCCGAGCGCCACCAGCCTGCCCGAGATCGAGGTTGATCCGCTCCCCGCCGCCTTCGCCCGTGCCGGCGTCGTGCTCGCCGCGCCCCTCCAGGTAGACGCGGTGACGACCGGCGCCATCCTCCTCGGCCGCAAGGAAACCGAACGGCGCTATGTGGAACCCGACTTGGGACTCCTGGCCGACGCCGCCCGCGAGGTGGCGCGGGCGCTGGAACGCATTCGACTTGTTCAGACCGCGGCCGCAGAAGCCGATGCGCGCCGGCGCGCCGAGGAACTCGACCGGCTGAAGAGCGATTTCCTGTCGCGCGTCGCGCACGATCTGCGCTCGCCGCTGGCCTCGATTCTCTGGTCGACCGACAACCTCCTGGACGGGATCGCCGGAACACTGGGCGAAGGGCAAGCCCAGTATCTGCAGTCTGTAAAAGTATCAGCTAGTCACTTGAACAGGTTGGTCAGCAACCTGCTGGACATCAGCCGGCTCGAACAAGGTCGCGTGCGCATCGATCTGAACCCCGTGAACTTGAGCGACGTGATCGACCAGGCGCTGCCCACCCTGCGCCCGTTGGCCGAGCAGAAGGGCGTCATCCTGCAGGTCGATCTGCGCGACCCCCGTCCCATCCAAGGAAACGCTGAGAAACTCCTCGAGGTGGTTCTCAACCTGGTGGACAACGCCATCAAGTTCTCCCCGCGCGGAGGAACCGTCGAGATCCGAGTGGAACCCGCTCCCCGCGGCCAACCGGAGCTGTCCGTCCGTGATCGGGGCCCCGGTCTGGGCGGCGTCGATCCGGAGCTGCTCTTCCAGCGGTTCCGCCAGGGGGTGGGGAGCCCGCACGCTCCGCAGCAGGGATTCGGGCTGGGGCTCTACATCGTCAAGTCCTACGTGGAGCTGATGCACGGCGAGGTGTCCGCCCGCGACCGCGGCGGGGGCGGTGCGGTCTTCGCCTGCACCCTGCCGCCGGCGGACGAAGCGGGCGGGGGGCAGACGTCGAACGAGTCGGCCTAGGAGGGAGACACCATGAGGGCAACGATCCTGATCGTGGATGATGACGACGCGTTGCGCCGCGCCCTGGCCGATCGGCTGCGCTATTGGGGGCACCAGGTCGTGCAGGCATCGTCCGGGGAGGAGGCCCTGGAACAGACCGCGCAGAGCGCGTTCGATCTGATCCTGCTCGATCTCGCCATGCCCGGCATGGATGGCTGCGCGGTGCTCGACAAGCTGCGCGAGTCCGGGTGCCAGGCCCAGAAGGTCGTGTTGACGGCCTTCGGGTCGGTCACGAAGGCGGTGGAGGCCATGAAGTGCGGGGCCGACGATTTCCTCACCAAGCCGGCCGATTTCGAGCTCTTGCGCAAGGTCATCGACCGCGCGCTCGAGAAGCGCCGGCTCCTGCGGGCCAACGAGGCGCTGGCGGAGCAGGCGGCGGGCGGGGGCCTCGTGAGCGGGCCGTCCGAGGTGATGCGCCGGTTGCTCGAAACGGCGGCGCAGGCCGCCCGCTCCGAAACAACCCTCCTGCTGGCGGGCGAGAGTGGCACCGGCAAGCAAGTCCTGGCCGAGCACGTTCACCGGTTGAGTCCGCGGATGGCCGGACCCTTTGTATACATCAACTGCGTGGCGATCTCCGACGAGCTGATCGAGTCCACGCTCTTCGGCCACGAGAAGGGGGCCTTCACGGGCGCCGTCGGTCGCAAGGAGGGGCGGCTCGAGGCAGCCTCGGGTGGCACGGCGTTCCTCGACGAGGTGGGCGACATCAGCCCGCGACTGCAGACGAAGCTCCTGCACTTCCTGGAATCCGGCGAGTTCGAGCGCGTCGGCGGAACGCAGGTGATCCGCGTAGACTGCCGCATCGTGGCCGCGACGAACCGTGACTTGCCCCAGGAGGTGAAGGCCGGCCGTTTCCGCGAGGACTTGTTCTACCGACTCAACGTGATCACGCTGCGTCTGCCACCCCTGCGGGAGCGGCCGGAGGACATCGTCCCGCTGGCGGAGGCCTTCCTGCGGCGGTTCGCGACCGAGACGAAGCGCGAGCGATTGCGGTTCGCCCAACCCACGCTCGCGATTCTGGGGCGCTGCGCCTGGCCGGGAAACGTGCGGCAGCTCAAGAACGCCGTCGAACGGATGGTCGTGTTGGCGCGCGATGAGTTGCTCACGCCCGATCTGCTGCCGCCGGAGCTCAGCGCAGGCGGGCGGCCCGTGGCAGCGGCCGGGGGCCCAGCGGCCGATCCCGATCTGCTCTCGCTTTCCTATCGGGACGCGCTGGAGGGCTTCAAGAAGGCGCTCATCCAGAGCGCGCTCGCCCGAGCCGGCGGCAACCAGACGCGGGCGGCGGAGATGCTCGGCGTGCAGCGCACCTACCTCAACCGCCTGATCAAGGAGCTGCAGGTCGGGAGGCCGGGAACTCCCTAGGCTCGCGGAAGAAGACTCGACACCGCCTTGGGGCCGGTCCATACTCCCGGGTGAGGGGCAGTCCATCGAGCGCGTCGTTCCGGAGCCTACGTTGTGCGACGTGCCCCCGATGCCCGAGGTTGCCATGAGAGGACTCCTCCAGGCGCGCGCGCGGGCAGGCGGGTTCAGCCGCATCTTGGAACACATCTGCGCCGCGACCGGCATGGGCGTATCCTTCGTCACCCACCCCGGTCACGAGCCGATCGTTGTGCCGGGACCCGTGGCGCTGTGCTCACGCTTCCCCAGTGAGGGACCGTGCATCCGGAGGGATCCCGGCTTGATCCCGCATCAGGCTCCGCGTGATCGGCCGGGCACGCTGCGGTGTGGACACGGCCTGGTCCACGGCATCGCGCCGGTTTTCGTCCGCGAGCAGCTGGCCGGGTATCTCGCGGTCGGACCGGCCTTGCTCGAACCGCCGGACCTGGGGCACTGCAAGGAGCAAGCCGTGCGGCGAGGATATGACCCCGAGGCCTACCTCGCCGCGATCCGCCGCGTCCCGATTGTGCCGGCCGAGTGCCTCCGTCACATCCTGGCCCTGCTGAGCGAGGTCCTGGCTGTCCTGCCCGATGAGGATGCGGCCGATGGCGTCCACGCCCGCCGGGCGCGGGGGACGGCGGAGGATCGTCCCCTGCAGGCCGTGTTCGACCACGCGGAGATTGGCCTGGTCGTGGTCGATCGGCAGTTGCATGTCCTGCTCGCCAATCGTGCCTTGGCCCGGATGCTCGGCTATTCGGTCGGAGAGCTGACCCGCCTGACCGTCCCCGACATCACCGCTCCAGACGAACCGATCGTGACGCGCGACATCCCTCTGGTCCTGAGCGGCGAGACTGCCTGCATGCAGATCAGGAAGCGCTACCTGCGCAAGGACGGCAGCACCTTCTGGGGGGATGTCACCGTCACGCAGCTTCCCGGCCCTGAGGAGCTGCTCGTCGGCGTGATCCGTGATGTCACGGCCAGCGTACGTGTGGAGCGGATCCGTCAGGTGCAGCACGAGCTGGGCGCCTCGCTCTGCGCCCCGCTCAGTCTCGACGAGACGCTCCGCCGCGTGCTGGACGCCGCGCTGGAGATCTCGGAGATGGAGTGCGGGGGCATCTACGCCGTCGATCCGCTCACGCGCGCTCTGGAGCTCCGATGCGCCCGGGGCCTGTCCGACGATTTCCTGGCCGCGACGGCGCGCTACGGGTCCGAGAGCGACAGCACCCGGCTGGTCCAGTCCGGCCAGCCGCTCTACATGGACTTCGCGCAGCTATGCACGGCGGGCACTCCGGTGCGGCTGCGCGAGGGTCTGCGCAGCATCGCCATCCTTCCCGTGTTGCACGGCGGCAGAGTCGTCGCGTGTCTGAACGTCGCCTCGCGGAAGTTCCAGAACGTGCCGACGGCCACGCGCGAATCGCTGGAGATCCTCACCGGTCAGATCGGGGCCGCGATCGAGCGCGCGCGGGCAGAGGATGAGATCCTGGCCCTGAATGAGCAGCTCGAGCAGCGCGTGGAGGAGCGAACGGCGCAACTCAAGGCCGTCAATCGGGAGCTGGAGGCGTTCGCCTACTCGGTCTCGCACGACTTGCGGGCGCCGCTGCGCGGGGTGAATGGCTTCAGCCAGACCCTGCTCGAGGATTACTACGACCGGCTGGACGAGACCGGGCGGGACTACCTCTGCAGGTTGCGCGCCGCCTCCCAGCGGATGGGTCAGATGATCGACGACATCCTCCAGCTCTCTCGCATGACCCGCGTCGAGATCGTGCGCGAGCCGGTGGACCTGAGCACACTGGCGGGTCAGCTCATCGCCCAGCACAGGGAGGCCGACCCTCAGCGCTCCGTGACGGCCACCATCGCCCCCGGCATCGCGGCCGAGACGGACCCGCGCCTCATCCAGCGAGTCCTGGCGAACCTGTTGGACAATGCCTGGAAGTTCACGAGCCGCCGCGATCACGCTCACATCGCGTTCGGCGTCTTGACCGATGAGGAAGCGGCCGCTGCGGGGCACCCCGGGGAGCGTGTCTACTTCGTGCGCGACAACGGCGAGGGCTTCGACATGGCTCACGCCAGCAAGCTCTTCGGGCTTTTCCAACGCCTGCATCCCCTGGACCAGTATCCGGGGACGGGGGTCGGCCTGGCCACGGTGCAGCGCATCATTCAGAGGCTGGGGGGCACGGTCTGGCCGCTGGCCGCCCGCGACTGCGGCGCTACCTTCCACTTCACGCTCGGCCGGCAGCCCCAACCAGCCGCGAACGCCGGCTACTCGATTTCGGACAGCCGCACGACCTGAATCTCGCCGAGCCCCGCGAGTTGTTCCTTGGTCTCCTCGTAGTTCGTCAGCAGGAGCATGACATTGTCGTTGGCCCAGAAGTGCTGGCGCGCCGCTTCCTGGCACGCCTCGGGGGTCACCGCTCGAACTGCGGCCGGGTAGTCTGTCAGGAAGGCGAGCGGGATCTCGTGGTAGGTGAGGTCCGTGATCCAGCGCGCGAGATCCTCCCCCCTCTCGAGGTCGAAGGGGAAGAGCCCGCTCAGATGCTGCTGCCAGCTCGCCAGCTCTGGCTGTGTGATCGGCTCTGAGCGGATGCGCTCGAGCTGCGCCAGGGCGACGTCGATCGTCTCGCGCAGCGTCCGATTGTCGGTGAAGGTGGCGACACTGAAGAAGCCGCCACGCTTCAGGAAATCCAAGTCGCTGCGGGCCCCGTAGCTCAGCCCGCGGTTCACCCGGATCTCCTCCATCAGCCGGGACGTGAAGCCGCCCCCGAGCAGGGTGTTGGTCACGATCAGCGGGAAGTAGTCAGGTGTGTTGCGCGGCACGGCGATGTTCCCGATTCGGATCTGGGACTGGGTGGCGTCGGGTTTGTCGATGACGTACACCTTTCGCCCGGGGAACGCACGCACCGCCAGCGCCGGCACGTCCTGCTGCGCATCCTTCCCTCGCCAGCCGGCGAACCGCTGCTCGACGCGCGCCAGGGCGTCGGCCGCATCCACATCCCCGACGATGGCCAGGATCGCCCCCGCGGGTACGTAGCGCCGGCGATGGAACTCGGCCACGGTGTCCCGGGTCAGCCCACCCACGCTCCGCGTGCTGCCGGTCACGGGATGGGCGTAAGGATGCCCGCTCAACAGGACGCGTTCGAACTCCCGTGCCGTCAGGCCTCGCGGGTCCTCCTTCTCGCCCGCGATCTCGGCCGCGATCAGCGTCTTCTCCCGCTCCACCTCTTCGGGTGTGAAGGTCGGATGCAGCACGACTTGGGCCAGAATCCCCAGCGCGCGGTCGAAGTCCTTGGCGAGGAACTGACCGCGCAGGCAGGTGACGTCGCGCCCCGTCTCCGCGGACAGCGCGCCCCCGACCTCCTCGATCGCCTCGGCGATCTGCTCGGCGGTTCGTCCGTCCGCACCCTTCAGGAGCAGGCGTCCGGTCAGGTTGGCGACACCCTCCCGCCCGTCCCCATCCAGTGCCGATCCGGCCGGCACGAGCAGCCGGAACGAGACGAGGGGCACCTCGCGTGTCTCGGCAATCACCACCCGCAGGCCGTTGCCGAGCGTCTGTTCGCGCAGCGGGGGCAATCCGCCGGCGGCCACCGATCCGGCCGCAGCCACGACGCCCGCGGCCAGCGCGATGCTCCTCACATGCCGCGCGACGGTCCGTGCAGCTTCCCCGCCCCACGCGCTCCTGGTGGCACTCATCCTCTCCCTCCGCCGGCGTACCCGCTCAGCCCTCGGGCACCAGGGTCACCACGTTGCGGTTCGCGCCCCCGAAGTACTGCCCCGCCACCCGCTGGACATCGCTGGTCGTGACCGCCTGATAGCGATTCTGAATGCGCAGCAGTTCCTGGAAATCGCCGAAGTAGATCTGATAGGTGCCGATCATATCGGCCCGGCCATTGACCGTCTCGATGCTGCGATAGAGATTCACCAGCAAGCGGTTCCGGGCCTTCTCCAGTTCGGCCGCCGTCACGCCGTCCCTGGCGATCGCCTCCACCTCAGCGTAGATGACCTGCTCCCCTGCGGTCGTGGTCTGATCCGGCTTCATCTTCACGTTGAACGTGAACAACCCAGGATCCACGCGCCAATCCGCAGCCGCACTCACATCGACGGCGATCTCGAGATCGCGGACGAGTCGCTTGTACAGACGCGAGCTCTCGCCACTGGCCAGGATGTACTGGAGGATGTCGAGCGCGAGGATGTCCGGCGATGTGACGGCGGGGATGTGATAGCCGATGACGAACGCCGGCAGCTCGGCCGGCATGCGCACCTCGGCGCGCCGTTCGCCTCTTTGTTCTGGTTCGCGGGAACGCACCGGCGGCGGAGCAGGCTGGGGCGGGATCTCCTCGTAGTGCGCACGCACACGGGACAGGGCCTCTTGGGCCTCGAAATCCCCCACGATGACCAGGATCGCGTTGTTGGGGGAGTAGTAACTCCGCCAGTAGGTCGCCGCGTCGTCGCGAGTCATGCTCTCGAGATCGCACATCCAGCCGATCACGTCCCAGCCGTACGGATGGGCCTGATACGCGAGGGCATAGAGCTCCTCGACCATGGCGCCCTCGACCGAGTTGTCGACGGTCAGGCGCCGCTCCTCGCGCACGACGGACAGCTCCGTCGCACAGATCTCCGGTTTCAGGGCCAGGGAACGCATGCGGTCGCTGTCGAGGTCCAGGCAGAGGTCGAGGATGTCGCTGGAGGCGTCTTCGTAGTACGCGGTGAGGTCGTTGCTGGTGTAGGCGTTGGAGTAGCCGCCCTGGGACTCGAGGATGCGGTCGAACTCCTTCGGCCCGTACTTCGCGGCGCCGTTGAACATCATGTGCTCGATGAAGTGAGAGACGCCGGTGATGCCCTGGCGCTCGTTGCGGCTGCCGACCCGGTAGAACGTCCACCGGCTGACGACCGGGGCCGAGTGGTCCTCGACCAGGATCACCTCGAGGCCGTTGCGCAGGGTGGCGGTGGTGGCGGCCAGACCCGGCTGGGAATCCCCATTCCCCGCCACAGCCCCGGCGCCGGCGGCCGGGAGGGTGGCCGCCAGCAGGCAAGCCGCGCCGAGGAGCCAGGGACGCATGGGCCGGGGCGCGGGGCGAATCGGCCCGCGCCGGACAGGACTCTGTGCTGGTCTCATCCTCATGCCTCCGGTTGTGGTGCGAAGATTGGTGAAGCCTCTGGCCAATCTCTCCGGCCCGACCGGACTCGGGCGCCGGCAGAGCCGCACCCACCCCCACTGGCCGATATCTCGCTTTGGGTAAAGCATTTAGGTCTTGCCCCCCATCAATCTTCGTTCCACAACCTTCGGGAGAGTCTAGCCCTACCGGGCGACAGGCGCCATCCCCCGATCGCTCCCCATCCGCAGGCCTCTTGAATCGCCACGAGGGTCCCCCTAGAATGGGCGCTTTGGACGCAGGTGGGCCAGTCTCGACGCCGGATCCGAGCCGCGCTGCCCGCCGCCCGTCCGGGCGACGGGCGTTCAGTAGGCGGTAGCGATCGCGAAGTCGGGGATGGACCACCTCGAGGGATGGCTCAATCACTTCCAACAACAAGGGAATCCCGTCCAGGCCCAGGAGGGTTGACCGACAATGCAGCTTCTGGTTCCGCACCAACGTTCATATGTCACTTGAAGAACCGAACTTGATTCAGCACGTTGTGTAGCCACGAACTGCGAAGAGGTGTGCTGCCATATTGACCCATGACAGGGCTCCGCGGGGTGGTGGAAAGCGGAGGGGATGAGGCGCGCGAACGCTCTGCGGACGTCCGTATGTCCCGGCGGATGGTCCGTGAGCGTGATGCTGGCGGTCATGGTTCTGGCTGGGGGGGCTGTTGGGCGCGCGGCGGCCTCCGGCCCTGGGTCAATTGACCACAGCTTCACATTCACGGAAGACCAACTCGAATTCGCCACGGGCTGCGAGCACGACATCGTCTCGTGCTCCGGAGCCCAGCCGGATCACAACCCCGCCCGGGCGGGGCGACCGGCGTTGCCTGTGCTCACCTGTCACTTCATCTTGCCGCCGGACATGGAGGTGGCAGATCTGCAGGTGGCGGTGGGCGGTAGCCTCGATCTTCCGGGGACCTTCTGGCTGCCGCCCGTCCAGGCCGAGACGGGCGTAGCCACCCCACGCGATCCGGCGATCTACGACAGCTCGGAGCCCTATCCTGCAAACCCCGCGCAGGTCACCGCGGCCGGGTCGCTGCATGGCTATCACCTCGCGACGGTCCAGGTCTGGCCGCTCCGCTACAGGCCCGCCGAGGGGCGGCTCGAGCTGCTTACCAGCGTCGACATCTCCATCACCACCCGCGAGATGACCGAGACCGAACGTCAGGACGCGTTCGTTCCCCGTCGCGATGACTGGGAGCCGCGCGGGTGCCGGCCCGAGGTCCAGTGGCTGGAACGGCACCTGCTCAACCCGACGGACCTGGCGGCCTTCTACACCCTGCCGTCGGGGCCGAAGGGGAGAGCGCTCGGGGCTTGGGAATCGAGCCCCTGCGGGGGCTTTGCGCCGACCGAGTTCCCATCGCTCAACGGCACGCCGGTGAGCATGGTCATCATCACCGATGACCAGCAGCTGGATGGCACCCCTGTTCCGGCGATGGTCGCGACCTTCCAGGCCTGGGCCGATTGGAAGACCTCGCTCGGTGTCCCAACGGTGGTGCGGACGGTGGGCTGGATCGACGCGCACTACTCGGGCGTCGATCGCCCGGAGAAGATCCGCGCCTTCGTCAAGGACGCGGCCACGCTCTGGGGCACGGACTACGTGCTGCTGGGGGGCGAGCTGGGGATCGTCCCCACCCGCCTGCTGGGGGGGCCCACGTCGGGACAGCTCGACGGACCGCCCGAGGGCGACGCCCCCGCCGACAGGTACTACACCGAGCTGGATCTGAACTGGAATCTCAACGGGAACGCTTACTTCGCGGAGAGCGGGCTCGGCTATTACAACGAGGGCGATGACATCATCGGCACCGGCCTGGGAGAGTATATCGACCTGTGGATCGGCCGCCTGCCCGTGCGGACGGCTGAGGAGGCTGAGGCCGTTCTCGCCAAGATCGCGACCTACGTCTCCCGGCCTGGCTCTCCCCCATTCCGCGATTCGATCTACCAAGGCCACGTGCTGCTGGCGGCCGGCACCGAGGGCGACTGGTGCAGCTTGAACGCGGTGAGAGAAGTGGAGGCGATCCGGGAGGAGATCCTCGCTCAGTCGCCCTTCTGCGCGGGTCTCATGGTCAGTCGCATGTACCCCGACATCTCCGTGGCGGCCACGTGCCCGCGGCTCGGTCAGCCCGTGCGTTGCCTGCAGGCGCACTACGAGGCCATGGGGGGCACGCCGCCCGACCGGCCCTTCCTGGCCACCGAGTTCGAAGATGCGCTCGATTCGGGGATCGGTGGGACCTCCCTGGGCTATGTGTTCCATTACGAGCACGGAACTCGGGAGATGCTCGGCATGCAGCACGGCAACGAGACGCAGACCATCGCCGAGTTCACCAATCCGTCGCTCCCGACCGATCTCCCGGGGTGCGGCGCCTGCCGGGACGCAGCGGACTCCACCCAGGCCGATGAGGACTGGGTGCAGCAGTGTGCCAACCTGTTGCGGGCTGCATTGCCGGCCGGATGGAAGGACGACTTCACGAAGGAACGGGCAGACCGGCTCAGGAACGGGCCCGATTACTTCGTCGTGACGAGCGGTGGTTGCCAGGTCAACCGCTACGAGCGCGATGCCGTGGGCGAGCATCTCATGCGCAATCCCGTCGGCGGGGCGGTTGCCTTCCTGGGGTCGAGTCCCAACAGCGGGCTGTGGGCCGGGCGCGCCTTCATGGCCTGCACGTTCCTGGATGGCATCGAACCGGTGGGCGCGGCCGGCGGCCTGGCGGTGTGCGGCTGGGACCTGCGCTACGCGCTGGGGTACAGCCTCCTCGGCGATCCGCAAATGCCGCTGCGTACCCGGGCCCCGGGCGATCTGGCCGTGGTCGTGGCTCCGCCTCGCTTCCAGCGTGTGGGTCCCCAGACCTTCACGGTCAGGATTGCGGATACGGCCACCCACGGGCCGGTCGCGGGCGCGCGCGTTTGCCTGAGGCAGGCCGATCTGGCCTATGCGGTCGCATGGACGGGAAGCGATGGCGTGGCGGTCTTCCCTTCCTTTGCGCCGATGAACATGACCGAGAACGTCTGCGTGACGGCCACCGCCCAGAACTACAAACTGGCCGAGGGGAGCTCCAAGCCCGCGGCGACCGCTCCCACCCCCGGCGATGTGGTCTACGTGAACCACCTGTTCGATGACCATGTGTCGGGCGGCGACAACGACGGGATCTTCGAGCCCGGGGAGAAGAGCGTCCTCCAGATCCTGGCGCGGAACGTGGGAACCAGCGCAGCGCCGCTGGTCAGCAGCCAACTCCGCGTCACGGCACCTGTCTTCTTCGATCTCGACATCACGGGTGATCCGGGCGACGCATCCTATGAGCCCGAGAACATTCACATCGGCAGCACCGGCGCGCACCCCCACGCGCAGCAGCCCGGCGGCACGGGAACCCAGGGCCCGGCGGCGGGCGAGACCTTCCGGTTGCCGAGCTTCTCCGAGGCGATCCGCGCGGAGGGTGAACCCTCGCCCCCCGAGAACGCTCCCAGCCGGATCCTCATCTGGCAGGACGAGACGGGCCTCTGGCACGTATGCACCCATTGTGCGCCTGGCGACGACGACACCGTATTCGAAGGGACGCTCAGGACGGAGGGCGGCTTCAGCGAGGTTGCCGGTGTGGGATTGGAGACCTCCGGCCCGAACGCCGATACCTGGCAGTACGAAGCGAGCACCGACCCCGATCTGGTGCGCTTCCTCTTCCACGGCGCGGGCGATGAGACGCCCGACCAGCTCCTCTTCCGCGCCGACGCCCACCTCTGGATCGACGTGGACCCCGACATGTGTCCCCTCGGCACCCTGCCCGGCGGGGACGAGGAGATCGCCACCTTCGGCTTGAACACGACGACGCTGCTGCCCGACCGCACCGAGATCGTCTTCACATTCGCGACCGAGGATACGACCGGGCGTTGGAGCTTCAGCGACTTCAGCCTGTCGGCACTGGCGCCGGAGCCACGCTACCTCGGGCAGGTCACAGAGACCGGGCAGCAGATCCACTCGGGCTGGGTCAGGATCGTGCCGGCGCTCGCCAATACGGGGAGCACCGGACTGGATGGTGCGGAGGTGCTCCTGCACCCCATCTGGCCCACCGACTTCGAGCAGTCGATCAAGGTCGCTCAGATCGGGCCGATCGGGCCGGGGGAGACGGCCCAGGCGAGCACGCCCCTCTACCTGCAGCGGGCGGGCCTCGAGTGGATCCAGCTTCTGCGCTACGACCTCGAGTTCCGCATCACGCAACCCGCCGGCGATTGGCTCAGGGTCTGGCAGCGCGACGTGGATGTCTTCGCACCGCCGGCGCCGGCCGAGGTGATCGTCGACGAGGCCGGCGCGTCCGTCATCCTGCGCTGGGAACCCGTCACCGCCAGTGATGTCGTCGGCTATCACGTGTATCAGAACACCCCGGGCGCCGCCGAGCGCCTGACGCTGGCGCCGGTCACGGGCACGACCCGCTACGAGGTCACCGGGTTGGCCGCCTTGGACTCGTCGAACCAGTACATCGACTACCGCTACTCGGTCACCGCCATCGACGCCTCGGGCAACGAGAGCCCGCCCACATCGACGAGCGAAGCTCGCGTCTGGCTGCCCGAGATGCCGGGGTGGCCGAAGTACATCGCCGGTGGGTCCGACTGCGCACCCAAGGTGTATGACCTCGATGGGGATGGAGACTTGGAGGTCATCGCCGCCGGGGGCGCGATCTATGCCTGGCACCACGACGGGCGGCCGGTGATCGCCGCCAACGCGGACGGTCTCCTCTTTGCCCCGCCCATGTCCCAGTATCCGACCAACGGCAAGTTCGTCATGGCCCTGGCCGTTGATCAAGTGGATCGGAACGGGCAGCCCGAGATCGTCGGGAATTTCGCGCCGTCCGGGGTCTTCACGCTCGAGTACAACCGCCAGGCCCCGCCCGGCGCGAATCCGATCAGCACGAAGTGGTTCCGCACGGTCAAGTCGCACAAGTCCGCGCCCATCCTGGAGGATCTCGATCAGGGGGATCAGAAGCTCGAGATCATTCTCGCCGGCAACGAGGCGAACCACTTCCTGTACGTTTGGACTCCCGAGGGCGTCACGTTCCGCGATCCGGCCCACGGCACGAACGGGAAGTTCACGAGGATCTACGATTTGCAGGACTGGTGCTACCAATCGCTGTCCGTGGGCGATGTCAGCAGCACCTACCCTGGCATGGAGATCCTGCAGGCGCTGCCGAACGGGAAGGTCGTGGGGTACCGCACCGATCAGTACTCGCTCGCCAATCCGCTCACTTGCCTCGTATCACTCGAATCGAAGACGAAGATGCTCTCCACGCCCCTGCTCGGCGACGTCGACGGCGACGGGCGGGTCGAGGTGGTCACGACCCGCATGGCCAGCGAAGGCGCGGGCATCCCGGGCGGCATCTGGATCCTGGGGTCCGACGGGAGCACAGAGGATTGGATCGCCCCCGAGGCTCCTCCTTTCCGCTTCACCCTCGAACCGCCCAACCCCGCGGCCCTGGCCGACCTCGACGGCAACGGCGATCTCGACATCGTGGTCGGCGGCGGGCGTCACGGCGATGCGGGCTCAGGCGTGCCGGGGGAGGATCCGTGGGCCACGAACCTGCGGCTGCACATCGTGCTCTCCGGGGCTCCGGTCCGCGACACCCTGACCGTCGACGATCACATCCCGGTTCCGGGGCGCCGCAACTTCTCGACGGCCACCTGGAGTCAGCCAGTGATCGGGGACATCGACGGGGACGGTCGTCTGGAGATCCTCGTCCCCTCCGACAGTGACTACTTGTGCTGCTACGAGTGGGACAACACGACCCGAACCGCCCGGGCGGAGTCGGGATGGCCACAGCTATTCGATGATGTCCCGCTGACACCCACTCTGGCGGACGTGGATCGGACGACGAGCCATCTGGAGATGCTTGTACAGGATCGCAGCGGCGGCGTACACCTGTTCGGACTTCCTGGACGGGCAGAGGGTGCGAGCCTTCCGTGGCCGCAGTACGGCTACGATTCACGCAACACCTTCCGTTGGCGTGCGGCGACGGGTGAGGGAGGCGCGGGCGATCCGGCTGCGGGTCCGGGGAGCTTCCGCGTCGCGGCTGGGTCCGCGGAGCTCGTGGCGAGCTCGACGTCGCCCTCCACAATCGAGGCGTTCTTCCTCTTGGCCCAGGAGGGCCCGGCGCGCCTGGAGGTCTTCGATATCCAGGGCCGCCGCGTCCGCGTCCTCCTGGCCGGGACCCTGCCGGCCGGTCCGCACGGGGTGCAGTGGGACGGCCGCGCCGCGGATGGGTCGCGCGCACCCAGCGGAATCTATCTCCTGCGACTCACCTCGCCGGACGGCGCGCGCGTGCGGCGCGTGGCGCTCACGCGTTAGTCGGGAGGCGCCGCCAGCCCGTGACCCGGCGGCAAGGCAAGCCCAGCTGCTGCAACGCGATCGGGCAGCAGCGCGGCTCCCCCTTTCCATGCCCATGACCCCGAGAATGACGTTGCCGATGCTGGCGCGGGGTGGGAATCTCCACGGCTGTCTTCCGGCGGGTTCGAAGAGGTCTGCACCGATGGGCTTCGATTTCGACACCCCAGTCGACCGGCGCGGCACCGCCAGCGTCAAGTGGGACAAGTACGGCGGGCGTGACATCGTGCCGCTGTGGGTGGCGGACATGGACTTCCCCTCGCCCCCGGCGGTGCTGGAAGCGCTGCGCCGGCGGGTCGATCACGGCGTCTTCGGCTACGGCAACCCGCCCCCTGAGCTGCTCAACGTCACCGTGGAGATGCTGCAGCGCGCCTACGGATGGCGCGTCGATCCGGCGTGGATTCTCTGGCTGCCCGGACTCGTCTCGGGCATCCACCTGAGCTGTCGCGCCGTGGGGCAGCCCGGCAATGAGGTCCTCACCACCATCCCGATCTACCCGCCGTTCTTGACCGCCCCGGTCCTCTCGGACCGCACCTGTGTCACCGCGGAGCTCGTGCAGGCCGGCGGCCGCTGGGAGATCGACTTCGACCGCCTCGCGGCGGCGATCACGCCCCGCTGCCGCATGTTGCTGCTGTGCAACCCGCACAATCCGGTCGGGCGCATCTTCTCGCGGCGCGAGCTGGAGGCCCTCGCACATCTGTGCCTGGAGCACGATCTCGTCCTCTGCTCGGACGAGATCCACTGCCAGCTCCTGCTGGACGCGGATCGCCCCCACATTCCCGCCGCCGCGCTAGGGAGCGAGATCGCGGCGCGAACCATCACGTTGATGGCGCCAAGCAAGACGTACAACATCGCCGGGCTCGGCTGCTCGCTGGCCATCATCCCCGATGCCGCGCTGCGCCAGCGCTTCGAACGGGTGCGCAGCGGCATCGTGCCGCACGTGAACGTCCTGGGCTACGTGGCTACGCTCGCGGCCTACCGGAGTGGGGAGGCGTGGCTGGCGGCTCTGCTCGACTACCTGCGTGCGAACCGCGACCTGCTCGTCGCCGAGATCGCTCGCCTGCCGGGTCTCGCGACGACCCGCCCAGAGGCCACCTACCTGGCATGGATCGACGCGCGAGGTCTCGGGATCGCAGATCCGGCCGCGTTCTTCGAGACGCACGGCGTGGGGCTGTCCGATGGGCGCGAATTCGGCGCGCCGGGCTTCGTCCGGTTCAACTTCGGCTGCCCGCGCAGCCTGGTGCGCGAGGCGATCGCGCGGATGGCGCGCGCGGTCTCGCTCGCGGAGTCCGGCACAGACCGATGACCGGGCGCCGACACGATCCGTACGCCGCGCTGCGGCAGACCCAGTACCGCCACTATGTGATCGGCTGGATCGCGGCGCTGATGGGCACGCGCATCCAAAGCGTTGCGGTGGGCTGGGAGGTCTACCAGAGGACGGGCGCGGCCCTCGCCCTGGGCCTGGTCGGCCTGGTCCAGGCGCTGCCGACCATCCTGCTGGCCCTGCCAGCCGGCTACATTGCCGACCGCTTCGACCGGCGCGGCGTCGTGATGGCCAGCATGGCGGGCATGGCCGCCACGAGCCTCGGGCTGGCCGCGCTCTCCTTGACGCGCGGGCCGATCGCGATCCTGTACGTCCTGCTCCTCCTGGACGCGAGCTTCCTGGCGGCCGGGCGCCCCGCGCGCCTGGCCATGCTCCCCCACCTCGTCGATCGCCAGATCTTCCCCAACGCGGTGACGTGGAATACGAGCACCTCTCAGATCTCTTCGGTGCTCGGCCCGGCGCTGGCCGGCTTCATCATCGCCGTGCACGTACCGAGCGCCTACCTGGTCGCCGCGGCCGGCTCGCTCACCTGCATCCTCCTGCTGGCGCGGATGCGACTGCGCCCCGTGGCCGACGACGGGGGCGGCGCCGTGGCCGTTTCCTGGGACAGTCTGCTTGCCGGCATGCGGTTCGTCTTCCGGGCGCACACGGTTCTGGCCGCCGTTTCGCTGGATATGTTCGCCGTGCTCTTCGGCGGCGCAACTTACTTACTGCCCATCTTCGCCGAGGAGATCCTGAAGGTCGGGCCGCGCGGGTACGGCTGGCTCAACGCCGCGCCCGCCGCGGGGGCCCTCTGCATGGCGCTGACGATCGCGCACCGACCCCCGATGCGGCACGCGGGGCGCAACTTGCTGCTGGCAGTGGCGGGCTTTGGCGCGGCGACCCTCGTCTTCGGGCTGTCGCGATCGTTCCCGCTGTCGCTGGCCATGCTCTTCCTCGCGGGGGCGCTCGACAACATCAGCGTGGTCGTGCGCCACACGATGGTCCAGCTCCTCACGCCGGACGCGATGCGCGGCCGGGTTTCGGCCATCAACAGCGTTTTCATCGGCGTCTCCAACGAGCTAGGGGGGTTAGAATCAGGCTTGGTGGCGCACTGGTTCGGGCCGGTGATCTCGGTCGCGAGCGGCGGCCTGGGGAGCATCGCGGTCGTCGCGGTGATCGCCCTGGCCTCGGCGGGGTTGCGCCGGGTCGGTGCGCTGGAGCAGATCCGGCCGGTCTCGGCAGAGCCGCCGGGAGGCCAGCCGCCGCCCGGGCGCGGGAACCGCGGTGGCCCGGTCGATAATGAACCAGCGGGGCCGGCTCCAACCGAGCCCGGCACGCCAGAGGAGCTTCGTACTTGACCGACGAAGATCGCAGACGTCCGCGGCGCGAGCGCGCCCGCGGGGTGGGACGGCGGCGAACCGCGGCCACCTGGCTCGCGATGATTGCGGCCGGGGCACTCGTCGCGGCGGCGGACGAGACCCTGCCCGCGGCCGAGAGCGTGCCGGCAGACAGCACCTGGGAGGTCTTCGCGCCCGACTCCACGGCGGACCGTCTGGCCGAGACGGGCGGGCAGCCGGAGACACCTCCCTCCCCGGGCTTCGAGCAGTGGCTGGCGGAGCTACGCGCGGAGGCAGCGCTGCACGGCATCGGCGCCGCCACGCTGGACCGCGCCTTGGCGGACGTGCGACCGATTCCCCGGGTGATCGAGCTCGATCGGCGCCAGCCTGAGTCTCGCCAGACGTTCCGGCAGTACCTGCGCCGCGCCGTGCCCGCCTCCCGGGTCACCGCGGGGCGCCGGCTGCTGGCCACGCACAGGGACCTGCTCGCCGAGATCGGCGCACGCTACGGCGTGCCGCCCAACGTCATCGTGGCCCTGTGGGGCATCGAGTCCGACTACGGCCGCCAGACCGGGGGATACGGCATCGTGCCCGCGCTGGCCACGCTGGCCTACGAGGGGCGACGCGGCGCCTTCTTCCGCCAAGAGCTGCTGGCCGCGCTGCAGATCCTGGACCAGGAACAGATCGGCGTCGACGCCTTCCGCGGATCCTGGGCTGGGGCCATGGGACAATGCCAGTTCATGCCCTCCTCGTTCGACCAGTTTGCCGTGGATCACGATGGCGACGGACGGCGCGACATCTGGTCTTCGCCCGCCGACGTCTTCGCGTCGACCGCCAACTACTTGGCTGAAGCGGGTTGGGAGACCGGCCGCACCTGGGGGCGGCTCGTGGTCCTGCCGAACGGATTCGACACCAGCTTGGCCGGTCTCGCGACGAAGAAATCACTCGGCGAGTGGCAGCAGCTTGGCGTGCGCCGGTTGGCCGGCGGGAATCTGCCTGAGGTGGCCGACGTCTCCGCCTCGCTGATCCTGCCCGACGGCCCAGGGGGTCCGGCCTACCTGGTGTACAAGAACTTCGAGGTTCTGCTCGCCTGGAACCGTTCGACCTATTTCGGTCTATCCGTGGGCGTCCTTGCCGACCGCATCGGCTGGCTCAGCCGCTAGGCGGCGGGCCGTTCCGCGGCGCGGGCGACGACGAATTCCGCGGTGAAGAAGAAGCAGCTCCCCTGCCCGGGCCGGCTCTCGACCTCGATCTCCCCGCCCATCAGGCGCACGAGCTGACTCGAGATCGACAGACCCAGGCCCGTGCCGCCGTAACGGCGCGTGGTCGACCCGTCGGCCTGCGCAAAGGCTTCGAAGATCCGCTTCTGCTTGTCCAGCGGAATGCCGATGCCGGTGTCGGTGACCGAGAAGGTCAGCCGGACCGAGCTGCCCGGCTGGGGCTTGGGCACCTCGGTTTCGCCCACGTCGGGCCCGACCGGCGCATCGCTGCTGGCCGCCTGCGTCGCGTCGGCCACGTGCACGCGAACGGTCACGCTGCCCTGGTGCGTGAACTTGATCGCGTTGCCGATGAGGTTCATCAACACCTGGCGCAGGCGGCCCGCATCGCCGACCACCTGCTCCGGCACGTTGGATCCGATGTGGCTGACCAGATCCAGCCCCGCCTCCGAGGCGCGCACTGCCAGGGTCTCGAGCGTCCCGGCCACCACGTCGCGCAGGTCGAAGGGGGCGCGCGCCATGGTGAGCTTCCCGGCCTCGATCTTGGAGAAGTCGAGGATGTCGTCCAGCAGGCTCAACAGGGCCAAAGCGCTCCGGCTCACGACCTCCAGGTAGCTGCGTTGTTCCGCGGAGAGATCGGTGCTGAGCGCCATGTCGGACATGCCGATGATGCCGTTCATCGGCGTTCGGATCTCGTGCGACATGTTGGCGAGGAACTCGCTCTTCGAGCGGTTCGCGATCTCCGCCGCTTCCTTCGCGCGCACCAGCGCCGCGTTGGCGGAGGCGCGCTCCTGCATGAGCCGGTAGTTCTCCAGCGCCACGGCTAGCTGAACGCCGGCGCTGCGCAGGGCGGCTGGATCCGGGGCCTCGGTGCCCTCGCGCAGCAGAAAGGCCATGCCCTGCAGGGTATCGCCGAAGAGGATCGGGATCGCGATCGCGACGACGGGCCCCACGATGCCCCAGGTGTCGGGTCGCGTGTCGGCCTCGCCGAAGCGCCGGATCATCGGCTCGCGCGATTCCTCGAGGATCTGGATCCAGGTGTCGGTCGGCGGCAGGCGCCGGCGCGCCCGGCGAAGATCCTCGCCGACACCCAGAGCGGCGGTCAGCGCGTACTCGCCGTCGGATCGGTCCCGCAGATAGAGCGTGCACTGCCGGCAGCCGAAGACGGCCGCCAGGCGGAGCAAGATCTCGTCCAGCAGCCCCTGGGTGTCCCGCGATCGGCTGATGACCGAGGCCAGGTCGTAGCCGATCCGCAGCTCTTCCCTGGCCGCGGCGAGGGCTGCGGTGCGCTCCTCCACGCGCTGCTCCAGCGTGCGGTTGTAGGTCTCGATCTCGTGGCGCGATTCGCGCAAGCTCGCAGCCATCTCGTTGAAGGTCTTGCCCAGGACCCCGATCTCGTCCTCGGAGTCACTGAGCACCCGCGCGTCGAGGTTGCCGCGAGCCATCTCGCGGGCAGCGTCACGCAGCTTGATCACGGGAGCCGTGAGACGCCGGGACAGGAACCACGCCACGGCCAGGCCGAACAGCGTGACCACGGCGCTGATCGCCAGGGTCATCAACCGATTGAACGCGACCTCGCGGCGCAAAGCCGCCTCCGAGAGCCCCACGACCAGGCTCCCCAGTAGCCGGTCAGCTGCCCAGATCGGCGTGGCGACGTAGAGCACGCCGTCGGTCGGGAAGGCGTGGGTCTCGCGGGACACCGCCGCTTCGGCGGGATAGGCCGCCGGCACGCGTTCGAAGCGGTAGCGCGGGCGGCCATCGCGACCGGTGATCACAATGCTGACGACCCCCTCGTCGCGCTTGGCGCTCGCCATCGCGTCGTGGACCGCTTGCTCGTCATCGAACTCCAGGGCCGCGCTCACGTTGTACGCCAGCATCTCGGCGATGCTGGCGCCCTTCGACTCGAGCGCAGCGTGAGCCTGGCGCGCCTGCCAGGCGGGGAAGTGGAGCGCGATGGCCGCGGCAATGGCAACGACCACCGCGACGATGGATACAGTGACTTTCAGCCGGATGGACAGGTTGCCCAGAACGCTCATGCCTGTCTACCTGATCACTTCGCACAGCCGCAGGAAGTTGGCGCTCAGGTCGTGACCCTCCGCCCTGATCGCCGGCAGGTTGAGCATGATGCGCGGCCGCTCACCCTGCGCGATCAATCCGACCGATACACCTCGGGTGACGAAGCTGGGGACCGTGGTCATGGTCAGCACGGCGTGATGGCGCGCAGCCTGTGTGATGTCGCCGAGCTGTGCGTCCAACCCCTGCGTCACGTAGAGCACATGGATGTCTTCATCGGTCAGCAGTCGCAACAGCTCCTCGCTGGAATTGTACGCGGACACCAGGAACGTGAAGGGCTTGCCGTTGATCGCCTGACCCGACGCTTCCCGCAGTGCTCGCACGACCGTATCCCGGTCTGCCGCCGACTGCGGGTCGCCCGCCGCGAACAGCACAGCGATGTTGACGGGGCCGACCTCGGGTCGAGCGAACACCCGATCGTATGTGAGGACCTTGAGCAGAACCGGCGCCTCGCTCTGCGGGATCACGTAGATCTCGCTCGCCCGGGCGGAAGAGGGAATCATCAGCAATCCGGTCCCCAGACCGATCAGCAGGCAAGGCAACGCTCGCCACCCGCCGCGACGAGGTCCGAACGCGCAGCTCGCCCCTTGCCGCGGGCTGCTGGCGGTCTGCCACTCGGCATGCTGCCGCTGCACCGGCTTCCCTTTCTGCGCCCCGATGAGCGCGGGCTGCGTACGCGGCAAACCGCTGCTCGATGACGCAGCGCCCCCCGCGTGCGGCCGAAGGTGATCGGGCCAGGCCCGGGTGCGCCGGGAGCATCGGCCTCGCAGGCACCAGCGCGCACCCGTCGTTGTGGGTATCGGCAGAACAGAGAACTATCCAAAGCTCAAGACCTTAGAGAGACTCCCACCAACCAGGGGGTCCGGCGAGATGGGAGGGCTGGAAGCGGATTATGCGACCGACCCGGATCGGCGGTATGCTGCGCGCGGCCCGGGTGGAGGTGGACGGATCTGGGCCGCCCCCGGGGTTCCGGAGGGCCCGCGCGTGAGACCTGACGTTCGCAGCAAGCTGGCTGAGGGCGTGCTCATCTTCGATGGCGCCATGGGCACGCAGCTTTACGAGCGCGGCATCCATCTGGGCCGCTGCTTCGACGCACTCAATCTCGAGGACCCGGATCTGGTCCGCCAGGTCCATCGCGCCTACCGCGACGCCGGGGCCCATGTGCTGCAGTCCAACACCTTCGGGGCCAACACCTGCAAGCTCGGCACCCACCATCTGGCCGAACAGATGGTTGAGATCAACCAGCGCGGCGCGCAGCTCGCCCGTGAGGTCGCCGGGGATGATCTGCTGGTGGCGGGATCGATGGGCCCGCTGGGGGTCAAGATCGAACCCTGGGGACCCATGTCGCGCGCAGAGGTGTGCGAGGCCTATCGCCGGCAGGCCGAAGCGCTGCTTGCAGGCGGTGTGGATCTCTTCGCCTGCGAGACCTTCGCCAGCCCGGAGGAGCTGTCGGAGGCGGTGCGCGGCGCGCGGGTGGCCGGACCGGATGTGCCGATTCTGGCTCAGCTCACGCTCGACGAACGCGGTCAGACCTTCTACGGACTGCCGATCGAAGAGGCGATCCGCATCGTCGAGTCTGCCGGACCCGATGCGGTGGGTCTCAATTGCACGGTCGGTCCCGAGCTGATGCTCGAGGCCCTGGAGAAGTTGGTCGCCGTCACGAACCTGCCCATCGCCGTGCAGCCCAACGCCGGTTTCCCGAAATGCGTGGATCAGCGCTACTTCTACCTCTCGAGCCCGGATTACTTCGCACGCTACGGACTGCGGTTCGTCGAGGTGGGTGCACGGATCGTGGGGGGCTGCTGCGGAACGACGCCCGCGCACATCCACGCGCTGGCCCGGGCGCTGCGGGCCGCGCGCCCAGCGGATCGATCGCGCGCGGTCTCGGCGGCGATCCCATCCCCGCCGCCCGAGGCGGCGCCCGTACCGCTGGCGGAGAAGTCGACCCTCGCCGGCCGGATTGCGCGCGGCGAGTTCGTGGCGACGGTGGAGCTGCTGCCCCCGCGCGGCTGGGGGCTGGAGTCCTTGCTGCGCACGACCGCGGAACTCGAGACAGCCGGCTTCGACGCGGTCAACATCCCCGACGGACCGCGCGCGACCGCGCGCATGAGCCCCCTGGCCACGGCTGTGCGCATCCAGGAGCGCGGCGGCGGCATCGAGGCGCTGCTCCACTACGTCTGCCGCGACCGCAACCTGATCGGCATGCAGGCCGACCTGCTGGGCGCCTACGCGCTGGGCGTGCGCAATTTGCTGCTGCTCACCGGTGACACGATCGTCAAAGGCGACTACCCGGATGCCACGCCGGTCTTCGATATCGACTCGATCGGCCTGACCAACCTCGTCCGGCGCCTGAACCTGGGGTACGACGTCGGCGGTCGCAGCATCGGCCGGCCGACTGGCTTCCTGATCGGGGTCGGCGCCAATCCAACGGCGCTCTCCTTCGAACGCGAGGTCGAGCGCTTCTACTGGAAAGTGGACGCCGGCGCCGAATTCGCCGTCACACAGCCGGTCTTCGATGTCGAGGCGCTGGAGCGCTTTCTCGCGGCGATCGCCGACTTCTCCATCCCGGTTCTGGCGGGGATCTGGCCGCTGCAGTCGCTGCGCAATGCGGAGTTCCTCAACAACGAAGTGCCGGGGCTGTCGATCCCCGCACCGATCCTGGAGCGCATGCGCGCGGTCGCCGGCAACCCCGAGGCCGAGCGCGAGGAGGGTCTGGCGGTGGCCCTCGAGATGGCGCGCTGTGTCCTGCCCCGCGTCGCCGGGCTGCAGGTCGCCGCTCCGTTCAACCGCGGCGAGTCGGCCCGGCGCCTCCTCACGGGGCTCGCCGGCGACGTCGGTCGCCTCTTTCCGCGCGGGTTCAGCGGCGCAGGAGAAGGGCGCGGGTGACGATCGGCCGCCCGTCGCAGGCCAGCCGGCAGAAGTAGATGCCCCCGGGCGCAGGCTTCCCCGCCGCGTCCAGACCATCCCACGCCACACGCTGCTCGCCCGCCGTCGGCGCGCCGCGCAGCAGCTCGCGCACGAGCCGTCCCTCGAGATCGTGGATCGCGAGGCACATCGTCCCCGCTGCCCCCTCCGGCACCGACAGCGCCAGGATCGCCGACCCGCGGCACGGATTCGGCCAGCTACGCAGGTGCCAGTCCATGCGGCCCCGGTCCCCGATCGTTTCTGTCTCCACGCGCGCCGCCGGCAGGAGCGGTTCGAAGTCCACGATGCCGCGGGCGGGATCGTCGTGGCGGTCGTAGATCGTCTGCGCGATCACCGCCGGGTCTTCGCTGTCCCAGAGGTTGTTCTCGGCCATGACATCGGCCGTGGACATGTTGTAGACGCTCCACAACCGGCCAGCCGGATCCAGATTGCCATAGATGAGGTTGCCGCCGTCATCGTTCGGATCGACGTTGTTCAGATCACCAAGATTGGCCGTCGCCCCCTCGATAATGTAGTAGCCTGTGTAGTTCCCGGTCGTCGTGTTGTTCGTGAAGATCGGGTGCGAGGTCGCGCCGTAAACCATCACACCCGCTCCGGAATTGGGATTGCCGGCCTGGAAGTTGTGATTGACCAGATTGTGCCGGAACGTGCCCGATGTATAGAGTAGATAGATGCCTGTATAGTTGTACTCGATCCGGTTGTCCGTCACCTGCGGATGGACGCGCCCGCCTCCGGTCACATCGAACGCCGTCAGACCCTGCCAGATGTTGTGGTGGATCCAGTTGCCGCTGATCACCGGATCGTTGCTCCCCTGGACCGACTGGTTGCTGAGCTGCACGGCCCCACGGGCCGACCCGTCCAGGGCGCACCGGGTGATCTCGCACCCGGTGATCCGCGTATGCGAGTTCTCGACGACAAAGATGCCGTGCTGCTGGCAGTCGCGGATGGTGCACCGGTCGATGTGCACCGCGGGGGGATCCGCGTCGCCCACGCCGAAGACGTGTACCGCCACGACGTGGTCCGCGAACAGGGATGTCTCGATGTCGACCGGCGAGTCGACCGAGGCGACGCCTTGCTCGGCATTGCGGATCTCGCAGTGGCGAAGCGTGCTGGTCAGGTCGGGGCTTTCGAACCGCAGCCCCCGCCAGCGCGCGCTCCCGTCCCAGGTGACCGGCGCGCCCGCGTCGCCCAGGGCTGCCAGCGTCCCCTGAACCGTCAGCCGGTAGTACCCCTGGAAGACCACCGCGGTGCCGGCTTGGACCTCCAGGTGTCCGCCCGCCGGTACGTGAATGTCACCCAGCACCTCGTAGGGTGAGCCGGCGGCGGTCCAGATGCCACTGACCGGACCAGGGGGGATCTGGGTGGCGCCGGCGCTCACCAGGCTGCCGCAGAGGAGCGACAGCAGTGCCAGGCCGAGCGATCGCAGTGCCGGAGTGCGGGTGCCGAACATGGTTGTCCCCCCTATCTGACCCCAGACGGAACACGGCGCGCGCGCGTCTCCTGATAAGGGTAACCGATGCGGGAGGTTTGGGGGAAGGGATCGGGCCGGTCCACCCTTCGGCGGGCCGGCCCTTTCTATCGGCCCGTCGCCGGGCCACCACCGCGTCGCTGCGACGCGGACGCTCGCCTCAGGCGGCCTCGTCTCGGTCGAACGCCAGCACGCTGTGGACGTAGGCCTCGATCCGGTCGCGAATCACCGGGTCCGCCTCATCGAAGCGCACGCCCACGTAGAGACGGCCCGACTCCTCGTCGCAGGCCCGTGCCTGCCCGCGCACGACCTGTTCCCCAAATCCTCCGAGAAGCACGAAGCAGATCTCGATCGGATCCCCCGCGCGGATCTCCTGCGCCATTCCCGCGCGTGCCCGCACGGAGAAGCGGCAGCCCCCGGTGCTCAGATCGACGACGCGCCCGCGCAGCTCCCGGCCCGCGATCCGGGCGCGCGCTGGGATGTCGCTCGACACCCTCACCGTCCCCCGCAGCTTGTGGGTCTGCACCGCCTCTGGGTAGGAGAGAAAGAGCAGCGGGTAGGGTTCGCTGGCGTGCGCGACCAGCTCCGACTCGAAGGCGCAGACCGTTCCCAGGCGCACGCAACCCACCACGACCTTGTCCCCCGCGGCGGGCATCTGGCCCGTCTCTTGGGGGTCCAGCAGCCGGACCATGAGATAGGCTCGGCTCTCGCCGCCGATGTACACCGCCTTGAGCCGCGCCCCCGACCCAGGGAACTGGATCATCATCGGCGTGCCGAGCTGCACGTCGAGGTTCCGGCCCTCAGGCGCCGGCGTGTTGCCGCTTCCCCGCATCACGATCGTGCTCCTCTCTTCGCTTCGGGCGCAACCCCCAGATCATGCCGCCGCATCCCCCTGTTGGGCGGATCCAGGGGCCTCCCCGCCGAGTTGGTCGACACGGCCCTGGGATCTGTGCAAGAGCAGGATCAGCTCTCGCAGGATCGTGCGGTCGAACGCGTCCGCCATCTCCGCTTGCATCGTGCGCAGAGCGGGGAATGACGCCACCGCCCGCTTGTACGATCGTTCCGTCGTGAGTGCGTCGAAGACATCGGCCACGGCGGCGATCTTGGCGAAGGAGTGAATCTGCCCCTCGGTCAGTCCGGTAGGGTAGCCGCCGCCGGAGCACTTCTCGTGGTGTTGCAGGACCACCAGGAGCGAGTCGGGTTCGACGCCACCCGCTTGCCGGAGCAGCTCCACGCCGCAGGCGGGATGGGTCTTGATGATCTCCCACTCGGCCGGCGTGAGCTTGCCGCGCTTGGCAAGGATGGCGGGGTCGATCCGCGCCTTACCCGTGTCGTGGAGTAGGAGACCCGCTCCCAGACGATTGAGCTCGCGCTGCCCATACCCCAGTCGGCGGCCCAGCGCCACGCCGAAGACGCACACGTTCACGGAGTGCGTGTAGGTGTGGTAGTCAAAGGACATGATGTCGAGCAGGTCGGTGAAATGCTCGGCCTTTCTGAAGAGGTAGTCCACGGTGCTGTCCACGAAGGCGTGGGCGCGGGCGATGCTGGATCCGACCGTCGGATCGGCGAAGACGTCCTGGATCAGCATGGAGGCCGAGGAGTAGAGGATCTTCGCCCGCTCGGGCGGCGGCACCATCTCGTTGCGCAGCACGTCGTCCAGGTGCCCCTCGAGGTAGCGCAGGCACTGCTTGCGATCTGCGGCCGCGACGTACAGCTCCTCGACGCTGTGATCGCGCAGCCGCTGGCGGTGCTCCTCCCGGAAGCTGACGTCGCCTTTCTGGTAGAGGGCCATCCGGCCGGTGCGGGTGCGCAGGTAGAGGTCGAAACCCGGCACGGTGTCGACGTGGAGGCTGGCGAGCTGAACGGGCACGAACGCCGCATCGCCCTGGGCGCGAGGGGCAGGTGTGCCCGCGCGTCCGGCAGGGATGGCATCCGTATCCCCGGGCTTCGGGGCCTTGTCGCTTTCCATACTGTTTTCTCAGCACGGGGGCGTTTTGCGCGGATGTCCAGCATCCGCCTCACGGTCCGATACCCCTCCGGTCGGCGGCTCTGGCGCTGTCCGTGCACTCCGGTCGCAGGCCACCCTCCAGGTATCGGAGCCCTGGCCCGCAAAGTGGAGCCGCCGCTCACCGCCAGGTTGAGATCAGCACCGGCCCGAATGACATGTACGAATGTATACTAACGGTTTTGGCAGGGAGGGTTCCCGTGGATCCCTCTGCATGTCGGCCTCCGCTTGGCCGATCTTTGGAGTGCCGGAGTACAGCGAACTTCGCGTGGGCTCGGGGCAGCTCGAACCCTCAGGGTCGAGGGACATCGGGACAGCTCGGCCCCACGACATCGAACGGAGCTACGAATGCTGGCACTGACCCTCCTACTCGGCCTCGTGGCCGCCGCCGTGCTGTGGTGGAGCGTGGCTCAACGCCGCAAGAACAGGTCCCGCGGCGCCCAGCGGCCCGTCGCCGCGCCGGCACGCCGCTCCCCCGCGACCCCAAGCGCAGCCTCCGGGGTCCGCGCGCGGCGCCCCACGGCGCCCGCGACCCGGACGCCCGCGTCGGGCCGGCCGGCACAGCGACCGGAGCCCGGGAAGCCTGAGCGGGCGGCGGCCGTGATCGAGGGCGCAGAGGCCGTGGGACCCGCGGCTCCTCCGCCCGGACGTTCAGCTCCCCGCCCGCCGGATCCCGCGCGAGCCCGCACGACGGCGGGAGGTGTCGCAGGACAGATCTCCCTCATGAGCCCGATCGACTTCTCCAAGCTCGTGCCGGCACCGGGGGACTTGCCCGACCCGCAGGACCTCCCCATCTCGCAGTACGCGATCGACGAGGCCCTCAAGCAGGCCGAGCAGGTCTCGGTCCACCTGCGCGCACGGCAGGCCATTCTGCGGGGGCTGTCCGATGCCTCGATGGGGCCGCGCGAGATTACCGACATGGTCGTCAGTGACGCGGCCTTGGCCGCGCAGGTTCTCAGGACGGTGAACTCGCCTTACTACGGTCTGCGCCATCAGCAGGCCTCGGTGTTTCGCGCCGTGCTCTTCCTGGGCAACATCGAGGTGCGGAGCATCGTGATGCGGGCCTGCCTGAGCGAGACCCTCGGATCGAACGACAGCGCGACCGCGGGGTTGCTGGAGGAGCTCTGGCAGCACTCCTTCACCGTTTCGCGGGCGGCCTACGTCATCGCGAAGATCCTGGAGCTTCCGCATCCGGATGAGGTTGCCACGGCCGCCCTCCTGCACGACGTGGGCAAGCTGATCAGTGTGAAGACGTGGCCTGCCCAGGCGCTGGCGATCTACCAGCCCCTGCGGATCAGCGACCACCGGGTGCTGGCCGAGCTCGAGCCCGATCTCGGGGTCGGCCATGCGCGCTTGGGGCAGGAGATCGCAGCCATGTGGGACCTGCCCCCGGTGACGAGCAGCACGATTGGCCAGCACCATGCGCCGCTGTATCGCCGTCCGGAGCAGGTTGAAGGCAATCGCGCCGCGATCGCCGTGGTCCACCTGGCGGACCTGATGGCGCATCTGACGCAATACCACCTGAAGGGCCAAGAGCCGCCGGCGGCCTGGTTGCCGCGAGAGGGATGGCAGGAGACGCTCAAGCTGTCGGGTGGGCTGCAGGCGCTCTGCACGCCGCGGGTGGTGCTGGCGTTGCTGCCGCCCTCCTTGGTGCGCGGCGAGGTCTCCGAGGAAGAGAGCGCTGCGGCCTGATCCCCACCAAGCTCACGCATCTGGGCGTGGCGACCCCAAGGTCGCTACGCCCGCGCCAGAGCCACCAGAAACGCCTGCGTGAACTCGAAGAACCTCCCCGCCGCCGGGATGAACGTGCGCTCGTCCGGCGAGTGGGGGTGCTCGATCGTCGGTCCCAACGAGATCATGTCCATCCCCGGATAGCGCTCCCCGATGATGCCGCACTCGAGCCCGGCGTGAACGACCTCGAACTTGGGCTCCGCGCCATGGACCGCCCGCCACACCTCGCGGGCCTTGGCCATCATCGGCGAGGCGAGGTTCGGTTTCCAGCCGGGGTAGCCCTCGTGCAGCTTCACCTCCGCCCTGACCGCCAGCCCCACGGATTCGATCTGGGCCACGACCCCCTCGGTGGCCGACCCGATCGACGAGCGTGAGCTGCACAGGATGTGCAGCCGATCACCCTCGGTCCGTACGCGTGCGAGGTTGCTCGAGGTCTCGACCTTTCCGGGAATGTCGCGCATCATCGCCAGCACGCCGTGCGGCAAGCCCAGGATGAGGCGCAGCACGCTATCGCGCGAGGCGGGGTCCATGACGCGCGCCGGGGCGACAGCGGGTGCGGCCGTGAGCGCCAGGTCCGGCTCGGCCCCGGCGAACTCCTCTCGGAAGCCCACGAGCTGCGCCGCCAGAATCTGGCGGAGCTGTCCCTCGCTCTCCGGCTTGACCAGCGCCACCGCGGACGCCTCGCGCGGGATGGCGTTGTGCTTGTCGCCTCCTTCGATCGTGGCGAGGATGACCGTCACCCTGCGGCTCGCGGCTCGCAGCGCGCGCGCCAGGAGCCGTAGCGCGTTGCCGCGGTTCTGGATGATGTCCAGGCCGGAGTGGCCACCCCTCAGCCCTTTGACCTCGAGGCTCAGGGCCTGCATCTCCGGGGGGGCGGGCAGCGTCCGCAGCGGCAGCGCCAGCTCGCTGTCGCGACCGCCGGCGCAACCGATGTAGAAGACCCCGTCCTCCTCCGAGTCGACATTGAACAGCAGGCGTCCCTGCACGAAGTCGGCGCCGAGGCTGCGAGCCCCCACCAGGCCACGCTCCTCGTCGACGGTCGCGAGGATCTCGAGCGGGCCGTGGACCGCCTTCGGCAGATCCATCATCGCCAGCGCTGTCGCCAGACCGAGGCCGTTGTCGGCCCCGAGCGTCGTGCCGTCGGCGTAAAGCCAGTCGCCCTTGCGCACGAGCTGGATCGCATCGCGCTCGAAGTCGAACGTCTTGTCGGCGTTCTTCTCGCAGACCATGTCCATGTGGCCCTGGAGCACGACGCCTGCAGCTCGCTCGAGACCCGCCGTGGCGGGCACGCGCACCACCACGTTGCCGGTCGCGTCCATGAATGCCTCGCGCCCCTTCTCCGCGGCCCACACCATGATGGCCTCGCCCAGGGCCTTCTCGTTGCCGGAGCCGTGCGGAATCTGGCGAATGCGATCGAAGTACTGCCACACCTCGCGCGGTTCCAAGGAATCGATGGGGCTGGACATGCCGCTCCTCCTCCACTGTCCGGATCTGCATCCACACGGCCGGCAATCCCGGCCGAAGGGCAAGGGATCACTATACAACGAGTGCGGAGGGATGGGCCAGGGAAGTCCGGGCAGCGGACGCGGTGGGGTCTAGGCGGCCCGGCGCTCCTCGCCCGTGGAGAGAGAACGGCACGCGCGCGCAGCCAGATCGTCGGCCAGCAGGTCGAGCGGCCCCTTCGGTCCCCGTGCGGGCCAGAGCTCGTCGTGCGCCGGCACCCCGCCGGCGTCCGCGCCCGTGGGCGGGCGGTAGGCCGGGACGCGGATGAGGATGGCCAGGAGCGTGTCCTCGACCGCCGAGCGTTTGTCCCGGCCGAACTCGATCAGCTTGAGTCGCAGTCCCTGCTCGACGTCGGGACTGCCCCGCCCTTCGGGCGAGACCTCTGGCGCACCCATCGTACACCTCCGGATTCGAAGCGCCCCAAGCACAACCGCCCCTCTCGCAACACGGCGCGGGTCGCGGCGATGCGGCAGCGGTCGCACCCGGGAATCGGGGACGCACGGCTCGTGTTCGGCTCCGGCCGGCGGCGCTTGAGCATTGCCTGCGCGGAATCGCGGGGAGTCTGCCTGGCTCATCTCGGTCAGCGGATCGCTTTCGGCGCTGCGCACGACCTTTGGCGCGCGGCCCGACTCGGCCCGCGCATGGCGGGGATCAGCCTGCCCCCGGGTCGCGGCCGCTAGAGGTTGATCAGGACCAGGGCGGCGGTGATCATCGCCATGGCCAGCCACTCACGTCCTGACAGCCGCTCGCGGAAGAGCCCGGCACCCGCCAGGGCGAGGATCAGAATCGTGCCCGCGCCGTAAGCCGGAAACGCGACCGCCGCCGGCATCCGGTCCAGAGCCAGGATCAGGAAGAAGGAAGAGAACAGGTTCGGAATGCCGACCGCCACGCCCACCAGCGCGTCGCCCGCGCGGACTGGCCGGCGGGCGCGCGCCAGGGCGCCAAGACTGAAGAGGAAGGCCACCGCGAAGGTGGCCAGCAGGAAGATCGACTTCGCCTCGGGCAGCCCGTGGCGCTGGAAGACCTTGTTGCTGAACTCCGCGATTCCACCGAAGAGGAAGAGCAGGAGCAAGGCGGGTCGCAGGGCGCGGCGCAGGCTCGCCTTCTCCCCGCCTCTTGCGGCAGGCAGGTTGACCGCGACGATCGCCATGCACGCCAGGGCGATGCCCAGCCACTGGAGCGCGCTGGGTTGTTCGCGCCACAGCACCAGCGACAGCGCCATGGGCAGCAGAATGCCCAGCTTGGCAAAGGCGCCGGCCAGCCCCACGCCGTGGCGGCGCACACTCACCTGGTAGGAGATGAAGGCCGCGAAGAAGAAGAACCCAGCCCCCAGCCCGACCAGCAACGCCCAGCGGAGCGCGTCCGGCGCTGGCCGGGCCGCACGCGCGGCGAGGGCCGCGGCGACGAGGCAGGCCGCCAGGTAGTTGGCGCTGGTGACCGCGTAGCGGTTGCGCCCGGTGATCTCGCTGTAGCGGAAGACGAGTGCGATCGCCGCGCTGCAGACGATCGCCAGGAGCAGATAGTGCATGCGCCTCGCCTTCCATCGCGCCGCCCAGGTTGATCGTCGCGGGCAGCTCTAGTACGGCGGCGCCTGCATGCCGTACTGCGTCCACTCCTCCTTGGAGGGCCCCATGATGCCTGGGACCTTGCGCCCTGCCAGGCGGAGCAGGACGGTCATCTGGCCCACGTGGTGGGTCTCGTGCGCCATGAGCACGGACAGCGTGACGCCGCGCGGCCACTTCTCGCCGTACATCTCATCCACCTCGAGCAGCGTCTCGTCCTTCCAGGTGCGCGCGACCGCCTCGCGCAGCTCCGCCGTAACCTTGCGGTAGCCCTCTTGCACCGCTGCCGCCGTCTTGGGCGGCATGCTCTCGGGGTCCACCCCGGTCAGCCCCAGACCGGTGCGGGCCATCATCTCCGGAATCGAGGTCACGACGTGCCAGCCGATTTGCCCCAGGGTCCGGTAGCCTGGGAGGACCGGCTTGTGGAGGGTGTCGTCGTCGAGCGCGGCCAAGATCTTCTGCGTCCGCGCCACCGCCTGATCGTAGCCACCCAGGAAGTCTTTCACCTGACGGAACATGCTTTGTCCTCCCCGGTTCGCGCCGAAGGGGTGATCCACCGGCCCTGCCCCCGCCTCGGCGGCGAGCGAGCAAAGCCGGCGCGTTGAGCACCGATCATAGCGGTTTGCGACGGGGATTGGCCAGAGCGGCTTGACAAGCGTAGTGGCAACTGTCACAATTCTTTAGGGTCGCCGGCCACAGAAATGCGATTCCGGTGATCCGCGCCGGCCAACGTTCGCGGCGGCCGCGTGCGCAAGCCTCCGCTCGACCTGCCCAGGCCCGCCCGGCCGCCTGGAGTTCGGGGCCGCCCCGAGCGATCCGAGGTCTCCTCTCCGGGTCTGCTCCAATCGGCACCCGAACCCGTGGGAGGTGCGCCATGTATCTTGCCAAGAATCTCGTCCATCTCATCGAGCGCAATGCCGAGACCCTGGCCAGGCGCTGGCTCGAGGTTGTCCGGACGCATCCGGACACGCCCACGTTCCACCGGTGGGACGAGCGCCAGCTCTACACGCGCGTGTTCAAGGTCTACAACAACCTCGGGCAGTGGATTTCGGAGCGGACGACCAAGAAGGATATCGCGCGGGAGTATGTCGCCTTGGGCCGCCAGCGCTACGCGGAGGGTTTCGCCCTGTCCGAGGTGATCCACGCACTCATCATCTCGCGCCGGGTGCTCTGGTTCAAGGTGCAGTCCGACGGCTTCCTCGATACGGCCCTGGACCTCAGCCGCGCGCTGGAGCTGAACAACAAGGTGCTGGTCTTCTTCGACCGTGCGATCCTCTACACGGCGGTGGGCTACGAAGAAGCGGCCCGGGCCGCGCGGAACGAGGTCGCACGGGCCCGGACCGAGGAGCCCGTGCACCCCTAGAAGGCCCGATCGAGTCGGCTCAACGCGTACATCGGGTCCCAGGGCGGGAGCATCTCCGGCTCCTGGCGTGAAAGCTCCCACAGCCGGTCGGACACATACCGCCGGTGCATGACGGCGCCGAACAGGTAGCGGTCGAGCCAATCCTCGTACATGTACCAGCGCCCCTTGTCGCCGCGCTCGTCTCCCCAGCTGTTCTCGACCAGCCACTTGACGGGCCGCGCCGCCAGCGTGTCGACGCCCACGAAGGTCATGGCGTGGTTGGGCGTGGTCAGCCCGAGCTCGATCAGGTCCTTCCTGGGGAGGCGGAAGCTCGTGCCGTAGATCTGCTCGTAGTTGAAGATGCCCAGCGCGAAGATCCCTTCGGCGCCGTAGTTCTCCTGCCCCACGTCGCAGGCAAACCAGACCGCGGTCGAGTCGAGCACCGACCGCAGCACGCAGGCCCGCAGTGTGTCGATCGGAACGTTGAGCAGCGCGAAATCCGGCCGGTCGTAGATATTCCGGCTCCATTCCAGCGCGTAGGGGCGAAAGTACGCCTTCCCCGGGTAGTCGAATAGCGCCACGTATTCGGTGAGATCGACGCCGATCACCTCCTCCAGAAAGGCGCGGGGCGTGAGGCGGCCCGGGTGGGTGACGATCGCCGTCGAGTCGGTCGTCTCGTAGCGCCAGACGAAGTCCGCCGGCGGCCGGCCGAGGTTGAGCACGAGCAGGCGGTAGACTTCGACCACCATCGCCTCGCGTCTGGCGCGCAGCTCCTCGCGCCCGGCGCCCGCGCGCGCCAGGTTGCGCAGCTCGAGCCCCATCTCCTTCACCTTGAGAATGAGGACGCCGTTCATGCGGCCGGTCGCGGAGCTGTTGAAGGTCTCGGGCATCGCCTCCTTGGGCACCACGCCGTATTTGCCGACGAGGTCGACGAAATAGGTCCACCACCCCCCGTCGCCGAGAGGATCATCGAGCAGGTTCTGCACGTAGCGGTCGTCCAGCGGCTCGTCCGCCAGGTCGATCATGCCCTGCAGGAAGACGTTGGCCTTCTCGAGCTTGTCCCAGAACGTCAAGTAGTTCTCGGAGAACTCGAAGGTCTTCAGCTTGTACTTCTTCATCACCTGGGGGCGCAGGACGTTGAACCCCGCGAACATCCAGCAGCGCCCCGAGCCCTTCTGGTTCGTGATGTCGCCGGTCTTGATGCGATGGTTGACGAAGTCGTCGTGGGCGAGGAAGCGAGCGCGATTCAGGGCGATGGTCTCGACATCGCCGCTGGCGACGATGTCGGCCAGGGCCTGCTCGGCCGGCGTGTACTGCCGCTCCTGCAGGCGGCGGACAAGGTCGGCGGAGACGCCGCCCTCGGGCGCGCGGCCGGCCGGCAGCGCGGTCGGTGGCAGCAGGCAAACCAGCACGCAGATGAGGGCCGAAGCCCCAGCGATCCGGAACATGGCGCGTGATCCTCCATGGGATTCTCAACCTGGTGATGGAAGATAGCACAGGTCCGACCTGAGATGCCGCCACGGATCTGCCATCCCTCCTTGACCTTGTGCGGTCCTGCCGGCACCGCTGGCGCGGAGCATGGATCTGGGGCCTCGCCTGATCGTTGGGGAAGTTCGCAGGATTCGCCGTGGCCGCAGGCGGGTGGCACAGCCTGGGCCTCAAGGCTGACGGCCCGATCGTCGCGTGGGGAAATGCTCGGTATGGCCAGTGCAATATCTCCGATCTGAACGGAGCATTCACGACCATCGCGACGGGCCCGACGCACCGCCTGGCGCTGGTCGGGCAACCCATGGCCGCCGGGGATGGTCCGGTCGTCAAGCCGCAGCCGTCCTTGGATGTCGGCCCCAATCCCTTCACGACATGCACGAGGATCCTCTACGCCACGCCCGAGCGCAGGAGGACACGGCTCGTGGTTTACGACCTGGCTGGACGATGCGTACGCACGCTGAGGCGAGATGCTTGGTCGGCGGGTCCGCAGCAGGTCGAGTGGAATGGGCGAGATGATCGCGGTGACCCGGCCCCCGCTGCCGTGTACCTGGTACGCCTGGATGCGGGGGACGTGACCCGCAACGGCAGGGTTCTGAAGCTGCAATGATCCCCATCGCAAGCGCGGTGCTGCTGGATGGTTCACCACCCAGGCACGGGCAGGCCATCGGCGGTGGGATATGGAGCGGCGGCGATCACGCCATCGTGTGGGACGGACGGGACGAAGCGGGCCTCCCTGCATGGAATCCCCCCTCCGCGGAAACACTGCTATCAGAGACCGTGACCCCCAGCCTCGAGCAGAACTGCCGCCCTAGGCGAGTGCGGTCGGGCTGGGCTCGCTCGAAGGGGCGTGGCCGTCGGGAGAAGGTCGTCACCGCGGGCATCCCTTGCCGTGAGGAGCCGATCCGATCCCGGAGTGTCAATGGAGGACCGCAGCCATGTCTGCCAACACTCACCCAACGTGGTGCGCACGGGTGCTTGCACCTGTGATCCCGATCGTCTTGGTTTCCACCGTCCTCGCAGCAACTGCGCAGGCGATATCGGGTCCCCAGATCCAGATCACGAGTCGCACGCTCTGCAAGGAATGGCCCGATCTCGGCAAGGGCGCCGTGACCGTCATGACCGAGGACTATGGCTTTCCCTTCATGCTCTGGAGTCAAGCGGCGGGGCCGTACAACAGCGATGGGATCTACTTCAACTGCGAAGGGAGTGACTGCAAGATCGGTGACGGGCTGGGAGGCAACACGCCCGCGACCCATCTCGCGGCAGCGCGCCTGGATTATGCTAACCACACGAGCATCGTCGCCGTTTGGAGCGAGCAGGGGAACATCTACCTCAACTACTGCAGCGACATCGCGGACATCTACTTCAGCCCCATGTCCTACAACCCGGATGCCTGGACCAACACGACCCGCCTCGACAATGACGGGTACGACCTCTCCATCGCTCCCGATGTGGGGGTCAGCCGCGAGTACGCCGGCTCGACCAGCAGCAAGTACGCCCACGTCGTGTGGGAGAACTCCTATCCCCAGCCGGCGAAGATCTACTATCGCCGGATCACGATGGGCAACAACCATCAGATCATGGAGACGACCCAGCCGGTCAACATCCTGCCTGTCCAACCCGCGTACGATGCGCACTGGCCTGCGGTCGCCGTCTACAAGAACAAGGTCGTCGTCCTCTTCACCAACCTCTTGGGGACATGTGCCGAGGTCTATGCCATTCGCAGCACCGACGATGGCGTCACCTGGGGTGGTCCCGTGCTCGTTTCGGCCGCCGACGGCTACGACTCGTGGGTGGCCGACATCGCGGTGGACGCGCAGGGCCGCTTCCATGCGGTCTGGGACGATGCGCGCACGGGTAGCTTCAGCGAGATCTACTACGACTGGTCTGACGATGGCGTCGTGTGGCACGCGGAGGTTCCCCTGAGCCGCTGCGATAGCTGGAAGTCGCAGTACCCGGCGATTGCCACCCAGCAGGACTCCATCTATGTCGTTTGGGAGGACCACGGCAGCGCCTACGACGGATACGAGGTCGAGCTGGCGAGGAGCCCTGACCGGGGATCGAACTGGGATTGGCCCCCGACCACCCTGAGCAGTCTCGAGGACGGCGCCAACGCCCTGGCCCCCGATATCGCCTGCCAGGACACCGGCGACAGGGTCGGCGTGGTGTGGACGAACCAGAGCGGTCGCGAGGACCTGTGCGATGTCTACTACATCCGACATCCGTGGAGAACGGGGAACTGCTCCAGTTGGGAGGATCACCACGCCGGAACGGCCGGGGGCGGGTGGACACTGCAGGGCGTGATGGGAAGTGTTGCGTTCAGCGATTCTTCGGAGGGCTTCGACGAGCCTCCCTCGCTGGCCCTCCAGGCCAGTCCGGCCGGCGGCTCGCTCGCCCTCGCCCAGTCCCCCAGCGTGCCGGTGTCCTATACGAGGCCGTACACGCTGATCTTCTACCTGCGCTATGTCGACTTCTCCCGGTGCTTGATCAACTTCGGCCACGCTCGGCTGATGCTGCAGTCTCCCTCCTACGAAATCCTGTACGATCCCGGCACGGGCTCCTACGGGCCGCTGGCGGGCACGCCCTATCAGCTGGAGAGCTTCGTGCCCCCGGAGACATGGGGGCGCTTTGAGATCGACTTCGATTCCGAGGCGCATACCTTCTCGGTGGCGGTCAATGGCTTCGCGGCCGGCACGGGGGCGTACCTGGCGAGTCTCTCACCCGAGGACCAGTTCTTCATCGCGGATACGCCCGAGCCGGGCAGCAGCGCCATCGTGTGGCTCGATGACTTCTACACCTATGGGTTGCCGTGGAGCTTCAACGACGACTTCAACGACTGCGATCTTCAAGACTGGGAGACCCACGTAGCCACCGCCGGGGTAGATCGATTCCAGCCCGATCCAGCCGTCTACCACGCGGCAGCGTGCGGGTTGAGCATGGTCTCTCAGGGAGAGGGGTACGCCTACGGCCTCACTCCCACCCTCGCGCTCGACCCCGCCCAGGACTATGCGATCGACTTCTGGACCATGATCCCGGATGCGAACAACCACTGGTTCCTCGTCATGGACGATGGCTACGTCCACGTTGTCATCGACTACTACACCCAGTTGTCGACCTGGGACGGATCTACCGTTCAACACCTGGCCAATCTGAACCCGGGTCAGTGGTATCACCTCCGCTGCGAGGTTCACCCGGATGTGGGCAACTACGACGTCTACGTGGACGGCTTGCTGAGCGGCACCGCCAACCTCGCCTCGGCCAGCTACTCGGGCCGTCTGCGGATGGGCGACATTCACAGCGGGTCTTACGACCACGGCGCGTGCTGCTGGGATGAGATCGAGGTCACCCAGGGAAGCGCCGGCGCCTCGTCGGTTGACGCGTTCGGCCCGATTGCCCCGGCCGGGTGGAACCGAGGAGAGGCTCGTTGCTGGCTCTCACAGAATCGGCCGAATCCGAGCTGGTCGCAGGCGAGCCTGGAGTACGCCATCGACCAGAGCGGACCCGTGCGTCTCGAGGTGTTCGACGTGACGGGCGCCAGAGTGGCCACCCTGGTGAACGCGAACCAGGAGGCGGGTTGGCATCGAGCCCGCTGGGACGTCGGCCGGCTGCCGGCTGGGATTTACTTCGGCCGGCTGGGGTTCGGTGGCGAGACACGGACGCGGAGGATGATCGTCGGTCGCTAGCCGCACACGGACCGTCCGGTTGGCCCGCGGCGAGATGTCGGACGACACCTTGTCTCGCCAGAGTCATCTGGGGGGGCGCACGGGCGCCCCTGCGCGCGTGGCCCCCGGATAGCACTCCGCGTCCACGCCCAGCCCCCAGGCGTTGGCGTTGCGCCGCATCGACCAGACCGCGCCATTCGCCGCGCCCGCGACCTCCGGGGCGCCGGTCCCAGCACCCTCGCCTGCGGGAGTGGCCGGCCTCCGGGTCTCGTAGCTATCCGCCCCGCCGGTATCGAGGAAGATACCGTACACGGGCAGTTCGTCGCGGAACGAGCGGAAGGGCTCGTACTGGGTCGTCGACCCCAGGGGCGGCGTCTGCGCCCATGGGTCGGTGCCCACTTGGTCGGCCGTGTAGTGATACTGGTCGTCACCGCGGCGGTCCCAGAAGACGCCGATCGCACCCAGATCGCCCGATCCTGCGCAGTGTGTGCGCAATCCATAGCTGTCGTTGCCGTCGCCGTCGACGAAGATGCCGAGGGAACCGTCGCGGGCATGGCCTTGATACTGATTTTTGGCCGTGTCGTTATCGATGTTGTACAAGTCGTCGCCGGCCAAGTCCACATGCACACCGATGGCGAAGTGCGCCGCAGCGCCGGACGAGTACTTGCCGTTGCGATAGCTGTCGTTGCCCGCGCGGTCCTCGAGGATCCCCACGCCCCACCAATAGCCGCACCCCTGGGCCCATACCTGGGCGTGGTACTCATCATCTCCGGCGCCGTCGATCAGGAGGCCAAAGCCCCCCGCGAGGGAGTGGCCGTCGCCGAGGTCCGCGCGGCGACCGTAGCCGCAACCCTGGCTCATCGCGACCGATTGGCCCAAGTAGAGCTCCGAGATGTTGCCGTCGTCGCGGGCCGTGTAGCGATCCTGCCCCGCCAGGTCGAGCAAGAGACCCGTGCCCAGGGTGCCGCCGAGGCCCTGGGACTGCTGCGCGCAGGAGTAGCGGTCGTCGCCGGCCAGATCGAGGAGGACGCCGATGCCGCCGTGCGCGGCTCCCTGCGTCCAGCGCCCGCCGTCGTAGCTGTCGTTTCCCGCGTAGTCGATGAGCAGGCCTGATCCGAAGCAACCGCGACCGAGACCCGATTCGCGCACGGCATATGTGTCGTCGCCTGCGAGGTCGCACAGCGCGCCGAGGCCGAAGACGCCGGCCCCGAACGCTGGCACGACTGCATCGCCATCGGTGCCCCGGGCGGAGGAGCTGGCCACGGCCGCCCCCGAGCTGGCCGACCCTTCCGCGGATGTCTGCGCGATTTCCCCGCCAGCGGCTGCATCGCGTTCCGCTCGGTACGCCGGATCGAGGTAGGCATCGTCGCCGGATAGATCCAGCAGCACCGCGACGGGCGAGGCGAGGGAAAGCGATGCCCCGAATCCAGGTGCGTAGCGATCGTTCCCGCCCAGATCAACGGTGAGAAAGGCCGGCGCGCGGTGATCGTCGTCGTCCGTGCCCCCGATCAGGATATCGCCCAGCGGCGTGGCCAATCTGAAGGTGTCGATCGCGCGACCGCTCACGACCGCTGCCCCGCCGGCCGCGTGGAAGACCTGCAGCGCATACTCCAGGTACCGCAGCCAGACGACCGTCGCGTACCCCAGGTAGGCCAGGTCGGTGGTCTCGCAGAGTCGGAAGGTTGCGGGCGAGAGGGTGGCAAGCTGGTCGAAGCGCTCGTCGTCCTGGTGGGCCTGTGCAATGCGAGCCAGATCCGCGGCCCGGATCGATGCGAGGTCGGGCTGGCCAGTGATTTCTTGCAGCAGCTCGCGGTCATAGGCGGCCAGCAGCCACGGGCGCACATCCTGCGCGGCCTGGTAGAGCCGGCCCACCAGATCGCGCACTTCCTGGGGCAGCGCCTGCCAGTTGCGCTCGGTCGCTGCATCCAGCGCGAAGGGGATTGTCGCGTCGAGCGTGTCGGGCATCGTCTGCCGCCCGGCGGAGACGGCGAGGAGCGCATAGCAGCGCACCGCGATCTCTCCCAAGCCGCCCTCCGACCAGCCGTACCCGAAGCGAGCGGCCTTCTCCGCATCCGCCAGGAAGCCGTCGGTGATGCGACCCGAGTTGCGCGGGACGACCCGCGCGTCGCGGAAGAGCTGCAGCACCGTGGGAAGGAGCAAGGCGCTCCGACCGTAGTTGCCCATCTCCTCCGCGCTGTAGCCAATGGCGCGACCCTCGGCTCCTACCCGGGTGCTCACCGCTCTCCAGAGCTCTTCGGGGAGGTCGAGATCGGCGCGGGATGGGCTCGGGAACGTCAGAGCGGGGAAGGTGGGCGCCGCCCGCGAGCCGTCCGGCGCCTGCTGGGCCCGCGCGTGCCCTCCGCTCAGCAGCGCGACCCCAACGCAGCACGATCCCAAGACCAAGCCGCGAAACCGCCGCGCGCGCGTCACGACGACCTCCTCTGGTTGAATGGCCCGATCGCACGGATCCGAGAGCCTTAGGGACAGCCGACCGGCCATGCGCCCATGGACCCGCAGGCGGAATGGCCCTCCCTGCATGGGGAGTCGAGCCGGAGTTGCAGGTTCCCGGAATCGGGATCGCAGAAGAGCGGATCTTCGCCGATATTCCCATCCTCGGTCATCTGCTCTGCAATCAAGCCCGTCCAATCGCCTGACTCATTGCCAAAGATGTTGGTGCAGCGCAGCAGCGGAACGTCTCCCGCACCCTCGGGGCTGATGGCCATCCCGCCCCGGCAGAAGGAGATGATGCAGCGTTCGAGGATCGGGCTGCTTCCGTCGGCCAAACTGATGGCCGAGCCTCCCGCGTGCGCGTAGCCATGGGAGAGCGTGCAGGAGATGAGCACGGGGCTGCTGTGCTCGACGCAACACAGGGAGGCGCCATTCGCCGAGCTGTCCGCGAACGACGTGCACCCCATGATCAGCGGCGACGCATCCCCGCAGAAGAACGCCCCGCCGTATACTCCGCGGTTGTTCCTGGTCAGGCAGTTGAACACACGGCATTCGGTGTAATCCAGGTACATCGCCCCGCCGGAATACGCAGCATTCCGCTGGAACACGCATCCCTCAAAGGTCGTCTCCGGACTGCCGGATAGGGACACCGCCGCGCCACCGCCCCAGAGGGCTGAATTCTCCTCGAAATGACATCGTTCGATGCGAGCGGAAGCATCCCAGCTGCACAGGCCCCCTCCTTCTGCCGCGCGATTGGCCGCAAGGGTGCAGTCTTGGATGAGCACGCTGGAATTGTCGTCGCAGTAGATACCGCCACCCAGGTATCTCGCCCGGCATGCTGAGATGATCAGATTCCTGAGCACGGGAGAGGAGCCATGCTCGCATAGAATCCCGCCGCCATCTTGTTCCACGCCGCCGTGGATGATGGAGATGTCGGCGAGCACGGAGTTCCGATCCTCATCCAGATGAAACCAGAAGGCGCGGTGGGGCTCTTCTCCGGTTCCCTCGCAGTCGATCGAACAGGTGCGTGGATCGCCGGACTCGGAGCGAACCGTGATCTTCTTGCCCAGGAAGTCGATGTCCCTGTTTCCCTCGCCGCGGTAGGTCCCCTCCGCGAGCTCGACGACATCCCCATCCACGCAGGCGGCGACAGCGGCTGCAATCGTGGGAAAGAGCCCCGAGCTGTCGGGTCTCACGTGGAAGACGCGCTGCCGCTCGGGGTCAGGCTTGCAGGAGTCGTCACAGCCGACAGCAAACAGGGACAGGTTCAGCGCGAACGCCGCCAGGAATACGAACCGGTCGCGGGAGATTGCGTGCATGGGATGCGTCCTCTGACTTCTCGGTGCGCTCGTCCACCCGCTGCAGGAGCATACACGCTCTGGCTTCCTCAGAACAATGACGGCCTGGCATCGATCCCGATGGAGAACCTGCGCGCGATGGGGAGGCGATCCGGCCATCTCCAGGGCACGGTGCCCTGGACCCAGCGCTCATCCGACGTAGGGTCTGCCCCGATCCGTCTGCATCTCGAAGCCGCATTGGCGGACCCCCCTCCGATGCGGTATCCTCCCCCTCTTCGCGCTCGGACACGCCAGGCGGATCGCGTCGATCCCCCTCCCGCAGCCCGGGCGCGCAGCGAGTGGGTCCCAACCGTGGAGGTCAACATGAAGCATGCGGTGATTCTCTCGGCCGCTCGGACACCGATCGGCTCCTTCAACGGCGCCCTGGCCAGCGTGCCCGCCGTGGAGCTGGGCGCCACAGCGATCCGTGCGGCGGTCCAGCGGGCCGGTGTCAAGGCGGACGACGTCGACGAGGTCATCCTGGGGATGGTGCTCCAGGGCGGAATCGGGCAGGCGCCCGCCAGGCAGGCGGCCATCGCCGGCGGCATCCCCGATACCAAGAGCGCCTGGACCATCAACAAGGTCTGCTCCTCGGGCCTGAAGGCGGTCATGGAAGCCGCCGGCTCGATCGCGCTGGACGAGAACTGCGTCGTTGTCGCGGGCGGCATGGAGAGCATGAGCCAGGCGCCCTACGTGCTCGCCCACGCGCGGGATGGCTACCGCTACGGCAACGGTGAGCTGATCGACATGATGGTCAACGACGGGCTCTGGGACCCCTACTCCCGGCAGCACATGGGCATGTGCGCCGAGGTCTGCGCGAGTGAGAACGGCTTCACGCGCGAACAGCAGGATGCCTTCGCGATCGAGTCGTACCGCCGGGCGAATGAGGCCATCGCGCAGGGGCTGTTCAAGGAAGAGATCGTGCCGGTCGTGATCAAATCGAAGAAGGGCGACACGGTCGTCGACACCGACGAGGAGCCGGGTCGCGCGAAGCCCGACAAGATCCCCACCCTCAAGCCCGCGTTCAAGCCTGATGGCACCGTCACCGCCGCCAACGCCTCGTCGATCAACGACGGTGCGGCCGCCTTGATCGTGGCCTGTCCCGAGTGGGCTGCACAGCACGGCCAGACGCCGCTGGCGCGCATCTGTGGCTGGGCCACCTACAGCCACGATCCCGTTCATTTTACGACCGCCCCGGCGGGCGCGATCCGCAAGCTCACCGCGGAGCTTGGCTGGAAGATCGGGGACGTCGACTTCTTCGAGCTCAACGAGGCCTTCGCCGTGGTCAGCCTCTACAATGGCCGCGCGCTGGGCCTGGACGACGCGAGGGTCAACATCCGGGGCGGTGCCGTCGCGCTCGGTCACCCGATCGGCGCCTCGGGGGCGCGTGTCCTGGTGACGCTGCTGCACGTGCTCAAGCAGCAGGGCGGCCGGCGCGGGATCGCCAGCCTGTGCAATGGCGGCGGCGAAGCCACGGCGCTGGCGGTCGAGCTGCTCTGATCCCTGGCCGCACTCAGCGAGGTTGGGTGGCGCCGGTGGTCGAAAGCGGCCACCGGCACCGGCTCCATCTGCGCGCAGGTACATGCCCCAAGTCCGCGCTGCTTTCGCCGCTTCATCGCCGGTCCGATCGGGCCGAACCATAGCTGGAGAGGCAACCGACGCGGAGGGCCCGATGGAACCCGTGCACAATCGTCCCGAGAACCAGCCTGGCACCGACCCCAACCGGGCCGCGGATGCCCCAGCCGTTGGTTCCGAACCCTCCACCGGCGCGCTGCCGAATGGGACGGTCGCGGGTCGTGGCCCCGATGACCGCCGCTCGTTCTTCTACCCCGTGCCGGTGGCCAGCCTGCTCACGGACCTCGTGACCGGCTTCGACCTCTACATGCGAACCCCGAGCGGCGACAAGTTCTACCTCTACCGGCGTTCAGACTTCGTGCTCACGGGCGACCACCGCCGCAAGCTGCAGAACAGCGGCGTGCGCGACCTGTACATCGCCTGCCAGGACCGGGACACCTATCTCAAGTACATGGAGAAGAACCTCGGCCAGGTCGTCGGCGACCCAGCCGTGCCGCCGGCCCAGAAGTCCGCCATCATCTACGACTGCTCCTCCGCCCTCGTGCGCGACGCCTTGCGGCGGCCCTGGGACGGGGAGAATCACCAGCGCACCAAGCGGCTCGTGCGCAGCACGGTGAGCCATCTGCTGCGCGGGCCGGAGCACGTCACGAGCATGGTCCGCCTGCTGGCCACCGACTACCGGCTCTACACGCACTCGGTCAACGTGTGCGTGCTCGGCCTGGGTCTGGCCGAGCGCACCGGTCTGAGCTCCGAGGAAATGCGCGAGCTGGGCATGGGCCTGCTGCTCCATGACGCCGGGCTCGCGGACCTCAGCCCGGCCATCGTGGCCAAACACGCCCGGGGCGAGGCGCTGAGTGAGGATGAGGAGAAGGCCTACCGCATGCATTGCCAGCGTGGCGTCGATCTGCTCCGGCGGACGCAGCAGCTCCCGCCCTGCACGCTGGCGGTCGTCCTGCAGCACCACGAGCGGTGCAACGGCCAGGGGTACCCGGCCGCCGTGCGGGGCTCGCACATTCACCTCTACGCGAAAATCGCCGCGGTGGCGGATGCGTTCGACAGCCTGACCACGTGCGGCCGGTCTGGGCAGGTGCGCACCTCGTTCGAGGCGCTCGCCCTCATGCAGGGGGAGATGCTGCGCGAGTTTCACGCCGACCTGCTGCGCAGCCTGATCCTGATGCTGGGCCGCGTCGCGACGCAGGACCAGGCCAGCCCCGCGACCGCGCCGCCTGAGGGGGCAGTCTCGGGCACCAAGGTGCCGCCCCCGGCTGACCAAACCGAGGACGCCGCCTGATCCTCGCGCCAATCCAGCGACGCCTCGGGACCAGGATTCTTCGTTCCACCCCCGGGAAGATTGGGCTGGTCGTGCCCCGCCCGAGAGGCTAAAACCCTCAGAGATCCCAGGTTCCAGGCAAGGCCCGGCGCCGGAGGTCGGGCACAGGAGGGCGGCGATGAAGATCACCTTCTGGGGGGGCGTCCGGGCCGTCACCGGATCGCGGCATCTGGTCCAGGTGGGCGGCCACAAGTTCCTGCTCGATTGCGGGCTCTTCCAGGGACGCCGCGAGGAGGCCGAGGCGCGCAACCGCACCCTGCCCTTCCAGGCCTCCGAGGTGGAGGCGCTCGTCCTCTCCCACGCCCACATGGACCACAGCGGGAACATCCCTTCCCTCGTCAAGGCGGGCTTCCGCGGTCGCATCCATGCCACCCGCGCCACGACCGCGCTGCTCGACCCCATGCTCCACGATAGCGCCCACATCCAAGAGCGCGACGCGGAGTTCCTGAACAAGCGCGAGTCACGGCGCAACATGCGCCCGATCGCGCCGCTCTACTTGCCGGCCGACGCCGATCGGGCGCTGTCGCTCCTCGTGGCGCACTCCTACGGCGTCGGCTTCGAGGTCGTCCCCGGCGTCCAGGCCCGTTTCCAGGATGCGGGACACATCCTGGGCTCGGCGCTGACAGTGCTGGACATACAAGAGAACGGGCGCCGGCGACGTGTCTGTTACACAGGCGATCTGGGTCGCAAGGACCTGCCGATCATCCGCGACCCGGAGACCGTGCCCGACGTCGATACGCTGATCATCGAGAGCACCTACGGCAACCGCTTGCACGACGAGGCGGCCAATGTCCCGGAGATCATGGCCGATCTGCTCAACCGGGCCTACGCTCGCCGGGGCAAGGTGCTGATCCCCTCCTTCGCCGTGGGTCGCACGCAGGAGGTCGTCACCGTCCTCAAGGAGCTCTTCGAGTCGGGTCGCGTGCCGCGCATGCCCGTCTACGTCGACAGCCCCCTGGCGGTCGACGTCACCCAGGTATTCCGCGATCACGAGGAGTGCTTTGACCGCGAGACCCTTGAAGTGCTGCGCAACGAGGAGAGCGATGCGTTCGGATTCAAGCTCATGCACTACGTGCGCGATGTGGCGGAGTCGAAGGAACTCAACGCGAAGGAAGGACCGATGATCATCATCTCGGCCTCGGGGATGTGCGAGGCCGGGAGGATACGCCACCATCTGTTCAACAACATCGAGAACCCGAACACGCTGATCATCCTCGTGGGGTTCCAGGCCGAGCACACTCTGGGCCGCAAGCTGGCCGAGAAGCAGGAGGAAGTGCGCATCTTCGGTGAGCCGATGCGCCGCCGCGCCGAGGTGCGCCTGATCGATGCCTTCAGCGCCCATGCCGACCGCGACGAGCTGCTCACCTGGGTCCGCGCCCTCAAGTACTCCCCGCGCAAGATCTTCGTTGTGCACGGTGAGCAGGAGCAGTCGCTCAGCTTCGGCGAGCTGCTCCGCCAGCAGGGGTTCTCCAAGACGGTCGTGCCGCAGCTCGGCGAGACGCACGACTTGTGAGGAAGGTGGATTCCCACCGACTTCCCAGCGCGAGATCAAGGGCATGAAGCTCGACCGACACCAGCGCACGCTCCTCTGGATCGGGCTGCTCTACTTCGCGGAGGGCTTCCCCTTCGGCATCGTCTACGACGTCCTGCCGGTCTACTTCCGCACCGCGGGCGTCTCGCTGCGCGAGATCGGGCTCCTCAGCCTGCTGGGTCTGCCGTGGAGCCTCAAGGCGCTCTGGTCGCCGCTGATCGACCGCTTCGGCGAGCGGCGCCACTGGATTGCGACCTGCCAGCTCGGGATGGGACTCGTGCTCGTGTGCCTGCCGCTCTTCCCCCCGGGGCACATCGGCTGGGCGCTGCGCGGCCTGCTCCTCGCGTTCACGACTCTCTCGGCCACCCAGGACGTCGCCGTCGACGCCTACACGATCGGCGTGGTCGATCGCGGCCGCGAGGGCCCGGCCAACTCTGTGCGCGTGTCGGCGTACCGCGCGGCGCTCGTTCTCGGCGGCGGCGGGCTGGTGGCCCTGGCCGGGGTCGTGCCCTGGCCGACGTTGTTCTGGGCCGGCGCGATCATCTTCGCCGCGCTGGCGATCGCCACCTGGCACACGCCCAGGGTCGTCGTCGCCCCCGAGCAGCGCCGCGCCTTCTTCCGCCCGCTATGGCAGTGGCTGCGGCGGCCGGCGGCCGCCATGGTCTTGCTCTTCGTGCTCATCTACAAGCTGGGCGACGCCAGCATGGGCCCGATGGTGAAGCCCTTCTGGATCGACCGGGGCCTGAGCCCGGCGGAGATCGGTCTCATCTCCACCACGGTCGGTGTGATCGCCACGGTGGTGGGGGCGATCCTCGGCGGGGTCTGGATCAGCCGGCATGGCATCTTCCGCGGCCTGTGGACCCTGGGCCTGTTCCAGGCGGTGTCGAATCTCGGGTACGCGGGCGTCGCGCAGTGGGAGCTGTCCCGCGGGTACATCTACGCCGCGTCGGTCTTCGAGAGCTTCACGGGCGGGCTCGGCACCGCGGCGTTCCTCTCGTTCCTGATGAGCATCTGCGAGAAGGAACACGCCGCGGTGCAGTACGCGCTGTTGTCGGCGCTCTTCGGGCTGAGCCGCTCCCTGGCCGGGGGCGTGAGCGGCTGGGGCGCGGAGCGCCTCGGGTACGCCGCCTACTTCGGGCTCACCTTCCTGCTGGCCCTGCCGGCGTACGCCCTTCTGCCGTGGGTGCGCTCGTGGATCCGGCGGGACGCCAGCGCCGATAGCGCAGCAGCGTCGTGATCGCCTGCAGTCCGTCGCGCGCGCGGATCTTCTTGCCGGCGCCGACGGGGCGCGGATGGTAGCGGATCGGGACCTCCACGATCGACACCCCCAGGCGGGCCGCCTTGGCGGTCACTTCCGGGCAGAACTCGAAGCGCTCGCACTCGAGCTCCATGCGGGTGATCAAGTCGCGCTCGATCAGCTTGTAGCAGGTGGCTTCGTCGGTGAGCTTCAGCCCGTAGATCGCATTGGCGACCCAGGAGACGAGGATCCCCCCCAGGTAGAACGCGCGCGAGGAGTACTCCCGGTTCTCGGGATGCAGCCGCCGCGACCCGTAGACGACGCGGTGCCCCGCGCGGACCTTCTCCAGCAGGCGCGCCAAGTCTGCCGGCTCGTACTCCAGGTCGGCATCCTGCGGTACGACGTAGTCCCCCACAGCGTGCGTGAGAGCCGTGCGGATCGCCGCCCCTTTGCCGCGGTTGCGCTCGTGGTGGGCGAGGATCACCCGATCGCGATAGCGCTCCAGGATCTTCCCCGTATCGTCCCGGGAGCCGTCGTCGACGACGATGACCTCCTTCTCGACGCCCAGATCCACCGCGAGCACGCGGTCCAGGAGCGTGGCTACGGTCCGCTCCTCGTTGTACACCGGAATCAGGATGCTCAGCTTCACACCGCGGCGTCCTCGTCGGGGGAGTTGTCCCGCCAGCGCGGAGAGATCCGGCCCAGGATCCAGAGCAGCCCCGCCGCGCCGTAGACGATGACGAACGTGTCGAGCGGCAGGCGCAGGCGCACTTTCGAGATGTAAAGCGCGTGAACGGCCGAGTAGGAGAGACAGAACAACAGGACCAGCCACGCCTCCGGACGCCGGCGCAGGGCGCGCGCGAGCCCGATGAGCGCCGGCACCAGCAACACGCCGTAGGAGAGCACGCTGCCCAGGATGACGAGCGTGTCCGGGTGGCCTTGGTCGGTCATCGGTTGCGGCCAGAGATGCCACAGGTAGATCGCCTTCGACAAGGACAACGTGAGAAACCGCCAGGGGTCGGCTTGTACGAACTCCATCCCCCGCCGGTAGAAGGCTCGGTCCCGCTCGACCTCGTCCGGATGCTGCGCATGGATCGCGAAGAGCTCCTGGCGCATCTCGGGCGTCATGCGGTTGCCCGTCGCCGCGGTCACCCCGGGGTAGTTGCCCAACCAGAAGTTCTCGCCGCCATTGAGGGAGACGAGGACCGGTTGGCCAAGGACGTGCGTGTTCCTCACGGTCCACGCCCCGACGATCACGAGGATGGGCACGAGCGCCAAGACTGCCAGCCGCGTCGCCGGCCACCAGCGCCGGCGCGCCCGATGCGATGCCCATGCCACCCAGACCGCGCTGAGCAGGAGCGCGGGCAGCACCGAGGCCGCCGTGAGCGCAGCCCAGCCGCCGAGGATCCCACCGATCAGGGCACGGACGACGCTGCCGCGCGCCGCGGCCTCGATGAGGAAGTCGGCGGCCGCGGCCACCAGGACGGTCTGCAGCGTGGTCGCGAAGAACGTGCCGACCATGTAGATGTGGAGCGGGTAGATCGCCGCCAACCCGGCCGCCACCAGGGACGCGCGGCGGCCCACGCACGCGCGCGCCAGCAGGAAGGCGAGCAGACAGACCAGGACGCCGAGCACGGCCTCGCAGATGCGCACGGCCGTCACGCCGGGTCCGAAGACGGCGTAGATCGCGGCCAGAAAGAAGGGATACCCGGGGGGCCAGAAGCCCGAGGGCGCTCCGTGGACCGTGGTGTAGGCTCGCTGCTCGAGGAGGCCCGTCGCCAGGCGCGCGTATTCCCTGCCGTCGTACCACGCAATCTGGGGACCCAGCGACAGCGCGTAGAGGAGCCGGATGACCAGGGCCGCCAGCAGGATCAGCGCGAGGATGCGCGTGGAGCGATCCGCTCGCTGCCAGGCCCGGAGGTCTAAGCTTGAGGTCACGCGTGTCTCCCCAGACGTGCGACGACAGCCCCCGCGCGAAAGGCTGGATCCGTGCCCGGTCCGCGGCCGGTGTCGACCCATGCAAGACCCCTGCAGGGCCGCCGCAGCCGGCATCCGGCGGCAGCGTACACTGCAGCCCCGGTTGGCGCAAACGAGGGTGCGCGCGATCGCGCGTGGACGGCGGGTCTACCCTCGCCCGCTGGCGATCCGATCGAGGGCCACCGAGGCGAGCCCGTAGCCGAAGATCCCCGGCAGCGCGATGCTGCTCGGCAGGCGGCGGCGCACGCGACCGGGTCCGAGCTGCTGCTCCTGTTCGTCGGGCGGGAGGGGCTCGATCCCCGGCTCGATCGAGTAGACGCAGGGAATGCCCGTCTCGACCCCGGCCAGGCGCAGCAGGCGTCGCACCCGCCGCGCGAGCGGACAGCCGCGGGTGTCAGCGATGTCATCGACGCGCACCTTGGCCACGTCGCGGCGCCCGGCCGCGCCCATGCTGCTCACCACGGGCAGTCCGTGGCCGGCGCAGTAGGCCAGGAGTGCGACCTTGGGGTTCAGGCTGTCGATGGCGTCGAGCACGAGATCGCGGGGGGGAGCCAGCAGCCGCGTGGCGGCATCGGCCTGGAAGAACTCGGCCGTGACGCGCACGCGCGTGTCCGGACAGGTGGCCGCGAGGTGGCGCGCCACGACATCGACCTTGGGCAGGCCCACGTCGGCCGGGCTCGCCGCCAGCAGCCGATTGAGCGACGACTCGGTGACCGTATCGAGGTCAATCAGGTGCAGCGCGCCGATGCCGCTGCGCGCCAGGGCCAGCGCGGCGTGGCTGCCCACGCCACCCAGGCCCACCACGGTCACCGCTGCCGCACGGATGCGGGCGAACCCCTCACCGCCGTAGAGGTCCACGGTCCGGGTGAACCGCCGGGGGAACTCAGGCGCTGCCGAAGAGCCGTCGTGCATTGAGCGTGGTCGCCCGGGCGACCTCCTCCAGTTCCAGACCGCGCAACTCGGCCAGTGCCTGCGCGACCGAGCGCGTGTGGCATGGCTCGACCTCCTCGGGGCCGAGGCCCTCCATCCCGATCGAGGGCGCGTCGGTCTCGAGCAGGATCGATTCCAGCGGCACCTCCTGAGCGCTGCGCCGCGCCCGCTCGGCGCGCGGCCTCGTGATCGCCCCGCCGAAGGAGAGCATGAGCCCCAGGTCGAGGAACCGGCGCGCGAGATCGGGGCCGCGCGAGAAGGCGTGCACCATGCCGCGCAGGCGCGGCCGGTAGCGCGCCAGCAGGCGCAGCAGCTCCTCGAATGCGCCCCGGCAGTGAAGGTTCACGGGCAGATCCAGCTCGATGGCCAGCTCGATCTGCTTTCTCAGCGTCTCGAGCTGAACGTCCCGGCTCGGGCCCTCGATCTGGTGGTCGAGGCCGATCTCCCCTACGCCCACCGCGCGCGGTCCGTCCAGGACCTGCGCCAGGCGCTGCACGTCCAGCTCCTCATCCGCGACCCACGGGTGCAGGCCGTACATCGCGAGCACCCCATCGTGCGCGGCGAGGTCGCCCACCTGCGACCACGAGGCGAGATCATAGGCCGGCACGACGACCATCGTGACGCCCGCCGCGCGGGCACGTGCCAGGGCGCCCGCGGGGTCCCGGCCGAGCGGGTCCACGTAGAGGTGGCAGTGTGCATCCACGAGGTCCACGGGCTCCATAGTGCCCTATCGGAGCCCCCCTGGGCAGGGGAAAGGATGGTGCCGGGCCGCCATGACCTCGATCTGCGGCGACAGGCTCAGCTCGCGTCCTCGTTGCCCTGCGATTCGATCCGGGCCAGCACGCGTCTCCAGGCCGGGGTCGAGAGGAAGCTCTCCTCCATGGTGGCCACCATCCGCTCGAACTTGGCCATCGGCACCGCCAGCGTCAGCATGCTGTCCGGCAGGCAGGCGCGGGCAGCCGGATCCAGCAGTCCCAGCACTGCTCGCGGGGTCCGGGAGCGGCACTGCGCCAGCGGATGCGCCCCCAGCACCATGCAGCCCGCGGCGAAGGGTGTCACGACCGCGTCTGGGACCGATTCGTCGAAGTGCGCAAGCCAGAAGAGTCCGGACAGCTCATCGGGGCCCACGAAGAAGACGACCACTTGCGGATGATCGCGCTGCGTCAGATGGTCCCAGCGCTTGAAGACAAGGTAGCCCTTGGAGGCCCGCACGCGCGGAAGGTCGCGGAGTGCCGCGCGAACCAGCTCCGGCGTTTGCTTGAAGCGCTTGCCCTCGACCTCGCCGGGGATTCCGCAGGAGAGGACGTGCTCGTAGTGCGACTGCGGCCCGGTCGGGAAGCCGAAGGCTCGCCTGCCATCGGGGCAGGCAAAGGAGTCCGCGTTCAGGCAGAGCGAGCACCCCGCTCGCACGCGGACCAGATCGACAAAGAGACAGCGGGTCGGGTCGGGCGCTTCGAGCAGCTCGCCGTCCGGGGCGTCACTGTAGTAGTAGGTGATCGGAGTCTCGGCACCGTTGAAGTACCGGTGCCACAGCCGCAGGAACTGGTCGCGCAACTGGATGTCCATCGCCTCGCCTCGGTGCGGGTCGTCTCGCGGAGGCCGGCCCCTCCAGGCCGAGGATCGGCCAGGCCAGGGCGCATCGTTGGCGATCCGTGCCGTACACAGGGCGATTCAGCGTGGAGAAGAGGGAGGGAAGAAGAAAAGGTGCGCCGGGGACTCGGATGCCGAACGGAGCACGGAGCCGCGGAGCTCGAGCATTTCGAGGTCACCCGGATAGCTAAGATGCCTCTGCTCGCAGAGCACCACGATCTTTGTGGCGGGTCTCCGCTCCCTTCGAGTTCGCCGAATAAGGTTCCCGAGCCTGTCCCGGAGGGTTCGCACACACAGGCCCCCGGGCGCACCTAACTCCTCTGCATGGTTTGCAAGTTCCGTGCCGGAGCCGCCTTCATCGCCCCAGGGCTGAGCCCCCGCGACCGGGTCCCGCAAACCTTTTACCTGCAGCCGATTGGAAGGTCCAACCCACGGGGTTGCCGAGCGCCGATCGTGGGTTATCACCCCGCCAGAGTCCGTCCGTCAACTGCTAGTTGACAACCCCTGGCCTCGGGTCCGCGGCAACCGGCAGAACCTATCCTCATCGACCCAGCACTGACGATAGGCTGGGCCACCGACCTTGTCAATGCCCGATTTTGCTCGTCCGTCAACCTGAAGTTGTCACTCGGGATGCCCTTCGGGGGCCTGGGTCGGGCGGAAGCGATCGGGGTTGAGCCCCGTGCGCTCGAGGGCTTTGTAGAAGGCCTGGCGCGAGACGCCCATGGCCTGCGCCGCTCCGGAGACCGAGCCACGGTGAACCTGCAGCAGGACGGTCAAGTAGCTGCGCTCGAAGCGGCGCAGGGCGACGTCGCGCGCCTCGTCCCAGTTCATGGAGAGGTAGGCCGCCCCGGAAGAAATCGGGCTGAGCAACTCGGGGCCGAGAACACGCGTCCGGCTGAAGACCACGGCGCGCTCGATGAGGTTCTCGAGCTCCCGCGCGTTACCGGGCCAATCGTGCGCGAGCAGAAGGGCGTCCGCTTCGGGCGAGATCTCTTCCACCCTCTTGCGCAGCTCGGCGGCCTTCTTGCGCAGGAAGTGACGGGCGAGCTGCGGAACGTCACCGCGCCGCTCGCGCAAGGGAGGCACGTGCAGCCGCACGACGTTGATGCGGTAGTAGAGATCCGCCCGCAGCCGCCCCTCCTCCACCGATCGGGCCATGTCCCGATTGCTGGAGCAGATCACGCGCGCATCAGCCGTCTTGGATCGCTCCGATCCGACCCGTGAGAACTCGCCGGATTGCAGAGCCCGGAGCAGCTTCGGCTGCAGCGCGACCGGCATTTCCGTGATCTCGTCGAGGAACAACGTGCCCTCGTCGGCCAGCTCGAAGCTGCCCTTGCAGGTCGCGATCGCCCCGGTGAACGCGCCGCGCTCGTGTCCGAAGAGCTTGCTCTCCACCAGCCCGTCGGGGATGGCAGCGCAGTTGACCGCGACGAAGTTCTTGCCGGCCCTGCGGCTGTGCTCGTGGATGAAGCGGGCGAGCACCTCCTTGCCGGTCCCATGCTCACCGGTGATGAGCACCGTGCTGTCCACCGATGCCACCATCAAGGCATCGGCCAGCAACCGGCGAACCTCCTCGCTGCCGCCCACGAACTGCACGCGGACATGCCGCTGTCTCTGCAGCGCGGCCCGCTCCCGCTCGGCATTCCAGCGAGCCAGCGCCGTTTCGAGTCTTTGGGGCAGGACCTCGAGGGCGGTCGCTTTGCTCATGTAGTCGGTCGCCCCGAGCTGTCCGGCTCGCAATGCCGTGGGCACCTTCTCGGTCCGGGTCAACACGAACACGGGCAGGGCGGCGTCGCGATCGCGAATGCGCTCCAAGAGGTCGAGGCCGTTATCGGGCGACGATTCGTCGGCGTTCACGAGCACCGCATCGTACTGCCCGGCGTCGATGTCCGTCAGAGCCCCCTGCCCGGTCAGGTTGAACTCCAGCGCGTAGCCGTCGCCCAGCCGCCGCGCGAGCCCGCGGCCGAACTCCCGGTCGCTGTCGACCAGCAGCACCGCCGGCTTGGCCTTTGCGCTCGGACGAACAGCCATTCGCGCACCCCCGGGCTACGTGACTGCCTCCCCGCCCTCCGTGTCTGCGGGACGAATCACGGCGATGAAGTGCCCGCGACGAGGGGAGAAGGCCCGTACGTGGAGCCGTGGCCCACCCGCCGGCGACGAGGTCTTGAAGTCGAGCTGCCCCTCGAGGAGGGCCACCCGACAGAACGGTTCGAAGCAGAATGGCTGATCGCCGCCGTAGACCTCGCGAGACCGCTTGCCGATCAGCGCCTCGCGCTTGGCGCCGACGATTCGCTCGAAGGCAGGGTTGGCCTCGACCAGCTCGTAGTCCACCGGTTCGCCGTGGTCATTGTAGATCAGCCGGTGCCAGGCGACCCCTTCGGACAGGCTGGCTGACAGCGCACGGCAGATCTGCTCCATGTCGCGCAATGCGGCGGCAGTCTGGGCCTGGGCGACCGCGCTGCCGACCTGGGCTGCCACAGCCTCCAGGGAGGTCTCCACCCGCGCGGGCACCCCGGTGCGGATATGGGAGGCAACGCCCAGCGCCCCGATCACCTGCCCGGTGCCTATCACCGGAAGCACCACGAGCGCACGCAGGCCTTCTTCCGCAGCGTCCTCCCACCAGTCCTGCACCCCGCGGACCGGCTGCCCTCCCGTGATCAGGCGCGTCTGCTTCGACGCGGCCGGCAGGTGCTTCGCCCGACTCTGGAACTCCGGCGACAGCCCCGTCGCGTACAACAGGTCGAGAGCCCCAGTGTCGCGATCCAGCAGATAGAATGCGCCGACATCCATCCCAGCCAGGGCCACTGCGGCTTCGACGCATAGGCGGACAGCCTCCTCCAGCCCACTGGCCGTGCGCAGACTCAGCGACAGGTCGCGCTGGATGCGGATCGACTCCTCCAGCCGGCGCCGATCGCCGATGGGGCGCGCAACGCAGATGGCGCAGGCTACCCCCCCGAGCTCGATCCTGCGCGCCGAAGTCCACACCGGGATCAAGCGCCCGTCATTCGCCCGCAGCGCGCCCTCCTCGCTGTCGGCCACGCCCGATTCCAGCAACGTGAGGTCGAAGGCGTCCCGGCGTTCCGAGTGGGCCCAGTACTGGAGGGTGTGCACCGGCCGGCCGAGGATGTCGCTGAGCTGGAGACCCGTGGCTTTCTGGAAGCCCTCGTTGGCCTCGATGATCTCCCCATCATCGATCCGGTAGATGAAGAGGCTCTCGGGGCTCCGCCGGAACGCCTGAGAGAACTTCTCCTCGCTCTTCTGCAACGCCTGCTCGGCCCACTTGCGCGCAGTGATGTCGGTGAGGATGCCCGTGACCCCCGTGATCTTGCCGTCGACGACGATGGGGCGACTCGACGAACGCACCCAGCGCACGTCGACCGACTTGGTCAGGATCCGATACTCCCACGGGCCGTGGCTGAGGTCCTGAAGCAGTTCCTCGAATTGACGTTCCACCTCCACGCGGTCGTCCTGGAAGAGGAACTCGCGGAAGGATCGCCCGACCAGCTCCTCCGGTCGAAAACCGGTGAACGCCTCGATCGCCTTGCTCACGAAGAGAATGGTCCCCTGGGCGTCGATGCTGAAGACAGCGTCCTGCAGGTTTTCGATCAGCCCGCGGTAGCGCTCCTCGGACTGACGCAGGGCGTCCTCGGCACGCTGGCGGTCGGTGATGTCGATGATGAGATTGCCCAGGTAGGGTTGGGCCCCGACCTCCCCGTGGACCAGGAAGATGTTCTGCAGCGTGGGCGTCCGCTGCCCGGATGCCGAACGCAGCGGCAGCTCGCCCACCCATTGTCCGTGCTTGACCACCGTGGGAATGATGCCGATCGCGAAGTTCTCCTGGACTTCCTCGGGGTAGCAGGCGGTGAGGCTGCGGCCTATCAGGTCCTCGGGGTCGTGCGCGGCCAGGAGCCGGCAGAGGGCGCGGTTGGCGTAGGTGATGATGCCCTTCTCGTCGGCCACGCAGAACCCGTAGCCCGAGGCCTCGGCCAGACGCCGGAAGATGATCAGTTCGCGCCCCTCGTGCCGGCGAGCCTGGGGCGATGACTCGATGTGGCTGGGACCGGGCTCTTCGCTTGCCACGACCCTCAAGTCCGGGAGCGCCTCGGCCGGCGCCTCGAGGATTCGCTGGACCAGGGCTTGGTAGCGGCGGAGAAACTGCAGGTCCCTGACCTTGTCGGTTCCCGGGTCGATCCCGCGTGCCAGGACTTCCCTGTGCTGCTCCTCGATCCGGTGGCGAATGGAGCTGCCGGATGCTCTGCGACCGTGGGTGTAGGTTTTCATAACCTAGGGACCCCGTAGGGCCGAGTTTTTCAGAACCTTTCC